>JAZQYU010000078.1:0-13717 GCA_045633685.1 Acutalibacteraceae bacterium | reverse complement strand
AACATCATATAACTGAGTGTAGCAGAAGCCGAACATCTGATTGTTGTCGAGTAGAGCATCAGTCAGACCCTTGTATCTTGCTATAAATTCTTCTTCGCTCTTGGGAGCATTACCGTAGCCCCAGGATGCTTCATCCTTGCTCCACTGAATTCCGCCATATTCGCTTACAAAGGTAGGTTCACCGTTATACTGCTGACGGTCGGCAAATCTGTCATAAAGAACTCCCTCGGTCATAAGCTTGTCGTAGTTTGCTTTAAAAATAGCTACATCCTGCTCATAGTCGTGGACATCAAATATATCAGTTACTACATGGAAGTTACCGCTTGTGTCGATGCAGGGGCGGGTAGTGTCAAGATTTTTGGTGCAGTTATAAACCAGCTCCAATACATCGTCAAATTGTTTGCAACCGTGCTTATCCCAAGTTTCATTAAATGGGCACCAACCGATAATTGAGGGGTGATTGAAGTCACGGTTAACTTCTTCAATCCACTCCGGAAGAATAGTGAAAACAGAGTCGGGTCGTGACTGGTCAAGACCCCAGTTGGGATATTCTCCCCACACAAGATAGCCCATTTTGTCGCAATGATAAAGGAAACGGGGCTCAAAAATCTTTTCGTGAAGTCTTGCACCGTTGAAGCCGGCATCAAGTGAAAGCTGAATGTCACGTTTAAGCTCATCTTCAGTTTGTGCCGTATAAATTCCGTCGGGATAAAATCCCTGATCAAGCACAAGACGCTGAAAAACTGATTTGTTGTTGATTAAGAATTTCATTCCGTCAAGGCGGACTGAACGAAGACCGAAATAGCTCTGAACTTTATCTTCGCAGAATTTTAACTCAAGGTCATACAACTGACCATCGCCCACATTCCACTCATGTTTTTCCATAAGGTCAAGATGCAAATCAACGCAACCGCCGTTTGTGACAGCGCTTGCGACACCCATAACACGGTTTTCATAGAGCGCTACCGCTTCAAATTTGCCCTCACCGCGGACAACAGCTTTGATGTCAACGGAGCAGTTATCGACATTGGGATAATATTTTACACTTTCAATGTATGATTTGGGTGTTGCTTCAATCCATACAGTCTGCCAGATACCTGTTGTTCGGGTGTAAAAACCACCCCAAGAGGCGTATCTGTAGCTCTGCTTACCTGTTGACTGCATATATTCTCTTGTGTCATCCTTGGCATAAACAGTGATTGTAAATTCATTTTTCTTGATAAACTTGGTTATATCGAAATTAAACGATGAATAACCGCCTTTATGTGTGCCTACGAGTTCACCATCTATGTAAACCTTTGTCAAAAAGTCGCATGCACCAAAATGGAGAACGATTCTCTTGTTGAGAAAAATCTCAGGCAAAGTAACTGTTCTTTTGTACCATACGCCGAGGATAAAGTCTGTGTTACCAATGCCGGAAAGCTTGCTTTCGGGGCAGAATGGTACAATAATCTTCTGATCAAATTCGGCGTCCGGGTTGTTGTAGCCTTTGCATTCACCGCTTGTTTCGTTATCATATTTAAAATCCCATTCTCCGTTGAGATTCATCCACACAGCGCGCTGAAACTGAGGATTGGGATGTTCGGGTCTAGGTATATTCATTGGAATTCCTCCTAAAAAAGTTTACTTTTGAATGATACCATAAAAAAACTATATATGCAATATATATTGCTACTTTTTTCAATATATGGTATAATTGCCGTCGGGGTGATACTATGACCGAAGATGAGCTTCTCCTTTCGCAGATTAAAGATAAAATTGCAGAATGTGAAAAGAATTCAATGATTACCACTACGGATTTTCTTGATTTGAGAAAGCAGGGCATTGCTGTATCTTTTCTGAAAAGACAAAAGGATGTCCGCTGGATTTTGTATGGCGGATATGAGGATGCGGAAAGAAAGACGGTTGTTTTTCTTCCGTTTTATGTTGATGACCTTGAAGCTTTTGTTAAAGAAAATCCTGAAGATGAACCATTCGTTACATTCAGAGCTGATAAAGACAATTTTTCAACCCTTACTCACAGAGATTATCTCGGTGCTCTAACAGGTCTGGGAATAAAAAGAGAAAAGCTTGGTGACATAATTGTTGATGATAAAGGGTGCTATTTCTTCGCAAAAGACAGTATTGCCGCTTTCATAAATCAGAATTTTTCTTCTGCCGGCAGGGGAACGCTTAAGATTTCAAAGGTTGAAAAAAAGCCTGATTTTTCAAAGAATGTTTCTGTTCGTGAAATTTGCTGTTTTGTTGCCAGTCCGCGTCTTGATGCTGTTGTCGGCGGCGTGTATTCGTTATCACGCACAAAGTCGGTTGAGTTCATTGACAAGGGGCTGGTTTTTGTTAATGATGAACAGATTTTTAAGCCGGATTTCAGGCTCAAGGCAGGGGATAAGCTCGTGCTTAAGGGTAAAGGCAGAGCAAGAATTAAAGACGATTCTTCAAAAAGCAAAAAAGGCAGAATAGCCTTGCTTGTTGATTTGTTTATATAATTGATGTTTCTTTTGGTGATTTTGTCCAACAGACGAAAAATCTTCAACGAAAAAGATAAATATATCTATATAAATCAGTAAAAAAATGTTGTAAAATACACAATATGATGTTATAATTACTCTAATAATAGGTATTTGTGGGGGTGTGGCGATGAATGACGGCATTTTAAGTGTTGGCATTGACATCGGGACTTCCACAACTCAGGTTATATTTTCAAAAATTGTTATGGAAAATATGGCAGGATTTTTCTCTGTGCCGCATATTTCCATTGTTGACAAAGAGGTTATTTATAAAAGTGATATTTACACAACGCCCCTTGTCAATTCCTATCTTATCGATGGTGACAAAGTCCGTGATATTGTGGCTTGCGAGTTTGCGAAAGCCGGCTTTACACCTACCGACACACAAACAGGCGCAGTTATCATCACAGGCGAAAGCGCAAGAAAAGAAAATTCAGCCCTTGTTCTTGAAAAGCTGAGTGATTTTGCAGGGGAATTTGTTGTGTCCACAGCGGGTCCCGACCTTGAATCTGTTATTGCAGGTAAGGGTAGCGGTGCTCAGAGCTATTCCGAAGAAAATGCTTGCGTTGCGGTTAACCTCGACATCGGCGGCGGAACGACTAATGTTGTTGTTTTTGATTGCGGCAAGGTAGTTGCCAAAGGATGTGTAGATATCGGCGGTAGGCAGATGAAGCTTAGCCCTGATTACACCGTTGAATATATAAGCCCCAGTGCCGGGTTGATTGCCGAAAAGCTTGGTGTGTCAATTGAAGTCGGCAGAAAAATCACCAAAGCTGATGTTTTTAAAATATGCTGTGAGATGGCACATCTTCTTGAACAGATGCTTGGAATTTATGAAAGATCTGATTTGCTCAGCCAAATCACGACTCATGGCAGTTCTGATTTCAACCTTTCTAAGCCAATAAAAGCAATTTGCTTTTCCGGCGGAGTTGCTGACTGTGTTTATAACACTCATACAGAAGAGCTGAAATATGGTGATATCGGCGTTCTTCTCGGTCAGGCGATCCGACAGGGCAGGTTGTTGAGTGATTTCAGGCTTATTCAGGCTAAAGAAACAATCCGTGCAACCGTTGTTGGTGCAGGGTCATACACAACTTCAATTTCAGGTAGTACAATTTCATATTCTGAAAAAGTATTGCCTCTGAAAAACGTACCTGTGCTCAAGCTCAGTGATGATGAGCAAAAAAGGGCTTTTGACGGTGATGTTAGTTTTATAAAAAACAAAATCAACTGGTTTATGAATCAGAGTGACACCAGGAGTCTTGTTCTCGGTTTTAAGGGATACCGAAATCCAAGCTATGGAGAAATAGGAACTCTCGCCGGCTGTATCGGTGAAGCTCTTGATTCACTCCTTGGTGAAAATGAACCGATTATAGTAGTTACAGAATGTGACATTGCGAAAGCTCTTGGGCAGGCAATGAACAGAATTTATAATAATAAACGAGATATTATTTCAATCGACAGCATCAGCGTTGACGACGGCGACTTTGTGGATTTCGGAAAGCCGCTTATGGACGGGCTTGTAATTCCCGTTGTTGTCAAAACTCTGATTTTTGGATAGGAGGTCATTTATTTGCGATTAAAGACTGTGATTTTAGGCAAAACATATCAGTTCAAAGATGTCAAAGATGTTCTTGCCAAAGCAAATGAAGAAAAGTCAGGTGACATTCTTGCAGGTATTGCCGCTTCAAGCGGAACTGAAAGAATTGCTGCCAAGGAAGTACTTTCAAATCTTCTTGTCAGTGACCTTCGTGAAAATCCTGTTGTTCCTTATGAGCAGGATGATGTTACAAGAATTATTCAGGATGCAGTCAGCGAACCGATTTATAACAAAATACGCAACTGGACTATCGGTGAGCTTCGCGAATACATTCTTTCTCATGATACAACCGAGCGTGATATCCGTCACCTTTCAAGAGGACTTACAAGTGAGGTTATTGCAGGTGTCTGTAAGCTTATGTCAAACCTTGATTTGATTTATGCGGCTTCAAAGATTCGCGTAACTGCTCATTGTAACACAACAATCGGTGTAAGAGGAACACTTTCCACAAGACTTCAACCTAACCACACTACCGACAATGTTGAGGGCATAACAGCTTCTCTCTTTGAAGGCCTCAGCTATGGTTGTGGTGACGCTTTGATTGGTCTTAACCCGGTTAATGATACCATTTCAAGCCTTAGTGAAGTTCTCAAGCGCTTTGACGAAATTAAAAATGAATTTGAAATTCCAACACAGATTTGTGTTCTGGGTCATATTACAACCCAGATTGAAGCTGTTAAACGCGGAGCTCCCTGTGATATGATTTTTCAGAGTATTGCAGGCAGTCAGAAGGGTAACGAAGCCTTCGGTTTCACTACCGACATTGTGCGTGAAGCGAAGCAGCTTATGCTTCAGCACGGAACGGCAACAGGTCCCAATGTTATGTATTTTGAAACAGGTCAGGGTTCTGAGCTTTCAAGTGATGCTCACTTTGGTGCCGATCAGGTTACTATGGAAGCTCGTTGCTATGGCTTTGCAAAAGAGTTTTCACCCTTTATGGTTAACACAGTTGTCGGTTTTATCGGACCTGAATATCTTTATGACAACCGTCAGGTTATCAGAGCAGGACTTGAAGATCATTTTATGGGTAAGCTTTCAGGAATTCCTATGGGATGTGACTGTTGCTATACCAACCATATGATGGCGGATCAGAATGATATTGAGCTTCTTTCACTTTTGCTTGGTACCTGCGGTGTTAACTATATTCTCGGAGTTCCCACAAGTGATGATATTATGCTCAATTATCAGACCAATGCATATCACGACGCAACAACTATCCGTGAAATCCTCGGTCTTCGTCCTATCAGAGAATTTGACGAATGGCTTGAAAAAATGGGTATCACCGAAAATGGTAAGCTTACCAAATACGCAGGTGACCCCACAATATTTCTTAAAAAGAGGGGGTAAGCTCAATGGAAAATAACGCAGTAGAAAACATTGTTCAGGCTGTTTTGCAGAAGCTTGCCCAACAAGGCAACACTATAAAAACCGAGAAAGAAATTTCTTCCGTTGTAAGCAGTGTTGTAAACAATGATGCAGGTGACCTTGTTGATATCACCTCCAAAGAAGTTAAAAGTGTCCCTCTTCTTGCTAATCCCGCTGATGAAGACGGTCTTGCAAGAATGATGAACAAAACCCCTGCAAGAATTGGTGTGGGCAAAGCAGGTCCCAGACTCAAAACACAGACCCTGCTTGCTCTCAGGGCAGACCACGCGGCGGCAAGAGACTCTGTTTTTGCAGATGTAAGTGAAGAGTTAATCAAAAAGCTCAATCTCCCTTCGTTTGTCACTTGTTGCTCCGACAGAAATGAGCATCTGACCCGACCCGATCTTGGCAGAAAGTTCTCCTCAGAGACAGTTTCTGCAATTAAGTCCGCTTGCACAGCTAATCCCGATGTCCAGTTTATTATTTCTGACGGATTAAGCTCAAAGGCAATAGAGGCCAATATTGAGAATGTTCTTCCCTCGGTTATAGACGGGGTTAAATCTCTTGGCTACAGTGTTGGTACACCGTTCTTTGTTAAATATGGCAGAGTAGGCTGTATGGATCACGCTTGTGAGGTTATTGGTTCAAAAGTTACTTGCATTTTAATCGGAGAGCGACCGGGTCTCGGTACAGCCGAAAGTATGAGTGCTTATATCACATATGGTTCAAAGGTTGGTATGCCTGAAGCCAACAGAACCGTTGTTTCTAATATCCATTCAGGCGGTATTACTGCTGTTGAAGCAGGAGCTTACCTTGCAGAAGTAATCGATCTGATTATTAAAAACAAGGCAAGCGGAGTTAATCTGAAAAAATAAGGAGGCGGCAAAATGAGAGGCGACAGATTAATAACAAATGTGTTGAGTGTTCAGATTATTCCCAATGCTGATAAAGCGCTTTTAGCTTCACTCAATGCTGCGGAAGATGTTCACAGTCTTGGTATCATCACAACCGATTGTGACGATGTTTCTTATGCCGCCCTTGATGAAGCCACCAAAAAAGCTAACTGCTGTGTTGTGTATGCAAGAAGTATGTATGCAGGCTCTTCAAATGCTTCAACTGCTTTGGCAGGCGAATTTATAGGCATTTTAGGTGCTCCTGACCCTGCTGAGGTTAAAAGCGGAGTTAACGCTGCAGTAAGCTATATAGAAAATGATGCAGCGTTTTACAGCGCTAATAACGATGATTCAATTGCTTATTTTGCTCATTGTATCTCGAGATCAGGCTCATATCTTTCTGAGCAGGCAGGGGTTGCGGAAGGTACCTCACTTGCGTATCTTATTGCTCCTCCGTCAGAAGCAATTTGCGGAATAGACGATGCATTGAAAATTGCAGATGTTGAAATGAGAGTTTTCTACGGTCCTCCGTCGGAAACCAACTTTGCAGGAGCATTGATTTCAGGTGAACAATCAGCTTGCAAGGCTGCTTGTGAAGCCTTTGCAGACAGAGTTTGTAAAATTGCTGATTGCCCGATTATGAAGGAGAGTGCGGTATGACTTTAGACAGAGATTTGCAGTCAATACAGGAAGTCCGTGACCTTGTAGCCAATGCTAAAAAGGCACAGAAAGAGTTGTCAAAACTCTCTCAGGAGCAGATTGACCATATTATTTGCGAAATAGCCAAGGATTGTGCCGCCAACGCACAGACTCTTGCTAAAATGGCTGTTGAAGAAACAGGATTCGGCGTGTGGGAGGATAAGGTTCTCAAAAATCTTCTTGGCAGCACAATTACATATGATTATTGTAAAGATATGAAAACAGTCGGCATTATCAAAGAAGATAATGGTGACGGAATTATTGAAGTTGGTGTTCCCATGGGTGTTGTGGCGGCTTTGATTCCCTCAACAAACCCGACTTCAACCACAATGTACAAATCTATTATTTCAATCAAGGCGGGCAATGCTATTGTTATAAGCCCTCATCCCAATGCCAAAAATTGTATTCTTGAAACTGTCAGAATTATTCAGGCGGCAGCCAAAAGGGCAGGTGCTCCCGATAATGTTGTGCAGTCAATTGCACTTACCACAATAGATGCTACAAACACACTTCTTAAGCACAGAGATATTGGTGTTATTCTTGCTACCGGCGGTGAAGCAATGGTACGTGCCGCATATTCTTCTGGTAACCCTGCAATCGGTGTTGGTCCCGGTAACGGCCCTGCCTACATAGAAAAAACTGCAGATATTCCTGCTGCAGTAAAACGTATTTTTGACAGCAAAACTTTTGATAATGGTACAATCTGCGCTTCTGAGCAAAGCATCGTTACCGAGCATTGTATCAAAGACAAAGTCGTTGCTGAGGTTAAGCGCCAGGGCGGTTATTTCCTTAATGAAGAAGAAAGCCTTAAGGTTTCTCGCTTTATTTTGAGAGCCAATGGTACAATGAATCCCAAGATTGTTGGAAAAAGTGCTCAGGTTATTGCTGAAATGGCCGGTATTTCAATTCCCGATGGAACAAGAGTTCTTGTATCCGAACAGACCGATGTCAGCAAAACCAATCCCTATTCAAGAGAAAAGCTTTGTCCCATACTTGCTTTCTATACCGAAAACAATTGGGAAGAAGCTTGTGAAAGATGTATGGAAATCCTCTATAACGAGGGTGTAGGCCATACTATGACAATCCATTCTCAGGATAAAAATGTTATTCGTGAATTTGCGTTGCAAAAGCCTGTTTCAAGGCTCCTTGTAAACACACCCGGTGCTTTGGGTGGTGTTGGTGCAACAACAAATCTTGCTCCTGCACTTACTCTTGGATGCGGCGCTGTCGGTGGTAGTGCAACTTCCGATAATATTACTCCTCTCAATCTTATCAATATCAGACGCGTTGCGTTCGGAGCCAAAGAGCTTGAAGATTTGAGAGGCAGCAACCCCGCTCCCGCTAAAGTCGGTGTCAGCGTGGCACAGTCAACACAGAAATCAAAGCCTGTTTACGGTGGCTCATTCAATGAAGCTATAAATGCAGGTTATGATGAATATATTAAGCGCAGTAAGGTTCATGTCAAAAAAGATGAACCTGTTCCTGCTCCGATTCAGGTAAAAAAAGAAGAGCCTAAGGCATCTTCAACCGAAATTTCGCCAAATGACGTTGATGCAATCACCAAAGAAATTTTACGTCGTCTGGCATCAAACTGAGTTTGTTAAGGCATAAGCCTTTTCAATAAATAAAGAATTTTATTTTAGGAGGAATTCTCATGGCAACATTACAGGCACTCGGAATGATCGAAACAAAAGGACTCGTAGGCTCAATTGAAGCAGCCGACGCAATGGTTAAGGCAGCAAACGTTAACCTTATCGGTAAGGTACACGTTGGTGGCGGTCTTGTAACTGTTATGGTTAGAGGCGACGTTGGTGCAGTTAAGGCAGCAACAGACGCCGGTGCTGCAGCAGCTTCAAGAGTTGGCGAGCTCGTTTCTGTTCACGTTATTCCTCGTCCCCACAGCGAAGTTGAATTCATTCTTCCCTCACTTGACAACTGTGATCGTCAGTAATTTTTAGGGAAGTCCGGCAGTTGCCGCTGTGAGTTTACCTACAGAAAGGAGGATACGCATTGGAGATTTTAACAGAAGCTGATTTAAGATGCGGTAAGATAAAGCAGTGTGACAGTAAGATTCGCGTTAAAAAAGGAACTTTTGTGACACCACTTGCCAAAGAATATCTTAAATCAAACTCTCTTGAGCTTATTTTTGAAGATTCTTCAGCCTCAGGCGGAAGCTTCGGAAAAGGTGTTATGAGCTACAGCCCTATTAAAAAGTCCGGCAGTCGCCGTTTCATTGATTTTGAAACAGGTGAAGGATATTCAGAAAAGCCTGAATATATGACTCATCTCAGAGAAAATCTTCTTGTAAAAAAAGACCATCCGCGTATTCTCTTGAGAGGTAAATTTGATTCGCTTGAAGCGTTGATTATGTCAGCTCAGGTAACTGTCGAAAACGCAGGGTATGGCAATATTGCCCGCGATCTCGATGAAGTGTTGAACTTTGTTCAGATTCTGCTTGCATGCGAGGTTAAGGATGAACCCGTACCCGAAATCAAACTGTTAGGTATGAATTCTCAAAGATTGAGATATGTTTCTCACCACCTGACAGAAGAGTTCGGTATTGAACACTCAGTTCCCCATTATTCAATGGGGGAGGTTTGTGTTGCTCTGAATAACGTGAGAACTTTTATCAGAGAAGCTGAACTTCTTGCAGTTACAGCCTTCACTCAGGATGATAAGGTTACACGCTCCGACATTGTCGAAGCATTAAACCGTCTGAGTAGTTGTGTTTACATTATGTTTTGCAAAAAAGTATCAGGTCAGTATGACTAAGGAGGGTTATTATGACTGAAAATCAAATCAGAGAAATAGTTGCCCGTGTTGTTTCGAGCCTTGATAATTCAGAAGCATCAATTCCCGTTGAAGCTTCGGCAAGACATGTGCACTTAACCAAAGAGGCTGTAGAAACTCTTTTTGGTAAAGGTGCAACCCTAACTAAAAAAAGAGACTTGTCCCAACCCGGTGAATTTTTAAGCGAGCAAAGAATAAAGCTTGTTACTTCTAAGGGTGAAATTACAAATGTAGCCGTTCTCGGTCCCGAAAGAAAAGCAGTTCAGGTTGAACTTTCAATGACTGATTGCCGAAGCCTGGGCATCAAAGCCCCTGTTAATCTTTCCGGTGATTTAAACGGTGCAGGTGATGTTTATCTTGTGAGTGAGTGTGGCTGTTATAATGCCACTAAGAGCGTTATCGTTGCAAAAAATCATATTCATATGACTCCTGCAGATGCAGAAAAGTATGGTGTTTCTGATTCTCAGAGTGTTAAAGTGCGTGTTCATACCTCGCGTCCCGTAACCTTTGAAGATGTTATTATCAGGGTTAATCCTAATTTTGCACTTGCAATGCATATTGATTTTGATGAAGCAAATGCTTGCTGTCTTGATAAAGATTCCAAGGGAAAAATCTTTTAATTTGAGGACGAATTATGGAAAACGTATCATTTGAAGCTTTGGTTGAGCTCGTAACCAAAGAAGTGCTCAAATCTGTTTCATCAGGTGAAGCACCTTGTGTTAAGGGCACAGGAAAGCCTGTTGCACTTCTTATCGGCAAAGAAAACGATTTGCCTGCCTTTGCTCAGGAAAAGTATTCATTTAAAACAATAGACTCATACAATGGAGATGTTTCATCGTATGAATGTGTTTTTATTTGTGAACTGACCTGTGCTGAGCTGGCTGATTGTGCTCTGGGCAGAGATTGCAGAGCTGTGCCTTGTGCGGTGACCAAAGCGTTGTTAAGCGGCAAAAAAGTTTATCTTCTTGAATCTGCTTTACCACACAGAAAGTATAAAGAAACTGCTAACAGAGCCTTCTATTCAATGTTTGAGGGCTATGTCAATTCTTTGCGCTCTTTTGGTGTGGAGCTTATACGCCAGCAATGGTACGGAAAAAATCTCAACAAGGATGCCATCGCAGACAATTCGGTTGACAAAGTAATCACCGAAAAGCTTGCTGTCACTCTTTGTGAAAAAGCTCAGGGTGATATAGTTCGTCTTAAAAAAGGTACGGTTATCACACCGTCAGCCAAAGATATATTTAATCATTCAAACATAAAAGTTGAATTTGTTGATTAGGAGGAAGCCCCATGATAATTTGTCAGGTTATAGGCCATGTGTGGGCAACCAAAAAAGAAGAAACCCTCTCCGGCCTCAAGCTTATGGTGGTTAAAGAGGTTGAAACCAATAAAACTGAAGGTGACACTTTTGTTGCAGCAGACGTTGTTGGCGCAGGTGTAGGGGAGAGAGTTCTTGTTGTCAGTGGCAGCACTGCAAGGCGTGCCCTCGGCAAGGATGATATTGCTATCGATTGTGCTATTGTAGGAATTATTGACACTCTCGAAGTTGACAGAGAGCTTAAAAAGCTCAAAAAGCAGGTGAAATAATTGAATTTAACCCAGAAAGTTTTTGATGCAGGCATTGTCGGTTGTGGCGGTGCAGGCTTTCCTACTCATATAAAGTATAATGCTAAGGTTGAACATCTTATCATCAATGCGGCTGAGTGTGAGCCTCTTCTGCGTACTGACAGATACATAATGTGCAACAAAGCAAGGGAAATCATCTCAGCTTGTGAGGCAATCCGTGAGCACTTGGGTGCGGCGGACTGTACTATTGCGCTCAAAAAAGGCTACAAAGAAGAAATTGCATCTCTTGAGGTTGCAATTCTCGCTCTTGCTTCAAAGGTTAAAATTCATAAAATGGACAGCTTTTATCCGGCAGGAGATGAGCAGGTTATTGTATGTGAAGTTACAGGCAAGGTTGTCCCTGCGGGCGGTATTCCCCTTGATGTGGGCTGCGTTGTATCAAATGTTGCAACTGTATGTGCTGTCTATGATGCCATCAACGGCATAAATTTCACCCATAAATATCTCACAATGACAGGTGAAGTAAGTGCGCCTGTTGTTCTTAATGTTCCGCTTGGAACATCCTTCAAAGATTGTCTTGAACTTGCTGGTGGAGCAAATATTGAAGATTATTTTGTAATCTGTGGCGGCCCTATGATGGGTAAGCCCATGACAAAGGAAGAAGCGTTGAAATCAGTTGTAACAAAAACAACATCAGGTTATATTATTCTTCCGAAATCAGGCAGATTGCCTTCGCTTCATCAGACACCTGTTGAACATACCCTGAATCGCGCTAAATCTGCGTGTATTCAGTGTAATTTCTGCACTCAGATGTGCCCGAGAAATATGCTCGGACATCCCATTGAGCCGCACAAAATTATGCGAAAGATCGCCCGTGGCTCAGTTGAAGAAATGATTGGTGACCCTGTTGTGGTCAATGCTCTTCTTTGTTGCGAATGCGGTGTGTGTGAGCTTTATGCCTGCCCCATGCAGTTGCAACCGAGGAAGGTTAACTCACTTGTTAAAAAGGAACTTACCAAAAATGGTATCAGATATCAGAAAACAGGTGAGGAATACACGGTGAATATTAACCGTGAATACAGAAAAATCCCCTCCAAGCGTGCCGCAATTCGCGCAGGAGCAGGAAAATATTACGATTATACTATTAAACATTGCAAAGAATTTACTCCCGATAAGGTTGAAATTCCTGTCAGACAGCACATAGGCGTTCCCGCTGAAGCTGTTGTGAATGTTGGTGACAGCGTAAAATGCGGTCAGCTCATTGCTAAGTGCCCTGAAGGCAAAATGGGTGCTAATATCCACGCTTCAATTGACGGAAGAGTTACCTCAGTCGGTGAAGTAATTATTATAGAAAGATAGGGGTGAAGAGAAATGTACGAGACAATAGGTTTTTTGGAGCTTAACAGCATTGCCAAAGGTATTGAAGCTGCCGATGCAATTCTTAAAGCAGCTGATACTGATCTGATTTTTGCACGAGCAGGTTGCCCAGGTAAGTATTATATTCTCTTCACAGGTGAGGTTGCCGCTGTTAATGCCTCTCTTGAAGCGGGTGCTTTGATTGGTGGCGCCAACACAGTTGACAAATGCTTGATTCCCAGAGTTCATCCGCAGGTTATTTCTGCAATCAATGCTGCAGTTGAGCCTGTTGATACAAACGCACTCGGTGTTATGGAATTTTTCAGCGTTACTGCCGCAGTTTATGCTTCTGATGCCGCTGTTAAGGCGGCTGATGTAAGTCTTATGGATGTAAGGCTTGGCACAGGTATCGGCGGAAAATCCTTTGTTATTCTGACAGGCGAGGTTGCCGCTGTTAATGAGGCTGTTGCCTGCGGAATCAACACTGAAAATGCCGAAGGTATGGTTGTTTCCAGCGTTGTTATTCCAAATCCCAGACCCGAAATTTTCAATTCTCTTATGTAACGGGGTGTTAAGATGTCAGATGCTTTTCAGGATAAGGCCCGTATAATTCAGGAATTTGTTCCGGGCAAGCAGGTTACAATGGCGCATCTTATTGCTAACCCTGAACCCGACTTATATAAAAAATTAGGTGTTGTAAGTAAAAAGCGCGGAGCACTTGGGATTATGACAATCACTCCCAGTGAGGCGGCAATTATTGGTGCAGATGTTGCCACAAAGGCAGCAGACGTTGACATTGTTTTTGTTGACAGATTCAGCGGTTCTTTGGTGATTTGCGGTGATGTTGCCAGCGTTGAAGCCGCATTGAGAGATGTTCTTGATACACTCAAAAATATACTCAGATTCACTTCCACTGAAATTACAAGGACATAAAATGAAAA
>JAZQYU010000077.1:0-25978 GCA_045633685.1 Acutalibacteraceae bacterium | reverse complement strand
CCGACTTAGCTTTCTTGTAACACTCACTTCCGAAAGATAAGTGAGCTGTGAGGAAATATTATCCTGAGCCTTGTTGACACTTGAAAGGAAGAGATTTTTACCCTTCTGAATGCCGGAAACGGCTATAATCTGGTCGGTTTCATATCGGCTTGTTCCGTTGACAGTGATTGTGTCAATCTTAAAAAAGACGGTAAGCGATAGAACCAAAACCGTTAAAAGCAAAATAAGAATTGAAACAAACGAAGCAAAAATCATTCGGTTGCGTTGAACCTTTTTACGACGTTTTTCATAGGCTTTGCGCCTTTCAGGAAGCATTTTTGCCAATTCTTCCTGTGTAAGTCCCGCCATTTTATTCCCTCCTTATATCCGCACCGATGAGGCTGAGATCACGCTGAAGCTTTTCGTAGCCACGGTCGATAAATTCTGTGTTTTCAATTGTGCTTTTGCCCTCTGCGTTGAGAGCTGCAAGCACAAGTGCCATTCCGCCTCTTAAGTCCGTCGCCTTGACGCAGGAGCCATAGAGACTGCCGACACCGTTGACAATGGCACTGCGACCTGTAACGGTGATGTCTGCACCCATTCTGTTGAGCTCACCAACGTGACGGAAGCGGCTTTCAAAAATATTTTCGTTGATTATTGTTGTTCCCCTTGCAACAGCGGCCATTGCCATTATTATTGCCTGACAATCCGTAGGAAAGCCCGGATACGGCATTGTTCTGATTGTTTCCATTCTGTTTAGTCTGCAAGGAGAGGAAATTCTGATTTTATTTGTTTCGTATTCAAACCTGCAGCCCGACTGTTCAAAGGCAGACAGCACAGTTGAGATATGCCCGGGGCAGGCATTTGCAACAATCAGCTCAGAGCCTGTCACCGCCGCCGCGGCAAGGTAGCTAACTGCTACAATTCTGTCGGGCATAACGGTAAAATCGGCACCGTGAAGCTTTTCTTTGCCGTGAACAACAACCGTGCTTCCCCCTGCTCCGATTATATCGGCTCCGCAGGAATTGAGAAAATCGGCAAGATCTTTGATTTCGGGCTCAGCGGCAGCATTTTTTATGTAGGTTGTGCCTTTTGCCCTGACAGCGGCAAGAATGATGTTTTCTGTTGCGCCGACGCTTGGAAAAGAAAGGTTGATTTCTGCCCCCTTCAGACCCTCGGGCGCTTCGCAGACTATTCTGCCTGCTTCCTCGCGGATACAGACACCCATCTGCCTGAAAGCAAGCAAGTGAATATCCACGGGACGTACACCGATTTCACATCCGCCGGGCGCACACATAACCGCTCTGCCTGCTCGCGACAACAACGCACCCATAAAAATGAATGATGAGCGCAGCTCCCTCATAAGTGAATCGGGAATTTCATTAAAAGCCAAACTTTTGGAATTTATAGTTATGTCTGAGCCGCTGACCTCCGCACGACAACCAAGTCCGCGGAGAATATTGACCGTTGCCCTGACATCGGAAAGCTGAGGGCAATTTGAAATTACACACTCTTCCCCCACCGCCACGCTTGCCGCAAGAATGGGCAGAGCGCTGTTTTTGGCTCCGTGAACAGAAATCTCTCCGCCGAGCTTTTTCTTTCCTTCAATTATCAAGCAACTCATATTTACCCCCGCGATATACAATCTGCTAACATTGTATGCCGAGGGGCAGGAATGGTGAAAATTATTTCACAATTTCAAGAAGGCAGTTTGTGATTCTTGCAGAAGCGTCGGTAACTGCCATTTTTTTGGCATTATCGCCATACTCTATGACCTTGTCCATATTTGAAACAAGAAGGTCAACAACAGAAATAAGTTTTTCACCACTAAGGTCTTTTTCTTCAATGATGATTGCAGCATTATTGTCTGCAAGGTCTTTTGCGTTGAAATACTGATGATTTTCACTGGCATAGGGATAAGGCACAAGAATTGAAGCCTTGCCCATAACCTGAAGCTCACTGAGGGTGCTTGCACCTGCACGGCAAACCACAAGATCAGCCGCCGCCATACATCTGTCCATATCGGTGATGTATTCTCTGAGCATAACGTGAGAATTTGCATCCATATCTATTTTTGAATTGAGGTCTTCTATCATTGTGACACCGTTTGAGCCTGTTGCGTGAAGAAATGCACATTTCTTTGACTCGTAACGGTTGAGAATAAGCTCTTTTACAGCCTTATTGATAGCCAACGCACCAAGACTGCCGCCCATTGAAAGAATGAGAGGTGTGTCGTCATTGATACCAAGCTCTGCACGGCTGATTTCACGGTCAGCGCGAAGCATCTCCCCTCTTACGGGAAGACCTGTTACGGTAACGGGATTTTTGGCATCAAAATAGCCTTCAGCAGCTTTGGTTGTTACCATAACTCTGTCAACCTGCTTTGCAAGAAGCTTGTTTGTAACCCCGGGAAAAGCGTTCTGCTCGTGAACAGCGGTGGGTACGCCAAGCTTTGCCGCAGCTCTCACAACAGGACCGCTTACATAACCGCCGAAGCCGATTACAACATCGGGCTGAAAATCCCTGATAATTGCCTTGGCTCTCGGGAGTGATCTGATGAGCTTGAAAATAGTTGAAATATTATCTTTGATTCCCTGAATGCTGAAATCACGCTGAAAACCACTGATTTCAATTGTGGTGAAATCAAATCCTGCGGCAGGCACAAGCTTTGCCTCCATTTTGTTGGGAGTGCCTGCAAAAAGAATCTGAGCATCGGGATAATTTTCTCTGATATAGCCTGCAACTGCAAGAGCGGGGTTTATATGTCCGCCCGTGCCGCCTGCAGCAAAGAGTATTTTTTTGTTATTAAGCATATTTACACACCTTTTTTACTGATTCTTGAGCTTCTTGAAACAGAGAGCACAAATCCCATTTCTGCAAGAAGCATCATCAACGAAGTACCGCCTGCGCTGAAAAACGGGAGGCTGATACCTGTGTTCGGCATCATATCCGTAACAACGAGAATGTTGAGGATTGTCTGCAAGCCCACCTGAACAACAATACCCATTGTCATAAGTCTGCCGAAGGTTGAACGAGCCTTGAGAGCAATTGAAAAGCCTCTCCATACAAGAAGAGCAAAAAGAACAACGATGAAGGAGCAACCCAGGAAGCCCAATTCCTCACCGACAACAGCAAAAACAAAGTCGTTCTGCGGTTCGGGAAGATAAAGGAATTTCTGCTTTGAGTTGCCGAGACCAAGACCGAAGAAGCCGCCTGAACCAAGAGCAAAAAGTGACTGGTTGGTCTGATATCTTGAATTTGTATCACTAAGGTCTTTTTCCAGCCAGAAAATGATTCGTTTAATCATATAGTTCTGGGTTTCATGCTCAGCTTCCGGAATAGATTTTATATAAGCAATTACAGCAACTACTACAACAATTGCAAAAATAGCTCCTGCGGCATAAAGCTTCCAATCAACACCACCCAAAAAGCCCATAAGAAGTCCGATACCAAGCATCAGAATTGCGCCGGAAAGATGGTCTTCTGCAAAAACAAGAGCAGCAAAAAGCGCAACCACACCGAAATACAAGGTAGTCATTGTCCATTTGCGGAGCTGAAAATGCTTATGATATCTTTCAAATGACCAGGCAAGGAAAATAATCAAGCCGAATTTCGCAACCTCCGATGGTTGGAAATTCACCCCGATTATGGGAATTTTAAGCCACCTGCTGAACTGCTCCTTACCCTCAACCTCTGCAGGATTTATAAGAACAATAATCAGAAGAACGAAAGAAACGATAAACATAAGAGGAGCAAGTTTTCTGAAAACGTTGTGATTGACTTTTGAGATTATCATCATTGCCGCAACACCGAAAACCGCAAAGGCCGCCTGACGTTTGAGGAAATAATACGGATCTCCGTACTTATCCTGAGCGCTGATGTAGCTTGCAGAAAACATCATAACGATGCCCATTGTGAGCAGAACGCACACAATAAGAAGAAAAATCACATCAAATCCGCCTTTTGCCCAGAACCCCTTGTCTTCATAATCCTTTGCTTTTGGCTTGACGCGAGGAATCTGAGTAAGTCTTTTGCGGGAATTGAACTTTTTTTTGATTTGTTGAGTTATCGTCATCTTACTCCCCCTTTACATTTTGATTATATCTGAAATTAAACGATTTTGCCAAAATAAACCAGTGCAACACCAATTGCACAGCCAATGAGATTAACAACCGAGAAAACAGTAACAATTTTGTTTTCACTCCAACCGCTCATTTCAAAATGATGATGAATTGGAGCCATTTTGAAAATGCGTTTGCCGTGAGTGAGCTTGAAATAACCAATCTGAATAACATCAGAAAGGGCTTCAATAACATAAACAAGACCAAGAAAAAGAAGAATCCAGGGTACATCAATTGCATAAGCAAGGGCAACTACCATACCACCCAGGAACATTGAGCCTGTGTCACCCATAAACACCTTTGCGGGGTGCTTGTTCCAGACAAGGAAGCCTGCACAGCCGCCGATGAGAGCAGCGGCAAGAATACCCATACCGAACACCTTGTTGAGCACTGCCACAACAATGAAGCCAAAAGCGCAGGTAACGGTTACACTTGAGCAAAGGCCGTCGATACCATCGGTGAAGTTAACAGCATTGATTGCACCGTAAAGCACACAAATACCGAGAATCCAGAACCAGATGCCGAGACGGACATTACCGAGGAAAGGAACAACCATATACGGATCCTTACCCATTGAAAGATAAAGGCTCACAAGATAACCTGCACACACAAGCACCTGAACAACGGTTTTCTGAACGATTGTGAGGCCAAGATTTCTTTTTTTGACAACCTTTATGTAGTCATCGGCAAATCCGATAAGACCGAAAAGCAGAGCCATAATAAGACCTGCCCAGAGCTTTGTCTGGGTTTCACCGCTGATCATAAGGAAGTTGTCTGCACCCGCATTCATAACAAGGCCGAGAATACAGGCAAGGCAGATTGAAATGATGAAGGTGATGCCGCCCATTGTGGGTGTACCTTGCTTGTTTTTGTGCCATGAAGGGCCGATATCAAGGATTGTCTGACCGAATTTAAGCTTGTGAAGCCAGGGAATCATAAATTTGCCGAGCACAGCAGTACCTGCAAAAGCAACAACTGCGGCTATAATCATTAAAAAAATACCACTCATTTTTATACCCCTTTTATTTAAGATTTTTGTAAACCATTTCAATTACATTTTCAAGCTTCATTCCGCGGCTCGCTTTAAAAAGAACCACATCATCGGGCTTGATATAAGCATTGATTCTTTGAGCCAACGCTTCCTGACAGGTGAAATGAGCAGTTTCGCTAACGCCCATTTCCTGAGCTTTCATTGAGGTGAGAATTGATTTTTCACCGTAGGTAAAAACAGCATCAATGCCTTTTTTGGAAGCAATCATACCTGAATCGCGGTGAGCATCATCGCTGACTGCACCCAATTCAAGCATATCACCGAGAACGGCAATCCTGCGACCTGTTTTAAAAGAAGCAAGTGTATTAAGCGCAGCTCTCACGGAGTCGGGGCTTGCATTGTAGCAATCCTCAATAAAGGTTACTCCGCCCTTTTCGTTGATGCGCTGACGCATTCCCGAAGGCTCGTAATTAAGAAGACCTGCAATAGCATTTTCAGGTGCAATACCCGTTTCAACAGCCACAGCAAAGGCCGCAACAGCGTTATAAACATTATGCTTGCCGATAGTGGGAATTTTAACTGCATACACTTTTTCATCGCAACGGATTTCAAAAGCTGTTGATGTTCCCTCAGGAACAATGTTTTCGGCTTTGTATTTGCATATGGAGTTATTGATTCCGTAATAAACAACAGGTCTGTTTTCTATGTGGGCACTCATAAGATACGGGTCATCACCGTTGAGAAATACCGGCGCCCCCTCTTTGAGACCTTCAAGAATTTCAAGCTTTGCAGAAAGAATTCCTTCACGGGAGCCGAGATTTTCCATGTGAGAAACGCCGATGTTTGTGATAACCGCAGCAGTGGGCTTTGCACATCTGCTCAGCACCGAAATCTGCCCCTTGTTATCCATACCCATTTCAACAACGGCCGCTTCAAAGCTGTTTTCAAGGCGCATAAGCGTTCTCGGAACACCGATCTGATTATTGAGATTACCCTCAGTTTTGAGGGTGTTGAGTTCACTTGAAAGTGCGGCACAAATCATTTCCTTGGTTGTGGTTTTGCCTACACTGCCTGTGAGTGCAACCACCGGGAATGTGAATTTATCTCTGTACCACGAAGCAAGACGGAGGAACGCCTGCTGAGTATCATCAACCATAATTTTGGGGCAATCAACATCAATATCCTTGTGGCACATAACTGCTGCCGCACCGTTTTTGACTGCACCTTCGGCAAAATCGTGACCATCAAAGTTTTCACCCTTGATTGCGATATACAAATCCCCCGGATTCACGACTCTGCTGTCGATTGTGATACCGCTGAGCTGAGCTTCACCGCAAGCTTCTGCGCCGATTCCTTTTGCAATTTCTGTTAATAAAAGTGTGTGCATCCAATCACCTCTTGGAATTACTTATCAGCCGTCTGCAATAACAGTGCCTGATTTGAAATATACAGTTACCGTACTTCCGTAGGCAACCTCTGTGTTTTTTTCTATATTCTGTCGGTATGCAATCAGTCCCGACGAGGACAATGCATTGCCTGAAACCTTAATGTTTACACCCGCTTGTGTGGCTGAACCCATTACAGCGGAAATGCTCATTCCCGTAAAATCAGGAACCTTTGCCTTGACGGGCTGTGAATTCTTTTCGGTGTAGAGAATAATTACACCGTCCTGAGGAATGTACTGACCGTACGCAGGACACTGAGAGACAACTGTGTCACCCTCGCCTGCCACCTTAACCGAGAAGCCCGCATCCGTTGCTTTTTTGCGTGCAGCGGCAATATCCGTGCCCACAAAGTTTGCAACCTCAACATTGAGCTTGCCGGCCTCTTTTTCGTTGTAATTTCTCTTAACATTGAGATAAGTCAAGGTGTTTTCAATAACCTCTGCCGCAACAGGAGCCGCAACGGCACCGCCTGTGTTGGAGGTGACCTTAGGGTTATCAACAACAACAATGATTGAAATTTCGGGATTTTCAGCAGGAGCAATACCTGCAAATGAAGCGGCAACCTGACCGATATTTGTAAGGTTATCAGATGTACCTGTTTTGCCTGCTACATTGTAGCCCGCAACATAAGCATTTTTTGCTGTACCTGTTTCAACCGTCTGCACCATCGCATCAAGCACCTTGCGGCAGGTGGATTCTGAAATAACCTGACGACGTACAGTAGGCTGAGTTTCGTCAACTATATTGCCGTTGTTATCAAGCACCTTGCTCACAACATATGGCTGCATAAGCTTACCGCCGTTGGCTATGGCATTAACTGCAGTAATCATCTGAATGCTTGTAACACCGAAAGACTGACCGAAGGAGCAGCTTGCAAGGTTGACCTTACTCATTTCGTCCTCGTCAAAATAAATCGGGCGACCTTCACCCGGAAGATCGATATTTGTTTTTTCGGTAAAGCCGAAGGCTTCAAAATATTTGCAGAAGCTTGAAACACCGAGGCGCTGGCTTACGGTGATGAAATATGTGTTACAGGAGTTTGCAAGAGCAATTTCGGGAGTTTCCGCACCATGGGCCTTACCCTTGAAGCAGCTGTACGGAGTATCCGCAATTTTGATATGACTTGTGCAATTATAGTTGCTCATTATTTCATTTTCCTCAATACCTGCAGCAAGAGTGAAAATTTTGAAAACTGAACCGGGTTCATAAACATCGGCAACCGCATTGTTGCTCCACTGATTCTGTCTTGCAGCGGAAATCGCTTCTGATTTTTCTTTTTCATCTGCAATTTCTTCAAGCTGAGCCTTTACCGACTCGTTATAAATTGTGCTGGGAGTGTTGGGATCGTAGTCATTTTTCGTTGACATAGCAAGAATTGCGCCTGTGTCAACGTCCATAACTATACCGTAGCAGGTGTCACATTTTGTGTCGATATAGCACTGGTCGAGAGCATCCTCAAGATAGCGCTGAACTGTTTCATCAATGGTGAGAACAAGGCTTGAGCCCTTTTCGGCATCATATACCGATTCAAAATCCACAGATGAATTTATATTCATTGCGCTGTTTGAATAAATCTGACGACCCTCGGTGCCTGTAAGAATTTCGTCATATTCATATTCAAGGCCGTAGCGACCCACATCACCGTCACCCGTGAAGCCGATCAGAGTGGAAGCAAGGTTTCCTGCGGGGTAATAACGCTTTGTGTCGGTTTCAATGCCTACAAAAAAGCTGTAATACACAAATCTCTTGTTGCCCTCTGAATCCTTGTAGGAAATGCATTCATCCATAAAGGCGCTGACCTGATCGCGCTGAGTTTTTTCAACCTTGGCTTTAACAAGAACATATCTGTAGCTTGACTGACTGACGAACTTTTCTCTCAGCTCGGCTGAATCCATTTCAAAAATTTCACCAAGCCTTCTGCAAACATCCTCAAGACCTTGGTTGAGAACATGCTCAGGTATTTTGCTGCGGGCGGTGGTAAAATTGCTGGGATTTACATACACCTTCCACACCGACGCACTTTCAGCGAGAATGTTCATATTGCAGTCGTAAATCACACCTCTCTGGGCAGGTATGGCATTATCTTCAAGCTGATTCGTTTCGGCGTATGCCTTGTATGTATCACCGTTTACTATCTGCACATAAAACAGAGATGCTATATTCACAAGAAACAGAAGAACAATAAAAACCAGAACAACCACGCTTCTGACCAAGGTTTCTTTTCTTGTTACTTTTTTCGCTTTTTTGCCTGCCACAGCAACTCCCCCTTTTGGTGTTTTTTCAAAAAAATCGCAGTGTTTAAAAATCACCGCAAGGGCGGATGAGAAATCCGCCCTTTTATAATATGATTTTTATCATCGTCTTTATTCATTTTTGCAGGGCTTTCAGTTGACTTCATAGTAGTTGATCTGATAGCCGTCTTTTTTTATCATACCGAGGGTTTTCTCGGCATAAGCAGAAATGTTGACTATGGAATACATTGAATCCACAGCACTTCTGAGTCTTACATTTTCACTTTGTGCCTCCTGCATTGTTACCTGAAGCTCCTGCTTTTTTGCATCAAGATCCATAACAACGGCTCTGCAATAAACGGATGAACCGAGGAACACAAGAAGAAGCATTGAAACAAGGGCAATTTTAACAGCCTGAAGGCGTGAATATTTTGCCTCCTCCTTCAAAGCCTTACGGCTACGTGGCTTCTGAGGCACAACATGAGGCTTAACGGGAGCATCCACCTTGGGTGCTGCCGCACTTTTTCTGTTTATTGAATTGTCAAACAAGTCGAAATCGTAAGCCAAGTTGTTGGTAGCCATATGTGCCATCCTCTCTTTATCACAAGTTTATTTTTTCTATCACCCTGAGTTTTGCACTTCTTGCACGAGGGTTTTCTTCAATTTCATATTTAGTTGGTGTTACGGGCTTAAAGGGAATTTTGCCCTTAGGCTCCCTGCCGCACACACAAACGGGAAATTCAGGAGGACAAATGCAACCCTCGCAGAATTTTTTGAATTTGTTTTTCACCACTCTGTCTTCAAGAGAGTGGAATGTGATTATTGCAAGTCTGCCGCCCACATTAAGACGCTCAAACATAAAATCAAGAGCCGTTTCAAGCTTGTCTATTTCACCGTTGACCTGAATTCTCAGCGCCTGAAAGCTTTTGCGCGCCGGATGACCGTCACGGCGGAACTTTGCAGGAACAGAGTCTCTGATTATATCGGCAAGTTCAAAGGTTGTTTCAATGGGCTTCAGCTCTCTTGCCTTTACAATGTTTTTTGAAATCTGAGGAGCAAATTTTTCGTCGCCGTAGGTGAAAAGAATTCTCTGCAATTCCTGCTGAGAAAGAGAATTGACAAGATCAGCGGCTGACACACCCTGCTGACTCATTCTCATATCAAGAGGTGCATCCTTATGAAAAGAAAAGCCTCTGTCCCCTGTGTCAAGCTGATGTGAGCTGACACCAAGGTCTGCCATAATTCCGTCGGCTCCGTTTTCTTCAAAGCCCAGAGTGGTCATTATTTCATCTATATTAACAAAATTGTCGTGAACGATTGTCACTCTGCCGTCACCGTCAAAGCGGTTGGTAAGAGTTTCGATTGCTGACGGGTCCTGGTCGATACAGACCATTCTGCCGTCTTTGATTGATTCAAGAGCAAGAGCACTGTGACCGCCGCCGCCTGCAGTGCAATCAAAATACACTCCGTCAGGCTTGATATTAAGTGCGTCAACAGTCTGCTCACGCAAAACGGTGATATGTTTAAATTCCATAAACTATCCTCCGCATCAGAAATACAGGCTGTCGATGAAGTCTGCAGTTTTTTCATCAATATCGAAGGGATTAACTTCTTCCTTAGCCGCTGTGATAAGAAGATTGCGTCCGTTACCGGAAAGCTGAACGGTTTTATCAACGCCGATAGCTTTGAGAAAATCCTTATCAAGCTTAAGTCTGCCCTGAGAGTCAACAGTCTGCTCATCAAGAAGAGAATAAATTCTGTTTGAAAAAGCAATGCGGTCTTTCGGATTTTCTACTGCATCGATCTTGGGCTGAGCAAATTCAAGCCAACCGTCGTAAGTGTAGATACAAAGCTCCTTGCGGTGGGGAGCGCAGAAAACATAAACCGTATCGTACTCTTTCTGAGAACGTTCAAGCTGAGCGCGAAAACGGGCAGGCAAAGAAATTCTGCTTTTGTCATCCAGCGTTCTTGTACACGCTTTGCCTACAAAAAGCTCAGGCTTCTTTGATATTTCCATTCCACACTCACTCCCTTTCTGTTCCCATTTTTACCACAATTATATACCTATATATCCTCATTGTCAATAACCTGAAGCAAAAAACTTTGAGATATTTCAACAAAACTTCAACATTCTTTTTGTATAAAATGTGATTGCTTCAAAACTTGCAAATTTAAGACAAAAATGCTATAATTATGTATCTTTATAAACGGAGGTAAACTTCAAAATGAACAAGATATTCAAAAAAGCCCTCAGCGTTGTTCTTTGCCTGAGCCTTCTCCTCTCAGCAGGTATGGTTTCAGCTTTTGCAACAGACGGCACAGAGGTTGAAAGAGTTTCCTGCACTGTTTACGGTGACACAGCCACTCAGAGAGGCTTCACCTGGTACACAGAAGCAGAGACCGCAACAGAAATTAAAATTTTCAAAAACGCAATTGTTGACGTAACAGACTCAGTTACCGTTTCAGGTGTAAGATGTGAAGAGTGGGAAGGTCACTACCTTCATCAGCTTTATGTTGCAGGCCTTGAAGCAGGCACAACCTACACATATGTTGTAGGTGACGGCAACAACTGGAGCGACGTCGGCACATTCACTACAGACGACGGCAACGACAAAATTGAGTTCATTGCTATCGCAGACGTTCAGGCAAGCTCCGAAGAAAACTTTGAAAAAGCTTCATGGGTTCTTGACGCTGCAATGAAGAAGGTTCCCAACGCTGACTTTGTTGCAAACATGGGTGACTACACCAACGACAGCACAAACGAAGAGTGGGATGCTTACTTCAAATTCTTCCAGGCTAACCACAACGCTATGACTCACGTTCCCGTTGCGGGTAACCACGACGGTCTCGGTGTATGGAACTGGTTTGACAATATGTTCAACGTTGACACCAGCGAAAGTGTTCAGAACCTTAACGGCTTCAACTACTCTTTTGATTACGGCAACGCTCACTTTGCAGTGCTCAACACAAACGATTTGCTCGTTATGTCAAACGCTCAGCTTGACTGGCTCAGAAACGATATGAACTCAACTGACGCTGACTGGAAAATCGTATTTATGCACAAATCACCCTACACATTGGGTAAGGATGGCAAATGGCCCGACGCTCTCTACCTCACAGAAGCTCTCACCGAGGTTCTTGATGAATGCAATGTTGACGTTGTTATGTCAGGCCACGACCATCAGTATCTTCGCACAAAGCCCCTTGTAGACAACACTGTTGCTGAAGACGGCAACGGCACAACCTACATCCTCACAGGCACAGCAGGCACAAAGAGATACGAGGTTCGCGAATTTATGCCCGGCGTTTATATGGAAAAAGAGTTCATCGACGCACTCACAATTCAGAAAAACGGCTATGGCAACTATTGGGACGGTGAAGACTGGGATCAGACCGACCCCGAAAGAATCGGCGGTGTGTTCTCAACAATCAGCATCGACGGCGGAGAGCTTAAGTTTGAAGCTTATGTTCTCAACGACGAAACACAGGAGCTCAAGCTCATTGACGAAATGACACTCACCAAGGAGCAGGGTGAAAACGAAATCACCTTTGAAGGCGACAACACAACCTCAGAGTTCGATTATTACCTCGGTGTTATCCCCTCATTCGGCAACCTTGCAGTGTATGCAATCACAAACTGGCTTGTTAAAACAGTAATCAATCTTCCCAAGATTCTTTACTACGTAATTAAGACAGACACATTCTAAGCATAACAAAAGACCGCAGGAGTCAAATCCTACGGTCTTAATTTTTTTGTGTTTTTAATTTTAATAAGGCCTTACGCTATCAGAGAAAATAATCAGCGGAGCAGTTGCCCATGGATGAAAAAGGCTTGTGTTTTTCTTTTGTTCCTTGCCCCAGGCTTCAAAAGTGGTGGTGGCGCCCTCACCCAACATATTGAGCCAACAATCCGGGTCAGTTGCCAATTCCTCTGCAAGCTTCATTTCACCTTGCTTTTTCAACGCTGCAAGGGCAAAATATGCCATATAAACACCCATTGAACTGAGGCGTTTTTCTTTGAGCAGATTTATAATTGCCGCCCTTGTTTTTTCATCAATACCGATACCGAAAAGCAGCGGCAGAATATTGGAATGAATTGCAGAATGGGAATGATCAGGAGTATCGCAGAAAAGGTTTGTTTTTTCATTCAGAAAGAATTTCACAAAGCTCTTCTTTGCCCTGCCTGTAATCCCCGTGAGAGGCTTATCAATAATAGAATACATCTCATCCATCGACTGCAAAAAGCCGCACCAGAAAGCATTGATCACATTATGAAGCCCCTTGCCTATCGGTTTGGTAAGCGGGAAGTCATAGCCGTCTCGCAGATTATCGGGCCAATCCACAAGATTCCATTTATCGGCAACACCATCAAGAAGGCAGTCCTCATTCATATATTTCATAAAATGCTTCATCATTGCCGTGAGATACGGTTCAGCGTAACGAACAAAATCAAGGTCATTGTCAACGCTGTAAACCCAGCACACCTGAGCAGGAAGCTGGAGAGAATAATCAGCAATCTCCTGCATAAACGATGAGGTAGAAACAGCCATAAGCCCCGGGCAGATAAATGAGGAATTGAAGAAATCCGTCATTGCTTTTTTCATCATCGTTGTGTCCCCTGTTGCCGCAACCTGAGCCCTTGCGCTGACCGACAAATCACCGAGATACTGACCCTTTTCCCTCGTGGGGCAATCCATATAGCACTCCTGAGTGCCGTATTTTATTGTGTTTTTGCAAAGCTCTATAATCTTCAGAAGCTCGGGGTTGGTAACGGAGGATTTAAAATTATCTTCAAAAGGATAATGCCTGATAGCGAAAGACACATCATCAATTTCAACCGTTTTCGGAAACAGAATTTCCCCATAGCGGAAGGCTTTGTAATCAAACTGATTATATTCATCCTCACCGCCCGATAAAATCCATTCATCCTCATAAAGGCAGTTGCAGCGCATATTATAACGAACACTGCCGTCCGGATTCAGCTCCTCCCCTGCACGGATAACAACCTTATCACCGCGACAGCCCTTGGCTTTGAGGGATATATATCCCACAGCTTCAAAACCGAAATCAACAAACAGACCATCATTGATCCGATGAATTTCTTTCGGATTGACATCATAAATTTTGAGCTGATTTGTGGGTTGCTTAACGAGGGTATAATCTGCGTTTTTATAAACCGAGCAATTGCTCCAGCCGGAATCATCAAAATCAGGCTCAAAGAAATTTATATTATTATCCCGGCTGTCGTAACATTCACAAAAGGAAGTGTCATAACCGACAGTATGCAAGGCAGTAAATCCCGTGTGATTGTGACAAAACCAGCTCTCGTCACTGACAAGAACGGTTTCACCGTCAACATCAAGGCTGAGCCACAGCATCTGACGGTTATCCCCCGATACCCACACACGGTTAATCAAGCCCTGATAATAGCAATGCACCGCAAAAGTATTTTCACCCTCAACAAGATAATCAGTAACATCTATTTCGTTGTAATAAAAAAAGTTCGGGTAACAAGGGGCAGGACCTTGGGTAACGAATCTTCCGTTGATATAAAGCTTATAATAATCATCAGCCGTGATTCTGAGCACCGCATTACTTTTGCTGCTGAGTGTAAACTTTTTACGAAAAAGAATGTGCCTGTTTTGAATTTCTTCGGGAGAATTTTCAAGTCTTTCTCCGCTGTGCTCCTTGTGAAAAACATTCACGGGAGCAAGATTTTTAAAATCAGAATGACATATAAACTCAGGCTTCATTTTTGTTTTTCTCCCCTATAATAACAAGAGTTATAAGAACAAACGACATAAGCATTATAGCAAAAGTGCGGCATCCAGACGCCCATACGGTGGGAGAAAAGCCCATCATCACACGGCTTCCGAATCCGAGAATCAACACACAAAGACAATAAATTTTGTTTCTCCGGGATTTAACCAGACTCATAATTGCAACCACAACACAAATGCCTGTTATAACAAACAAAACATCTGCAAGAGGTTCAAATGAATAGACCGCCTTTTGCATTTTGTAATTTTTAAGCTCACCGAAAACATAGGGCGAAGCAAAGCAAAGCACCACACTGAAAACAGGCGGCAACAAAGATAAAGCACGAAATTTTGTGTTTTCGTTAAACGAACGCACACACAGAAAAATCATAAACCCGAGAGACATCAACAAGGGAAAATAAATCTGCGAGGTAAGACCGTAAAAGGTGGAAGAAAATCCAAGCTCAAGCTTTTCAAACACATTGAGCGTTAAGAATTCGGGAAAATATCTGCCTGTTTCACGCACCATACGGTTGTTTTCACCGACGGTATTGAGGTAATAAGAATAAGCCGTCATTCCTGCAACAATAACATTCTGCAAAAGCAGATAGGGCTTGATTTTGCGCTTGAATAAAAAGAATATATTGCCAGCCGTGAGAGCAACAAGCATCACCACACTCATCTGCTGCATATTGGTGGCATAAAGCATCAGCGGAATAATAACAATGCAAAGAGCGAGGCTTGTCTTTTTGCCGTAGAGAAGATTTTTAAGCGGAAGAAGGCTTATTATGCCGAATGTAATCGGCCAGAGATAATTCACCGTGGTGGCAACGAAGCCTGCGTCAACCATACACATTGTCGGATAAATTGCCAACAAAGGCAATGCCCTGTGTATATTTTGAGGAGGCAGAATTTTGGGAATAACTGCAACGAGGACAGTTAATACGGCAGGGTTAAAAATTCTCCACAGAAAATGAAAACGAGAGAATATGTAGGTAAGCCCGTCGGTAAAAGGTCGGGCACTTCCCTGCAGAAACTCCAAAAGACCTGCATCTGCAGATTTTGAGAGAAAAATTTTGTCATCTCCCCAATTAAGAGGCAAAACAAGATGCACCGCAAGGAATATAAGATATAAAATTATATAAAAACGGTATTCTTCGGGAATATATTTTTTCATAAACATTTTCATAATATCACCGAGTTAATTTTATGCTTTACTGTTGACTTTGTCAATCCCTCTGTCTTTTTGACATACAAAAACTGCCCTGCAGAAGCAGAGCAGTTTGGGAGCTTAATGATATTTGGGGAGGAAGTCGCCGTGAGCTTCGATGAGGTCGTCAACCATTTTCTTGATTGTATCGATATCAAGCTCGCTTCCTGTATGGGGATCAAGCATTGCTGCCTGATAGATATGCTCTTTTTTGAGCGTGGCAGCAGCTTCAATTGTGAGAAGCTGAACGTTGACGTTTGTCATATTCATTGCGGCACACTGCACGGGAAGAGCACCCACGTGGCAAGGATGAACACCATAGCCGTCAACAAGGCAAGGAACCTCTACGCAGGCATCCTCGGGAAGATTGGTGATAAGGTGACCTGTGTTGAGCACATTACCGCCGATTTTGTAGGGATCACCTGTGACGATTGATTCCATAATACGAGAAGCATATTCGTTTGAGCGGTTATGCTCCTTAACGCCTTTTTCAAGCATTTCCTGATATTCCTTTTTCCAGCCTTCAATCTGATTTACACAGCGGCGGGGATATTCATCAAGAGGAATGTTGTAGCGGTCGATAAGCTCGGGATATTTGCTCTTGATGTAGAACATATTATATTCGGCATTATGCTCGCTGGACTCTGTGCAAAAATAACCGAAGTGCTTGATGTAGTCCATTCTGACCTTGTTTTTCTTCTCAGGGTCAGCAAGATAAGCATCAACCTTTGACTTGATTTCGGGATAAAGGTCAACACCGTTTTTATCCTTGATTTCAAGAAGCCAGCCCATATGGTTGATACCTGCGATGAGTTCCTTTCTGCCCTCAAGCTTGTCTTCCATACCAAGCTCACACAAAAGATCTTGAGAGCAGCTCTGAACGCTGTGGCAAAGACCTACAGTTTTGATTGGAGTGTATCTCTGCATATAACCCGAAAGCATTGCCATGGGGTTGGTGTAATTGAGAAAAAGTGCGTCGGGGCAAACTTCTGCCATATCGTCGGCAAAATCCTTAAGCACGGGGATCGTGCGAAGAGCACGCATAATTCCGCCGATGCCGAGAGTGTCACCGATCGTCTGACGAAGGCCGTATTTCTTGGGCACTTCAAAATCTATGATTGTGCAGGGGTCATAAAGGCCAACCTGAATTGCATCCACAACAAAATCAGCTCCTCTGAGAGCATCCTTTCTCTGTTCAACACCGAGATAGCATTCAATTTTTCCGTAGCCACCCTTTGTTTCGCGCATAGCCTCAAGGATTGTGCGGCTTTCTTCAAGGCGAACAGCATCAATGTCATAAAGAGCAAAAACGCTGTCACGAAGAGCCTCGGTGCACATACAGTCACCAATAACATTTCTTGCAAAAACGGTGCTGCCTGCACCCATAAAAGTAATTTTCATAAACAAATCCTCCTGTCCCGATTAATTAAGACAAGAGGATTATAGCACACAAAAAACTGCAATGTAAATTGACTTTCTGATTTTCTATGTTTTAGACAAAACGGAACACCAGAAATAATACACCATACACAACGGGCTGATGCGCCATATAGATTATTAGTGAGTGTCTGCCCATAAATTCAAGGGGTCTGCACCTGAAAGAAGAAAGATATTTCATCAGCTTCAACCGTGTGAAGATATGATAAAGAAAATAACCGCACACAAAAAGGAACAACCACGGTATCAGCGGGAAGTAATCAGAAGAATAAAATCCGCCCGGAGGGAAACCGAGATAAGCTGTGAAAAAGTTCGCATATAATTCACGTGGCATTTCAAAAAGCACCTTGTCCCCTATCACAACCGCTCCGTCAGAAACTTTTTTGATGGCAATGAAAGCAAAAAACGAAACAACCAGGCCGACATAAGGATTAAGCCTTTTCACAAGCTTATCAAGAGGAATCATAATAAGCATTGACGAACCCAGAAGGCTGAGCACACCAAAGATAATAATGCTGTTTTTCATAAATACGGCAGTCACAACGGTGATGATTACAGAAGCCACCAACGTAACGAGAGCGTTTTTCAGCTTCTTTTTGCCAAAATTCCAACAAAAGCCCGACAGAAGAATAAAGCTCCAACAGATGCATTGCTGCCAGATATGCGCTATATCTGACTTAAACCACGAAATATTGCAATGAAAAATATTTACCATATCCCACATTGCGTGGTACGCAATCATATTCACAAGAGCAAATCCCCTGAATGCATCAAGAGTATAATAACGCTTTTTCATCAGAAATCAACCTTGTAACGGTGAACAAACACACCCAGAAGCTTGTTATAATCAAGGACATGCATAATTGCACCGTCCTCTGTGGGCCAGAAGGTCATACCCTCAGCCTCGATGTTTTCACCGCCAACGTCACGGACAAACTTAACAGCCGCCTCACCTGTTTCAACGTTAAAAGAGAGAATGTTTTTATAATTGCCGTTATCGTGAATATCGTTTGAAAGGTAGAGCGTACCGTTATAAAATTCACCGCCCTGAATACGATCAATTTCGCCAAGACCCGTTATCGGAATTTCTTTGACGAGCTTCATTGAATCATTGACATCATAGGCATAAACTGTTTTGGCGTGAGACCATTTTGAGGCATAGAGATAGCCTGTTTCTGGGTCAACCGCACACCACGGCACACCGTCGTCATAAATTTCGTTGGGCAGGTCATAAACCTCACCTGTGGGTTCAAGTGTTTCGCAATCAAACACAACGATGCAGGCATAAACCTCATCTCCGCCCTCAACGGGAGCGTAGATTTTGCCATTGTAATAGCTTATTCCTCCGATGTGGTTATTGCCGCGTTTTGAGCATTCCTTGGGCAGAGGGTTGATGTGACTTTGCACAAGCTCCATATCCTCAAAGGTAAATTTACCGAGAATTGTGAAGTTAATGGCCGCAAGAGACCCGCTTGTGTAATAATATTCACCGTCGGTAGTAATACCCTGACCCATAAGAAGAGCTCTTTCAAAAACAAAGGTATCCGTGGACACAAGCTCGGCAGTTTCGGTGCTCTGAGCTACGGGGCTTGTAAGCACTGTGAGAATCAAAAGAGGGTAAGTAAGAATAGTCATAAGCTTTCGGATAATAAACATAAGCACACTCCTCATTGTTTTATAGACTAACATTAACATATTTTGCTTAAAATATCAATAAATGTTGAATTAAGATTTTTGTTGTGATATAATTTTTTTACTATGAAAAAAATTAACAATGAACAGATTTTAAAACAAATCGAAGGCGGACTTATTGTTTCCTGCCAGGCATTGTCAACAGAGCCATTGTACGACAGCTACATAATGAGCAAAATGGCTTATGCCGCATCCCTCGGCGGTGCTGTGGGAATAAGAGCAAATACTGTTGTTGACATTCTTGCCATCAGAGAAAGAGTCAGCCTCCCGATTATCGGCATTATCAAAGAAGAGTATCCCGACAGTGACGTTTATATCACCCCCACAATGAAAGAGGTTGATGCATTGGTTGAAATCGGGTGTGAAATTATTGCTCTTGATGCCACAAACAGAACAAGACCCGGCGGAGTTTCTTTCAGCGACTTTTTCAAAGAAGTACGTGCCAAATACCCCGACCAACTCTTTATGGCAGACACATCCTGCTTTGAAGAAGGCAAGCTTGCCCTTGAATTGGGCTTTGATCTGCTCGGAACAACAATGAGCGGTTACACCCCATACACAAAGGGCACACCCCTCCCCGACTTCACACTTATGAAGCGTTATAAAGAGGAGCTTGGGGCAACAGTTATTGCCGAAGGCGGTATCTGGGCACCTGACGAATTGGTGAAAGCCTTTGAAAGCGGCGCTCATGCGGCAGTTGTTGGCACAGCCATCACAAGACCAATGGACATTACGAAGCGTTTTGTTAAAGCGCTGGAGGAAAGCAGATGAAAATTCTCGCTTTTGACATAGGCGGAACAGAAATCAAATATGCCCTGTGCGATGAAAGCTTTAATCTCACCGAAAAAAGGTCAATCCCCACCAATGCTCACGAGGGCGGCAAAAGAATTATTGAACGGGTAATTGAAATCATCAAAGGCTTTGACAACATCGACCGCGTAGGAATTTCCACCGCAGGTCAGGTCAACAGCGTTAAAGGCGAAATTATATTTGCTACCGAAACGATTCCCGGCTACACAGGTGTTAAAATCAAGGAGCTTGTTGAAAAAGAAACAGGCATTCCCACGGCCGTGGAAAACGACGTCAATTCAGCCGCATTGGGTGAAGCAATTTTCGGAGCAGGAAAAGGGCAAAGCTCGTTCATCTGCCTGACCTACGGCACAGGCATAGGCGGTGCGATTTTTATTGACGGCAAGCTTTTCACAGGCAATTCTTTTTCTGCCGGTGAATTCGGTCACATTGTTACTCATCAGGGCGGCAGAAAATGCACCTGCGGCGGCGAAGGCTGTTATGAAACCTACGCTTCCACCACCGCTCTTGTGAATGATGTTGAAGAAAAGCTTGGTATCGCCCTTAACGGCAGAGAGATTTTTGAACGCTTTGATGACCCCGCAATCAGACAAATCATTGATAATTGGATTGATGAGATTGTTACAGGCCTCAAAAGCATTGTTTATGTTTTTAACCCCGCGCTGATTGTTGCAGGCGGAGGAATTATGAACGAAGAATACATTACACAAGAAATCAATGCAAGACTCGGGTCTCAGCTTATGAACAGCTTCCGTAAGGTAGAGGTTGTTAAGGCACAGATGGGCAATGACGCAAACAAGCTGGGAGCGGCATATCTTGCATCAGAATTATAAGGAGAATCAGACATGAAAGGTATTTTTACAGCTCTTCTTACCCCCTTCAAAGAAGATTATACAATTAACGAATCAGCACTTAAAAAGCTTGTTGAATTCAACCTTGAAAAAGGCATCAACGGCTTCTATGTCGGCGGAAGCACCGGCGAAAGCATGGTTATGACCAACGAAGAGCGCAAAGAGGTTTTCAGAATTGTTAAAGAAGCCGCAGGCGACAAAGTGCCTATGATTGCTCATTGCGGTGCTATTTCAACCGATGCAGCAATTGACATGGCAAAAACTGCCGAAAGTCTTGGATACGATGCGGTTTCAGCAGTTGCACCCTTCTATTATTCATTCCCCGCCGCAGCTATCAAACAGTATTACACCGATATCGTTGACAGTGTTAACATTCCTATGGTGGTTTATAACTTCCCCGGCGGCAACGGATTCACCTTCACCGCAGACTATGCCGCTGAAATGTTCAAAGATAAGCGCTTCTGCGGAATCAAGCATACATCCGCTGACCTTTATACCCTTCAGCAGTTCAAAGAAAAAATTGACGGTGTGACGGTTTTCAACGGCTTTGACGAGATGTGCCTCGGTGGTCTTTCAATGGGTGCAGACGGTGCTATCGGCAGCACATACAACTTTATGGGTGACAAGTTCCTGAAGATTTATGATGAGTTCAACAACGGCAACATCAAAAAGGCTCAGGAAATCCAGAACGAAGCAAACGTTATTATTGCAGAAATGATCAAATACGGTGTGTTCCAGTGCGAAAAGGCTGTTCTTACACATCTCGGCATTGATATGGGTCCCTGTCGAAAGCCTTTCCTCCCCCTCAGCAAAGAGGGCTGGGATGCAATGAAAAAGGTTGCAGAATCTTTATAAGAAAGAGTGAACACAGATATGTTCAAAAAATTATCTGACAAATATTATTTCAGCAACGGTGCCGGTGACTATTCTATCCCATTGGTGCGCCTTGATGTTATGCCCGAAAACACACCTGACGAGTTGAAATATCTCTATGAGCTTTCAACCGTTGATGACGGGCTTGATTATATCGGTCACCCCGATGCCGTACTTCTCAAAGACGGCAGTATTCTTGATGTTTACCCCTCAGGCCACGGCAAAGGGGCAATCAGAAGCAGACTGAGCTTTGACGGCGGCATCACATACACGGGCGAAATCGAAAATCAGCCGAAATCATGGGAAACATCGAGAGAAACTCCCACAGTTTACAGACTTGAGTTTTCCGACGGAACTCCCGATAAAATTCTGCTCATTTCAGGCAACCCCGATTGGCACGACGGCAAAGGCTCAATCGGCGGCTTCAACTTTTCCCTTTCTGATGACGAGGGCAAAAGCTGGAGCGAATTTGAGCTTTGCTTTTCAAAAAAAGACAAGGTTACTGTTCTCCCCATTGTTTCAATGGCGTCATTGACACGGCTTAAGGAAAACGGTAAATTCGCAGACAAGTGGATGGCATTTTTCCACGACAGCAAGTTTGTTAATTACAAAACCATTCTTTCTTTTGAAGATGGGAAGCCTGTCTGGAGCATTCCCGAGCCGTATTTCAGCGAACACAGAAGCATTGAGAAAAAGGCTAATATGTGCGAAGTTGAGGTTGTCCGTTCCGATTGCGGCAAGGGTGACGAGCTTTGCCTGATAGCAAGAAGCAATAACAAAAGATACAATTCTCTGCTTTCATTCTCACGCGACGAGGGAAAGACCTGGTCAAAGCCCGTGTTTGCCCCTTCAGCACTCAACGGTGAACGACACAAGGCGGATTATTCCCCCGACGGCCGCCTTTTCATCACATTCCGCTCCATTGAAAGAGGAAAGGACAAAATCAAAAGCTTTTCTCAGGAGAAGATGAAAAATTGGTTCAGCGAGGGCTGGGTCGCATGGGTCGGCACCTACGACGACCTAAAGAACGGCAAAGAAGGGCAATACAGAATCAAGCTTGCTCACACGTTCCTCAAAACGCAGAAAGAGGTGGCTCTATCGGCAAATGCCGACACCGGCTACTGCGGAAACGTCGTTTTTGATGACGGTATGATTGTAACCTCCACCTATGGTTGCTTCGGCAACAAGCTCCCTGACGGAAGCTACCAGACATACGTAGCATCAAAAAGACTGAAGCTTGAAGATGTTGATAAATTGGTATAAGATATAAAAAGAGCGTTCTGTTAGACTAACAGAACGCTCTGGTTTTATTTTGCAACGGGGACGTTGATTTCAAGGTCGGTCAACGGGAAAGAACAGCAAGGATGAATGCAACCGAACTTGTAATCTGCAAGACGGCGGTATTCAAGGTTTGCGGGAACATAAACCTTGCCTGAAATCAGATGAGAATGACAGAAACCACATTCTCCGCTTCGGCAACGTGCAGGCACGGAAACACCGTTCTTTTCAAGAGTCTGCATAACAGAATCCCCTGATTTGCCTCTGACAATGTAGGTTTTATCCTGAATGGTAACGGTGATTTTAACATTTTCAGGGACACCTGCAGGATAATCCTCCTGTGTTCCGGGATTATGGAATTCACCGAACATTTCGTGGCGGATATACTTTCTTTCAAGATTCAGCTTTTCAAGCTCCTTGTCCACGAAAGCATACATCTGCTGGGGTCCGCAAAGGAAAACAGAATACTTTTCATCAGCAGGAGCGTATTTTTCGATAAGCTCTGCTGTAATGAAGCCTTTTTCCGTTCCCTTGGGGCATCTGCCCTTCTGGGCACTGAGAACGTGAACAACCTTGATTTTGTCACACTTCTCACAAAGCTCGTCAAGTTCCTCTTTAAAAAGGATATTCTTGGCATCTCTGCTTCCGTAAAGGAGTGTCATTTCAAAATCCTCGTCACCGTCTGCAACAGCATTTGCCATTGAAACAAACGGAGTGATGCCGCTGCCGCCTGCAAGGCAGATAACCTTCTTTGCATCACGGAGAGGCTGATATTCAAAATTACCTGAGGGGGCTGAAACCTCAACCTCCTTGCCAACGGTCCAGGTATCAAAAATAAATTTTGACATAAGACCGCCGTCAACCAATTTGATTGTGAGAACGTATTTGCCCTCAAGGGAGTCTTTGGGTGAGGACGAAATTGAATATGCTCTTGTTACAGGCATATCTTCAATTGTTTCAAACACGGTGAGATATTTGCCCGCACCGAAATAAGCAAGGGAGGTTGTTCCTCTGTCAGGATCAGGCACAAGAGTGTAGCTTCTGCAATCCTCAGAGCGCTCTGTAACCTCTGCAATTTTAAGATACTGACGTTTTGGGTGAAGCGCCTTAGCAAGAGCCATTGCATTGTCACCGATTTCGGGAAGCTCAGCCTTGGCTGAATCAAATCTTTCCTGACGGGCAGAGAGCATAGATAAAAACTTTTTAGCTTTTAATGATTTAAGAGTTGCCATATTATTTGCCCTCCTTTAATTTTTTAACAACAATTCCGCCTGCTTTTTCACCTGTGTAATAAGCACAGCCGTAGCCGTCACCGCGCTCCTGAGAAGCACCACAGAAAAAGAAGTTTTCAAAGGGCTGGTCTTTCAGATACTGAACTGTTCTGGGGATCATACTATCCCACTTTTCAAGCATAAAGCCGTATGGAGTACCCCAGGGGGTGTTGAGATAACGTGCAAATGTGGGTGGAAGTGCGATTTCAATTTCTTCAATATAGGGCTTGATAGAAATATTGAGAGCCTTTTCGCAGGTTTCAATCATATCCTCCGCAACCTTGGTTTTAAACTTTTTATAATCCTCAGGCTTGATGTCTTTCATAACATCACCAAAAGTCATAGCGGTTAAGAAAAGCTGACTTGTGCCCTCAGGGGTACAATCGGGAATAATCTCATTGAGGCAGTTGATTATACAATAATTGCTGAAATAATTCTGTGCGGCTTCATACTGCTTGTCAGAATCTGAATCGGGAGCAATGAACACAGAATAGTCAGTGATACCAAGCTCTTCCTTTGTTCTGTTCATACCGAGATAAACCGTTGTGAGTGTGCAGGCGATTTTTCTCGCATTGAGCATTTTAAGCTGCTTTGCGGGAATATCCTTTTTATCAAACAAATCTGCCCATACAGAGTTGGGTGAAGAGTTACAGATAAAGTATTTGCCGTAAACGGTTTTTTCACCATTAATCACAACTGCGGCAGGCTTACCGTCATTCATAATCACCTTGGTAACCTCTGAATTGTACCAGATGTCACCACCGTTCTTACGGATAGAATCATCAATTGCAAGGCTCATTTCATGGCTTCTCAGGTGCGGCACACCTGTACCCTTTTTAACATAGCTGTGAAGCATTGCAAGGTAATAAAGGAAGTCAAGCTGAGAACCGGGAGAACCCAGATAGCACCAATATGTGTTGAAGATATCCTGAGCCTTTTTGGGCATACCGAGAGCATCAAGACCCTCGTTCATTGTGTGAGAAACCATTCTCATAATGTCGGGCAAATCCTTAACGCTGCCGACAAGCTTTGAAGGATTATCCATATTATCAAAAGCCTTGAACATACGCTCTGACAAATCAAAAGCAGCCATACAGCTTTCATAAGAGCCGGGAACAAGCTCCTCAAGCTTTCTGGCAAAGTTCTGGAAACCTACGGGCATACGGGCATCAAGAGAAACAAGAACACCGTTTTCGTTCACAAAAGCACCCTCATCCCCCTCCTTAGCGGGAATAACAAGGCGGAAAATGGAATCATGTGTGTACCAATCAACTTCACCGCCGAAGCGTTCAAACATATCTTTATGTGTATCTATGCCTGCAAGCTCATGAAGTGAGGGTTCAAACTCAAATCTTCCGCGTACAAAGGAAGAAGCCGAGCCGCCGGGAATGTTGTGCCTTTCAAGCAAAAGGGTTGAAAGACCCGCTTTGGCGCAGGTAGCTGCAGCAGCAAGGCCGCCGTTGCCGGCACCGATAACAATTACATCATATTGTTTCATCATTTAGCCTCCGTTTCAAAATGAAAGAGTAACAAATTCATTGTAACAGTTTGAGATTGCATTGTCAACCAAAAGTGAGATATTGTTAACCAATGCTGCAGAATTTAGCGTCAACATTGACCCTACAAGCGGGCGACACAACTTGGTATAATATGCCTCACCCGAAGCTCAGGGGGGAGATGGATTTTGCGTAGTAAAAGACGGTGGGGGTTGATATAATGCGTCGCAGACCCTCACTTCTTCACTATTACATCTTACTTCTGATCTCGTCTTCACCCCCTATAATATGGGGAGCCTGAAGGTGCGTCAGAAACCGCCGCACCCTACAAAGTTGGATGTAGCCTTTCGTAAGGATTGACGACCACGGCGACCCGAAAATATAAAAGAAACGTGATAGCGTAGTAAAAAGCCATTCCACCTCATCCGCCTCGTTCCTCGGCACCTTCTCCTCAAGGAGAAGGCTATTTAATGATTATTTATCGGGATTGACGACAACGGCGACCCGCTATAGACAGTCAATTCGTGAATCGAC
>JAZQYU010000076.1:0-42618 GCA_045633685.1 Acutalibacteraceae bacterium | reverse complement strand
GCTTCCAATATTCTAACACTTTTAACCTTTTTAATCAACACCTATTTGAGCTTTATCCCTTTTCTTTTGTTTGCTGCCACAATTCCGCCCAATGCCCCTGTGATGAGCATTATGCCAAGTGCCACCCAACCAAGCAGACCGATTCCTTTTTCACTGACCAGATTTGCCACGGCTATGATAAAAAAGAACATCGGTAACACGCTGAGAAGACCCAACGGCAGACCGTTGCGCTTCAGGGGTACAACCGCCGTGAAGCCGCCTGTGAATGCGCTGAAGCCGCTGGCAAAAAATATCAGGGGAGTGTAATAGCTTTCGTCAAAATCCTGCATCAGAGCAAGCAGCGTGAGAATGGAAGTGAGCGCAAAAAAGCTCACAATTCCTACTGCGGAGCCTGTCAGAACGGATTTTATAATAAGTTTGTCTGCGCAGGATTTGTCATTGCGCTTTTTCTTTTTGTTTTTTGGCATAAAACAACCTCCTCATTTTTAAGGTATGAGGAGGTTATATTATTTATTACGGATGATTTTGTATGAAGTGTTTTTGGGCAGCTCATCGCAGATTTCAAAGCCCTTGATTGCCTTATATGGGGCATTTTTGCTGTTGATTTTTTTGATGATTTTCTGCACCTTGTCGCTGTCGGCTGTGGTTACAACCTTTGCCCACACAGCTGCAGAACCGCGGGAATCAACACCCTCATAAACCATGCACTCGGTAATTTCTTTGAATTCACCAAGCTGAAGCTCCAATTCTTCGGGGTAAATGTTTTTACCGTTGGGGGTAACAATTACATTTTTGAGCCTGCCGGTGATGTGATAATTGCCTTTTTCGTCGCAGTAGCCCAGGTCACCTGTGTGGAACCAGCCGTCATCGTCGCGGACATCGTTTATCTTTTCACCGTCAAAATAGCCGACCATAATCATACCGCCTCTAACACAGACTTCACCTGTGCCGTTTTCGTCGGGGTTGATAATTTTTGCTTCGGTGCCGGGGAGGGGCTTGCCCACGGAATCAAGGCTTGCTTCGAAGTCGGGGTTGCAAAGTGCAATTGGTGAGCATTCGGTGAGTCCGAAGCCGTGAATAACTGTGGGAACGAATCTTGAAACTTCCTTCAGTACGTCGCTTTCTACAGGCGCGGCTCCGCAAACCACAAGGCGAAGGTTGCCGCCGAAGAAGTCGAGCACTTTTTTTCTCAACAATCTGTCAGGCAGGGGAGGAAGCTTCTTGAATTTTGAAGCGAATTTTTTAAGAATCAGGGGCACAAGCACTAACGCATGAGGAGCAAAGAGCTTAAAGTCCTTGTATATATCTTTGATTCCTCCACCGAAGCAGACGGTTACGCCTGCATAAAAACAGCAGAGGAAAGAGATTGAGCATTCATAAGTATGATGCAATGGGAGGAGCGAAAGAATCCTTTCACCATGGTTGATTCTGACTATCTGCATAACTGCAGAAATATCAAAGCAGATGTTTTCCTGGCTGAGCATAACGGCCTTTGACTGGCCGGTTGTGCCTGAAGTGAAAAGCATAACCGACGGAACCCCTGTATCCTTCTGAGGCATTGGCGATATATTTTCTCTGTTGAGAAAGCTGCTCAGAGGCTTGACATCATCTTCTTCAAAATCAATGCCGATGATAGTGATTTCCATATTCGCGGGGAGCTTTGAATATGTTTTTTTGTCTGTCACAAGAACCTTGGCACCCGCTTTTCTGACAGTTGAAGCAATGTTTTCGCCTGTCAGCTCCTTGTCAACGGGAACAACGGTTTCGCAATAAATCGCACCTGCCATATAGGCAATGCACCATTCTACGCAATTGTCAGCGCACACTGCAATTCTGCCGCCGTCAAAGCCTGATTCACAAAGGGTGGAGCCAAAGCTCATCACAGCCGACTTGAATTCATTGTATGTGAAGTCAAGGACAGCATCGCCCTTTTTTTGACAAAAGGCAACGCTGTCACCAAAGCAATCCACGCTTGAATTTATCAGCTCGGGGAAATTATTAAATTGTCTTACTTCGTAAAGTGACAAGTTAATTCTCCTAAAAATTATTCTCCCAAAAGATAGCTTACTGCCGCAAGCTTAATGCACACGCAAAGAATTTCAACAGCCTTGTTAAGCTCCTCAACATCGGGGAATGTGGGAGCAATACGGATATTGCTGTTGTCGGGGTCAATGCCATAGGGGTATGTTGCACCTACTGAAGTGAGCACAACGCCTGCCTCTTTGCAAAGGCGGCCAACCTCCTTGGCTGTGCCGGGCAAAACATAAAGGCTGATGAAATAACCGCCGTTGGGGTTTTTCCATTCGGCAATACCAAGTCCGTCAAGCTCACTGCTGAATGCATTAAGAACGGCCTCGAATTTGGGGCGTACAATCTCAGCGTGCTTTTTCATATGCTCACGGATACCGTCAACATTTTTGAAATATCTTGCGTGACGAAGCTGGTTGATTTTATCGTGACCGATAATCTGAATTGTCATACGCTTTTTGATGTCTGCAATGTTATTATCTGAAGCGGCAAGAGCAGAAATACCTGCGCCGGGGAAGGAAATTTTTGATGTTGAAGTAACTTCAATAAACATATCCTCACTGCCGTATTCCTTTGCAGCTTCAAAGATGTTGAGAAGGCTGTCGGGTGTGTCGTTGATGTCGTGAATAATATAAGCGTTGTCCCAGATAACTCTGAAATCCTTTGCCGCAGGTTTCATAGCTGCAAAGCGGCGCACCACCTCATCGGAGAATGTGATTCCCTCAGGGTTTGTGTATTTGGGAACGCAGAAAATACCCTTAACACTTTCGTCTTTGATAAGCTCGTCAATTTTATCCATATCGGGGCCGTCTGCGAGCATGGGGATTGTTACCATTTTAATACCGAAATGCTCAAGAATGCCGAAGTGTCTGTCATAGCCGGGAGCGGGGCAGAGGAATGTGATTTCCTGACCTGCCCAGGGCTTGTCACCTGCACCGAAAATCATACACTGAGCAATGTAGTCATACATAATATTAAGGCTTGATGAGCCGCAAACAATTACATTTTTATTCTCAACCTCAAGAAGCTCGGCAAAAAGAGCCTTTGCTTCAGGAATACCGTCAAGAATACCGTAGTTGCGCACGTCCATGCCGTTTGAGCATTTATAATCGCTGTCTGAAACAAGGGTGTCGTTCATTTCGTTTGACAAATCAAGCTGATCCTTGCCGGGCTTGCCTCTTGACATATCAAGACTCAGCCCCTGAGCCTTGTAGCCTTCATAAGCCTTTACAAGCTCTTCCTTAATCTGTGAAAGCTGTTCTTTTGTTAAATCTTTGTACTGTGTCATATATTCCTCCGAAAAATCAGGGTGTGTTGATTCCACACCCTATGTAAATCAATTTATATCAGCAGTTTTCTTGTCAAGATGCTTCGCAATAAAAGCCTTGACTTTTTCTTCATACTGCTCTTTTGCTTTGTAATAGCTGTCTGCGTGCTTTGCATCAGGCACCCAGTAATAATCCTTGTCGGTGGGGCAGGCCTCATAAAGCTGTTTGCCGAATTCAAAGGGAACAAATTTGTCCTCTTCACCGTGAATGAACAAAACGGGATTTTTGGCATTTACCATATTCCCGAGGGGGTTGGATTCCTGAAGACGGTAGCCTGCAAAAATCTTGCAAAGTACATTGGTTGATGCCAACAGATGCTTGCAGTCAAAGCCCAGAGTGTGTTTTGCTGTGTCATACACCTGGTCATAGGCGCAGGTAAAACCGCAATCTTCAATCACAAGTTTAACCTGGTCGGGAGGATCCATCTCGTTAACATTCATAACTGTTGCTGCACCCATTGAAATGCCGTGAAGAATAATTTCTATATCTTCACCGAAGCGTTCAATAAGATAGTTGACCCAGAGCATAATGTTTTTTGAGTCAAATGAACCGAAGCCGATGAAATAGCCCTTGCTTCTTCCATGGGCTGTAAGGTCGGGGATGAGGTAGTTGTAGCCCATATCCTCATTATAAAAGCGGAACATATGGCTGAATTCGTTGGGACCCGAGCTGCCGTATCCGTGCACACAGATAACAAATCTCTTTGAACCCTCCCTTGGAACAAACCAAGCCTTCATTGTCTGCCCCTTGCAGCTTTTTAGGGTTAAATCCTCAGGATTTTTAGACATAAGGTATTCGGTGTTCTTCACTCTCTGCTCAGCCTTGTGTTCCTGCCATTCATTCTCAGGAGGCTTATGCTTGGTCTTTTTGCCCACAGCAAGCCTGAGACAGTAAAAGCAAGCAATTGTGTAAATAATCAGGGCTAAACCGACAACGCCAGCAAGAATGGCAAGTGTGATTTTAACCATAACAATTCTCCTTATTTTTCGCTAAGAAGCTTTGCGAGCTCATCCATAAATGTGTTGATATCCTTGAACTGACGATAAACGGAAGCAAAGCGTACATAAGCAACCTCGTCGACTCCCTTGAGCTTATCCATAACCATTTCACCGATGTGAACTGAGGTAACCTCGCGGTCGAGAGAGTTCTGCAATGCAGCTTCAATGTCGTCAACCATTCTGTCGATGGTGTCAATAGAAACGGGTCTTTTTTCACAAGCTCTGAGAATACCGTTGTAGAGCTTGTTGCGGTCAAAGGTTTCGCGTGATTTATCTTTTTTGACCACAATAATCGGAACATTTTCGATTATTTCATAAGTGGTGAATCTTTTGCCACAGCTTGTGCATTCTCTGCGGCGGCGGATTCTTTCGCCCTCGTCGGTGGGGCGTGAGTCGATAACTTTGCTTTCTTCAATTCCGCAAAACGGACATTTCATAAAAACACATCCTTATCAGTATAATGTATATACACACTTTATAATACCATATATTCGTATGCAATTTCAACATTTTTACCTAATTTTTTCTAAATACTTCAACGATTTAGCAATCTGCTCGGGTGTTTCGTAGCTCCAGGAATAAAGCTCAATGAGTGCACTTTTGTCATATCCTGCATTTTTAAGAGCGTCAAACAGCTTTTTAAAATCGTATTTTCCTTCTCCGGGAGGAATACAATCACGGCTTGCGTCATAATCACTTATATGAAGCTGAACAATGTCCTTGCCGAAAAGGCGGATGAGCTCATACTCATCAACACCGCTTCTTCTTGATTGCTTGATATCAAGCACAAGACGGAAATCGTCACCAAGATAGCGCTTCATCCTTTTGAGAAAGCCTGCGTCGCTGCCTGCTCTTGCAAAAACATTTTCGTGAGCGGGGAGTACACCGAAGTTTTTACCCTCCTCACAAAGACGGGCAAAAACTTCAAAATAATCAAGCTCATCCTTCTGAGGAACAGGCTTGCCGCCGTGAATAACAACACATTCACTTTCAAGGTATGCCGCAGTTTCAAAATATCTTTTATAAAATTCAATACCCTCGTTAGTTCGCCTTTTGTATCCGCCAAAAAGCATAAACGGTTCCGCAAAGGAAGTGTAAGGGTGAATTGTTCTCACAGGCACTCCGTAATGCTTTCTTATTTTGTTTATTTCACCGATAACAGGCATCTGCATTTCTTCGGTACAGTTAAAAAATATTTCTGCCGTTCTGGCACCCAGACGGCAGGCTTCTTCAAAAGCGTCCTCCGTGTTGCCGGGGTAAAAGCAGGATGATGAAATTCCGATATCCATTGAAACACCTCACTTGCTATTATTTTATCACATTTTCCTAAAAAGGTAAATAACTGAATAAAATGTTATAAATCTGTTAATTTTTATAATAGCTCTTGACTTTTTCCAAAAAGTGGATACAATAGATTTAGCACTCACAACCAAAGAGTGCTAAAATAACAAAAATCTTTCTAAGGAGGAAAATATATATGACACTCAGACCACTTGCTGACAGAGTTGTTGTTAAGCTCACAGAAGTTGAAGAAACAACCTCAAGCGGAATCATTCTTGCCGCTTCTGCTCAGGAAAAGCCCCAGATTGCAGAGGTTCTTGCAGTAGGACCCGGCGGTATGGTAGACGGCAAAGAAGTTGAAATGTTTGTAAAGGTTGGCGACAAAGTCATCACAAGCAAATATTCAGGCACAGAAGTTAAGCTTGACAATCAGGAGTACATCATCGTTCGTCAGAACGACATTCTCGCAGTAGTAGAATAAGGAGAAAATTATATGGCTAAACAGATTATTTACGGTGAAGACGCCAGAAAGGCTCTTCAGGCAGGTATCGACAAGCTTGCCAACACAGTTAAAATCACCCTTGGCCCCAAGGGCAGAAACGTAGTTCTTGATAAGAAATACGGCGCACCTCTCATCACAAATGACGGTGTTACAATCGCAAAAGACGTTGAGCTTGATGATCCCTTTGAAAATATGGGTGCACAGCTCGTTAAAGAAGTTGCAACCAAAACCAACGACGTTGCAGGTGACGGCACTACCACAGCAACCCTTCTTGCTCAGGCTCTTGTTCGTGAAGGTATGAAAAATGTTGCTGCAGGTGCTAACCCCATGGAGGTTAAAAGAGGTATTGCTGCCGCTGTTGAAACAGCAGTTGAAACAGTTAAGGCAAACTCAAAGCCTGTTACCAGCTCAATGGATATCGCAAGAGTTGCAACAATTTCATCAGCAGATAAGGCTATCGGTGACATCATCGCCGAAGCTATGGAAAAGGTTACAGCCGATGGCGTAATCACAGTTGAAGAAAGCAAAACAGCCGTTACCGACAGCGACATTGTTGAAGGTATGCAGTTTGACCGCGGCTACATTTCACCTTATATGGTAACTGACACCGATAAGATGGAAGCTATCATCGACGATGCTTATGTTCTTATCACAGACAAGAAGATTTCCAATATTCAGGAAATTCTTCCTCTTCTTGAGCAGATTCTTCAGGCAGGCAAAAAGCTTGTTATCGTAGCTGAAGATGTTGAAGGTGAAGCTCTTTCAACAATCCTTGTAAACAAACTCCGCGGCACATTCACCTGCGTTTGCGTTAAGGCTCCCGGCTTTGGTGACAGACGTAAGGAAATGCTTCAGGATATCGCGATTCTCACAGGCGGTGAGGTTATTACATCTGACCTCGGTCTTGAACTTAAGGATACTCAGATTCCTCAGCTCGGCCGTGCACGTCAGATCAAGATTTCCAAAGAAAACACCATCATCGTTGACGGTGCTGGTGATAAGGAAACAATCAAGGCACGCGTTGCTCAGATCCGTTCACTTATTGAAACAACAACTTCTGATTTCGACCGTGAAAAGCTTCAGGAAAGACTTGCAAAGCTTGCAGGCGGTGTTGCAGTTATCCGCGTAGGTGCCGCAACAGAAACAGAAATGAAAGAGAAAAAGCTCCGCATTGAAGACGCTCTCGCAGCCACAAAGGCAGCAGTAGAAGAGGGCGTTGTAGCAGGCGGCGGTGTTGCTCTCATCAACGCAATTCCCGCTGTTAAGGCTCTTCTTGATACTGACGATGCAGACTTCAGAACAGGTGTTAAAATTGTTCTCAAGGCTCTTGAAGAGCCCGTTCGTCAGATTGCCGCCAACGCAGGTCTCGAAGGCTCAGTTATCGTCAACAACATCGTAGAAGCTGACAAAGCGGGCTACGGCTATGACTTCGGTAATGAAGGCTATGTTGATATGTTTGAGGCAGGTATCCTCGACCCCACAAAGGTAACTCGTTCAGCGCTCCAGAACGCTTCATCAGTTGCAGCAATGGTGCTCACAACCGAGAGCCTTGTAACAGATAAGCCCGATCCTCAGGCAGATGCAGCTGCAGCCGCAGCAATGGCAGGCCAGGCCGGCGGAATGTATTAATAGAAAAAGGTGTGCTCCGGCACACCTTTTTCTTTTGACAATGAAATGTCATTTGAATTCAAACGGGGGAGAGGCGTAAAAGCAATTAAAAGCTATGATTATGAATTAATACTGTTTTGTCAGTTTTCTGATATTAAGTGTTTTACTTGTTGTTAGTATATAGGTTATGGCTCAGGAAAAGATAAATAAAATTTTACATTTAACCCATTTACATTTTTTTACTGTTATGATATAATTCTTATTGACATAAGAGGGAGTAACTCGCACAAAAGTGTGATGCACAGCGTCAATACAGCTTCGGCTCGCCGGCATCTTAAAGAGTGAGACTTTTATCGCGAGGGCGGTAGAAGTCTTTTTTTGTTTGTGATTTCTTCCGACTATTATAATGAAAGAGGTTTGGTTATGAAGCATTATCTCGAAACCACCGACGCCGTTTTCAGTGAAGTTAAGTCAAACGCTGACGGTCTTTCTTCTCAGGAAGCCGCCGCAAGACTTGAAGCTAACGGCAAAAACAAATTGGCTGAGGCCAAAAAGGACTCTATGATTAAAAGATTTTTTAATCAGATGAAGGACCCGATGATCATCATTCTTCTTGTTGCTGCAGTAGTTTCCGCTGCAACTGAAATGATTGAACACGGCGGCTGGGTTACACCCACCGACTCCATCATCATTCTTGCAGTTGTTCTTATCAATGCAATCCTCGGTGTTATGCAGGAAAGCAAGGCCGAAAAGGCTGTTGAAGCGCTTCAGAAGATGTCTGCCGCAACCACCAAGACTTTGCGTGACGGCAAGGTTGAAAACATCAAGAGTGAAGATCTTGTTGTCGGTGACGTTGTTCTTCTTGACGCAGGTGATGCAATTCCCGCCGACTGCCGAATCTTTGAATGCGCAAGCATGAAAATTGAAGAGGCCGCACTCACAGGCGAGTCGGTTCCCGTCAACAAGCTTGTTGACGCGCTTATGAACAAAAAAGACGGTGCCGAGGTTCCTCTCGGTGACCGCAAGAATATGGCATATATGGGTTCAACTCTTGTTTACGGTCGCGGCAAGGCAGTGGTTACTGCAACAGGTATGGACACTGAAATGGGCAAAATTGCCAACGCAATCACCCTTGCCAAAGAGGGCAAAACTCCTCTTGAAATCAAGCTTGAGCAGCTTTCAAAGGTTCTCACAAAGCTTGTTATCGGTGTTTGTATTTTCATTTTTGCATTTGATATTATCACAAAATATTTCCTCGGTGGTGAAGGTGCAGAATTCTTCCCCATCGCTCTCGATTCATTTATCACAGCTATTGCACTTGCAGTTGCCGCTATCCCCGAAGGCCTTGTTGCGGTTATGACAATTGTGCTTTCTATGGGCGTTACGAATATGTCCAAGAAAAATGCCATTATCCGCAAAATGACTGCAGTTGAAACTCTCGGCTGTACTCAGATTATCTGCTCCGATAAAACAGGTACACTCACTCAGAACGTGATGACGGTTGTTGACCATTACGCTGAGGATGAGCTCAAGCTTGCAACAGCTATGGCTCTTTGCACAAATGCTCAGGTTGAGGCTGACGGCAAGAGCACCGGTGAGCCCGACGAGGTTGCACTCATCAATTATGCAGCCACACTCGGTCTTGCAAAAGCTGACCTTGTTGCCGCTGCTCCCAGAGTTGGTGAGGTTCCCTTTGACTCAGGCAGAAAAATGATGACCACCGTTCACAAGGCCGGTGACAAATTTGTTCAGTACACCAAGGGCGCTCCCGATGAAATTCTCAAAAAATGCTCTCACGCTGTTGTTAACGGTCAGGTTGTTGAAATGACCGACGAAATCAAGGCGAAGGCTGCAGAAGAAAACACAAGAATGGGCAACAAGGCTCTTCGCGTGTTTGCAGTTGCATACAAAATGCACGACGCTGAGCCCGCAGCTTATGACTCAGCAAGCCTTGAATATGATATGATTTTCATCGGACTCACAGGTATGATTGACCCTGTCCGTCCCGAGGTTAAGGACGCTATCGCAGAATGCCGCACAGCAGGTATCACACCCATTATGATCACAGGTGACCACATCAACACAGCCAAGGCTATTGCAAGAGAGCTTGGAATTCTCGAAAGTGACGACCAGGCTATGATGGGTGTTGACATTGACAAATATACTGACGAAGAATTTGAGAAAATCGTTGAAAACATTCACGTTTATGCACGAGTTCAGCCCGAGCACAAAACAAGAATTGTTAACGCCTGGAAAAATAAGGGATATGTTACAGCTATGACAGGCGACGGTGTTAACGACGCTCCCTCAATCAAGAGTGCTGATATCGGCGTTGGTATGGGTATCACCGGTACTGACGTTACCAAAAACGTTGCAGATATGGTTCTTGCTGACGATAACTTTGCAACAATCGTTTCAGCCGTTGGTGAAGGCAGAAGAATTTATGACAACATCCGTAAGGCAATTCAGTTCCTTCTCGGCTCAAACCTTTCAGAGGTTATTTCAATTTTCTTTGCTTCACTTATGAACTTCACAATTCTCAAGGCTCCGCACCTTCTTTTCATCAACCTTGTTACTGACTCTATCCCTGCACTTGCATTGGGCACAGAGAGCCCTGAGGCTGACATCATGAGAAGAAAGCCCCGCAAGAAGGATGACGGTATTTTCGCAGGCGGTCTCGGTGTTGACTGCTTCTATCAGGGTCTTGTTGTTTCAGTTCTCACAATCGTAGCTTTCTATATCGGTGAATTCCTTGAAACAGGTCACCTTGTGCTCAGAAATGTTGCAGAAAGTGAAGACGGTATGACAATGGCATTCTTCACAATGGCTATGTGCGAAATTTTCCACTCATTCAATATGCGTTCACAGCGTGCTTCCGCAGTTGGTATGACACTCAAGGGCAGCCACAACAAGCTTCTCTACCTTGCAATGGTTGCATCATTCCTGCTCACAACTGCAGTTGTTGAAGTAGACTTCCTTTCAGATCTCTTCGGCTTTGCTCACCTTGATGCTCTTGAATACGGTATTTCTTTGGGTCTTGCGTTCCTCATCATCCCCATTGTTGAAATCGTTAAGTTCTTCCAGAGAAAGTTCAGCAAAAACTAATTCTTATTTATCCCGAAGCTTCACCGCTTCGGGATTTTTTTGTAATATATACAAAAATCAAACCCAAAATTCTACATAAGTATAGATAAATATAAATTGCATAACACTATATGTTGTGTTATTATAAAATCAGTTATTGCGGCTTCGTAATAATCAAGTTAAAATTGAAGGGATGATTCAAAATGGCAAAAGAAAAAAAGGTCATCGGCAATGAAGGTATTTCCGATGCCCGTCAGCTCGGCATTCCAAGAATGCTCGTGCTTGGTTTCCAGCATATGTTCGCTATGTTCGGCGCAACAGTGCTCGTACCGTTGCTCACAGGTCTTGACGTTGCCACAACACTTCTTATGGCAGGTCTCGGCACACTTCTGTTCCACCTCATTTCAAAGGGCAAGGTTCCCGCATTTCTCGGCTCATCATTCGCTTTCCTCGGCGGTTATGCCGCTGTTGCTCCCCTTGATGCAGCAGACAACGCTCAGAAGCTTCCTTATGCTTGTTTAGGTGTTGCTTGTGCAGGTCTTGTTTACCTTGTGCTTGCCGCTCTTATCAAGCTTGTTGGTATCAACAAGGTTATGCGCTTTTTCCCGCCTGTTGTAACAGGTCCCATCATCATCTGCATCGGTCTCGGCCTTGCAGGCTCAGCAGTATCTAACTGCGCAACCAACTGGCCTCTTGCAATCATCGCTCTTGCAATTGTTGTTGTTTTCAACATCTGGGGCAAGGGTATGTCCAAGATTATTCCCATTCTTCTCGGTGTAGTGGGTGCATATGTTATTGCACTTCTTGTTGGTAACGTTGGCGGTGTTGAAGGTTGGGCAATTGATTTCACAGCAGTTAAAGAAGCCGCATGGATCGGTCTTCCTGTTCGCAAGGAATCAACTGTTTTGGCAATTGACTGGTCACAGACATCACTCATCATCAGCTCAATCGTTGCTATTGTTCCCATTTCACTTGCAACAATGATGGAGCATATCGGTGACGTTTCTGCAATTGGTGCAACCTGCGGCAAAAACTTCATCAAGGAGCCCGGTCTTCACAGAACACTTATCGGTGACGGTCTTGCAACAAGCCTTTCTGCTGTTTTTGGTGGCCCTGCAAACACAACCTACGGTGAAAACACAGGCGTTCTTGCACTTTCAAAGGTTTACGACCCCAGAGTTGTCCGCCTTGCCGCAATTTTTGCAGTTGTGCTTTCATTTTCACCCAAATTTGCTGCTGTAATCAACTCACTTCCCACAGCAATCATCGGCGGTATTTCATTCGTGCTTTACGGTATGATTTCTGCAATAGGTGTTCGCAACGTTGTTGAAAACAAGGTTGATTTCAGCAAGAGCCGCAACCTCATCGTTGCCGCAGTTATTCTCGTTTGCGGTCTCGGTCTCGGCAGTGTAAGCTTCTCAATCGGTGGTGTGGGCATCACACTTTCTGCCCTTGCAGTTGCTTCAATCGTCGGTATCATCCTCAACGCTGTTTTCCCGGGAAAAGATTACAACTTTGACGAAGTAGGTTATTCGAACGCAAAGCCTGACAAGGTTAATGAAAAATAAATCAAGACATAAATTAAGGAGGGCAATCGCCCTCCTTTTATTTTTGCAACACAAAAAATTCAATTATATGCTTGTTTATCATCGGGTTATGTAGTAAAATATATTGAATGATTAAAATTAAGGTGACAAAAATGAAGGATATTTATTTTTCAGATAAAGACGAAACTGGTGAAATTCCAATTCTTACCCCTGAAGAAATTGAACTTATCAAGCGCAGACGTCAGCAAAAGGCCAACGAAAGCGGTTCATTTATCACTCCCCCCGGAGAAAGACGCGCTGACAGCTTTAATGCGGATTTTGAATATGACCCGCAGGACTACATAGACTTCAAAAAGCCTGCCACCCGCCGTGCACCTGTTCAGGTTCAGGTGGAATATGATGACGAATACGAAGAAGAATATGAAGAGCCTGCAAGGAAGAAAAGGGTTGACACCGAAGACGACGATGAAGACCTTAAAAACACCAGAAGAGGCTGCGGCTGCGGTTGCCTGGGGATGACAGTGATGTCAATTTTTATGGCAATTGTGATTGCGGTTGTGGGTTGCTTCGGCTATGCTGTCAATATGCTAAAAGGTATGAATATTGAAAAATCTGCCGACAACAGCTTTGTTGACCCTTCACTGCTCACCGATGCTGACGGAGTGAAAAACATTCTGCTCATCGGTCTTGATGACGACCAGGGCGGCACCTCCCGCTCGGACACAATGATGCTGCTCACCCTCGACACAGTGAACAAATCTATCAAGCTCACATCTTTCCTTCGCGATATGTGGGTTGACATTCCCGAATATAAAAGCGCAAAGCTCAATGCCTCTTATGCCCACGGCGGCGCACAGCTCACCATGGACACAATTGAATACAATTTTGGCGTTGATATTGACAACTACGTTATCGTTGACTTTGATATGTTCAAGAGTATTGTTGATTCCCTTGGCGGCATTACGGTTGAAATTACTAAGCGCGAGGCTGAATTTATCAACCGCACCACAAAATCAACGGTTGAGGAAGGCATAAACCACCTTGACGGCAAAAAAGCGCTTATTTACGCACGAATCAGAAAGCTTGACTCAGACTTTTACCGCACACAGCGACAAAGAAAGGTTATCACAGCTATTATTGATAAGGTTAAGCAGACAGATCCTCTTGAACTTGTGGAGGTTGTGAAAGAAATTCTGCCGATGATCACCACGGACATCAACCCTGTTGGTATGATTGTGACGGGTATTTCTGCACTCAGTTGCTTCGGAGCGGAAATCGATCAGCTTCAGATTCCCGCAGATGATGCGTATGTGTCTAAAAGAATCAGCGGACAGTCGGCTCTTGTGCCCGACATCGAAAAGAACACAGAAAAACTTAAAGAGTTTATTTATGGTGAAAACAAAGGAGAATAAATGCATTATATAATTCTTGACCTTGAATGGAACAATACTTATGCCCGAAGGAAAAAGGGCTTTCTCAACGAAATAATTGAAGTGGGCGCAGTTATGCTTGATGATGAGCTGAACACAATTGATCAGTTTTCCTGCCTGATTAAAGCACAGATCGGTAAAAAGCTTCGCGGAAACATCAAGCGTTTAACGAGCATCACCAACGAAGATATAAAAAACGGCGTTGTTTTTACCCGTGCAATGAGCTCATTCCGCGACTGGATAGGCAGCGAGGAAAATGTTATTCTCTCTTGGGGTGACAGTGACATAAGAGTGCTGATTGAGAATTTCAAATATCTCAACGGTATTGACACGGTGCCATTTCTCACCAACTATGCCGATGTTCAGAATTATGTGCAGACGATGCTCAAGGTGTCCAAATCTCAGCAAATCGGACTTTCAGCGGCTGCTGAATTGCTTGAAATTGACGAAAGTGCATTTTCTCACCACAGAGCGTTGGAAGACAGCAAGCTGACAGCAGAATGCTTCAGAAAAGTGTTCAATAAAGAAGAGTTCAGCAGATATATCGTTAAATGCGACAATGATTTTTACGGCAAGCTTGCATACAAGCCAAAGGCAATCAGCAACATAAATAATCCTCTTGTTGACAAAAAAATGCTCACATATAAATGCGAAAAATGCGGCATTGACGGTGAAATTGTGAAGCCGTGGAGATATTCCAACCAGTATTTCAGAGCGGTTTACCATTGCCCTGAGTGCGATTCTTATGTGAGAGTTGCGGTCAGATTTAAAAAATATTATGACCACATCGAAACCAAGAAAAACATTTCAATAATCAAACCTGACGAAGAGCAGGCAAAAACGGAGCAGTCGTGATGATTGCTCCGTTTTTATGACATAATCGGTTTTTTGTTTATTGAAAAATTTGTGGTTTGATGTATAATTTAAACCATAATGTTTAGGAGGAAATGCTATGGCCTTTATTTCTTTTCTCAAAAATTTTATTCATGGGATTTTGTCTGTTGTGGTTATTATTCCACTTGCTCTCACAATGGGTGCTGACGACAAATCAGGCACCGAGGTTGAAACCTATGAAACCACCAACCAAAATATTGTTGAATACGGTAATCCCGATATTTCAGCCCACCGCTCAGGCGCAGGTGTTGCGCCGCAGAACACCCTTATGGCGTTTGAGAAGATGCTTGAAGAAAATGACAAATACGGTGTTGATACTTATGAGTTTGACGTTTCTCTCACCGCTGACGGTGAACTGATTGTTCTTCATAACCTCACCTATGATGCCACCTCAAACGCAGTTGAGGCTTTTGGTCACGAAAATGTTAAAGCATCAGAGCTCACCTTTGAAGAGGCTCAGGTGCTCAATATGGGTGAAAATTTTGAGTTTAACGGTGAATATCCTTACAGAGGTCTCCGCGGTGACGACATTCCCTATAATCTCCGTGTTGCCAAATGCGAAACCATCATTGATTACATCGAAGCCAACAGCGGTGACAAGGATTTCAATTACATCATCGAAATCAAAAGCACAGGCAAGCAGGGCAGACAGGCTGTGGACAAGCTTTATGAAATCATTAGCGAAAGAAATATAAAAGATCGCGTTATCTGGGCAACCTTCCTGCCGGATGTTTCAATGTATATGGAAAAGAATTATCCCGATATGCCCCGTTCAGCAGGCATTATAGAAGTGCTTCAGTTCTACATTTATGCAAGAATGGACTGGGACCTCAGCGACCTTGATGTGTCTTATTGCGCGCTTCAGATTCCCTATGGTGACAGCGCAGCCGGTGGCTTGGTTAACCTTGGCACAAAACAGGTAATCAACTACGCTCACAAAAACAATATTGCAGCTCAGTATTGGACAATCAACGACGCTGAAGATGTAGAATATCTCACCAAAAACGGCGCAGACTGCATTATGACCGACTATCCCGATATGGCAAGCGAAGTCGTCGACAGCTTTAATAAATAAAATCAAGCATCCTTTGATTTGCTCGAAGGATGCTTTTTTATACAAAAATGTCGGTGCAAATGCATCGACCTGAATTCACCAACTATATATAATCTCCGGATTCTGAAAGATTTCATCGAGCTTGTTTATAAACGGGGTAAGCTCATAAGCACCACCAATTTTATGGTCAAAATTCAATCCTAAAGGTAAAACCTGTTTAGATCCTAAATGTAAATTTCCGTTTTCATCCTCATAAACATACTTTTCTTCTCTAAGGCGCCCCATACTAAAAAGAAAAACCTGCGGGTATAAAAGAGGACCGCTGACAATATTCAGGTTTGCAGCTTTGCATATAGCACCCCAATTTGTGAAACATACGGAGCCTTCGTTCAATTCTTCCATTTTCACACCATTGTCGGTCTGCAATTCTTTTTTTCCAATTATTTTCAAAAAATCTGATTTTAGTGTTTGCGAAAGACGAACAGTCTTTCTTTTTCCAAAAGAGGCCTTTACGGTCTGACATATAGGTGAAACTATTCTTCCATGTGAAAGCTCTCCGATTACTCGCTGTCTTGAAACCTCAAACATAACTTCATCCAGGTCTGATGTTTCCATTCTTTCACGCGCACTTGCAGTAATTGAAGCGATTTCTTCAAGGGTTTTATCTTCAAGATGGCAAAGCTTCATCTGAAAAGTTGTTCCGTCAGACTTGCATATAGCCATAGACACGTCGATATGTTTTTTGATTATTAATTCGCCTGAAGTTGATTTATGGTTATATATATAGTGTGCATTAAGTCTTGGCGCTGCTTTAAGCCCTTCGATAAGAACCTTAATCATAATTGTGTTTAATGTAAGCTTGTATCCGCACCCACATTTAAGCTTATTGAAAGTTTCGATAAAACTTGTTGCGTCAGCATCATAAACGCTACAAACCGACGGAGAATTCCTTTGTCCGTTAACAAAAGCATTGCTCAACATTTTATCACTCATGGTCATATATTCAACCTTATCTTCTTTTTCGGGACTCAACCTGGCCATTCTCATGTATTCTCTAAATTTCATAAAAAACACCTCAGATTACAAATTCAAAGTAATTGTAACTGAATCAAAGCTTATTTCAATCGACAAATTAACTTAATCTGTCGGTTTGGATCTGTTTTTAGCAAAATTTTCCGAAGGCTAGGCTGTATCTGTTAAAGAATAATAACTTCATTCTATGAGTGTATTTAAATTCATGTATTTACAAATTTACAACAATGTTATAAAATGGTGTGGGTGATGAATATGAAAAAAATTGGCAGAGAGGTACTTTTTCTAAAAGCTGTTGACGGAAATCCCCGCAACGGTGAAGGTGCTTTTATCAGACTCAATGGCGGCACAATTATGTTTGCTTACACAAGATTTACCGGTTCACATTGGGATGATGACTGCGCAGCGGACATAGCGGCGCTGTTTTCTTATGATGAGGGTGAAACCTGGTGCGATGAGCGAATTATTTTTTATCACGATGAGAATTCCCGAAACCTTATGGAACCCAATTTTATCAGAATGAACAACGGTGATGTGGGTATTCTCTTTTTACGCAAGGCAAAGGGCAGTGAAAACGGCGTGCCATATTTTGCCCGTTCATCTGACGAGGGCAAAACTTTCAGCAAGCCGCAGAGAGTTATTGATGACGATGATAACTATTTTGTGTTGGAAAACGACCATGTTATAAAGCTTGAAAACGGACGAATTCTTATGCCTGCAAATCTTCATTCCGTTGAAACAGAAAAGGGAATTGAAGTTATTGAACACGGACTCAAGTGCATTTTTGCTTCCGATGACGACGGCAAAAGCTGGAAGGAAATTGCCGAAAGGCAGGATATACCATTCCCTCACCGAAGCGAAACCGGTCTTCAGGAAACCGCACTTTATGAGCAGGAGGACGGACAGATCCGTGCATTTTCAAGAACGGATATGGCATTTCAGTATGAATGCTTTTCATCAGACGGCGGTGAAACCTGGACAACGCCCGAGCCCAACAGGTTCTTTTCTTCCCCGGATTCACCTCTGCTTATGAAAAGGTGCGGTAAATACACGGTGGTTATTTTTAATCCTATTCCAAACTACACCACAAGGCCTGATATTGCCTGGGGCAGAACACCTCTTGTGATGGGTGTGAGTGAGGATGACGGAAAAACCTTCCCGAAAATGTATTTTCTTGAAGACGACCCTGACAACGGATATTGTTATCCTGCGATTTTTTCAGGTGACGATTATATTCTTGTTTCTTACTATCATTCAAACGGCTCAGGCATCCCGCTGAATTCAAACAAAATTATAAAAATAGGATATGATGAGCTTATATGAAAAATCCCGGATACAGTTTTGACTGTGTCCGGGATTCTGCTATATCAGGTTTCGGGTCATAGGAGCTGTTCGTAGGGCTGAGGATTGGAAAAAGCTGAATCAATCCAATTCTTTGCCTAAAATCTTTGCGGATTTCACAAGCTTTCTTATACGTATGTATTCATTCTTACCGGGGCAGATATCGTAAATTCCCAAGGTGCTGAGAATATACCATGAAGCAGTTGCACCGTTGTCTTCGTCACCGGGGAAACCGTCATCTTCAAAGCTGAAAGCTTCTTCGCAAAGGCGTTTTATCCAGTATTCAGTCTTTTCGGTTTCGCCGAGATGAGCATAAATATAAGGAATATGGAAGCTGGGCTGGTTTGAAATTGCACACTGGCCAAAGTCAACAGCCGCCATTTCTGTCATTTCGTGAATTTCAACTCTGTAGCCACCGATATTGTAATCAGGCTTTGCACCAAAGAGGTCATCAAGCTTTGCAATGAGCTTATCTTTACCGCCGTAAAGCTCGCTGAGACCTTCAAAATCGTGAGGTACAGCAAAGGAGCTCTGCCATGCGCTGCCCTCAGTGTAATCTCCGCCCCAATCGTAGGGGTCAAAGCCGTCATCAAAGGTGCCGTCTGAATTTTTACCCCTCATAAATCCCGTTTCGGGGTCGAAGAGATTTTTATAATTTTTGGAGCGTGCCATATATTCCTCAACAATATCATCCTTACCGAGGATTTTTGCAACCTGAGCAATACAGAAATCACCGTAAGCAGCATCAAGGGTGAGGTTTACATTGTCACCGAATTTATCCTTTGGAACGTAGCCGAGCTTAACATATTCGCTTGCGCCCTCGCGGCCGTAGTCTTCATCGGGTGAATCATTGTTAGCATGGTGAAGCATACCTTCAAGTGCAGTTTCAAGAAGCTCACCGCCGATGATACCCTTAACTGCGGCATCAGCAATAACAGCATCAAGAAGAGTTGATGGCATACATCCGCGCTCACCGATAGAGGGCCAGCGGGGCAGCCAGCCACCTTCTTTATAATCCACAATAAACCCTTCAAGCATTTCTGCGTATTCTTCTCTGCCGATGAGGGCAAGGAGAGGGAATTCTGAACGGTAGGTATCCCAGAATCCGTTGTCGGTATAGCGCACACCATCTTTTACACTTCCGTCCGAGGGGCAATAGTGAACCCTTTTGCCGTCAGCGGTAATTTCAAATGCCTTGTGAGGGAACAAGCCGGTGCGATACATACAAGAATAAAATGTTCTGAGCTGCTTTTCACAGTCAGTTTCAATTTCGATTCTTGAAAGATATTCTTCCCAGAGAGCTTCTGCTTCGGCTTTCACATCATCAAATGTTTTGCCGAGGCTGTCCTGCTTCATATTTTCAAGAGCCTGTTCATAGCTTATGTATGATGAAGAAATGTCAGCATTGATAACGGTATCTTCAAACGCAATGTGAACGCAAGTCTTGTCGGTACCGTTTTCGGCTTCACCGAAATATGATTTCTCTTTATTTATAGGCTTATCAAATTTAACAATAATATAATTCTTGAAATTAACGGTAGGTGTACCACTCTGACCATCTGTCCAGCCTTTTACGGCATTGAGGTCATAGTCAATTTCGTAGAAATAGTTGCCCTTAACAGGAAGAAGTGAGAAATAAGGAACTCTGCCTTCGGGGTATGTGAGCTTGATTTTGCAGCCGCGAACACAAGGTGTGAGCTCAAAATCAGTCTTTGAACGTAAAAAGCGGAGCTTCATATAATCAGGACGCATAACAGCCTCTTCGGGGCGGTAGCCGGACCAGGCGTGGCTGAAATTGTCATAAACTCTGTCGGTCTGCGGGGTAAAAAGGAATGTGCCGTAATCGTTAATCCAGGGGCTCGGCTGATGAGTAAGACGCACGCCCTCAAGGCTTCTTTCGTTAGGGTGATAATACCAGCCTCCGCGGTATTCGGTCTGAGCGGAAAAACCGCACATGGCGAAGGGAAGCTGAACAAGGGGCAAGGTGTTACCGTTGGAATAACGGTGGGTGGATGCTGTGCCTTGTTTAATGTTAACTAAAGGTAAATATTTCATAATCATTCTCCTTTTTGGGGATTCATTTCAATGCGGTAGATTTCCTGATTTTCAATATCAACGGGAGGAATAACAATAGGCATCATTCCTGCGTTGGCGGTAAGAGTAGAAACAAGCGCTCTTGCATACGGAAAAAGAGCATTGAAAGTTTCTTTGTGCGCCTGCTCACGGTCAAGCTCACCCTCCCAGGTGAAAATGCCCTGAACAGTGGCGGTGATACCGAAATTTTTATTGCCGTTGCGGTCAGAGATTTTAACGGTAAAAATTCCTTCACAGTTGTTATCCTTGCCGTATTTCACATTGTGAGAATATTGGTTTTTGAGCTGCAGCTTCACCGCGCCAGGGAGCTTGTTTTTCAGCTCAATATCAGAAACCTTATAGGCTTTTAAAGCAAGCTTTTTCATATTTATCTCCTTATGGTTGATGAAATAATTTTAACATAGTGAAGCAATGAATGCAATAAAAATTTATATAGATAAAGCTTTCTGATAATCGTTTTAATGATACAATTCCAGTATCAAAAAAATATCCCTCGATTTTTGGTCGAGGGATTAAATGCTATATGGCTAAAATCTTGAATTCAAAGCTGAATTCTTTTTCATCAAACACAAGCTCCTCACGCTCTGTGGAGATGGGGTTGGTCTTGTAGTCGATGGTGAGGTAGGTATTTTTAACCTCGGGAAGGTTGTAGAAATATCTTGCCTCTCTGATATCCTCGGTTGAATAGTGGATAGCCTTGAAGCTGAAATCATCGTGGGAGTTGCTGCTGATATGAAGCTGAGTTTCGCCGTCGGAAATAACTGCCCAGCGGGTATTGTTTCTTGATGAGCTTTCCTGAGCCACGAAAAAGCTTTCATACATATCTGTAACGGTTGAAGCAAAAAGACCTTTCTTCCATGCATTAACCTTGTCGGGATAGCTTTCTCTTTCGCCAAGGCCGAAATATTCAACGTTTTCAAAGCTCTTATCAAGCACAAGCTTCAATCCGAAATGGGGGAGAGAAGGAGCATTTTCGCGCACCTTAACATCACATTTTACGTTTACACTTCCGTCACCAAGAATACTCCACAAAGCTGTCATTTTAATAACAGGCGGTCTTGAGTGTGAGCCGAGTGAAAGCACAACCTCAACTACAGCCTTGCTTTCGTTTGCTTCTTTAAGGGTGCAGGAATAAGTTTTCTGCTTGATTTTGTCAAATCGTTCAAGCAACCATTTTTCATAGCCGCCGTTGTAGTTTTCGGGGCGGAAGATATCAAAGCAGATGTTTTCTTTAATAAGCTCTTTGCCGTTCTTTTTGAAAGAGCAAATCTGACCGTAAATCTTGTCAAACTTAACCTCTGTTGTGCCTGCGGAAATGGTGATATAACGCTCACCGTTGTCTGCATTAACTTTGCTTGCTTCAGCTTCAACGCCATTTGATTTGCAATTTTCACCAAGCTCAAACTGGAGGAAGCCCTGCTCATAACCTTTGTCTGCCCAGGGTTTGTCTTCGCTTAATCTGAATGAAAGGGTGAGGAAGCAGTTATCATTTTCGGTGATTTCATTTGCATCAAAGAGCTTGAATTCACCTTTGCCCATTGGTGCAATATCAAGTGCGGCAGTTTCACCCGTGAGGAGTTCCTTGCCGTTGGAGCTTACTGCATATTCAACATACAAATCGCTGAGGTCGGCAAATCTTCTCTTGTTAAAGATTGTAACCGTGCCGTCTTTATATTCGCCGCAGAAGGGCTCGTAAACCTTTTTAAGATCAAAATATCCGGGACGGAGTGAACGATCTGTATTAACAACGCCATGAGCACCGCCCATTTCCGTTGAGTTGATGTATTCACATTCGCGGCGGATGAAATACTGCATTTCTCCATTATCGTTGGGGATTTTTAATGCGTGCTCTGCAAATTCCCATACACAGCCGCCTGAGAAGTTTTCAAACTTATCAACAAGGTCGAAAAATTTGTAAACCTCACCTGTGGAAGAAGCACAAACGTATTCGCACATATAGAAGGGCTTGTCATATTTGCCACTCTTAAGATAATTTTCAATATAATCAGCGCTTGCATACATTCGGCTTTCAACGTCAGATATGTCTGCAAAGCTTTCTCCCTCGGGCACGGCCTTGAATTCAAGATGGCTGTTTTCATAGTGAACAAGAGCATCACTTCTGCGTGATTTGATATATTCTCTCATTGCTCTGTGGTTAACACCTGCACCGCTTTCGTTACCGAGAGACCACATAATAACGCACACGTTGTTTTTATCTCTTTCAAAAAGTCGCTTTGCTCTGTCAACATAGGCTTCCTTCCAATCAGGAGAGTTTGAAAGTGAAGACCATCTTGTCCAGTCCCAATCCTCTTTGGTGTTGTAGCCCATACCGTGTGTTTCAAGGTCTGCTTCGTCAACTACATAAAAACCAAGTTCATTGCAATACTGGCAGAATCTGGGATCGTTGGGGTAGTGAGAAGTGCGGATGCAGTTGATGTTTGCGCGCTTCATAATATAAAGGTCTTCCAGCATATCCTCTTCTGTAACTGCCCAGCCGGTAACGGGATGAACATCGTGGCGGTTAACTCCGCGGAGAATTTCGCGCTTGCCGTTGATAAGGAGCTTTTTATCCTTGATTTCAATCTTTTTAAGACCTGTTTTGATTGCGATGAATTCACCCTCGCACTCTAAAACAAGAGTGTAAAGATAAGGCTGTTCGGCGTTCCAGAGAACAGGGGAGTCAATGTAAAAATCAAAATTGCCGTCAAACTCACCCTCGCAAACAATGTTTTTGTTGCTGTCGAGGAACTGATATTTACCCTTGCCTGCAAGGTCAACCTTTACGTCGCATTTTGAAAAATCATCATTGAAGCAGGTGTCAACCTTAATGTCTTCAATGTGATTTTCAGGTCTTGAAAGAAGATAAACATCTCTGAAAATGCCTGAAAGTCTGAAATAGTCCTGATCCTCAAGGTAGGAACCGTCGCACCATTTAACAACCATAACGGTAATGCGGTTGCTGCCCTTAACAAGCTTGTCTGTGATGTCAAGCTCACTCGTGCAGTGGCTTACCTGACTGTAACCGCAGAACTCACCGTTAACATAAAGGTAGAAGCAAGAGGAAACACCCTCAAAGTTGATATAAACCTTATCGGCGATTTCGTCAAGCACAACATCCTTGAAATAAATTCCGCAGGGATTTTCATCGGGAGTGTAGGGTGCGTCAACAGTGAAGGGGTATTCAAGGTTAGCGTACTGAATTACATCATAGCCTCTGTCGGGGTATGTCTGCCAACAACGGGGTACGGTGATATCATCACAGCCGTCAGTATTAAAATCCTTTGTTACAAAATCAGGGGTAACATCGGCAACATTGTTGAAAAATTTAAATTTCCATTCACCTGATAAAAGAGTGAATCTGCAGGAATCCTCACGCTTGCCGCTGAGAGCATTGTCCTTGTTGCAGAAAGGAATGTAGTATGCCCTTGGTTCTTTTGTGCCAAAATGGAGAACGTCAAGCATCTTGTGATATTCAGTAAAAAACATTTTTAAAACCTCCTTTGAGTCCTCTCTATCGTAACACAAAAATTCCCATAAATCAATAAAAAGATAAAGAAAAGCGGCCCGGCAATCAACCAAGGCCGCATTGCTTAACCATATTTAATCAAGTGTATCTGCAACTCCACCGAGTAATGCGCCTAACACACCTGCTGTTTTTGTACCTGCCGATGCAGGTGCGGACGGAGAAGTGGTAGAAACAGGAAAACCGCCTATTGTGCTGTCAATGGGGGCAAGAAGAACTTTGCCTGAGCCTCTGTAAACGTTAACAAAGCCTTCACCCGAAGCGGCAGAACCGATAAGTGTTTTTCCTGAGCGTTCAACGGTAAATGACAAAGAATCACTCCATGCAATTGCAAAGCTTCCGTCTACTTTAAGAACGTCGTTTTCAAGGGTTACTTCTATCAATTCTTCTTGTGGACAACGACATTCAAGCACAGCAATTCCGTTACCGTCAAGGGCAAGGTTAAACAAACCTTCACCGCCAAGCACAGCGGAAGAAATGTTTGAACGGGCAACTAATTTTTGCTTGATTGAAGCATCGCAGGCAAGGAACAAGCCGTCATCAAGAACAACCTTTCCGTTCCAGTTGTTTGTGTCAAGCAAAATAAGATGCCTGTAAGTGGGCTCGAGTACAAGCATTCCGTTACCAACGTATTCGGGCTTAATGGCACTTTCTCCGGTGACCTTTCCTTTGACTAATTTACCGAGAAAGTCTGTGGCACCTTTAACACCTGTGGTTGCTTTAACATCGCCTACAGTCCATTGCATTGACCCGGCCTGGCATATAATACCGTTGGATTTCGAAAGGTCGCAAACGACCTGCCTTTTTCTTATGTTCATTTTGTCACAAAAATAAGCTGTGACTGCAGTTGAAGGGGATACGCTCAAATCTCTTTTGTATTGAATGACCTGAAACGGACCTTTCTCTGCAATGATTGTTACATCATCGTTATTTGTGAAATTATTAATTCTAAACATTTTACATCCTCCCAAAATGATTATAACAGATTAGTTAATCCGTTAAAAAAATTGTATCACAAAGCATTTTTGTTTTCAATAATTTTAATTAAAATTTGCATTTGTATCAATTTGCAGGCGATAGTTAAAACAAAAACCGCACTTGCAACAGCAAATGCGGTTAATTTTATAACACTTTTGAAAGGAATTCTTTTGCGCGGTCGGAGTGTGGGTTTTCAAAAAATTCCTTGGGGTCGCGGTCTTCAAGAATTTTGCCTTCGTCAATGAAGAAAAGTCTTGTGCCCACTTCTCTTGCAAATCCCATTTCGTGGGTAACAATAACCATTGTCATTCCCGAATCTGCAAGGTCACGCATAACATCAAGCACCTCGCCAACCATTTCGGGGTCAAGGGCTGATGTGGGCTCGTCAAAAAGAATAACCTCGGGATTCATTGCAAGAGCTCTAACAATGGCAACTCTCTGCTTCTGACCGCCTGAGAGGGTGGAGGGGTAAACATCAGCCTTGTCTTCAAGACCAATTCTTTTTAGAAGTGCCATAGCCTCCTCGCGAGCTTTTGTTTTGATTTCTTTTTTGCTCAAACCTGTCTGTTTGCGAGTTTTGTTGCCCACATAAACGGGTGCGAGCATAATGTTTTCAATAACAGTTTTGTTGTTGAAAAGGTTAAACTGCTGGAACACCATGCCGATATTGCGACGGTGAATATTGATGTCAACTTTCACGTCGGCAATGTCGGTGCCGTTGAAAATAATTTTGCCAGATGTGGGGTCTTCCATACAGTTGAGGCATCTGAGAAATGTGGATTTACCTGAGCCTGAGGGTCCGATGATAACAACCTTTTCACCTTTTTTGATAGTGGTGCTTATGTTGTTAAGAACTGTGTTTTCACCAAAGCTTTTGCAAAGATTAACTACTTCTATCACTTTTCTTCAGGCTCCTTTCCATAACTTTAATGAGAATTGAAATCGCAAGAACAAGCACGATATAAATGAGAGCCATTACAATATACGGCACCATAAATTCGTAGCTGTTTGAGCCGATATAACTGAATGCAACGTAAAGGTCTGTTGCACCAACAAAGCTTACAACGCTTGTTTCTTTGATAAGTGTAATAAATTCGTTGCCCATTGTGGGAAGAATGTTTTTAATTGCCTGAGGGATAATGATTTTAATCATTGAAACGGAGAAGGGGAGACCAACTGCACGTCCTGCTTCCATCTGACCTGGGTCAACAGCCTGAATACCGCTTCGCATAATTTCAGAAATATAAGCGCCGCTGTTGAGACCGAAAACAAGCACGGAAACCTGCACCCCGGTCAATTTGATTTCCATAAGGGGAAGAAGAACATAATAGAAAATCAAAAGCTGAACAACCATAGGAGTTCCTCTGAAAACGTTAACATAGAACTCGCAGACGGTGTTGAGAACCTTCGGAAGTGTTTTATACTTTGGCATTGTGCGAACAGTAGCAATAAGCGTACCGATAACAATACCGATGATTAAGCCTGAAATGGCAATAATGAGAGTATTCTGCAAACCTTCAACAACACGGTTATATCCGCCCTGTTCCCAAAAAATTCGCCAGAATACCTCAAGCTTTTTTTCAAAACTACCCATATTTTCAATCCTTTAAAAAGCCTCACCGCACCGGGCGATGAGGCTGATGTTATTTGGTTGGTTAAGCTTAAGCAACAGCGTTGATAGACTCAACAATCTTTGCTGCGGGAGCAGCGTCGATAATAACCATATCAATGTTGCCGTTGATCATATCCTGAACTGCGAGTGAGCCTGCTTCATAAGGTTTGCAGTCTGTGGGGAGACCGGGGAAATCCCAATCAGCATCGCCCTGAACAAAGTACATACCTGTTGTGCCCTGCTGAACACCAACAACAGTTTCTTTTGTGTAAGCGTTGAGGATAGCGTTAACATCATCAGCTGTTTTGCAGTTGTCAAATGTTGTGTCGTCACCCTTAACGATGATCTGCTGAGAAGCTTTGTAATAAGAATCTGTGAATGTAACGTGTTCTTTTCTTTCTTCGTTGATTGTAAGACCTGCCATAGCAATGTCGCACTGGTGCTGACCAACTGAAAGGCAAACAGATTCAAATTTCATGTTTTCAATAACAAGCTCCTGACCGAGGTAGTCAGCAAAGAGCTTTGCAATTTCCATATCAACGCCGTAGTATTTGTCACCCTCCATATATTCAAAGGGAGCAAAAGCAGCGTTTGTTGCAACGATGAGCTGATCCTTGGAGTTGTCACGCTTTGCGCTTGTAACAGCAACAGGAGTGCCGTCACCGAAATAACGGTCGCAGATTTCATCAAATGTGCCGTCCTTCATAATCTGAGCGATGAATTCATTGGCCTTTGTAAGAAGCTCGGGCTGATTTTTGTCAACACCGAAAGCGTAATCTTCTTCTGTGAGGTTGATGTTGATAACTTTTGTTGCGGGAGTTGCGGGGTCGTTTGCATTGTCATCTTTTGAGCAGCCTGCAAGAGCGAAAACGCCGACTACAAGAACTGCGCAGAGGATGAGGGAAATGATTTTTTTCATAAAATATTCCTCCGTCAATAATATAGTGTGGTTATTATACTACTGTATGCAAAAAAAGTCAATAATTATAAATAATTAATGTATATTTAATCAAAATAATATACTATTGAAAAAAGCAGTATGCTGTGTTAAAATTAAGTGTATTTTTATGCGGAACGGAGTGTTATTATGAAAACCTGCGTCAGCAGTTACAGTTTTTCGTCTTATTCCAATAAAACAGGAGCAACTCAGCGCGATCTGATTCTCAAAGCCAAGGAAATGGGCTTTGATGCCATTGAGTTTGTTGACCTTTGCCCTCAGGACGGTCTTACTCAGCTTGAGTATGCCCAAATCCTTCGCGAAGAAAGTGAAAAGGTGGGGCTTCCCATTGCCAACTATACAATCGGAGCAGATTTTTTAAACTGCGATGATTTCGGTAAAGAGGTTGAGCGTCTTTGTCAGCAGGTTGATATTGCAAAAATTCTCGGAGCAAAAGGTATGCGCCACGATGCCACTATTGGCTATAAATCAGAAGAAAAGGCATACAAGGGATTCAGCGAGGCTCTTCCCGTGCTTGCTGAGGGTTGCCGTCAGGTAACTGAATACGCCAAAACACAGGGTATTGTCACAATGGTTGAAAATCACGGCTTCTTCTGTCAGGAAAGCGGCAGGGTAGAGCGTCTTGTGGGTGCTGTGGGCAACCCCAATTTTGGTTGGCTTGTGGATGTGGGTAACTTCCTTTGCGGCGATGATGACCCTGCAACAGCCGTGGGCAGAGCTGCAGCTATGGCAAAATATGTTCACGTCAAGGATTTTCACATAAAGAGCGGCAGTGAAACCGACCCCGGCAAGGGCTTTTTCACAACCCGCGGCGGTACTTATCTACGCGGTGCAATTCTCGGTCATGGTAATGTACCTGTTTATCAGTGTCTCAGAACACTTAAAAGAAACGGTTATGACAGTTATGTGAGCGTTGAATTTGAGGGTATGGAGGATAACATCCCTGCCCTTGAAATCTGCCTTGAAAATTTAAAGAATATGCTTAATCAGCTTTAAGAGGTGATGGATATGAAAAATGCAATAAAAGTTCTGATATTTGTTTTGGTCGTTGTACTTGTTGGTGCGGGTTCGCTTTGGGCTTATTTCAACTATAACGCAACAGAATTCATCTATGCTGACGGTGCCAAAAATGACACGATTTCAGTTGATGAATACAGCGGAAAAGACAGGGATGTGGTAATCCCCGAAAAATATCAGGGCAAAGATGTAACTACTGTTTTGGCAGAAACTTTTTTAAGAAGTGACATCACGAGTGTTGAAATTCCTGATACTGTAACCGTTATTGAGCAAAAGGCTTTTTATGAGTGCAGTGAGCTGGAAACTGTTAAAATGAGCGAGAATGTTACCGAAATCGGTGAAGCTGCATTCATTAACTGCAAAAAGCTCAAATCAATCCGTTTGCCTGCAAGTCTCAGAACAATTGGCGGCGCTGCCTTCTACGGATGTGAAAATCTCACCTTTGAAATTGCTGATGGTGCGGATTTTGTTTTTGAAGACGGTATTCTTTATAACAAAGCCAGAACTGTCGTTTATTGGGTCAGTCAGAGCAAGGATTTGTCAAAGTTCAGCTTCCCCTCAACAGTTAATGAGTTTCTTCCTTATGCCCTTGCTAACCATAACGAGCTTATATCCTTCACTATTCCTCAGGGAGTAACCAATATTCCCGACAGTATGTTCTTGGCTTGTCAGAAGCTTGAAACAGTAGTTGTTCCCGATTCTGTCAGAACAATCGGAAGTGCCGTGTTTATGGGTGCGGACAGTCTTCGCGAAATCACTCTTCCGAAATCTGTGGAACAAATCGGTACCGGCAGTTTTCCTGTTAAAACAGAAGAAAGCAGTTTTGTTCTGAAGGTGTATGAAAATTCATCGGCTCATTTCTATGCACAGGAAAATAAAATCAACTTTGAAATTGTGAAATAAGAGGAACTTATGGAATACAGAATTGAAAAAGACTCAATGGGTGAAATGCAGGTTCCTGCCGACAGGTATTGGGGCGCTCAGACTCAGCGCAGTTTTGAAAATTTTAAAATAGGCAATGAAAAAATGCCTCTTGAAATTATCCGCGCCTTCGGCATTCTCAAAAAGGCCGCTGCAATGGCAAACAATGCCATCGGGAAGCTCAGCGATGAAAAGTGCGGTTACATCACCTCTGTCTGCGATGAGGTGATAAACGGAAGCCTCAACAGCCATTTCCCCTTGGTTGTGTGGCAGACGGGTAGCGGAACTCAATCCAATATGAACACAAACGAAGTCATTGCCAACCGCGGCAACGAGCTTGCAGGCAAAAAGCTTCTTCATCCCAACGATGATATCAATATGTCACAAAGCTCAAATGACACATACCCAACGGCAATGCATATTGCCGCTGTGATGAGCATTGAAGACGAGCTTCTTCCCGTGCTTGATGATTTCATTGCCACACTTTCCCGCCTTGAAAAAGAAAATGACGATGTTGTAAAGTCAGGCAGAACACATCTTCAGGATGCAACACCTATCAAATTTTCCCAGGAAATCAGCGCCTGGCGTGTTATGATAGAAAAATCCAAAGCTATGATTGAATCCACTCTCGGTGGTCTTCGCGAGCTTGCTCTTGGCGGAACTGCCGTCGGAACAGGGCTCAATGCTCCCGTAGGCTTCGGTGATGAGGTTGCAAAGTCTGTGAGCAAAATCACAGGCAAATGCTTTGCTTCGCAGAAAAATAAATTCCATGCTCTCACTTCAAAGGATGCTCTTGTTTTTGCCCACGGTGCGCTTAAAGCTCTTGCGGCAGATATGATGAAAATTGCCAACGATGTCCGTTGGCTTGCAAGTGGTCCCAGATGCGGCCTTGGTGAAATCTTTATTCCAGAAAATGAGCCCGGCAGCTCAATTATGCCCGGCAAGGTGAATCCCACCCAATGCGAGGCTGTTACAATGGTCTGTGTTCAGGTTATGGCAAATGACACCGCTGTGGGTCTTGCGGCATCTCAGGGTAATTTTCAGCTCAATGTGTTTATGCCCGTGTGTGCATATAACTTTCTGCAGTCTGTGAAGCTCCTTGCCGACAGTATCCGTTCATTCAACATTAACTGTGCTGTGGGTATCACCGCCAATCGCGAAAAGATGCACGAAAACCTTCATAATTCCCTTATGCTGGTTACTGCACTTAATCCCTACATTGGTTATGACAATGCAGCTAAAACCGCTAAAAAAGCCTACAAAGAGAATATTTCATTAAAGCAGGCGTGTGTTGAGCTTGGGTTCTTCTCATCAGAAGAGTTTGACAGGGTGTTCCACCCGGAAGAGATGGTATGATGAAAGTATCAGCGTGTATTTTTGACCTTGACGGAACAATTCTTGACACCTTGCAGGATTTAGCAAATTCCGTTAATTTTGCCTTGATGCAAAAAGGCTACCCTCAGCGCACAACGGATGAGGTCCGCTCCTTTGTGGGCAACGGTATTCCTATGCTTATAAAAAGAGCCGTTCCCGAAGGAACGGACGATAGCGATTATGAAGAAGCTCTTTCAATTTTCAAAGCTCATTATGCAATTCATCTCAACGACAACACAAAGCCATACGACGGCATCGTTGAACTTTTGAAGACACTTGGCTCAAACGGCATAAAAACGGCCGTTGTTACCAACAAGGCGCACCTTGCCGCCAATGAGCTGACGAGCCGGTTTTTCGGCAATCTTGTTGATATTACCATTGGTCAGAAAGACGGAGTACCTGTGAAGCCTGACCCCGCTTCACTCAATGAAGCCTTGCAAATCCTCGGCGTCAGGAGTGAAAATGCCGTTTTTGTGGGGGATTCTGATGTGGATGTATATACCGCACACAACGGCAATTTAAAATGCATCGGTGTCACATGGGGGTTCCGGAGCCGTGAAAATCTCCTTTCGGCAGGTGCGGATTTCATTGCGGACTCAGCCGAAGAAATAAACAAAATATTGGATAATAATTTTCAGATCGGGCAATAATCATATTGTCCGATTTTCTTTTGCTGTACATAAAATTAAAGGAGCGATTTATGTGCAGTTTACAAAAGTTGAAATATGTGGTGTTAACACAAGCCGATTGAAAGTGCTCAAAGAAAAAGAGAAAATGGAGCTTCTCAAAAAAGCAAAAGAAGGGGACATCAAAGCCCGTGAAGACTTAATAAACGGCAATCTGCGTCTGGTGCTCAGCGTTATTCAGCGCTTTTTAAACAGGGGAGAAAACCCTGATGATTTGTTTCAGGTCGGGTGCATCGGTCTTATAAAAGCTATCGATAATTTCGACGTTTCCCACGATGTGAAATTTTCCACTTATGCGGTTCCTATGATAATTGGTGAAATCCGCCGTCACCTTCGCGATAACAACTCGGTGCGCGTCAGCCGCTCAATGCGTGACACGGCATACAGAGCCATTCAGGCAAAAGAAAAGCTTTCCAACGAGCTTCAGCGTGAGCCAACCGTTGAAGAGATTGCAAAAGAGCTGGATATGAAAAAGGAGCAGGTGGTTATCGCCCTTGAAGCAATCGTCGAGCCGATTTCACTTTATGAGCCCGTTTATAACGACGGTGGTGACGCAATTTATGTAATGGATCAGGTGGGGGATAACAACACCGCAGACAGCTGGATTGATGAAATTCTTTTGAAGCAGGCAATCGAAAACCTTTCTGAACGAGAAAAACGCATACTGAATCTGCGCTTTATGCTTGGCAAAACCCAGACCGAGGTTGCCCAGGAGGTAGGTATTTCTCAGGCACAGGTCTCCCGCCTGGAAAAAGGTGTCCTCAAAAAGATAAAAAATTAGGCGGTAGAAAACTCTACCGCCTAAACATTTACTGTCCGTAATATGCGTTTTTGCCGTGCTTACGGTAGTAGTGCTTGTCAAGAAGCTGCTGCTGAATGTCGTCGTCTTTATTGATAGCAATATCATGCCACGCCATAAATGCAACCTCTTCAAGTACAACTGCATTGTGCACTGATTCCACACAGTCCTTGCCCCAGGCAAAGGGACCGTGGTTTGCCACAAGCACTGCAGGAATTGCCGAATAATCCTTATCCTTAAAGGTTTCAACAATCACATTGCCTGTTTCTGCCTCGTATTCGCCAAAAATTTCTTCCTCGGTCATTCTTCTTGTGCAGGGGATGTCACCGTAGAAATAATCTGCATGGGTTGTGCCCAATGCCTTAACGGGGATGTTGCCCTGTGCAAAAATGGTTGCCCATCTTGAATGGGTGTGCACAATACTGCCAACCTCGGGGAAATTGCGGTAAAGCACAAGGTGGGTGGGAGTGTCGCTTGAGGGCTTATATTTTCCTTCAACAACCTTGCCTGTTTCAAGGTCAACAACCACCATATCGTCAGCGGTCATTGTGTCATATTCAACACCACTGGGCTTGATAACCACAAGACCCGATTCGCGGTCAATTCCGCTGACATTGCCCCAGGTGAAGGTAACAAGGTTATATTTCGGGAGCATAAGGTTTGCCTTTAAAACTTCTTCTTTAAGCTTTTCTAACATAAATTATCCCTTCATTTTCCACACAAGGTCAGACACAATCAGCTCTTTTTCAAGACTTTCAGGTGTTGTGTCTTTGTCAATATGGATAAACTCAATATCAAAAATTCTTGCAAAGTCTCTCATCATTTCAGCATCAATATCATAGCTCAAAACGGTATGATGTGCGCCGCCTGCCATAATCCAGCATTCTGCGCCGGTCTGAAGATTGGGTTCGGGCTTCCACATAACTCTTGCAACGGGGAGGTTGGGCATTGTCTGTGTGGGCTTAACACATTCAATATCCTGCACGATAAGGCGCATTCTGCCACCCATATCAACAAGAGAAGCCACAATAGCCTTGCCGGCCATACCCTCAAAGGTGAGGCGGGCGGGGGGCTCTCTGTCACCGATTCCAAGGGGATGCACTTCAATCTGCGGTCTGCCTTCAGCAACTGAGGGGCAAACCTCAAGCATATGTGCGCCAAGGCTTATGCCGTTTGCAAGGTCATAGGTGTAATCTTCCATAAATACGCTTTTTTCACCCATGAATTTCATCACAGCATTTAGAGCGGCTGTCTTCCAGTCACCCTCACCGCCATATCCGACACCGTGACCCATAAGGTTCTGCGTGGCAAGTCCGGGGAGCTGCTTCATTCCGTACAAATCCTGGAAGGTGTTGCAGAATGCGGCACAATTTTCACTGTCGAGCATCTTTTTAATAGCAATTTCTTCCCTTGCTTGATAGCGGATTGCCTCAATATCATCAGTTGCAATGGTGTAAAGTTCTTTATATTCAGTCATTTTAGCGTCAACTTCTGCTTCGGTTACGGCAGCGATTTCTTCTGCCAATGCGCCAACGGGCCAGGTGTTAACCTCCCAACCGAATTTGCGCTGAGCTTCAACCTTGTCACCTTCGGTGACTGCAACCTCGCGCATATTGTCGCCAAAGCGCATAACCTTAAGCTCCTTGCTGAATGCAACGCCAAGAGCAACATTCATCCATTTGCCTATTCTTGACTGAATATCCTCATCAGACCAATGACCCATAATCACCTTGCGGGGCTTTCGGAGTCTGGCGCCGATGAAGCCGTGTTCTCTGTCACCGTGTGCACCCTGATGCAGATTCATATAGTCCATATCAATTTCTTCGTTGGGAATGCTCTTGTAAAACTGAGTGTGGAAGTGAAGCCATGGCTTCTGCAGACTGTCAAGAGCATTTACCCACATTTTTGAAGGTGAGAATGTATGACAGAATGTGATGATACCTGCGCAGGTGTCATCATAATTTGCTTCTTTAATAATATCTTCTGCACCCTTTGATGTTTTAACGGTGCCTTTGTAAACAACTTCGCAGGGGAGGTTACCTGATTTGTTGAGTGCATCGGTGATAACAACGCTGTTTTCGTCAACCTGCTTCAGGGTTTCTTCACCATAAAGGAACTGACTGCCAACAACAAACCAAAATTTGTAATCGCTTTTTTTCATCATAATGAAAACTCCTTATTTCAAGCTGTTAATTGCAGCCTTCTGAATTTCAACGCCTGCTGCGTATTTTTCAATATATCTGTCAAAAACAGCCTTTTCTTTTGCGTCGGGCTCTTTGATTGAAACTTCGGCGTCAGCAAAAACTCTGTTGTCAAGATACTGGCTGAGTGTTTCGCCATCGGCCTTGTTTTTGAGGAATTGTGCGAGGGTTGCAATACCCCAGGCACCGCCTTCAGCAGCGGTTGTCATAACAGAAACGGGAACGCTGAGAGCTGATGACATAAGAATCTGAGCAACATCCTTTGTTTTGAAAAGTCCGCCGTGACCGAGAAGCATTTCAACCTTAACGTTTTCTTTTTCGGTGAGGATGTCCATACCGATTTTAAGAGTTGCAAAAGAGGAATAGATAAGGCTCTTTGCAAGGTTGGCAAAGCTGAAATCAGCGTCAGGCATACGCACCATCATAGGTCTGCCCTCGGGGATATTGTCAAGAATTGTTTCGCCTGAGAAAAGGTTGTAGGTCACAATACCGCCGCAGTTTTCGTCAGCAGAAAGTGCCATATTGTAAAGCTTGTCATAAAGCTCATATTTTTTGTATTCACAGCCGAATGAATCGAGCACCTGGCCAAAAAGCTTAACCCATGCATCAATGTCGGATGTGCAGTTGTTGCAGTGAACCATGGCAACGGGCTTGCCGTCGGGAGTTGTAACAAGGTCAATTTCTTCATAAACATTTGCAAGCTCTTTTTCAAGAACGATCATAGAAAAGATTGATGTACCTGCTGAAACGTTACCTGTTTTTTCTTTGATAGAGTTTGTGGCAACCATACCTGTGCCTGCATCACCTTCGGGTGCGCAGAGCATAATGCCTGCTTCAAGGTCACCGTCAACGTCAAGGAACTTTGCGCCTGCCTCGGTCAATGTGCCTGCGTTTTCACCTGCACACATAACGCGGGGGAGGATGTCGCGGATTTTCCAGCCGAAGCCGTCAGCAGCGTGAAGCTCGTCATATTTTTCGATCATTGTCTGATTGTAGTCATTTGCGGTGCTGTCAATAGGGAACATACCTGAAGCGTCACCAACACCAAGCACTTTTTCACCTGTGAGCTTGTAATGAACATAGCCTGAAAGGGTAGTGAAGAATGCAACATCACCAACGTGGCTTTCACCGTTGATAATGGCCTGCTCAAGGTGAGCAATGCTCCAACGCTGAGGAATGTTGAAGTTGAACTCCTTTGTGAGCTTTTCAGCAGCATCGGGAGTAATCATATTTCTCCAGGTGCGGAAGGGCACAAGAAGGTTGTCATCCTTATCAAATGCAAGGTAACCGTGCATCATAGCGGAAATACCCATTGAGCCGAAGGTTTTAATAGTTACGCCGTATTTTTCTTTAACGTCGGTCTTGAGCTTTGCATAGCTGTCCTGAAGACCTGCTGTTACACGGTCAAGTGAATAAGTCCACACGCCGTCTTTGAGCTCATTTTCCCAGTCGTGGTTGCCCTGAGCCAGCATTTTGCCGTCGTCGCTGAGAAGAACAGCCTTGATTCTTGTTGAGCCAAGCTCAATGCCGAGGCTTGTGTTGCCGTCTGTAATCTGTTTGATAATAGTATTCATAATGATACCTCACAGTTTCAAAATTTAACATTTTAATTATACAATTAAACAAGTGCAAAAATCAATATTTTTCATAAAAAAAGAACTTCCTATTGCTCCTGATGTACAATGATGTAGTCAACAACCCTTACGCAATGCTACGTCAACCTTGTAGGGTGCGGCGGTTTCCGACGCACCGCAACCACAAAGCTCCCGCAACCGCGTAGGGGCGGCCATTGGCCGTCCGCTTTTACAGTCAATTCACAAATTGACCATTGCTTACGGGTTGATGTGGGCATCAACCCCTACATATAATAATCAAACAGCCTTCTCCTTGAGGAGAAGGTGCCGAGGAACGAGGCGGATGAGGTGTCATAGATTTTCCTGCGCTGTCACATTTTTTATGTTTTCGGGTTGCTGAGGTAGTCAATCCTTACGAATGACTACCGCTAACCTTGTAGGGAACGATGCCCACATCGACCCCAATAACCCTCCTTGCCTAAAGGAGGGGGGGCCGCTTGCGGTGGGAGGATACAAAAAAAGTGAAAAATTCATCGTAGGGCGGCAGTCCGCTTGTAGGGTCAATTCACGAATTGATAGTTGTTTCTTGTTCAGAGAGGGACTGGTATAAAAAAACAAGGCCGCACACTGTGCAGCCTTGCCTGAATTCTTATTTCTTATCGCCTTTCTTTTCGTAACCGAAAGTTGATGCGAAAAGGTCAATTTTGAATGCTTTGATAACGCCGCTGAAAAGTCTTGAACCCTGAACAGGCATAAGTCTGTTGAAACGACCCATTGCATTGCCGTCAAAGCCTACAACGATGTATGACTTCTTGCGGAGAATACCCTTGAGAATTGTGTTAACAGCCTTGTGGCAGGGGGTTGAAACCATATTGATAAGATCCATACCGTTTGTTTCACCCTGGTTGCGGAAGATGTCGGTCTTTGTGAAGCCGGGGCAAACAAGGCCGATGTAAGCTTCGCCGCGGAGCTCTTCTCTCATAGCTTCTGTAAGTCCTTTAACAGCAGCTTTGCTTGCAGAATACATTGATGTTCCGCCAAGAGCCATAAGAGCTGCAGAAGATGCAACATTGATAATTGCGGGAGTCTCACTCTTGAGAAGAAGAGGAAGCATAATTTTTGAAGAATATGCTGCTGAGTAGAAGTCGATGTTGATTGACTCGTCGATTTCTTCCTTTGTATAGTTCATAAGTCTGTCAAAACGGGGGAGAACACCTGCGTTATTGATGAGTACGTCGGGTCTTGCATCTGTTTCAACAAGCCAGTCGTGGAAGCTCATCCAATTGTCATAGCTTGAAACGTCGAAAAGCTTGTAAGAAAACTGCTTTGCATAATCGCCCAATTCTTCAACAAAGGCAACCATTTTCTTTTCACTTCTTGCAACGCCGATTACCTTGCAGCCATGCTCTTTAATAAGACGCTCTGCAAGCATTTTACCGATGCCGCTTGAAGCACCTGTGATGATTACGGTTTTGTTATCGATCCACTTTGACATTTTAAACACTCCAAACAAAAATTTTGTACCACAGAATTATATCACACAAATTTTGCCATTTCAACACTTTATGCCTAATTTTGCGATTTTGCTGTATTGATTTAATGTGTTATGTTAATTATGCTGTGCTATATCTCTTGCCACATGAACTCCGCTTGCAGATGCGTGCGAAAGAGAGTGGGTGATGCCGCTTCCGTCTCCGATAATATAAAGTCCGTCATAACGGCATTCCAGCTTTTCGTTCACTTCAACCTCCATATTGTAGAACTTAACCTCTACACCGTAAAGCAACGTGTCCTCATTGGCAGTTCCGGGTGCAACCTTGTCCAGAGCATAAATCATTTCTATGATTCCGTCAAGAAGACGTTTGGGAAGCACAAGGCTCAGGTCACCGGGTGTGGCATTCAATGTGGGGGTGAGGAAGGCTTCGTCAACGCGGCTCTGTGTTGAACGGCGTCCGCGGATAAGGTCACCGAAACGCTGAACAATAACTCCGCCGCCGAGCATATTGCTCAGACGTGCAATAGATTCACCGTAGCCGTTAGAATCTTTGAATGGCTCCGAAAAATGCTTTGCCACCAAAAGAGCGAAGTTGGTGTTTTCGGTCTGCTTTGAAGGGTCTTCATAGCTGTGACCGTTTACGGTGATAATGCCGTTTGTGTTTTCGTTAACCACAGCGCCCTTGGGGTTCATGCAGAAGGTTCTGACTCTGTCACCGTATTTTTCTGTGCGGTAAACAATTTTGCTTTCATACAGCTCGTCGGTCAGATGGGCAAAAACAGCCGCAGGCAATTCAACACGCACACCGATATCCACACGGTTGGATTTGGTGGGAATATCCAATTCCTTGCACACCTTTTCCATCCATTTACTTCCGCTTCTGCCCACGGAAACAATACATTTTTTGCATTCATACACGGCATCAAAGCATTTAACTGCATATCCGCCGTCAATAACCTCAATGGACTGGGCAGGAGTATCAAAAAAGAATTCAACCTTATCTTCAAGATAAGCAAAAATGTTTTCAAGCACAATATAATTGATGTCGGTGCCCAGATGACGGACTGAAGCGTCGAGCAAATGAAGGTCATTCTGGATGCACAGGGTCTTGAAACGTGTGCCTGCGGTTGAATAGAGCTTTGTTCCTTCACCGCCGAATTTAAGATTTATTTCATCCACATAACGCATCAGTTCAAGAGCGTGCTTTTTGCCGATATATTCATGAAGCGTGCCGCCGAAATCGTTGGTGATGTTATATTTTCCGTCGGAAAATGCACCGGCACCACCGAAGCCGCTCATAATTGAACAGCTTTTGCATCCGATACAGGATTTGATTTTTTCACCGTCAATGGGGCAACGGCGCTTGCTCAGCGCGTGACCTGATTCAAACACAGCCACCTTTAAGTCCGGCTTCTGTTGCATAAGCTCATATGCGGCAAAAATACCACCGGGGCCTGCACCTACAATGATTACATCATATTTCATAGAAATTCAACTCCAAAAAATCATATTGAAAGCTTATCGGATATATATTATCACATTCATTTCTGAAATGCAAACGGGACTAATCCCTGAAAATCAGCTTCAGATGTTGTCGTTACGCTTGTTTCCGAGCTGATAGAAGGCAACTGCGGAAGCGGCGGCAACATTCAACGAATCAACACCATGATACATAGGTATTTTAACGGTGAAGTCACAGTCTGCAATAGTTATGTCAGCGAGTCCGTCACCCTCAGTTCCCATAATAACGGCAAGCCTGCTTTCGTCAGCAAGTCTGGGGTCATCAATGGAAAGAGAATTATCCTTAAGCGCCATTGCCACAGTTCTGAAACCGAGAGCCTTAACTTCATCAAAGCTGTCGTCAGATAAAAATGTCCAATCAATCTGAAACACCGTGCCCATGCTGACCCTTGCAGCTCGTCTGTACAGTGGGTCAGAGCAACCGGGGGAGAGAAGCACCGCATCCATTCCCAATGCCGCCGCAGAGCGGATTATTGCGCCAACATTGGTGGGGTTCATAACCTTGTCAAGAATGACAACACGGCTTTTGTTTTTGCATATTTCTTTAACATCGGGCAAAGGCTTGCGCTTCATTGCGCAAAGCATACCTCTTGTGAGCTTAAAGCCTGTCAGTTGTGTCAGAATGTCAAATTCAGCGCAGAAAACAGGAATATCATTCAACCTTGAAAGAATTTGTCTGCCTTCACCATCAATATGCCTCTTTTCCATAAGCACCGACACTGGCTCATATCCTGCATCAAGAGCTCTTTCAATTACCTTTGGGCTTTCGGCAATAAACAAGCCTTTTTCGGGGAATTCCTTGTTTAAAAGCTGGGCCTCGGTCAGGCGTGCATATACATCCAGTTCAGGGGCAAGAAAATCTGTTATTTCCGTAATTTGGTTCATAATATCTCCATTTACACTTTATAGCTTTGTAATCAAAGCTAAAGAGTTATATCAAATCAAAATTTAATCCGACAGAGCCTTTATTCTGTTGGATGTATGTAGGTTGTGCTTTGGGAAGATTATACCATAACTGACATAAAATTACAATCAGATGAAATTAACCTATAAAATTATACCCCGACTGTTGCCGAGTGCTGCACTTAAAAATGCGAAATTACGTGTGCAAGAAAAGGCAAAATCCACCGATTTCACTGTCGCGTATCGGTGGATTTTAACGCATTATTGTGCCGCAAGTTCATATTTTAAAGAAATACTTCCTTATCAACGCTCGGTGTTAATTCCCGGGGCATTGGTGATATGTCTTATTTTGAACCGCTAAAATTGATAAAATGAGCTTGTTTAAAATTCCAATATCTCTTTATTGTCTCCCCATATGATCTCAACGATAACGGGCACGTTCGATTTTACGGTTACATCGGGCTTCTCGTCGGGTGAATTTCTTTTTTCGCAAATGAGTGTTAATTCACCTTCTGTGCCAAAGGGATATTTTTCAATTCCGTGCTTTTCGAGACGGTTGATGTGCCATGTGATTTTGTTGTTTGCTGCGTCAGGCTTAATACCAAAAACATATTCAAACATAATTGAAATAGGAATGATACCTGTCCAGCCGACAAAATCCGGCAAGGATGAGCTGCCTTTCATAAATCTGCCTTCGACTTTTTCAGGTGCGTAATTCTCAAAAACTGTTCCTGTGTCTTTATATACACTCACTACTGCATCAAGGTGTGCACAAGCAATTTCATAAGAAAGGTCATATTTTTCATAAGCATCAAGACCCTTAAGAACCATATAGTTTGTCGGTGCCCATACAGAACCGCACCAATAACCGCCTTTGGGGTTATATTCCTCGTGATCTCTTGAAAGGGTGGGAACTCTGTGCTCGGTTTTGAATTCCTTTTCATTGTTGAGGTGAGCAATAAAGCTTTCTTTTCTGTCTTCGGGAACACATTTTGCAAGAAGCGCCCAGAAAGCTCCGATGTGCTTAACTCCGTTAAAGGTATCGTCATTTTTAAGGTCGTAATAAAACTGTGTTTTTTCGTCCCAGAGTTTTTCGTTTATAACCTTAAAAAGATGTTCGCTCTCGCTCTGAAGCTCGGGAATAAATTCTTCTCTGCCTAATTCCTTAGCCATTTTGATGAGAATATTGCAAGCGTTCAGCTCCTGCATGCAGGCGTCCACCCAAATCATATGGCCGTGGCTGTAGCAAACATGATATTTTTCGTCAAGTCGTGGGCAGTTGTCCATACCGCAGCCGTAACCGGAGGAAAAATATGTGCCGTCACGCCATGTAAAATGCTCCTGCATCCATTGATGATATGCCACAAGGCAGGGGAATACTCTTGAAAGCCTTTCCTTGTCGCCGAAATTAAGATAATATTCCCATTCGCACCAGGTCATAACCTCAGGTCCTGTTGAAGCAGGGTCGTGACGTGCAAAAACATCGTTGCCGGTTTCTTCTTCAATCTGTCGGCAGATAAAGCCATCCTTGTGCTGATGTGAATAGAAATTGTCAAAGGTTTTCTGGAATTTGAAAATTCTGTCGGCATATTTTCCGAACATAAGCATAAAGGCAGAGTCCCACATAAAAATGCAGCCATTAAATGCAGCATCGATGTAGTTTGTGATAAAGCCTGTGTTCTCTTTAGGCTGGTAGAGGTTTTTGAACGCAATGTCCCAGACCTTCCAATAACAATTGATGTAGTCTTCGTGACCCTCCCATAAAGGCTGAGGAAGATTATCTTTTATTTCATTGAAAACAGGAATCGGAGTTTTTTCAATTTCTGCACCGATAAAGGAATTTTCTTCCATTAAGTCTTTGTCGTCGTAAGTGATTTCGTTGTTTTGTTTAAAGCTTATCATAATTATCACCTTTGTAATTGCCTGTCTGAGCAGGGCATAATCTGATGAATTATTTCATCTTAATTCAATGTGATTATATCATATCAGGTTATAAATTGCAATTGTTGAAGTTCCTTTGTTAAAATTAAAAACGGCTCAACAAATTGGAATTTATTTAACTGCTTTTATGGTATAGGTCGCTCCCCAATTTTTCAGCACCAGGACAGAAGAAAAGCCTGCTTTCATAAGTGCTTCTGTTTCGTGTTTTACTGTAAGAGGGGTGTCGTAATGGTAAAACTCATCATCGGCAATTCCTTGCTCTGCTTTCAATGCAATCAAGTTTTGTCGGTGCATCTGTTCCTCTTCGTCAGACAAAGAGAAGTAGTCTGTCAGTACAAAATATCCACCGTCTTTTAATGCTCTATGCAGTTTTGTATACAAAGGGACTTTTTCTTCCTTTGTAAAATGGTGTAAACTCTCCACTGATACTGCACTATCAAACAAAAGTACACCAAAAGGCACATCAAAATACGAACTGCAAATTAAAGTAATGTCTTTGTCAGCAAATTTCTTTTTGAGTGCCGACAGCATTCCCTGCGATAAATCAATACCCGTTACTCTTGCAGATGGATTGAGCAGAAAGTATTCTTCTAACTCCAATCCTGTACCACATCCTAAATCAAGTATATGGCAGTTCTCGGTAGTCGGCAACTGCTTTGCCGAATATGGATAAAACTCATCTGCGGATTCTATGTTGGTCAACATATGTTTATCGTATCCATCTAATCTGTTTTCAAAGAAATCAGCCATTTTTTCAAGCATATCTAATCTCCGTCAAATTCTTATTTATCGAAATGATTATATCACACCTGATATAAAATTACAATCAGATAAAGCCAATCCGTTTGCCCGAAGGGCGGCAATCAAGGCGGAGCCTGATTGAATGATGCACTC
>JAZQYU010000075.1:0-20353 GCA_045633685.1 Acutalibacteraceae bacterium | reverse complement strand
TAGCCGCACTCAACAGCCTTTTTCATCTCGGACTGTCTGATTCCGTCGCATTCGTAAGCTTTATCGAAAGGCAGGTCTATGTTTCCGTTCTGTCTGAAATACGTGTTCTGCACAAATGAAATGGACTTCATTTCACCGTCGGGGAACGGAGTCAGCCTTTCGTCACCGATTTCATGTGCCCACTCCTCCGTCTGCTTTTCAAGACCGAGCAGTCTGCAGGCAGGCTCAGCTGTCTGCTGTGCACGAAGTATAGGTGAGGCAAAAATGCGGTCAATATTAAGCTTTGCCATTCTCTTTCCGACTGCTTCAGCCTGAAGCCAGCCTTTCTGAGTAAGATTACCTGTAGAATAGTCGGGTTCACCGTGTCGGATTATGTAAAGAATCATATTATCACTCCTGAAGCTGATATCAGTATGTAAATGCGAGGGTTTTCCTGAGTGAGCCTGAAACGGTAGCAGCACCCTTGATGCCGATAAAGTTTCCGCCGCCGCTTCCTGCAAGGGGCATATAAACCTCTGCCGATTTCACGTAACCGTCAGCACCGACAACCGCTCTGATTTTTGTTCCCGAATAATTGAAATCTGCTTTGGTTACCTTAAGACCGAAGAGATCAACCGCCGCAAGATTGAGCGGGAAAGAGCACTGTTTATTGTAAACGGGGAATTTTTCAAGTGTCGCAGACTCAGGCACAACAAGTATGTTGATTTCGTAATCGTTACCCTTTTTAGTAACTGTGGCTGTCTTTGCACCCTTGGGGTCAAGTGCTACAGGGACAGAGAAATCCGATGCCTTTTCCTTGCTTTCGTCCGTTGCGACACCTTTTGCGAAGGCTTTTGTGCCTTCCGTTGTCTTTGCATAAGCTTCAACTATCTTGTTTGCAAGGTTTGCGGCAGCCTTACCGCCGGGAGAAACCTCTTCGACATTGATTGCGATTGTATCCGTCTTTTTGATTGTTACCTTCGGTGCGTTGTATGACTTATTCATACTTTCAGTATAATACCTTACAGCCTGATCCTTTGTATATGCAGTCGGATCCTTGGCAGGAGCACCGTCATCGGGAGCCGTCGCATCCGCATCGGGTGTTGTAGCGTCGGTACTGTCGTCGGGAATTACCGTATCAGTTGAATTATCGTAAATTCCGTCATCAGTAAAATCCTGATCAGGACTGTTCTGACTGTCTGTGTCGGTGTTGCCGTTTCCCGTCTGAACAGAACCTGAAACTTCAGCCGCTTTCTGTAAAGCTTCACCGTAATCACCGAGTGCAGATGACAGAGTGAGACTGAAAATCGCAACACAGATAACTGCGGTAACCGATTTGAGTATTAATTCTTTCATTACTATTCCCCCGTAAAGTTTTTACAGAGTAATAATATCACCTTTTTTCAGGAATTTCCATACAAATCTTTAAAAAATACAGAATAAAAAGTCAAAGGAGAAGCCTCCGTTGGAGGCTTCTCCGAAAAGTTGATTGTTAAACAAATCAATATTTGATATCTGTGTACTTACCTGTGATAGCAGCTTCACCTGTACCTGTTGCACCGATGATAGCGAGCTTAAGCTTAAGTGTTGCATCGAATGAGTATGAATAATCCATAGCTGTGATCTTTCCGTCAACAACTGTTACTACGAACTGAATGTTCTTGTAGTTTGCTGTTGATTCGTTCTCAACAACCTTAACTGCGTTGCCAACCTCGTTAGCAATACTCTTGTTAACCTCAGGGAACGTGATGTAGTCGTTTGTAGCCTTTGCCATTACGCTGCTTGCAGTCGGATTCTGACAATCCTTGATTCTGATTGTGTACTTGTTGCCGTTTACACTGTAAGATACAACATCAGATTCTGTAAGGTTCATAGCCTTGATCATATATTTAGCATCAAAGCCTTCGCCCTTGCCGTTAGCAACTGTGCCTGTGATGGGGTCTTTCTTGATTCCGAGGAAACCGCCAACAACAGAGTTAACGTCAGAGTTTTCATCAACGCCCTTGATGATTGAGTTAAGAGCATTTGTGATTGAACCAACATCGATGTTCTTAACGAACTTACCTGTTCTTGTGAGCTTGTAAGAGCCTTTTGCAGCCTTAGCTGTTTCAGCGTTGAAGAACTTAACAACGTCAGCCTTTGTGAGTGCTGCGGGAGCATCGTTGCCTGCGGGAGCATCTGCATCTGCATCGGGTGTTGCAGTGTCGTCTGCGCCTGCGTCGGGTGTAACAGCGTCATCTGCGCCTGCGTCGGGTGTTACAACTGTGTCGTCTGCACCTGCGTCGGGTGTTGCAACGTTGTTGCTTACGTTGCCGCCAACTGATGATGCTGCGCTTTCAGCGGTGATTTCAGCAGCCTTGAGAGCAGCTTCGCTGTAAGTGCCAACTGCGGATGCCATAGTAACACAAACGATAACTACGCAAACAACAGCCGCAATTGATTTGATAATTGCTTCTTTCATTTTGAATAACCTCCGTTTATTTGTTTAAAGGTAAGATTATCATAACATCTTTTTAACAATTTTTCCATAGTTTTTTGAAAAAATATCACATATTCCGCAAAAAAAGATAAAAATTTCAGTCAAAATTTGCTTGTCAAGAGCCACTTGACAAAATCAAGTAATAAATGCTTTAATAAATCAGCAGTTGTGATATAATGGGAGCAAAGGAGGGCTAATATGACAGTTGGCGAAAAAATTCAGTTTTACAGAAAAGAACAAGGTCTTTCTCAGGAAGAATTAGGCAAAAAGCTTCTCGTAAGCAGGCAGACAATCAGCCTGTGGGAAAACGACCAGACTGTTCCCACGATAGACAATTTGATAAGATTAAAAGAGATTTTCGGAATTTCCGTTGATGATATTTTAGGTGTGAGTGAAGAGACTCAGGCCGTTGAGCAACCCAAAGAGGAATATCGGCTTTCATTTACAAAAGACGAGGTGATGAAAATATGCAAGGCAGAACAAAGCAAGCTGATTCGGAAAATTGTTTTAGTAGTTTTGCTTTCTTCAGTATCGCTGTTTACAGCTTATAATTCATCTTTCTCAGGCTTAGAGTATATGATGGCGGGCATTTCGGCTACATGTATTTTTCTTTTGCTTAACCATTTGCTTAAATTTCGAAAAGCTTGGAAGAAAAACGCCGAAAAAGTAAGCTCATCAGATTATGAATACCGAGTTTATGATGATTACTTCAACGTCATTATAAGACATCAGGGAGAAAAGGTAAGGGATTTCAAATATAGCTTTGGTGATATTCTGAATATGACTCAGGTTGATGATTTCATCACAATGCAGTTTGGCAGTGGTTTGTTTCTTCTTCGCAAAAGCGACCTGAAAGAAAACTCCGTTTTTTACAATTTGCTGAGTAAAATGAGTCAGAAAAGAGATTTAACGGTTCCGCGTAACAAATGGAGATTGATTTCCATTATATCATTGATTGCCTCTTTGCTTTCTCCGCTCGCAGCTTTTTTAGCAAGTTCAGAAATGCTGTTCAGATATTACGATACGAGCACACAGGAATATATGTGGGTCTTTTTTGCATTTGTTCCTATCCCCATTGCTTCTGTTGTTGTCGGTTTTATAATGAAGTCAAAAGGTTATGTGTACTTAAAAAATATAGTAGTCGGTATAATTGTTGCTGTTTTGCTGTGTCTTTTCGGAACGTTCTCTTTTGGCGGAGATTTAGTTAAAAACAAAAATTACGAAGTAATTGAATATACTGAGCAAACAGTAAACATTGACATTCCGCAGTTCGAAAGTATGGATACCCGCGATTTGTCAATTTCGGAGCAAGAAGCAGATAACGGATATATTTATTGTATAACTGATGTTGCTTTCAGCGACAAAAAGGCTGAAGAGTTTGAAGAACAGATACATAACGACGAAAGATGGCTTTCTCTCGTTCCGTTCAAACTTTACGGAATGACCTTACCTCAAATTGATATTCAGACCTGTGATTATGTTATGATTTATAATTGTGACACAGACGAGTTCAACACTCCGTTGAAAGAGCAGGGCAAATATTGTTGTCTTATTCTTGTTTATTGTGCAGAGCTAAACGAGTTGCACATTTTTGAGTATGATATAGAGTATCGTTAAAAACAGTAGGGAAGGGTCTTAGTGCCCTCCCGAAAAGCAAACAAAAAGGGGCTGATTTCAGCCCCTTAAAATTTTGCCTGATATTAAAAATGTCCGCCTCTGATTTTAACAACAACCTCGTCTATTTTCATATAAACAAGTCCCATAAATTCAACAAGCTTATAAAATATGTTTCTGAAGAAGAATGAAACGGGTTTGTCTTCAAAGCCTTTTGTCTTTTTGATTGTTACTGAATCAAGAAGCTCACTGTTATCACCGCGGAAGGTTTTAACTGCCATTGTATCGTCGGTGAATTCAACTGTTGAATATGTGGTTACATCAGCATTTTCAAAGGCATAAGCGGTGTGGGGGAAGATGCTCATATAATCCATCGAGCCCTGGTCACAGCAGGCGTTTGTGTTGAGGTAAATGATGCCGTTGGGGTCGTTGTAGGTTTCACCGCTTTTGGCTTTGCCCACAACAAGACCGTCGCTGATGAAGTTGGAGCGTCCCTGCATATGTGTGTGACCTGTGAAAACCATATCAAGGTCATACATTTCAAAAATGGGCTGTAGTACCGCGTTGAGGAGAATGCCTGTTTCAGGCTCAAGGGCGGCAATTCCGGGGGCATAAAGACCCTGATGCATAACACCGATTCTCCATTTTGCATCGGGGTTAGCTTCCACAGCCTCTTTTGCCATTGCTCTGTGGTCGGCGGCGGAGCCTGAGCAGGAGTCAAATACAAGGTAAAGCACATCGCCGTAACGGAACCAGAAATCTCTGTCAAGGCCTGTGAAATGCTTGCCGAAATATTCGTTGGGCATATGGGTGTAATATTCGTAAGTCATACCCTTTTTGTCGTGGTTGCCGATTGCAAGAGCCATGGGTAGGCTTCTTGTATATTCGGGCATAAGGAGTGTCTGCCATTCGTCAGCGGCTTTGCCGGTTGAGGTGTTGTCACCGGGGGAGAGCAAAAAGCTGATATCGGGGTTTTGGGTAAGCGCTTCGTCAAGAACACTTTGCCAGACATAGCCGATTCTTGATTGCTCCTCGGGGTTGTCGGTGGACTGTCCGCCAATCTGAATGTCACCGATGAGCATCATTTTATAGCTGTCAAAGCCCTTGGATTCGTATTTGTAAGCCTCGCTCCAGCCATTTTCACTGAGCCACTGATAATAATAAGTGGTGTTTTCTTCAATGCCTGTCATTGTCACTCGGCAAACTAACTGCTCATCATTTTCGGCAGGGGTGGTTTCACCTGTGAATTCAACATAATCTGTCATTGCAGAATTCTTTGCAAGCCTTACCTTGGGCTGAGCCGAGTCTTTATCCGCGTGCCAACAGATGTTGAGCTGCGTTTCGTCAGCACCCACGCAAAGAGTGGGGAGAGTGTTTTCATCACTGAGTGAAGAATATACGCTGTTCCATTCTTCCTGAGTCAGGGATTTGTTGTCAAATGCCGCAAAGGAAGACATAAGGCAGGACTGAAACAAAATCACAGCCGAAAGAACAATTGCGAGAATCTTTGAATTGCGCTTCATAAAAATTCCTCCAAAATTTTCAAATTGCAAATACATTATAAGTTCATAATTTTTTGTTGTCAACTGCGTTGTGGTTAAGAATTTTTGCAATAAACCCTTGTCATTTTTATTTGCTTGATGTATTATTATATCAAATTAAAACGATTGGGGTTTGATTTATGAGTAAAAGTGTAAAAGATATTCTTGCGATGATTGAAGAAAACGGCATTGAAATGGTTGACTTCAAAATGGTTGATATCAACGGTCAGTACCGTCACGTTACAATCCCTGCATGCAATTTTTCAGAAGACACAATGAAAAGCGGTATCGGTTTTGACGCCTCCAACTACGGCTATGCTGTGGTTGAAAAAAGTGATATGGTGTTCATTCCCGACCCTGATACAGCAGTTATTGACCCGTTTTGCTCAATTCCTACTTTGTCAATGACAGGTAATGCGATGATTATCGATTCTCCCGAAAATCGTCCTCTTGCACAGTATCCCCGCAACATTGTTCTTGCCGCCGAGCAGTATATGAAAGATAGCGGTGTTGCCGACACAATGCTTATTCTTCCCGAATTTGAGTTCTATCTCTTTGACCAGGTAGGCTGGGAGCTTCAGCCCGACAGCATCAGCGCTTTTGTTGACGCTCAGCAGTCATATTGGAACAGCGCAACAGCAGAAAAGGGTGTTGTTGTTCCTAAGCAGAAGAATTATCACATCGCAAAGCCCTTTGACGTTGCTTACGAATGCAGAAGTGAAATGTGTATGCATATGCGCGACGCAGGCATTGAAATCAACTATCATCATCCCGAGGTTGCTGCTTCAGGTCAGTTCGAAATCGAGCCTCAGCTCGGCAAAATGTCAGAGATGGCAGACGCTTCAATGATGATTAAATACATCATCCACAACACAGCCCTCAAATACGGCAAATCCGCCACATTTATGCCCAAGCCCATCTGGGGTGAGGCAGGCAGCGGTATGCACGTTCATATGCTCCTTCTCAAAGACGGCCAGCCCGTATTCTCAGATGACAACGGCTATGCAAAGCTCAGCAAGGAAGCTGATTGGTTTATGGGCGGTCTTCTTAAGCACATCCACTCACTTTGTGCTTTGACTAACCCCAGCACCAACTCATTCAAGCGCCTTGTTCCCGGCTATGAAGCACCTGTTACCGTTGGTTATGCCACCTCAAACCGCAGCGCAGTTATCCGTATTCCCGCATATGCAAAGGCTCCCGAAAAGCGCCGCTTTGAGCTTCGTAACCCCGATGCAACCTGCAACCCCTATTTCTGCTATGCAGCCATTCTTATGGCAGGTCTTGACGGTATCAAAAATCAGATTGATCCCCACGAAAACGGTTGGGGTCCCTACGATGTAAATCTCTATCATCTTCCTGAAGAGGAAAAGGCAAAGCTTCAGGGACTTCCCACATCACTTCCCGAGGCTCTCGATGCTCTTGAAAAAGACCACGATTACCTCACAGCAGGCGGTGTATTCCCCGAAGAGCTTATCGCAAACTTCATCAAAGCCAAGCGTGCAGAATGCCGCGAAATGGCCGCGATCCCACACCCCGCAGAGTTTGATAAATACTATAACTTATAATAACAAAAGCTCCCTCATCTGAGGGAGTTTTTTATTGGAAATTTGCTTCAAGAAAATCGTCAACACTTCCGTCGTATTCAGCTTCAGCCATATAATAAAACCCCAACTGATTACCCACGGCGTAGTTGATATATGCTTTGCCGTTCCAATCGCACATATCTATGTCGCTGTTGCTTGAAATAAAAGCAGTTTTGATTTTTTTGATTTTTTCTTCGCTCAGCTCAGCCGCATTCGGTGAAATCAGACGGTCATTTTCGTCAGGCATAAGCAATGGGTTATAAAAACCGACTTCCCAATCTCTGAAATCCTTTGTGCGGTAGATGTAGTTTGTGTAGCGGTTGCAGGGGAGTTCAGTGACCGCAATCACATAATACCAGCATCTTGAAAATTTTATCCACGGACCGCCCATATATCTCTGCTTCGAAAAACCCAGGTTATAGTCCATAAAAGTCCAGTTAACCATATCCGGGGAGGTAGCGAAAAACAGTGTAAACGGATGTTCACCCACAAATTCTCGGGGTTCATTTGCTTCAAGCAAAAGCACATAGCCGTTGTCACTTTTGGTGATGGATGTGTTAAAATAATTCCATCCCGGGTTTTTAATAAGCACCCGTGATTTCCAGTCAGTGAGATTTTTGCTTTCAAAAATTCTCACACTGTCTCCCCACAAATCGGGAATCTTGCTTTCAACACCAAGAACATACACGGTTTCGTCTTCAACATAAGCCGAAAAGTAGTAGCAGCCTTGACCGAAGCGCGAAATAACCTGTCCGCTTTCGCAATCTCTGATAATTGCCGCAGATTCCGCTGAGGAGTCTGTGGCACAACTTTTGTCTTCAAGCTCCATTCGGTAAAGCTTGTTGCCGAGGACAAACGGGGTCATTTCACCGTTGGGGCTTACGGCGCCCAGCTTATGAATTTTGGGGAAACCTCGAATCATTTTTGAATTCATATCATAATTATATTCTGTCATAATTATCACCGTCTTTATTGTAACTCTTCTTTTTATCGTGGTCAATATTTTTGTCGGAATTAAACAAAAAAGTGCTGATTTATCCATAAATAATTCAGCCCATTTTTTATATTAAATTCTTGACTTTGGTGTTATGGAGTGGTAGTATAACTTTCGGTTTTTATAAACATTTACAGAGGTGTTTTTTATGCAAACTTTACTTTGTTTGTCCATTGCACTGTTTGCGGGTCTTATGCTTTCCCGCCTTGCCAAGGTGTTCAAGCTTCCTGCGGTTACGGCTTATCTTGTGGCAGGTATTCTTGTGGGTCCTTATCTTCTTGGTTCTTTTGGCGTCAAAGGACTTGGTTTTATAAATCTGGAAGATATTGAGTCCTACGGCATAATCTGTGATGTTGCTCTCGGTTTCATTGCTTTTTCAATCGGTAACGAATTCCGTCTGTCTCAGCTCAAACAAATCGGCAAGCAGGCAACAGTTATCGGAATTGCTCAGGCTGTGATCACCACGCTTCTTGTTGACGCGGCGCTGATCGGTCTTCATTTCATTATTCCCGACAAGCTTCCGCTTCCAACTGCAATAATTCTCGGTGCAGTGGCATCGGCAACAGCCCCTGCGGCAACTCTTATGGTTGTTCGTCAGTATAAAGCAAAGGGTCCTGTTACCACTATTCTTTTGCCTATTGTTGCCCTTGACGATGCAGTAGGTCTTATTCTCTTTGCTGTTTCGTTTGGTGTGGCAAAGGCTCTTATGGTAGGTCACCTCGACGTTATTTCGGTTGTGGTTGAGCCCGTGCTTGAGGTTGTGCTTTCAATTGTTCTCGGTGCGGTTATGGGCTTTTTGTTCAGCTTTTTTGAAAGATTTTTCCACTCACGCTCAAAGCGTCTTGCAATGAGTGTAACCTTCGTTCTTCTCACGGTTGCTCTTTCAATGCTTCAGTTTGAAATCGGCGGGGTGCATATTGCATTTTCGTCACTTCTTGTTTGTATGATGCTCGGTACGGTTTTCTGCAATGTGTGCGATTTTTCCGAAGAGCTTATGGACAGAATCGACCGTTGGACAGCTCCGTTGTTCGTTCTTTTCTTCGTTATCAGCGGCGCAGAGCTTGAACTTTCAATCTTCAAAGATGGTGTCATTGTTTTAATTGGTGTGGTTTATATCATTTTCCGTTGCCTCGGCAAATATTTCGGTGCGTCTGCAAGCTCAAAGCTTGTTAAAAGTGACCCCAATATTATCAAGTATCTCGGCATCACCTTGTTCCCGCAGGCAGGAGTTGCCCTCGGTATGGCTATGAAAGCGATGACTATCGGAGAAGAGGGTGCTATTGTTTCCAATATTGTGCTTTTCTCTGTGCTTGTGTATGAGCTTATCGGACCTTATCTTACAAAGGTTGCCCTTACCAAAGCAGGAGAGATTCAACCCGAAGGCAAAAGAAGTGCCCGCGGAAAACGTCATATTCATTGATTTTCAACCGACTCGGTTCAGACTGAGTCGGTTGATTTTTTAGTTTCGTTGTGATATTATGAGGTCAACAAGCAGAAGGCGGTGTTTTGATGAAAAAATTTTTGTGTACGGTTTTATCTCTGATTTTGATTTTTTCGTGTGCCGTTATCGGCGTGCGGGCAGAGGGCAACGGATATCTTCTGATTACCGATTTTATTCCTGTCAGCTCCGGTGCTGATGTGGCTGATGAAATTCAGCAGGTTATTGACGCTAACCCCAACCGCACAATCTTTTTCCCTGACGGTGAATATCTCATAAGTCACCCGATTTATACCCCTGCGCATCCGCAGAAAAGTGTTTCGTTAAAGCTTGCTGATTTTGCCGTGATCAAGGCAACAGGGGAGTGGGCAAAGGGCGAAGCAATGATTCAGCTCGGAGGTAAATTCCCCGCAAATGATACCCACACCAACGGAAGCAACTATTCTTTTGAGGGCGGCATAATAGACGGCAACGGTATGGCTGACGGCATTTCAATCAACGGCGGTCGTGAAACGGCTGTCAGAAATGCTTCAATCAAGCATACTCCCGTAGGTCTTCTTATCAAATACGGTGCAAACAGCGGCTCTTCTGATGCTGATATAACAGGGCTGAACATCATCGGCACGGGCTCAACGGATTCCACCGGCATTGTGCTCGAAGGCTTTGACAACACCCTCACCAACATCCGTATCGGAAATGTATTTACGGGTGTTCACGTTAAATCCGCAGGTAATGTTCTCAGAAATATACACCCACTTTACTATTCTGATTATACCGATTTTCAGAATAGCTGCGGATTCTTGATTGAGGCGGGAAACAACTGGTTTGATTATTGCTACAGCGATCAGTTCGCAATCGGTTTCCGCACAACTGACAATTCACACAACTATTTTCACGATTGCTTCTGCTTCTGGTATGCTCCCGATGGTGGTACTCATACCGCTTTCAAGGCAGATAAAGGCTTCAACTCCACATTAACCAATTTCAAAATAGGATTCCACGGTGAAACAGAAAAAAATATTGTTCTTTCTGTGGGTGCTATGAACGGTAAAGGTACAATCGAAAATCTTGATGTCGGCAGCAAACAACCGGGGGATAACACCTATAAATTCTATCTTAAGGATGCTGACATCTTCAGCAAAATAATCGGATTTTTTTCATTGCTTTTCGATATGATTTCAAACATATGACAAAAGACCTGTGAGTCAACGCTCACAGGTCTTTCTTTATGCCAATTTTGTAAACATATCAAGAATTCTTTTAACGCAGAGCTCAAGGTCGGCTCTTGTGATGTCACCCTTTTCGAGGCCTGCTTTAAGGTCTTCGGGGTATCCGCAGTGCATTTTCATATCGTTACCTGCCTTAACCTCTTTAACGGGGTCGTTTTTTACACCCCAGTCGGTCGTAACCATACCCTTGAAGCCCCATTCATCACGGAGGATGCAGGTCAGAAGCTCATAGCTTTCTGATGTGTGCTGACCGTTGATGAGGTTGTACGATGACATAACAGTCCACGGGTCGCCCTCTTTAACGCAGATTTCAAATCCCTTGAGATAAATTTCACGCAGCGCTCTTTCTGAAAGTCGCGAGTCACTTGCAAAGCGGTTTGCCTCCTTGTTGTTGCAGGCAAAATGCTTCATTGAAACGGCAACCTTCTGCGACTGAATACCTCTTGTGGCGGCTGCGGCACATTTGCCTGCTACCAACGGGTCTTCTGAATAATATTCAAAGTTTCTTCCGCAAAGGGGATCTCTGTGAATGTTGAGGGCAGGGGTGAGCCAGATGCCGAGATTGTTTTCTCTCACTTCGGCACCGCCTGCGGCACCGACCTCAAAAATGAGCTCGGGGTTAAAGGTGCAGGCAAGAAGTGTTGCGCATGGCCACGCAGTGGTTGGTATGCCTGTACAGGGCTCAAGACGAAGACCTGCAGGGCCGTCGGCTGTGGGAACAGGGGGGATGTTCAATCTTTCAAGTCCGCCGAAGCAGCCTGTATTGGCAACACCTGTGGGAGCGTGTCCGCCAACAAAATCCATAAGCTCATCCATGGTGAACTGAGCCACAAATTCGTCCATTGTGATGCTTTCACCCACAAGGTCAAATTTAACCTCATTTTCGGGCTTCACAGCGCCTGTGGGCTCATTTTTGCCGTAATAATAGCTTTCTTCTGATGTGGGAAGCTCTTCATAGCTGCCGTCGGCAAGAAGGCGTTTTGCAAGCTTGAAGGGTCTGCACCAACTGTTGAGCTGAAGTGCAACAGTATCTTCTTTAAGCTCATATTCAAATCCGAGCTTCTCTGCGCTTCTTACGTCCGTACCGAGATAAAATTCATAATTACCTTTTTCAAGCACATAAGCTGATTTCTGAACCTTACCGAGGTCATCGAAGCTTGCCATATCATTCACGCTGAATGTGAGGGCAACTGTTTCACTTTCACCGGGGGCGAGGAGTGAAGTCTTTTTGTATGCCGCAAGCTCTCTTGCGGGTTTGCCAAGCTTGCCCTGAGGAGCGCTGTAATAAAGCTGAACAACCTCTTTGCCGGCAATATTGCCAACATTTTTAACTGTTGCAACGGCAACAATTTTGCCGTCTGATTCAACGCATACCTTTCCGCTCAGTTCAAATTCGGTGTAAGAAAGACCGAAACCGAAGGGATAACGCACGCTGTCCTTTGCCATAGTTTCAAAATAGCGGTAGCCTACGAAAATATCGTCAGAATAATCCACGTGGTCAAAGCATTCCCAGAAGTCATCCTTGCAAGGATAGCAGTCATAGCTTTTAGCAATTGTGTCTGCCATTTTGCCTGAGGGGTTAACATCGCCGCAAAGGATGTCTGCAAGGGCTGTGCCGCCCTCCATACCGCCCTGCCAGCCAAAAACAACAGCCTGAACCTTATCATTTTCTGCAAAGTATTCGCAGTCAATGGTAGCGCCTGAGTTGATAACAATAATAACCTTGCCGAAAAGCTCACAAGTTCTGTCTATAAGATTTTTTTCAAGGTCAGAGAGATAATAGTCGCCGCCCTGAGGTCTGCGGTCAACACCCTCTGCAGAGAAACGGCTGAGGGTAATAATTGCGGTGTCAGCATTCTTGGATGCGTCAACAATCAGCTCGTCAGGCACCTCTGCTTCCACAACGTGCATTGCGGCAAAGGTGTCGTATGTCATGTCGTCACGCTCTGTGCAGAATTCCATATTGTTAACAATATCCCAGCGGGCATTGATCTGCTCCTGAGTGAGCACGTTCACGCTTTCACGCTTAACATATTCCTTATAAAACTCAACAAGGGGCATATAAACCTGAACCTTGCCTTCGCTTTCTTTAAGATTGAAGCCGTCAAAAACGTTGCGGATATAGGGGGTGTGAACGTCACCGCTACCGCCGCCGCCTTTTATGTATTCAATTGTAGCCTTGCCGAAAAGGGCAACACTTTCCCCTTTTCTGAGGGGGAGGGCATTGCCGATGTTTTTAAGAAGAACCATGCCTTCCGCAGCGGCTTTTCTTGAAAGCTGTGTGTGCTTCGGTGAAGCGGTAACACAGCGGCCGTCTTCGCCCAGGGGCTTACACGGCTGATATCTGAATCTTGCATATTTTTCCATAAAATCACCTCTGGTTTTTATTCTATCATAAAACTACATAATTGCAACATAAAAATTACCGGGTGTTTGTCGAAACACCCGGATTTTATCAGAATTTAAGAAGATATACAAGTGTATTGAAGATGTTTTTGATAAAGTTAATCAGACCAGCCGTGATTTCTTCAAAAGCATTGTCGGGCTGTGCATAAGGCTCATCAACCTGAACAGTAAATTCACCGTCAATGTATTTATACAGTTCTGTTTCAATTGTGCCGCCGGCTTCATCAAGTGTTACCGTGCGCACTCCGTAAGGTCCCGATTTTGAAAACTGACAGCCGTAGGTAATGCCGAGCGTTATTGAGTCCCATACGCCGGTAAATCCGCTTGTGTGCCAATGACCGAAGAAAGCACCAACAACGTTCTTGTTTTTCCATGCGGCAAATTCTGCGGTTGAAGCACCGGGCTTGATAATTCCCTCCGCGTGACCGTGTGCAATATCACCTCTGAGGCGGTAAGTCTCTCCACCGTCTATGATAACGCCCTCGTCAAAAATGCTGCATTCCTCATAGAGGTTGCCCATATCATCAACGGGAATGTGTTCAAACACAACCGAGGGAACACCGTTAGTGTTGTAAGCGCTGAACCATTCAAGCTGATCCTGAGAAAAACCTCTGCCGTTATCAAGCATCCATATGCCGAATGCGGCTTCATCAGATGATGAAGAAAGCACGGGAAGATAAAAATCTATTTTACCCTCTGCATCGTCAGACATATCAAAAGCTATGCAGCCGGGATATTCGGAATAAATCTTAAGCCAGTCTTCATTTGTAACATTGCTTTTATAATCGTTGTTGCCTTGTGTTACCGCATAGGGGATACCTGATTTTTCAAGAGGAGCAAAAATCTGCTCCACAGCCTTTTTTGTGTTTTCAAGGGTTGCTTCGTAGTCACCGTCAACAGTTACACCTTCTTTGAAGATTTCACTGTCAGAAATATCTCCTGCGCGTGAATCTTCAACAAGGTCGCCTGTGATTACAATCAGATCGGGGTTTGTTGCTTCAATTGATTTTTCAATAAACTCAACAAGCCCGTCGGCTATGTAACGGTCATCCTGTGTGTCGGTTATCTGAAGAATTGTGAATTTGCCGTCATTGCCAAATCTGAGATTTTTGTCTTCTTTTGCAGACGCGCCAAAAACAACGCAAGAGAAAACCATACAAATACTAATTGCCAATGCAATAAATTTTTTCACTCGAATCACTCCTATTAAAAATGCCCGTGTTGAACGGGCATTGATTGTTATACTTCTTTGATTGAGCCAAGAAGACCTGCGAGAGACTGAATCTCTGAGGGAATAATAATCTTTGTTGCCTGACCATCTGCGGCAGCTTCAAAAGCTTCAAGTGCCTTGAGTTTAATCACGCCGTCACCGGGTTTGGCGTTGTTAATCATTTCAATACCGTCTGCGGTAGCCTTCTGAATTTTGAGAATAGCTTCAGCTTCACCTTCAGCCTCTCTGATTTTAGCTTCCTTAACCGCTTCGGCTCTGAGAATTGCAGACTCTTTTTCAGCTTCAGCACGAAGAATAGCAGATTCTTTTTCACCTTCAGCCACAAGAACGGCAGATTTCTTTTCACCCTCTGCCTGCAAAATCTTTTCTCGGCGTTCACGCTCAGCCTTCATCTGTTTTTCCATTGAATCCTGAATTTCTTTGGGCGGCATAATGTTTTTGAGCTCAACTCGGTTGATTTTGATGCCCCACGCATCAGTTGCAACGTCAAGGACGTTTGTAATCTGACTGTTGATGGTATCGCGTGAGGTGAGGGTAGCGTCAAGCTCCATATCACCGATGATGTTACGAAGAGTTGTGGCTGTAAGATTTTCAATAGCCATCATAGGTCTTTCAACTCCGTAGGTGTAAAGCTTAGGGTCAACAATGCGGAAGAAAACAACTGTATCAATCTGCATTGTAACGTTATCCTTTGTGATAACGGGCTGGGGAGGGAAGTCCACAACAGCTTCCTTAAGTGACACGATTTTTGCCACACGGTCAATAATCGGAATTTTTACGTGAAGACCTGTTTCCCAGGTTGTATGATAAGCGCCGAGACGCTCAACAACATAAGCCTTAGCCTGAGGAACAATTTTAATGTTGGTAACAACAAGAATTAAAAGAATAACAAAAATTACGCCTAAAATAATTGCAAGTTCCATAAATAATCTCCTTTATTTCTTAGTAACAGTGAGAGTGTTTCCTTTTACCGCTGTAACGGTAACATATTCACCCTCGTCAATTTTTTCTTCACTCACGGCGCGCCAATAAACGTCACCAACAATAACCCTTCCGTCTGTTGATGAGATATCAGCTTTGGCAAGTGCTGTTTTGCCGATAAGCAAATCGTTAGATTCAGCCAGCTTTTCTGACTTGGTTTTCTTAAAAAACTTTTTGCTCAGGAACATTGTGATGCCCGACACAATCAGGAAAACCGCAAGCTGAATGTAAAAATTTTTAACCCATACCGAAAGTATGGCGGCGATTATTGCACCGGGAACAAACCAGATTGAAACAAGGCCCACGGTAAGCGCTTCAATCACAAGAAAGGCTCCGGCGGCAATCATCCACATTATCCAGATATTATTCTGAAAAAATTCAATCATAAAATTCCCCCTTTGATTGTAATTGTGGATTATATCCAATTTAATAATAGCACAAAGATTTTTTGTTTTCAATATTTCCCGTGTTTAAATATATCTAAAAATTCTTCCTGTTTTACAGCATAATAACAATAACAGAACAATCTTACCTGCAAAAAAGCAGCCACCGAAGTGACTGCTTAAAATTAGTCGTTATTCATCATCTGATAATTAAGAGTCATAAGACTGTCGTTGAGGTGAACGTTTTCACTCACCGTGCCGGGGAAATTAGCTGTAACATCATAGTGGCTGAAATTCCAGAAATTATTGACCCCAAGGCTTACCAACTCTCTGACAATGTCTTCGGCGGCAGCTTCGGGAATGCAAAGCACCGCAACGGTGGGGGAGTTTTCTTTGCAGAATTCATCCAATGAGCTCATTGGGCGGATTTCCATACCGTTAACAGTTTCACCTGCGAGGGTTTTGTCGCTGTCAAAAAGCCCGATGATGTTGAATCCGCTTTTTGCAAATTTCATATGCGAAGCCATTGCCTTGCCAAGATTGCCCATGCCGATGATGATAGCCTTGTTGCCGTTGTTTACGCCAAGAATTGCGCCGATTTCGTTATATAATTGCTCCACATTGTAGCCGTAACCCTGCTGACCGAAACCGCCGAAGCAGTTAAGATCCTGACGGATCTGTGACGCAGTGAAGCCCATTTTTGATGACAGCTCTTTAGAAGAAATTCTCACAACACCGTTCTTTTTCAGGTTGCCCAGAAAGCGGTAATAGCGGGGAAGTCTTTTAATAACCGACATCGAAATGTTGTCTGCTTTGTTTGGCATAAGTTACCTTCCTTAATAAAGTTGGATTGATTATTCGCAAAGCTTGCGGACGGTGTCCATAACATAGTCACCGAAATCACTGCATGTGCAGCCGTTGTCACGGCCTGTAATCTGATATTTCTTCTCTTCATACATGCAGATGTCAAGTGCTCTTTCAAGAAGGTCAGCCTTTTCCTGTTCACCGATGTGAGAAAGAAGCATAACAGAGGCGCGGAGCATTGAGCAGGGGTCAGCATACTGACCGCGGCCTTCTCTCATCATTCTGGGAGCTGAGCCGTGGATAGCTTCAAACATAGCGTATTTTTTGCCGATGTTTGCGCTGCCTGCTGTGCCTACGCCGCCCTGGAATTCAGCAGCTTCGTCTGTGATGATATCACCGTAGAGGTTGGGGAGAATGAACACCTTGAAATCTGTGCGGCGCTTTTTGTCAATAAGCTTAGCGGTTGTGATGTCGATGTACCATTCGTCTGTGATAATTTCAGGGTAATCCTTGCCGATGTTTTTGCAAAGGTTAAGGAATTTACCGTCAGTTGTTTTGATGATGTTGGCTTTTGTGATGATAGAAACTCTTTCTTTCTTGTTTCTTCTTGCATAGTCATAAGCCAATTTTGCAATTCTTTCACAGCCCTCTGTTGTTGTAACAACGAAGTCAACTGCAAGGTCGTCTGTTACGTTAACGCCCTTTGAACCAACTGCATAAGCGCCTTCTGTGTTTTCACGGAAGAATGTCCAGTCAATACCTTCTTCGGGAACCTTAACGGGACGGAGGTTAGCAAAAAGGTCAAGAGCTTTTCTCATTGCAACGTTTGCACTTTCAATGTTGGGCCAGGGATCGCCTGCCTGAGGAGTTGTTGTGGGTCCCTTAAGAATAACGTGGCATGCTTTGAGCTCAGCCATAACATCGTCGGGGATAGCCTTGTTGGCTGCAACGCGGTTTTCGATGGTGAGGCCGTCAATTACCTTGAACTCAACCTTGCCCTCTGCAACCTTGTCTGCGAGCATATATTCAAGCACTCTTGCGCTTTCTTTTGTGATGATGGGGCCGATGCCGTCACCACCGCAAACGCCGATGATGATTTTATCAAGCTTTTCGTAATCAACGAAATCGCCCTGAGCCTTGATAGCGTCTGAACGGTCACTCTGCTCTCTTACAAGAGCTTCAAATTTTTCTACTGCATTTTTAATCTGTGCTTCAGTCATTTTATAAATCTCCTTTATGAGTTTTCACGGGTGTAGTCAAGAAGACCGCCTGCAAGAATAATATCAACCTGACGACCTGAGAGCTGATAATCGAGCTCGTATTCTTCACCGGTGGTGTTGTTTTTAAGAACTGCGGTTTTGCCGTTTGAAATCACGTCTCTGATTCCGGGGAGGCAAAGCTCATCGTTTACGCTGATTTTGTCATAGTCCTCACTGTTTTTGAATGTGAAGGGGATGATACCTGCGTTAACAAGGTTTGCGCAGTGAATTCTTGCAAAGCTCTTTGTTATAACAGCCTTGATTCCAAGGTAAAGGGGAACAAGAGCTGCGTGCTCACGTGATGAGCCCTGACCATAGTTGCTGCCGCCGATGATAATGCCTTCACCGGCTTCTTTGCAATGCTCTGCAAACTTTTCATCACACTGCTTGAAGCAGAAGTTTGAAAGGTAGGGGATATTTGAACGATAGGGGAGAATTTTTGCGCCTGCGGGCATTATGTGGTCGGTTGTGATATTGTCGCCAACCTTGAGTACAGCCTTTGCGCTGATTTCCTCGGGAAGAGGCTTTGTTGTGGGGAAGGGCTTGATGTTGGGGCCGTAAAGCACCTCAACGCTGTCTGCTTCTTCAACTGAAGCGGGCATTGTAATCATATTGTCATTGATGATAAATTCATCGGGCATTTCAATTTCAGCAGCTTCGCCAAGTTCTCTGGGGTCGGTGAGAACACCTGTGAGAGCACTTGCGGCAGCTGTTTCGGGGCTTACAAGATAAATGCCTGCGTCAGCAGTACCTGAACGACCCTCGAAGTTTCTGTTGAATGTTCTCAGAGAAATACCCTCTGAGTTGGGTGACTGACCCATACCGATGCAGGGACCGCAAGCAGATTCAAGAATTCTTGCGCCTGCGTCAATGATGTCGGCAAGAGCGCCGCAGCGTGAAAGCATGTTGAGAACCTGCTTTGAGCCGGGAGCAATAGAAAGGCTTACGTCGGGGTGAACTGTTTTGCCCTTGAGGATAGCTGCAACCTTGAGCATATCAAGAAGTGATGAGTTGGTGCATGAACCGATGCAAACCTGGTCAACCTTGATTTTGCCGATAGCTTCAACTTCCTTAACGTTGTCGGGCATATGAGGCATAGCTGCAAGGGGAGCAAGAGTGTTGAGGTCAATTTCAATAACCTCGTCATAAACTGCGTCTTCATCAGCCTTGAGTTCAACCCAATCCTTTTCTCTGCCCTGAGCCTTGAGGAAAGCCTTTGTGATTTCGTCTGAGGGGAAGATTGATGTTGTGGCACCAAGCTCAGCACCCATGTTTGTGATTGTTGCTCTTTCGGGAACAGAAAGTGTCTTAACGCCTTCTCCGCCGTATTCAACAATTTTGCCAACGCCACCTTTAACAGACATAATGCGAAGCACTTCAAGAATAATATCTTTTGCAGCAACCCAGGGCTGAAGCTGACCCTTGAGGTTAACTCTTACCATTTTGGGCATTGTTATGTAATAAGCGCCGCCGCCCATTGCAACTGCAACGTCAAGACCGCCTGCACCCATAGCAAGCATACCGATACCGCCGCCTGTGGGGGTATGGCTGTCAGAGCCGATGAGAGTTTTGCCGGGGATACCGAAGCGCTCAAGATGAACCTGATGGCAGATACCGTTGCCGGGGCGTGAAAAACGAAGACCTCTCTTCTTGGCAACACTGCCGATAAAGCGGTGGTCATCAGCGTTTTCAAAGCCTGTCTGCAAGGTGTTGTGGTCAATGTAAGCAACTGAAAGCTCAGTTTTAACTCTGTCAATACCCATAGCTTCAAATTCAAGGTAAGCCATCGTGCCGGTAGCGTCCTGAGTAAGGGTCTGGTCAATTCTGAGACCAACCTCACTGCCGACAGTCATATCACCTGAAAGAAGATGGTTTTTAATAATCTTCTGTCCAATAGTATAACCCATTGTATAGTCCTCCTGAAAATAATTTAACACACTTGTGCAATTTTTTAACAAACTTTATTATATAATTTTTACAGTCCTTTGTCAATCTATTTTCGATATATAATGTAATTATTTTTATCCTTGTGGGCTCTGCATCATAGGGGATGCTGTAACAAAGAAACTGAAGAATTAAAAAGGTATGGGCTACTATATAAAAAATGTAGGGGTTGCTGAGGTCGTCAACCCTTACGAAAGGTTGCCGCCAACATTGTAGGGGTCGATGCCTACATCGACCCAAACAGCCCTCCTTACCTCAAGGAGGGGGGACCGCTTGCGGTGGGAGGATACAAAAATGTAAAAAAATCCATCGTAGGGGGCCCATTGGGCGTCCGTCTTGCTTTTGCACTTGTTCTGCGGATTTATTAAAAAATCCCCCAGTCATTTTCTTTGAAAATGCCAGCCCCCTTTAGGCAAGGGGGCCAATATTTGCTGTAAAACGGGTTGATACGGCTAATATTTTCCACCTCATCAGTCACTTCGTGACAG
>JAZQYU010000074.1:0-16518 GCA_045633685.1 Acutalibacteraceae bacterium | reverse complement strand
CCTTGCTTAAAAAAGCAAGGTTCTTTCTGTATTTGTAGGATTATATTGTCTATATTTTACGCCAGCGCTGTCAAACATACGCTTAGAAGCCTTAACCGAATCAGAATCGGCGTATTTATCTTCCTTGTAAACAATTTCCTTTATGCCCGACTGAATAATCGCCTTAGCACATTCGTTGCAAGGGAACAAAGTTACGTAAACAGTACAACCGCGCACGTTACCGCGCTCGCAGTTTAAAATAGCATTAAATTCGGCATGGCAAACGTAAAGATATTTAGAATTCAAAGGGTCGCCGTCACGGTCCCAAGGGTATTCATCATCGCTGCAGCAACGCGGCATACCGTTGTAGCCCATTGACAAAATACGCTTGTCGTCGTTAACAATACAAGCACCCACCTGTGTTGACGGGTCCTTACTGCGAAGGGCAGAAAGCATTGCAATACCCATAAAATATTCGTCCCAGGTTAGATAATCATCTCTTTTCATATTGCTCACCTCTATTTAATAATATACCGATATTCTAATTTTTGCAATCTTTATTTTTTAAAAGATAAAAACCACAGACAACAATTAAAGCTGAAAATACCGAAGCTACGCCAAAACCTAAGTTAAGGCTAAATTTATCGGCTAAAACACCAATAAGCCACGGACCAAATGCACAACCAAAATCACCGCACATTGCAAAGGCGCCAAACATTACCGCGCCGCCGTTTTTAAAATAGGAAGCACCGAGTGAATAAATGCCCGGCCACGAAACGCTGACAGTAAGACCGCAAAGGGCACAAAAAACAAGCGAAACCAAGGGTATTTGGCATATCGCCACAAAAAGATAACACACCACGCCAAAGGCATTAAGGCCTATTAACAATTTTTCAAACGAAATACGCTTTGAAAATTTAGCATAAATAACACGGCCAAGACCCATAAAAATTGCAAAAGCGCAAGGGCCTGCCATATCACCAACCGCCTTTGAAACGCCCAAGGCATTTTGTGCAAAAATGGATGCCCATTCTGCCATAGCAATTTCACTGGCACCCGCACAAAACATTAAAAGCATATAAATTATAAACCTTTTATTTTTCAAAAGTTCAAAAAAGGTGGCGGTTTTAACACTCGGGTCAGGCTCGACAATCGGCACCTTTAAAAAGGAGAACATATTTATAAAGGGCACTACTGACCAAATAAGCGGAATTATAAACCAATTTTTAAAACCAAATATGTAAACTGCGGCAGTTGTAAGCAAAACGGTTGCCGCTTGTCCCCAACAATAAAAGGAATGAAGTAACGCCATATTGCCCGATTTATTGCGTGTGGGGAGCATTTCTATCATAGGACTAAGTATTACCTCAGTAAGTCCGCTTCCCGTAGCATAAATAATTATACAAATAATTATTGCAACATATGGACTTATAAGGTTAGGTAAGAATCCTAAAAGCGCCAGTCCCAAAAAAGCGGCAAACTGTGACAAGAAGGCTGACTTTCTATACCCCATTTTTGCTACAACCTTCGGCGCTAAAAAGTCAACAAAAACCTGTGCTCCAAAATTTACGGCAATAAGGCTTGCCAAGCGCGCATAACTCATTTTATAAACGTCTTGCAGCGCTATAAAAAGAATTGGCAAAAAGTTATTAACAATTGCTTGTACAAAAAAGCCTACGTAACCCGCAATTTTTGTTGATAAATATTTTGATGAAGCCATTTTTATAATCCCAAAATAAGCGGTGCGAGTTCTTGTGGCTTACTAGCCAAATAATCGGCACCGTTTTCTATCAATTCTTCTTTTCCTCTAAAGCCCCAAAGCACGCCAACAGCCACACAGCCTGCATTTTTTGCAGTTTTCATATCCATACCCGAATCGCCAACAAAAGCGCATTCAGAAGGTGCTACGCCTAATTTTTCCATAACTTCAAAGGTAGAAGTGGGGTCAGGCTTTAAGGGGCAGTTCTCTCTTTTGCCGACAACAACCGAAAATTCGCCACAAAACAAATCTTCCACAATTTTTTGTGTCATTTCATCAATTTTGTTTGAAACCACAGCAAGCTTTAAGCCTTTTTCTTTTAAAAGGCTAACACAATCGGCTATATTTTCATAAAGCTTGGTCTTATCTAGAAAATGCTTGCGATAATGCGCCATAAATTCGTTATAACAAATTTGCTTTGCTTCTTCAGTGAAAACCGCAGCCGGTATTGCCCTTTCAATAAGCTTTGGCACACCATCACCTATAAACATATTAAATTCCGAAAGGTCACGCTTAGGGAAGCCGTGCTTTTCTAACGCGTAGTTTGTACTGTCGCACAAATCCTCCAGCGTGTTGGCAAGCGTACCGTCCAAATCAAAAATAACTGCCTTTAACATTAAAAAACTCCTATGATACAAAAAACCCCTGAGCAAAACTCAGGGTTAGTTTGTAAGAAATATTAGACTGCTCTGGTAACTTTACCTGAACGTAAGCAACGGGTGCAAACATTGATACGACGGGGAGTGCCGTTTACGATTGCCTTTACCTTCTTAACGTTAGGCTTCCATGTTCTGTTAGAACGTCTGTGTGAGTGTGATACTTTGATACCAAAAGATACTGATTTATCACAGAATTCGCATTTTGCCATTAGAGGCACCTCCTTTGAAATTCACAATATACTAAACAACAGACGATATTTTAACAGAAAGTTTCAACAAAATCAATAGGTTTAGAAAATATTTTTCTCCTTTTTTCAAAAAAATTTTTAAAATAACTATTGCATTTATGAAAACAGTATTGTATAATAGCACAAACGAACAAATGTACGGCATCGGAGGAATGTATTATGGCAGATAAACAGCAGGCACTTGAAACCGCAATCAAACAGCTTGAAAAGCAGTTCGGCAAGGGCACAGTTATGCGCCTTGGTGAAGAACAGGGTATGAATGTTGAAGCTATTTCAACAGGCTCTCTTTCTCTTGATATTGCAACAGGCATCGGCGGTCTTCCCAAAGGACGCGTTATTGAAATCTACGGTCCTGAATCTTCAGGTAAAACAACACTTGCACTTCACGCTGTTGCAGAGGCTCAGAAGGCAGGCGGCGAGGCTGCATTCATCGACGCTGAACACGCTCTTGACCCTGTTTATGCGGCTAACCTTGGTGTTGATGTTGACTCCTTGCTTGTTTCTCAGCCCGACAATGGTGAGCAGGCTCTTGAAATTGCAGAGGCACTTGTGCGCTCAGGCGCCATCGATATTATGGTTATCGACTCTGTTGCGGCTCTTGTTCCCAGAGCAGAAATTGAGGGCGAAATGGGTGACTCCCATATGGGTGCTCACGCAAGACTGATGTCACAGGCACTCCGTAAGCTTGCAGGTGCTTGCTCAAAATCCAATACTATTATAATTTTTATCAACCAGCTTCGTGAAAAAATCGGTGTTATGTTCGGCAACCCCGAAACAACCACAGGCGGCCGTGCTCTCAAATTCTATGCATCAATCCGCATCGATGTGCGCCGTGTTGAACAGATTAAAGGACCCGGCAACGAATTCATCGGAAGCAAAACAAAGGTTAAAATTGTTAAAAATAAGGTTGCTCCTCCATTCAAAGAGGCGGAGTTTGACATTATGTACGGCAGAGGAATTTCCAAAGAGGGTGAAATTCTTGACCTTGCCGTTATGCTTGAAATTGTTCAGAAGAGTGGCGCATGGTTCTCCTACAACGGTGAGCGCTTAGGTCAGGGTCGTGACAACGTCAAGGCTCTCATTAAAGAAAATGAGGCTCTTGCCGCTGAGCTTGAAGCAAAGGTGAGAGAAAATATGGATAAGCTTTCCAAGCTTGCCAAGGCTGCACCCAAAAAGGGCAAGGCAGGTGCACCTGTGCCTGTTGCACCCGTTCCCGCCCCTGCAAAGTCAGGTGTTAAATTAGACATTGATGTGACTGATGACGAATGATTATTCAGGCTAAAGAAGGAAGATACAATAAAATTCATATAAGCATTGACGGTGAGTATCTGCTCACCGTTGACGCTGATTATTGGTATAGCTGCGGCTATATCAACGGTGATGAACTTGATGAACAGGAGCTTGCTGCGTTTAAAATCGCGGCAGGCTCCCGTCGTGCTTTCAACGCAGGGGCAGATATAATTTCACGCCGTGAGCACAGCGCCCGTGAGGTTTATCAGAAGCTTTGCCGCAAATTTGACTCCGAGGTGGCGGAGGGTGCGGTTCAGCGCCTTTGCGAAATCGGTATGATTGACGACGAACGCTTTGCAAGGCTGTATGCTGATGAGCTTTACAATAAAAAGGGTATGGGTAAGCGCAGAATTCTTTTTGAACTTTCGGCCAAGGGTGTTGAGCGCGACATTGCCGAGCAGGTGGTTGAAAATTTAATTTCCGACGAAGAGGATAATGTTCAAAGAATAGTTGATATTCTTGAAAAAAAATATTATAATGTAGTTTATGATGAAAAAGTGCGCCGCCGTGCATTTGCCGCTTTACAACGCCTGGGATATTCCTACGGTGACATAAGGCGCGCTTTCAATGAATTTTGCGAATCTGATTTTGATTCCTCGGAAGGATGGTAATATGTCATATACTGTTGGTCTGATTTCTCTCGGTTGCCCCAAAAATCAGGTGGATGCCGAGCAGATGCTCGCTGCTCTTGATGAGGCGGGCTTTGAAATTGTGGATTATGTTGACGGTTGCGACGCTGTGATTGTTAACACCTGCGGTTTTATAGATGATGCCAAAAAAGAAGCTATCGAAAATATTCTTGATATGGTTGAGCTCAAAAATGAGGGCGTTATCAATTCAATCATTGTCACAGGTTGTCTTGCAGAGCGTTATCAGGATGAAATTCTCACCGAAATTCCCGAGGTGGACACAATTGTCGGCATCGGAGCAAACGGTGACATTGTAAATATTGTCAAATCCACCATTGAGGGTGCAGGTATGTCAACCTTCCCGCCCAAGGATGAGCTTCCTCTTGACGCTCAGCGCATTCTCACAACTCCCTCTTATTGGGCTTACCTCAAAATTTCTGACGGTTGCTCAAATCGCTGCACTTATTGCACAATTCCCTCAATCCGCGGCAGTTTCAGAAGCCGTAAGCTTGAGTCAATTGTTGAAGAGGCAAAGCAGCTTGCCGAAATCGGTGTTAAAGAGCTTGTGATTATCGCGCAGGATACCACCGCTTACGGCATAGACCTTTACGGTGAGTACCGTTTGCCTCAGCTTCTTGATGCTCTTTGTGAAATCGACGGCATCGAGTGGATCAGACTTCTCTATTGCTATCCCGATAAGGTTACTGATGAGCTTATTGCAACAATGGCCCGTCAGGAAAAGATTGTCAATTACATCGACCTTCCCTTGCAGCATTGCAATGACGCTGTTCTCAAGGCAATGAACCGCAAAGGGAACAAGGCACAGATAGAGTCTGTTATTGACCGTCTTCGTGCCGCAATGCCCGACATCGCAATAAGAACAACCTTCATCACAGGCTTCCCCGGTGAGGATGAAGACGCTTTTGAAGAGCTTAATGTGTTTATAAATGAAAAAGAGTTTGACCGTCTCGGTTGCTTCACCTTCTCCCCCCAGGAGGGAACACCTGCCGCCGAAATGGAAAATCAGGTGGAGGATGATATCAAAGTCCGTCGCGGTGAAATTCTTATGGAAGATCAGTACCTCATTATGCAGGAAAAGAATGATGAGCGAATCGGCAACGAATACAAGGTTCTTGTTGAGGGCTATGACCCTTATTCTGACAGCTACTACGGCAGAACATATATGGATGCCCCCGAAATTGACGGACAGATTCACTTCACAAGTGATGAGGATGTTGAAGAGGGCGAGTTTGTAACCGTTGAAGTTCTCGGCGTCAATGAATACGATTTGATCGGAAAAATGATTTAATGTGAGGTTAAAATGAATACACCTAATAAAATTACAATTTTCAGGATTTTTTTAGTTCCTGTTTTTCTTGCTGTTTTTCTTCTTGATTTTCGTGAGCGCTTCCTTGTTGCGGCCATAATTTTCAGCATAGGCGCAATTTCAGATGCCGTTGACGGCAAGCTTGCAAGAAAGTATAATCTTATCACAAATTTCGGCAAATTTCTTGACCCGATTGCAGACAAAATGCTTGTTACGGCAGGTCTTCTTGGGTTTATGGTAGTTGGCCTTTGCAATGTATGGATCGTTCTTGCAATTCTTGTGCGCGAGTTTGTTATGACATCTCTTCGTCTTATTGCCTCTGCACAGGGTGTTGTAATTCCTGCCAATATTTTCGGCAAAATCAAAACAGTTATGCAGATGACCGCTTTGATTTCTGTTATGATTTTTAAGGCTGTTGACGTTTATTACCCTCTGCCTTTTGTGGAAATTTACTCAAACGTATTCCTTGGTCTCACCGCTGTTATGGGTGTTGTTTCCGCTGCTATTTACTACAAAGAAAGCAGAAATGTAATAGATTTTTCAAAATAAATAACGGAGCAATTATGAAGCTGTTGAAAGTTATAATCCGAATACTGTGTTTTCTTTTGGTTGTGGGCTTGGTGCTCACAGGCGTGTTCTTTCGCGAAAATTCAGTGAGTAAGGTTGCTTTCAGCAGTGATGTTTTTTTGACCCCCTATTCAGAAAATCTGCATCAGAGTGAGCCTGACGGCTTTGAACTTGTGGCATCTTCGGGCTTTATTGAGCTTTATTTCAATAAAACCACTTCAGAAATTGCTGTCAGAGAGTTTTCTCAGGATCACACATGGTATGCTATGCCTCAGGGCGGCGGATTCAGTATGCTAACCGCCACTGTTATTGGTGAAAAAGGAGCATATTTTCTGAATTCTCAGGATAACAGTGTTGCTTTTTCCTCGTGGGAATATTCACTTTCAGATGTCGGTGTAACGATTAAGTATCTGCTGACTCCCGAAAAAGAAACTCCGTTGACCTCTGAAAACATAGCTTTTGAGGCAACGCTCACCATTACTCTCAAAGACGGCAGCCTTTTTGCCGATTGTCTGGTGAGAAATCTTTCGGGCAATGAAAAATGCGCCCTTTCTTCTCTCACTGTTCTTCCCGGCCTCTGCTCTGTCACCAATCCTGATGAGGATGATTTTCTTCTCATTCCCGATGGTTGCGGAGCTGTGATTTACCCGGCCTTCTGCAATGAAGAAAAAACCTTTGAAGCAAAGGTTTACGGCAACGATTATTCTGTCAGCTCTTCTGCCGCGGCAGATGCCGTGATGGGTGTTTACGGTGTAAAATCAGGGGATAGTGCGATTGCCGTGATAATTGACAGCGGTGAAGAAATTGCGTCAATCAATGCTGTCGCAAACAAAGCATCTGTGAGCAATGTTTATGCCGATTTTGCGGTTTATGATTGTAAAACGGAAAAGAATGTTTATCTCAGCGGCAATCCTTTTGGTGACAGTATTTCACTTTGCTGCAAGTTTTTGTCAGGAGATAATGCTACCTATTCCGAAATTGCATCCTCCTGCCGTGAGCAGTTTATCCGCAACGGTTCGTTGCCCTCCACCGATGTTCAGCCGCAAGAGAGTGTGCCTGTTTTTATCACAGTTACAGGAAGCTACAGGTCAAGCGTGTGGTCACCTGTGAATGTGAAATATACCACATATTCTCAGGCTCTTGATATTCTCACCCGTGTGAAGTCCAAAGGAATCGACAACATCACCGTGAGGTATTGCGGTGCTGTGAAAAACAATTCAACGTCTTTTTCTTCTTCTCTTGGCAGCAAAAAGGATTTTCGTGATTTGTGCGACTTTGCCCATTCTCAGAACATTGCGTTGTTTATGGATGCTGATATCCTCTCTTACCCGAGCTTTTTGGGTAAGTTCGATTTTTCTGCTGTCAGAGCTATGGACAAGTCAACCGCTTTCGCGATCAATAGCAATTCGCCCGACGCGATTGCCGACAACAGTGTTAAGCTCCGCTTCAGGCGTTCGGCCGACATCAGCTCATTTGTTGCCGATTTGATAAAAAAGGAAAATGAGCTGTCCATAGCAGGTTATTGTATTGGTGACGGTGAATATCTTGTTTCTGATTATTCTGCCAACAATGCTTCAAGAGGTCAGATGAAAAAAGATATTTCTGCCCAGTTACCTGCCCTTTCAAATGCAGGGGGAGTAATGGTGGATAAGGGCAATATGTATATGCTCAGAAACAGTGCCACTGTTATCAACATTCCCATGACAACTTACTATGATGAAAGTGAATATTATGTTGCAATTCCGTTTGTTCAGTCGGTGCTTCACGGCAGAGTAACGGTTGCAGGTGCACCCATCAACACTCAGGCAGATATGACAAAGGCAACCCTTCAATGCATTGAATACGGTGTGTGTCCGTCTTTCACTACGGTGTATGAACGCAAAAACCAAAAGACCACCGTGGTTTTTGATGAAATTGTAAACGACCTCGTAAGCTGTTACAGCATAGCAGCAGAGGCACTTTTTGCCCTTGAAAGTGAGCGTATAACCGCCCACGAAATCCTTGCCGAAGGAGTTACCCTCACCACCTATGGTGATGCGGCAAAAATTTATGTCAACTATAATGATGCCCCGGTCACCGTCAGCGGTGTAACCGTTCCGGCTCAGAGCTACATAAGAATAGATTAAAAAATAAAGCTCGGATTTTTCCGAGCTTTAGCTTTGCTTATTTACACTCAAGCACATCGTAGCCTGCATCAGTTACTGCCTTGGTCAGCACTTCACAGCTTACCTCTGTCGCAAGGGTAACTGTTGCACTTTTTTCTTCAAGGCTTACTTCCACACTTTCAACACCTTCAATTGCGCTCAATGCCTTTTCAACATGAGCCTGACAGCGTGGACACATCATACCTTCAATTTTCATTACCTTTGTCATTTTATCTGCTCCTTTAATAATTTTTTCTGTTGTTTCTTCTTGCTTGTCTGCTTTAAAAAATCTCAATCTCAGCGCATTTGTTACCACACAAAGTGAGCTGAAGCTCATTGCCAATGAGCCAATCATAGGGCTGAGCAGAATTCCCGACAGAGGGAAAAATACTCCTGCCGCAAGGGGGATACCCAAGGTGTTGTAGAAAAAAGCCCAGAACAAGTTCATTCTGATATTTTTCATAACCGATTTGCTCAGCTTGATTGCCGTCACCACATCGTCAAGTGAGCTTTTCATCAGCACTATGTCAGCCGATTCCACCGCAATGTCTGTGCCGGCACCGATTGCAATTCCCACATCCGCGCGGGTGAGGGCAGGGGCGTCATTGATTCCATCACCCACCATTGCAACAACTCTGCCCTTTGACTGCAGAGCTTTGATACAGGCGTCTTTGCCGTCGGGCAAAACATCGCTGATGATTTCTTCAATGCCTGCTTCTTTTCCGATTGCCCGGGCGGTGAGTGCGTTGTCACCTGTGAGCAGAACGGTTTTGATGCCCATACGGTGCAGGTCGTTTATTGCGTTGGGGCAGCTGTCTCTGATTACATCGGCAACTGCAATAATTCCCTCAATTTTTCCGTTTTTGGCAAAAATAAGTGGAGTTTTACCTTGTGAAGCAAAGCCTTCAATAAGCTTTGCGGCTTCGTTATCAATCTCTATATTGTTATCCTCAAGTAACTTTGTGTTACCTGCAAGATATATTTCATTATCAATTTCTGCACGGAGTCCCTTGCCGGGGATTGCTTCAAAGCTGTTAACCTCGCGAAGTGAAATGCCCTTTTGCTTCGCATAAGAAACTACAGCCCTTGCCAACGGATGTTCACTTTTGTTTTCAACACTTGCGGCAAAGGTCAGAAAGTCACTTTCACCAAGGCTTTTGTTAAGCATCGCAATGTTTTGCACCGTAGGCTCACCCGAGGTTACTGTGCCTGTTTTGTCAAACACCACCGTATCTACAGAATGAAGCTTTTCAAGGCTTTCGGCAGATTTAACCATAATTCCAAGCTCTGCCGCCTTACCTGTGCCTACCATAATTGCAACGGGGGTTGCAAGACCCAGCGCACAGGGGCATGAAATCACAAGCACCGAAACCGCACAGTTGAGTGCAAATTCAAAGTCCTTGCCCGCAATCAGCCATGCTGCGGCGGTTACAACGGCAATTCCTATAACAGCGGGCACGAAAATGCCGCTGATTTTGTCCGCAAGCCTTGCAATTGGAGCTTTTGAACTGCCTGCATCCTCTACCATTCTGATTATTTGCGAAAGGGTAGTGTCTTCACCAACCTTTGTGGCTCTGAATCTGAATGAGCCGTTTCGGTTGATGGTGGCAGAAATCACGCTGTCGCCGACCTGCTTTTCAACGGGAACACTTTCTCCTGTGATAGCAGACTGGTCAACAAATCCGTTTCCGCTGACGATTATGCCGTCAACAGGAACCTGCTCACCGGGGCGGATCACCACGATATCGTCCGCCAGAATCTGAGAAGCTTCAATCACAAATTCCCTGCCGCTTCTCACAACCGTTGCTGTTTTTGGGGCAAGGTCAATAAGCTTTTCAAGAGTTTGCGATGTTTTGGTTTTTGAGCGGGATTCAAGAAATTTGCCCACGGTAACAAGGGTGAGAATCATTGCACTTGATTCAAAATAAAGCGTATGGGCGTATCTGTGAACAATTTCGTGATTGCTTGTTTCAATTCCGTAAATCATACGGTAAATCGCAAAAATTCCGTAAATCAGCGATGCCCCTGAGCCGATTGCCACAAGTGAATCCATATTCGGAGCTTTTTTTCTCAATGCCTTGAAGCCCGAAATAAAGAATTTTTTGTTGGTTATCAGAACGGGAAGGGTAATCAGTAACTGAGTGAAGGCTGAAGTTAACGGATTTTCAAAAAATGAGGGGAGGGGAAGTCCCATCATACTTCCCATAGCAATATACATCAACGGCACAAGGAGCAAAAAAGAAAAAATCAGGCGGATTTTCATCTGAGCTTGTTCATTTTCGGCAAGGTCGCGCCGTGCATCCCATTGGCTCTTTAATGTGCTTTCTTTTGTGTGGTTGCTAAAAACCGAAGCCCCGTAGCCGATTTCTTCCACAGCAGAAATAATATGCTCTGCCGAAACGATGCTCTCATCAAACTCAGCGTTCATACTGCCGTTGAGCAGGTTGACATCAACCTTTTTAATTCCGTCAAGTCTGCTGACCGCCTTTGTTACATTTGCCTGGCAGGCGGCGCAGGTCATTCCCGTAACAGAAAATTTAACCTTTTCCATAATTCACCTCAATCCGTCTGTTAGAAGGTATATATCAAGAAAAAAACAGAGGCAATCCGAAGATTGCCTCAGAGCTTAAAGATTAAGCAAAAAGAGCGCTGATTGTGTCAACAAGTGACTGGAAAGTTTCTTTGATAAGGTCGAAGTTGATGCCTTCAAGAATAACTGAAAAATCAGCAATCAAAGCGTCCCAATCCATAGTTGAGAAATACTCGCCGAGTGATTCGAACAATGTTGAAATAGCTTCCATTTTTATTTCCCCTTTCTAATATTTACTATATTTTATCACTCCGGGTATAAAAATTCAATATGTAAAAAGAAAATTTAATAAATTTGTAATAAACTATTGACAAAACACATAAGATTTGTTAAACTATTGAAGCTGTTTGAGAAGGACCATTAGCTCAGTTGGTTAGAGCAACCGGCTCATAACCGGTCGGTCCGGGGTTCGAGTCCCTGATGGTCCACCAAAAGAATATAGGGGTATAGCTCAGTTGGTAGAGCAGCGGTCTCCAAAACCGCGTGCCGAGGGTTCAAGTCCTTCTGCCCCTGCCAAAAACAAAAAACCACCCAATAGGGTGGTTTTTGGTTTCTGGAAAAGTGTATAAAAAAGAAGGCCTTGAACCCCAAGGGGGTGAGGAGCGTAAAGAAAACAGTTCGGTGAACTGTTTTTAGCTCCGAAGTCTGAGGCGGGTACTGTTGCAAAGCAACGGTCGCCGAGGACACAGCCTGTGAAACAGGCGTGTCCTTCTGCCCCTGCCACGTAAAAAACCTTGATTTTTGTTGAAATATCAACGAAAATTGAGGTTTTCTTATTTTTTCCTTCAAGCACCGATACACCGAAAAACGACATAAAATATCACTATTAAACACAAAAATGCAAGTCAAAATGCAAGTCAAAAATTACTGATATATTCATCGAGCTTGGCAATGTTGTTTCGGTTGCGCTTGGGAGCGTGTATAAATTGTAAAGTTCCGAAGTCTGAGGCTGGTGATGCTGGAAGTGAGATGCTTTGGTATGAGAGATGTTTGAATATCCGGATCTCAGTAATTAAAGCTATAGTCCGACAAAATGATTTTGAATTTTCTGTAAATATCTTAAAAATCTGCACTAAAGTACAATGCGCGGAGGGGAAAAAGCGGGTATAATTGAGTTAATGTATAGTTTCTATACATAAATTTGCTCTTAAAGGAGAGTTGATTGCAATGAAAAAGATTTTGGCATTATTATTGGCAGTGGTTACCTTGCTTTCTCTTGCTGCTTGCGGCGGCAAGGGTGAGACCCCCGAAAACAAGGAGCCTGACACAACCGCATCAACACAAGCAAAGCTTGAGGAAAAGGAAATCGTTGAAGAGCTTGAGGGTGTAGGCCCTGTTAAACTTAAGAACAGCTATATGGAGCTTGTTATTCCTGAGGGCTACGGCTACCGCGTTGACGACGCAAATCAGGAAGCCGGAGAAGATCAGTTCCAGCTTATCCTCGACCTCAAAAATGCAGACGGCAACAACATCGGTGAGCTTCTTATCAACAACCGCGGCGGCCTTGAATCTGCTGACGAATATGCACAGACAACTATTGACGAATATGCAGACAGCGACTCTGTAAAAGTGAGCGACGTGGATTCTGCCAAATACAGTGTTTTTGATGTAAGACACTTTACTCTCGACAGAGGTTATATGGTTGATAACCGTTATTACGGCTACTACAAGCTTCCTGACGAAACCAAGGAATACCGTAACGTTCGTTTTGAGCTTGAAGTAACAGGCTATTACTACAAGGATGTTGAATTCCCCGCAGCTGACTTTGTTGAGCTTATGAATTCAATCGTTATTAAGTAATTTTTAGTGGCGGTGGGCGGATACCTGCTGCCACTTTGCTTTAAGGAGTAATTTTATGAAAAACTTTAAAAAGATATTATCTGTTTTAATTTGTGTGCTTATGCTCACTGCGGTTGCTCCGTTTTCGGCATCAGCCGCAACACCTGAGGTTAAGTTTAACGAAGTTACAAAAGCTTCAATTCCTGCAGGCGACTGTGCAGCGTTCAGATTCATTCCCGAAGAAAGCGGTACTTATGTTGTTATTTCAGATAACGGCGGCAGCGGTTGGGATATTGACCCGTATATTAAGGTTTATGACGATGATGACAGCTTGCTTGCACAGGATGATGACAACGATTATGCAGAAACAGCCAACTTCTATTGTGTATATGAATTTGAAGCAGGCAAAGAGTATTATCTTTGTCTGGGCGATTACAACGATGAAGAAGTTGAGTATGATTTCATTATCAAAGCATATGCTGTAATCGACCATCAGCCCACAGCCGATGAACCTTATGTGACCGTTACTGAAGGTGCAGATGCAGAATATCAGTGGTACAGGGTTACAGGCAATATAGTTGATGTAACCGATGAAAACGCAACAGCTCGCGAAGGTGATATTGCAGGCGAATATGCAACCTACGATTCTGCAAACGGCTGGACAGGTGTTCATTATTGGGAAAATCTTCCCTATATTGAATATAACTTCTTCGATGTTCTTTTATTTGACGGTTGTACTATCAAAATGACAGCAGACAGCTATGCAGATTGTTTTGGTATCTGGTGTGAATGCGGAAAACAGAGCAATGAATGGGATGAAGTAGAGGCAAATGAAGCTGTTGAGTTTACTGCTGACCACGCTTGCATTTTCCACACCTGGGGTGATTATGAGCAAGTTCCTCACCTTAAGGCTGAAATGCCTGAGCTTATAAAGGTTAACACAGGCGCAGAGCTCGTTACTGACGAAGCAGGAGAATATTTCTGTCTTGTTACATTTGACGGCTGCAGAATGGAAGCTTCCGATGCTTTTGAGGTAACTGAAATTGCTGTTGATTATCCTGAAATTTCTCTTTCAGCATCAGCTTCAAAGGTAAATTACAAATCAAGCGTTGGGCTGAACGCAGTTGTTGAAAATATGCCTGCGAATGCAAAAATCGACTGGATTCTTGAAGGTAGTGCTTTTGCTATTGCTGCAGACGGCAATACCTGCACCGCAACTTCGTTTGATGCAGGCACATCAAAAATTACTGTCAAAATTCTTCTTGATGACGGCACTTATGCAACCGATGCAAACGGTGATGTTATCAGCGACTCAGTTGAGATAACAGCAGAGTATACCTGGTGGCAGTGGATTATCAGAATTGTTCTCTTCGGCTGGATATGGTATTGATATAAATTTTAAAGCTTTTATAGGGGGCTGTGAAAACAGCCCCCTTTTTGTGTTGGTAAACAGTTGTGGTTAAAAGAAGATGATGAATTTATTTTTGCACTAAAGTACAATGCGCATAACACAAGACGATGATATAATATAATCGAAGAAATATCGGAGGTGTTGATATGCAACAGATATATAACGAGAAAAAGGTGCGCGAGGATTATCGCAGACTCACCCTGAAGCTGATAGAAAAAAACATTTCAATAACGACTATGGAAAGCTGTACATCAGGACAGCTTGCCTCACTCATCAGTGACACAGAGGGCGCTTCTGGTATTATGAAGGGCGCATTTGTAACATACAGCAATGAAGCAAAAATTAAACAGGGTGTGCCTGAAGACACAATTGAAAAATATTCGGTTTATTCCAAAGAAACCGCTTGTGCAATGGCTGATGCCTGCCGCAAAACATATGATGCAGATATCGGTGTGGGTGTAACAGGCTCAATGGGTAATGTTGACCCTGCCAATGCGTCGGCTTCGGTGCCGGGGCAGGTATGGTTTGCAATCTGCACAAGGGAAAAAATCTATGATTTTTATCTTGAGCTTCAGCCACAGCCCACAAGGTTTGAATATAAAATTGCAGTTGCACAGGAAATTGTAAATGAACTTTTTAACTTGCTTGCGGAGTAAAATATGAACAGATATAAAAAGCTTACATTGCTTCATTCCAACGATATGCATGGTGACTTTCTTGACGAAAATGTTGACAACAGCCTTATCGGTGGTGTTTCAATGCTTTCGGGTTATGTCAACAAGGTGAGGAATGAAGAAAAAAACACAGTCTATTGCATTGCGGGAGATATGTTCCGTGGCTCGGTTATTGACTCTGAATTCAAGGGAACGAGCACTATTGAAATTATGAACACCATTGCTCCTGATGTGGTAACCATTGGCAACCACGAAACAGATTATGGCATTGCCCACCTTCTGTTTCTTGAAAAATGTGCAAAATTTCCGATTATCAATGCTAACCTGTATATCAAATCAAATGCCACAAGATTATTCAGACCCCACATTATTCTTGAAATTGACGGGATGAAAATTCTTTTTATCGGCATTATCACCGAAAGTGTGATGAAACAGGCGCGCAACGAGGGGCTTATCGGCACGTTTCTCGACATCAACGAAGCAGCGCAGGAGGTTGGTAAAATCTGTGACGCTTACAATGCAACCGATATTGATCTCACCGTGCTACTGACGCATATCGGCTTTGATGAGGATAAACAGCTTGCCAGCGAACTTGACCCTGACTGGGGCGTGGATCTGATTGTTGGCGGTCATTCCCACACGTTTATTGAAAAGCCCGAGGTGGTGAACGGCATCACTATTGTGCAGGCAGGTATGGGCACCGACCGAATAGGCAGATTTGATCTTACGGTAGATACGCTCAACAATTGCATTGAAACCTGCGATTGGCATTACGTTGAAATAACCCCCGAAAATTGTCCGCGCGATGAAGAAATTGACAAAATTCTCCGCTCCTACAAAGAAGTAACCGACAGCAAATACTGCCGCGTTATTACAAGATTCAAGCGTAAATTGACACATCCTGACCGTTATCGCGAAACAGAGCTGGGAGATTTATTCTGCGATATTCTGGCAAAACAGCTGGGGCTTGATGTGATGTTTCTCGCTTCGGGCAGCATTGCAGGGGGGGAGCTTGGTCCTCTTGTTCAGTATCGGAATCTTATGGAATGCTTCCCTTATGACGGCGCCGTGAGAATGCTCACCGTAACAGGAAAACAGCTATACGATATGCTTGCTTATATGTTGCGTGATGAAGTGTGGCAGGGTGCCGGCTCAGGATTTTTTCAGATTTCAAAAAGATTAAGAGTCAGCTACAGCATTGCCGAAGGCAGAATTACACACCTGACCTTTGACGGCAAAAGTGTTGAAGACGAAGCCCTTTACAGAGTCGGTCTTCAGCAGTTCCAATACAGTAGCTTTGAAAAATATTTTAATTTCCCCGTGAGCGAAATTGAAAGCCGATATCCTTCGAAGGTGGTTTCAACCTCTGTGAGAAATGTGCTTGAAGAACATATTTCAGCCTTTCAGAATTCAGATGTTGAGCTTGACGGAAGAATTACAATACTGGGTAGATAAAAAAGAG
>JAZQYU010000073.1:0-11953 GCA_045633685.1 Acutalibacteraceae bacterium | reverse complement strand
TATCACAGAAAATGGTGCTACAATTACATTCCCACAGGCAACCTGTGACGATCAGCCCTTTGTTAACAGCTACGACATTGTTATCCGCAGAAAGGACAACGGTGTTATTGAAAGTCAGAAGAGCATCTGGTCTGAATATTATTTCTACAATATGCCCGAAACAAGAAGCATCGGCTTTGACCGCCTTGACGCTGACACCGAGTATGTTGCAAAGGTAACCGCAAAGGGCTTCTTCCACAACAAATCATCAAATTCACTTGTAGTTGAGTTCAAGACAAAATAAGGTGATACAATGAGCAAAATCAAGGAATTCTTAAAGCGCAAGGATATTGAATTCACAGCAAAAAGATACGGCATTGACGCCCTTGGTGCTATGGCGCAGGGTCTTTTTGCCAGCCTTCTTGTGGGTACAATTCTGTCAACATTGGGTTCACAGCTTAACATTGCAATTTTTACAGAGCTTGGTGATTTTGCAAAGGCCATTGCAGGGCCTGCAATGGCGGTTGCGATCGGTTATGCCCTCAAGGCTCCTCCCCTTGTGCTTTTTTCATTGGTTGCTGTCGGTTGGGCTTCCAACAGCCTTGGTGGTGCAGGCGGACCTCTTGCAGTTTTACTGATTACAATTGTTGCCGCTGAGCTTGGCAAGGCAGTCAGCAAGGAAACAAAGGTTGACATTCTTGTTACTCCTCTCACCGTTATAATTTCAGGCGGTCTTCTTGCCCATTACTGCGCACCTGCAATCGGTGTTGCTTCAAACTATGTTGGCAACATCATTATGTGGGCAACAGAGCAACAGCCATTTGTTATGGGAATTATCGTCTCTGTGATAGTAGGCGTTGCACTCACACTACCAATCAGCAGCGCGGCAATCTGTGCCGCATTGAGCCTCACAGGGCTTGCAGGCGGTGCGGCGGTGGCAGGATGTTGTGCGCAAATGGTGGGATTTGCCGTGATGAGCTTCAAAGAAAACCGTTGGGGCGGACTTGTGGCACAAGGAATCGGAACAAGTATGCTTCAGATGGGCAACATCGTTAAAAATCCTAAAATATGGATTGCACCAACACTTGCTTCTGCAATAACAGGCCCTATTGCCACCTGCATTTTTAAATTAGAAATGAACGGTGCAGCAATATCATCTGGTATGGGTACCTGCGGTTTTGTGGGTCAGATCGGTGTTTACACAGGCTGGCTCAATGACCTTGCAAACGGAGCAAAAGAAGCAATTACCGCTTTCGATTGGGCAGGGCTTGTGCTTATCTGCTTTGTTTTGCCTGCGGTTATCACTCCGCTTATTGCTCTCCCCTTGCGCAAAATCGGTTGGATTAAAGAAAACGATTTGAAACTTGATTTATAAAAACAAGGGATAGCTTTGCGCTATCCCTAATTTTTTCGAGGTGGATTATGCCATATTTATCAGTTCATTTTAAAGAAAAGATTACCCCCGACGGCGAGCAGGTTTATTTTGCCGTAAGCAAAGACGGATTTAACTGGGAGCAGGTCAATAACGGAAACCCCGTTCTCACCGCAAAGCTTGGTGAAAAGGGCTGCCGTGACATTGAGATAGTGCGCCTGCATACAGGCGGATTTATGATTGTGACCACCGACCTGTGTATCGCATACCGCTTTGATGAAAATTACAACATTGATTGGAAGCACGTGAACTCCCACGGAAGCAAGTGCCTGCGAATGTGGAAAACCGAGGATTTCACCTCATTCAGTGAAGAAAGGCTTGTTTATTTCGGCAGGGATGATTTCGGCTGTATGTGGGCACCTGAGGTGTTTTTTGATGATGAAAACGAAGAGTATCTTATTCATTGGGGCTCAACAGTTGCAGAGGATAATTTTACCCATATGTCGATTTACTGCTCAACCACCAAGGATTTTGAAGCATTCTCTGAACCAAAATTGTTCTTCACAAAAGAAAACGAAATACTTGACTCGCACATTTTAAAAATCGGTGACACATACCACCTGTATTACAAAAACGCGCACAACCCCGGAATGAATATGCACTCAACGTCAAAAAAACTTTATGGGCCGTATGTTCACGATGATGAGTTTCAGAAGCTGATGGAAACTCTTGACGGTCCCGGTGCTTATGAAGGCCCCACAACCTACAGATTGCCCGACGGACGTTGGTGCCTGATGCTTGATTTTTTCGGCTGTGAAAAGCCGAAAATGGGATATGTCCCCTGGGTTTCAGCAACGGAAGAACACAAGGATTTTAAAAAGTGCAAGGAAGATTTTTCATTCCCCTACGGTTTCAAGCACGGCAGATTCATTGAAATCTCCGAGCAGGAATATGAGAATTTAAAAAATATAAGAAAAACCTTATGACAGGATGTGTTTGAGTGAAAAAGCTCAGCTGTTTATTTATTGCTATTGCCATAGTTCTTTCTGACATTATGTGTTTTGTGGTTGCATACAATTACAGAAATATGCTTTGCGCCATTGAGCACTCGGGCTTCAGCGCTCCTGCTTCAATCGCTTTTTTGTATGCAATTCCATTTATAGCAGGAATAATATTATGCCTGATGCTTGCATTCAGATTTAACAAGAAAAAGTGATTTCTGCATTTTGATGTAAAAGAAAACCCCACCGATTGGTGGGGTTAAAATTTTATTCAAGAACAGCGCCTGTGCAGCCTGATGTAACGAGCTTTGCATATCTTGCAAGGTAACCGTGAGTAATTCTGGGCTGACGGGGTTTCCACTGTGCTCTTCTCTTTTCAAGCTCTTCGTCAGAAACGAGAACGTTGATTGTGTTGGCAGGAATATCAATTTCGATGGTGTCGCCTTCTTCAATGAGAGCGATATTACCACCAACTGCTGCTTCGGGTGAAACGTGGCCGATAGCGGCGCCTCTTGTTGCACCTGAGAAGCGACCGTCAGTAATCAAAGCAACACAGTTACCAAGACCGCTACCCATAATAGCTGATGTGGGGTTGAGCATTTCTCTCATACCGGGGCCTCCCTTGGGGCCTTCGTAACGGATAACAACAACCTCACCGGGGTTGATTTTGCCACCGTAGATTGCATTGAGAGCATCTTCTTCACAGTCGAACACTCTTGCTTTACCGCTGTGGCTCATCATTTCGGGAGCTACTGCAGAGCGCTTAACAACACTGCCTTCGGGAGCAAGGTTGCCCTTGAGCACTGCGATACCGCCTGTTTTGCTGTAGGGATCTTCAACTGTTCTGATGATGTTTGTATCTTTGATTTCGCAGCCGTCAATATTTTCGCTGATTGTTTTGCCTGTTACTGTAACAAGGTCGGTTTTAAGCAGACCGAGCTTATCAATTTCGTGCATAACTGCGCTGATACCTCCTGCCTCGTTGAGCTGCTCAATGTAGTGGTTACCTGCAGGAGCAAGGTGGCAGAGGTTGGGGGTTTTGTCAGAAATTGAGTTTGCAACAGAAAGGTCAAGCTTGATGCCGCATTCGTGGGCAATTGCCGGAATATGAAGCATACTGTTTGTACTGCAGCCGAGAGCCATATCAATTGTGAGGGCGTTCATAAATGCATCCTCAGTCATAATATCCCTGGGCTTGATATCATTTTTGATAAGGTCAATAATCTGCATACCTGCACGCTTAGCAAGCTGAAGTCTTGCAGAATATACACCGGGAATTGTGCCGTTGCCGGGAAGAGCCATGCCGAGAACCTCGCAAAGACAGTTCATTGAGTTGGCAGTGAACATGCCTGAGCATGAGCCACAAGTGGGACAAGCCTTATTTTCAAATTCGCAAAGCTTCTTTTCATCGATCTGACCTGTTCTGAACTGGCTTACTGCCTCAGAAACGTCTGAATAGCTGATTTTTCTGCCGTCCATTGTACCTGCGAGCATAGGTCCACCGCTTACGAAAATTGAGGGAACATTAAGTCTTGCAGCAGCCATAAGGAGACCGGGAACGTTTTTGTCGCAGTTGGGCACCATAACAAGACCGTCAAAGGGATGAGCTGTTGCCATAGCCTCAGTTGAGTCAGCAATAAGCTCTCTTGTAACAAGAGAATATTTCATACCCTCGTGACCCATAGCAATACCGTCACAAACAGCAATTGCGGGGAAAACGATGGGAACGCCGCCTGCCATAGCTACACCCTGCTTAACAGCTTCAACTACCTTGTCGATGTTCATATGACCGGGAACGATATCGTTCTGTGAGCTTACGATACCGATAAGTGGTTTTCCAATTTCTTCATCTGTGAGACCGAGAGCGTGAAGCAAAGCTCTCTGAGGAGCCGCGTTAATGCCCTGGGTTATTTTATCACTTCTCATTTTTAAAACTCCTTTGAGTAAAATTACATTACTTAATAATTATACTACAATTCAAAATAAAATGTCAATCAAGAAGAAAATTTTCTTTAACATAAGTCAAGATATTATCACAGTCATTACTTATATCACCATGAGAAACCTTGTTCAAAACTTGTTTAAGAACAAATCCGATTTTTTCACCTTTAATTCCGACCGACATCAGATCATTGCCGTTTATATCCAAATCCGCTAAGCTCAAGCAAATATTGTCAGCAAGCAGCTTTTGAATAATCAGTTCTGTTGCGTTAATCTGTGCAAGTGTTTCGGGTTGATAGGCAGGACTCTGAGCCAGAGCATCAGCCCTGAAAACAGGCATAAGTCTGAGCAAAAACTGCGCAGAATATTCAACGCAAAGGTCAATTGTCTGACCAACATCTCCAACGGGACGCAAATCATGGCACAACACAAGAGAATAAATTTCCTCCTGCTCTGCCTTTGAAAAACGAAGAGTCCTGAGAATTTCACGGCTCAGCTCTGCACTGACACCCTGATGACGCTTGAAATGAGACTGTCCGCTATCATCGACGGTATGCATGGCAGGCTTACCCAAATCGTGAAGAAGCATAGTCATTCTGAGAATGGGGTCAGGCGGTACATTTTCAACAGAAACAACGGTATGCTCCCAAACGTCATATATATGATATGGTGTATTCTGTGGAAATTTATACATAGCTTCAAGCTCAGGAATAATTTCAAAGAACACCTGCGAAAAATCAAGAAGAATATCCTTGACCCTTGCCCCACAAAGCAATTTTAACAATTCGACCCTTATACGCTCTTTTGCAACATTTGAAAGTAAGGATTTATTGTTAATTATACTTTGAGCGGTTTCGGGCGCAATACTAAAGCCAAGCGTTGACGCAAAACGAAGAGCACGCATAATACGAAGTGCATCCTCATTGAATCTGCGGTCAGGGTCACCTACACAACGGATGATTTTGCGTTCAATATCTCCCCTGCCGTCAAACGGGTCCACCAAACCTACGTCAGGGTTATATGCCATCGCATTCACGGTGAAATCGCGGCGGGATAAATCCTTGTGAATATCCCGCGTGAATTCAACAGAATCCGGGTGGCGGTTATCGGTATAATCCCCGTCAACTCGCATAGTGGTGATTTCAATCATTTCGTCATCAATAATAACGCTTATTGTTCCATGCTTTATGCCTGTTTCTATCACTCTGTAATCGGCAAAAACCTTTTTGGTTTCTTCCGGTGTTGCGGAAGTTGTTATATCCCAATCATCGGCAACCTTATTCAAGAAGGCATCACGGACACATCCGCCCACAACATAAGCTTCAAATCCTTTTGAGTTGAGCAAATCAAGCGCCGTTATAATTTTATACGGAATTTTGATTTTCACAAGTATCACCTGCCTCTTTACAATTTTAACACTATAAGATATAATTATCAAGAACAAGAAAGGAAGATTTTATGAATATACAGATTTACGGCAAAGCAAAGTGCTTTGACACAAAGAAAGCCGAAAGATATTTTAAAGAAAGAAAAATCAAGTATCAGTTCATCGACCTTGCTAAATTCGGAATGAGCAAGGGTGAATACGCTAACATTCTCCGTGCAGTGGGAAGCTTTGATGACCTGCTTGATAAAAGCTCAAAAGCTTATGAAGCAAGCTTCATCGAATATCTTGCATCAAAAGAAGCCAAGGAAGAAAAACTTCTTGAAAATCAGACAATTTTTAAAACACCCATTGTCCGCAACGGCAAGCAGGCAACCGTCGGTTATCAGCCTGAGGTGTGGAAATCCTGGGAATAATCATATCTCTGCAACAAAACAGCCTCCCTAACGGGAGGCTAAAATTTTATCTTAATACCATATCCAACCAAAAAGAAGAATTACAATAATCCATTGCCACCAGACATATTTAACCTCTACGGTTGCAGTATCGGTCACCACATTGCCGTGTTCGTCCGTTACGGTGCAGGTAATTTCTGCAGAACCCGTGTCAACGGCATAAATATGGCCATATTCATCCACAGATACTACCAACGGGTTTGAGGAAGAATAAGTCACGGTATATTCCACACCACGGTCTGCCAAAATCTCGGTAGACAAAACAGAAGAGGTTTTGTATTCCATTGACATATCAGGTATTGAGACGGAGTGAACTACACCAAGCTTCGGGATTGACTGAATGCCAAGAACCATTTCACAGTTGACGCAGTAACGAGTCATTGCGCCATCTTTGGATAAAGTTGCCGGAGTTGTTTCAATCCACTCACCCGGGATATGACCCTTGGCGGGAATCATGCTGAATTCCCTATCCTTGCAGCGCTCACAGATGCGCATCTGAACACCATCACGCATACAGGTTACGTCATCAACCACAACCCATTCGCCCATATTATGACCAAGAGAAGCAACATAATTGTCCGTATAGCTTTCACCGCAGGGGCAGGTGTAAGTTGTATAGCCCTCCCCTTCACATGTCGGGTCCGTTACAACAGCCGAATATCTATGTCCTGAGCCTAAAACATTACTTATGATTACAGGTTCAACGTCAACATTTTCATCACCTGCAACAGTACAGGCGGTTGCATTAACATTGAAGGTATAGGAATCATCAACAATTTCAAAGGTAACAACAGCGAGGGTGCCGGGAGTTATGCCATCATAAGAGATCATAGCTATGTTATTAGTTGCAGCTTCAGAGGGATTTGATACAAAAAATACATTTTCATCAGCAGAAAAATCGCCTTTTTCAATTGTTCTGCACACAAGGCCGCTCATTTCAAAATCAAGGTCAATACTGTTGAAGGTACCGCTTGTGAGGTTAATTGAAGCTGTGAGAGATTCGGTATCTTTGTCAACTGCATTTATGGTGATAATCGGAGCATCTGAAGAAAAAGATGAAATCATTAAAGCTCCCGATGATACAAACATAACAGCCACCAGAAGTACCGACAACATTTTGGTAAAACGAGTTTTCATAGGAATCTCCTCCTTATGAGTTCATTATAAACCAGGAATAAAAAAAGTCAACAATAAATTAAATTGAGATGAACAAATTAAGCGCTATATGGTTAATAAGTAAATTTAACCCACAAGCGGACGACACAACTTGCAAGGTGGCGGCAGATTATGCCTCACCCGAGGCTCGGGGGAGGTAGATTTTGCGTTGCAAAAGACGGTGGGGGTTGATATAATGCGTCGCAGACCCTAACTTCTTCACTATTACATCTTACTTCTTACCTCAATTCACCCCCCTCAGTCACTCCGTGACAGCTCCCCCTATAATCAATATGGGGAGCCGATAGATTGACAACCTCGCAGCAATTTGGGTCGATGTAGGCATCGACCCCTACAATGTTGCGGAGCCTTTCGTAAGGGTTGACAACCAGACCCATTTACGGGAGGCGGATTGACTCCCTCACTACTACCAAACAAAATGGTTTTGAATTCATCTTGCAAAATATCCGTTTTATATTATAATAGACATAAGGAGTGACGGATATGGAATTTTCATCTTTTATGAAACAAGCGGCAAATGTTAGGCCGAACGCAAGACAGTTGAAGATGCTCAGAGAAACACCATTTTATGCTTTTGTGCATTTCAGCCCTAACACGTTCACCGACCTCGAATGGGGGCTGGGCAACGAAAGCCCTGCAATTTTTAATCCCACGAAGCTTGATTGCGAGCAATGGGCAAAGGCAATCAAATCTGCAGGAATGAAAGGTATGGTGCTCACGGCTAAGCATCACGACGGATTTTGCCTGTGGCAGAGCCAATATACCGAGCATTGCATGAAAAACAGCCCCTACAAAAACGGCAAAGGTGACATTGTTGCCGAAGCCGCCGAAGCTTGCAGAAAGTACGGTCTGAAATTTGGGTTTTACCTCTCCCCCTGGGACAGAAATTCAAAGCTTTACGGCACCGACGAATACAACACCTATTACAAAAATCAGCTCACGGAGCTACTGACTAACTACGGTGAGATTTTCCACGTTTGGTTTGACGGCGCCTGCGGTGAAGGTCCCAACGGTAAAAAGCAGGAATACGATTTTGACGGTTTTTTTGACCTTGTGCACACCCTTCAGCCCGGTGCCACTATTTTTCAGGATGCAGGTGAAATCCGTTGGGTCGGCAACGAGGGTGGTAAGCCTGCCTACGCTCAATGGGCTGTTGTTCCCTGTGAACTTGGTAAATTCTGCGAAGTACAAACCGGTGAAGGTCCTCTTTATCAGGACGGCGGACTTGATTATATGTATAATTCCGACTCAAACATCGGTGAAATGTCAAACATTGTGTATTCCAAAGGACTTGTTTTCTCCCCTGCGGAAACAGATATGTCAATCCGTCCCGGTTGGTTTTATCACAAAAACGAAGAGCCTCATTCACTTGAAAGGCTGTTCAACACATACCTTAACACTGTTGGCGGAAACACGACCTTTCACCTGAACATTCCTCCCACACCGGAAGGGCTTTTTGACGAAAGAGATGTTACAAGGCTTAAAGAGCTTGGTGACTTAATCAAAAATGAATTAGGCACCAACCTTGCAACAGATGCCGAAATTATTGAAAAAAGAAAAGAAAACACCGACCTTTGCGAATTTGTGGTGAAGCTCCCTGAAAAAAGAAAGATAAAATACATTGAGCTTGCTGAAAAAATCGCAGAAGGTCAGAGGGTTGAGTCATTTATTGTTTACACCAAAAACAGCGACGGCTACCTTGACAAGGAATGTCAGTGCAACACAATCGGCAGCAGAAAAATCGTGAGATTTGATGATCCCATTGAAACAGATGAAATTACAATTAAGGTTGTATCGGCAAGGGATAAGGTGCTGCTTGAGTGGGTTAAGATGTATTAAAATTTATAGGATAGAAAAAATACGATGTAGCTCCAAACAGAGCTACATCGTATCTATTTTATAACGTCTTATGTAATACCTTTATAAAGTGTTCAACTTAAAACTTAGTTACTTTTAACGATGATGTTGAGAATTGTGTCGGCAACTGTGTCGCACTTGGCGGCAGCGCCGTTGAGGTGGTGGTATACTTCTTTATATTTGAGAATAATTCTGAAATCATCCTGATTATAAAGGTGTGCCAGGGCGGTGTGGTAGGTTGTTTTGAACTCGTTTTCAAGCTTCTTAACCTTAACTGCGTCAATGTTGGAAATATCCTTATTATGTTCAAGATGCTGAACTGCTGAAAGCAGGTCAATTGTCATCATTCTGAGCATATCGCCCATCTTAAGCATTGTTTCGTCAGGAGCAATTTTATAGAGCTTCATTTCCATAACCGTTGCCCAGGCAGCGTCGATAACATCGTCGATGTCGCTGGAAAGTCGGAACAAATCCTCACGGTCAATAGGTGTGATGAATGTCTTATTGATTTCTGAAATAAGAAGGCGGCGGGCATTATCACCGTCAACCTCATAATTTTTAATTGCTTTGCTCAATTCCTCGGTAGGCTCGTTGCAAAAATCGCAAAACTTGGAAATGCCTTCCATTGTTACTCTTGCCTGATTTTCAAGAAGCTCGTAGAAGCTGCTCTGCTTTTTCTTTTTACCAAATCCGAACATAACTGTCCCTCCAAAGTGAATTCATATTATTGTATAACTCTGCACCACTTTTGTCAAGAGCCGACGGCTCCTATAGCTTCCATTTTTTGTGCAAACTCGTTTTCGGACATCGGTGTTCCGTCTTTGCCGAAATAGCCGACATTCTCCCCTGCGAACAGATATGAAGCCACAAACACGCCGTCTTTATTATAATAAGTATATCCGTAAACTGAACCATATTGGTCATAGAGATATTCTTCGGTGTATTTTAAGCTTCCGTCCGCATTACAGATATCCAGCCTGATAGTTTCGCGTTTGTCAGTTTCATAGACAATGGTTTTACCCTCACCGCTTTGATTGATGTACGAAGTGGCAATCTCACCCAATTGTGTTGTGGTGGGTGTTGTGAGATTTTCTTCAGTTTTATCCGCACAAGCGACAAACATGGTAATTGCAACAGCAAAAATAATAATAAATACGCTGATTTTTTTCATATATATCACCATAAAGATTATAATTGAAAAAAATTTGTTTGTAAACAAAAATTTTTTCAAAAAAGTATTGACAAACAGAAAAATATAATTATAATAATAGTAACGATTATCGTTATTAACTTCTTGAAAGGAGGGTACACAATGGCAGGAATCAAACGCAGCAGACAGCGTGAAGCGATTATCAACGAGCTTTGTTCAAGAACAGACCACCCCACCGCAGAGACCTTATATTGGAGCCTGAAAGAGGATTTTCCAAATCTCAGCCTTGGCACGGTTTATCGAAACCTCGGTCTGCTTTGTGACGACGGCTCGATTATTAAAATTTCGGTTGACGGCGCCGACAGATACGACGGCAACGCTAAGCCACACTGTCACTTCTTGTGCCGAAGCTGTAAGGAAATGTCCGATGTTCATAATGTGTCCCCTTTCAGTGATATGCTTCTGGCAAGCGTTGATGGCGAAATCGAAAATTATTCGCTGACACTTTTCGGTGTTTGCGGCAACTGTAAATGATTTAAATTATTTTTAAAAACGGAGGAAAATTATTATGGCAAAGTTTGTATGTATGGTATGCGGTTATGTTCACGAGGGCGATGCAGCTCCCGAAAAGTGCCCCCAGTGCGGTGTTCCTGCAACTAAATTCTCAAAGCAGGACGAAGGTATGGCTTGGGCAGCAGAGCACGTTGTAGGCGTAGCTAAGGGTGTTTCAGAAGACATCATTGCTGACCTCAGAGCTAACTTCAACGGCGAATGCACAGAGGTTGGTATGTATCTTGCAATGGCAAGAGTTGCTCACAGAGAGGGCTACCCCGAAATCGGCCTTTATTGGGAAAAGGCAGCTTATGAAGAAGCTGAACACGCAGCAAAGTTTGCAGAGCTTCTTGGTGAAGTTGTAACTGACTCAACAAAGAAAAACCTTGAAATGCGCGTTGAAGCTGAAAACGGCGCAACAGCAGGCAAAACTGACCTCGCTAAGAGAGCTAAGGAAGCAGGACTTGACGCTATCCACGACACAGTTCATGAAATGGCTCGCGACGAAGCAAGACACGGTAAGGCATTCGAAGGTCTTCTTAAGAGATACTTTGGCTAATAAAATTAAAATATAATATCCCTGATTGCAAAAGGAGCAGAGTTCAACACTCTGCTCCCCTTTTTGGTTGCAATGTCTGAATAAATATGGTATTTTATAAACAGGATATGAACCCTGAACTGTTTGAGGAGGAGTGCGTATGAAAAGGAAGATAAAAATTGCTATTATTTCTGTGTTTTCTGCTATCGCTGCATTTATTATTGCAGGTATCGGATGGAATGTGTACGAAACAGAATACAAGCACACTCTCACCGCAACAGAAGTTTCTCCCGACGGTAAATATACTGCAACCTTATATATGGTCGGTTGTCCTGACTGGCCCTTTGGCGACACTACGGTAAGGGTCGATATAAAGCAAACGAGAGACCTGAAAAAGTCAGAAGCTTTCGAAGCTGATATTTCCGATGACGGAAGAAATCTCAGCAAAGATAATTGGCAAGTCACCTGGCAAGAAAATTCAGTAGATATTGTTTTAACAGGCAGCGAACAAAGAGATGAGATTTACACAGTAAGACTGCAATAGTATT
>JAZQYU010000072.1:0-5147 GCA_045633685.1 Acutalibacteraceae bacterium | reverse complement strand
GGCTTCTGTGAGCCACAGTTGGGGCAGAATTTACCTTTGTTAACCGCACCGCAGGAGCAGGTCCAGCCTTCTGCCTCCGCAGGCTTCGGGCTTCCGCATTCTGTGCAGAAGTTTCCGTTAACTGTTGCACCGCAAGCACATTTCCAACCGCCCTGTGCAGGTGCTGCGGGAGCCGGTTGTGCAGGTGCAGCCTGATACATTTGCTGCTGTTGTTGCTGAACGCCTGCCTGATACATCTGCTGTGCATTGAAGCCACCGTTGGCACCCATTGCCATATTGAAGCCCATAAAGCCCATTGCTACGCCATTGGGGTTGTTTGCTGCTGCTTCCATAGCACTTGCCTGTGCATCTGTCATTCGTCCTGCCATCATAAACGGATTTGAGCCAATTGTTGCGGCATCTTCCATCTGATTGATTTTCTTCATATCCTCTTCTGTGAGGGTAATCGGATTAAGGGCGATTGACTCAACTGCTATACCTCTGCGGTCTGTCCAGTCTACTTTAAGTGCTGTATTGAGAGCTGTCTTAAGTTCAACTGTTTTACCGGGAATCTGTGCCGGACGGAGTTCAAGCTCTGAAAGCATTGCAAATGCCGGCTGAAGAGCATCAATGAACTCTGTTTTGAGCTGCATATCAATTTCTTCTCTTCTGTATTCATCGCTTACGTTACCTGCGATTTTTGTGTAGAAAAGAAGAGGGTCAACGATTTTATAAGAATAGATACCGTTACATCTTACCTGAACTGTTCTTGTCAGGCCCAATCTCTTGTTTACAACTTCAAACATAAAGGGGTTGGGGGTACCGAACTTGTTGTCGAGAATTTCCTTTGTGTTGAAATAATAAACTCGCTGGTCCTTGCCTGTATCTCCGCCATAGGTGAATCTCTTGCCTACTGTTTTAAAGGTTTCCTTGATTGTGTCACCAAGCTTACCTGAGAAAAGTGACGGCTCTGTAGATGAATCATAAGTGAATTCACCGGGCTCTGCGCAGAACTCAACTACCTTACCCTGTTCAACGATAATCATACACTGACCGTCGGCAACAGCTATTCCTGAGCCGTTGGAAATCACGTTATCGCTTCCCTTTGTGTTTGAGGAACGTCCGCCTACACGCTTCTGTCCCTTTACCATCAACACATCATTTTCAAGGGAATCGCAGTAGAAAAACTCCTTCCACTGGTCAGCCAACACTCCGCCAAGTGCGCCTATACCTGCTTTAATAAGTCCCATATTAAAATCTCCTTTCAGAAATCAATTGAATTTTATTTTTATCCCTTAGGCAAATCGCAATCAACAACATCTGTGATTACATAGCCAAAGGGGCTGTTTGCATCAGGTTTAACGATTACAGCAAGACCCTTGTCTCTGTTAAAATCGAACTCAGGAGCCCTGTTGTCGTGAACCAGTATTTTAACGGAATAAGTTCCGTTTCCGTTATTTTCAACACCAAAAAATTCGTTGGAGCCGAATTTTTCAAACAGATACGGTTCAACAAGATATTTTTCTCCTGTGCTGAAATGAGCAGCTACTACATAGCTTTCTTCAAGAAGCTTTGTTTCGCTTTCTTTAAGTTCAGGATAAAGAGCTTTGAAATAAGCATCCGCCTCCCACTCGGAAAGACCGATCATATTTACAAAGTCTTCTGTGCCGTTCATCCTGAACTCATTGAGAGTTACTGCACAAGCTAAAGTATTCCACACAACCTCGGGCTCATATTTCACAAGCCTGTCATTATAAAACACGTCCGACATAGCACGAGCAACACAAAGCTGATAAAATGCCGAATCCTGTGTTATCGGGTCGGGAGTTAATTTTTTTGCAAGCATCAGAAGCTTTGTAACAACCTCAAATCCGTCAACTGTCATATAATGAGCTTCTGAAAAACCTCCGCACTCAACAACAAGCCTGAAATCAGGAATTGTTTCTGTGACATAACACTCAAATTCATAAACCTTGTCTTTTTTTGCAGTGACCTCAAAAAGAGTGTCTACTGCTTCAAAAGCTTCTGCAATGGGCGACCACATTATTGCCTCAAGCCTTACCTTAACACCGTCAACGGGAGCAACAAACTTGAAATAGCCTGAGTCTGTTTCGGGATTAATTCCTGTTTCGATCCGTTCGGGCTTATCTTTGACGCTCTTGTAATCATCAGATCTGCGGTCAGCATAGAGTGTAAGCATCAGCTCACCTTCAGAAAGCTTTTTGCCGTCTGCCGTGTCAGTTCCGGAGGGTTGGGACGCGCCGACATCTGAGGATGTGGTGGTTATTTTGTCTTCATCAACATCTTTTCCGCAAGCTGCAAAAGAGAAAACCATTGCCAAACACATCAACAATGCGGTGAGTCTTTTAACTGTGTTCATAAATTATCTCCTCTCTTATATATATTACTGTTGGTCGAGGAATAAGGATTTTTGTTTTCTTTGGGAGGATCAGGACGGTTGCCCTCTTTGATAAGCCAGGAAAGCACGGCAGTTTTTATGCCAACCATAACAACCCACAGCACTATTGCCCCCACGAACCAAAGAATTGAAATATCCGCAAAAAAGTAAAGCGCAAGCAGAATCCACGCAGGAACTGTCCATTCAAGGTTAAAAACAAGATTGACGCACCACGCAACAAGGAATCCGCCATTACCCTTATACTGCCTTTTTTTCATAAGTTATCTGATAACAAGTCTGCCTGAAATCTCTCTGTCAAGATTCTGATGATTTGAGAGGTATTCATCAAAAATACTGCGGCAGGATGTGGAAATCATAACAGGGGCTCCGTTGGCGGTAACTTCATCAAACGGAACGTGGAAAAAATCTTCAAAGTTATTGAAATGGAACTGCTGAAGACCTACCTTGAAAATTTTGTTATCATCAATTGGCTCACCGTTGAAATCAAAGCGGGTGAAGGTGTGGGTTGCTCTGTCATATTCAACACGAAGACCTGTTGAAAGCTGATAAAATTCGCAATGGGCACCCTCCCACACTTCGTCACGGATCATATATTCAATCATACGCTTGAACTGAGCACCGGTAACCTTAAGCATAAAAGCAGCATCGTCATAGGGGAAGCATTCGCAAAGATCGGCAAAGAGAACGATGGGTCCGAGCTGTGTGCTTCTTACGCTGCCTGAGCCGAGAAGCATAATATCAAGACCGAGACTTTCACGCATAATATCGGAGAAGAGTCCGCCCAGCGCTGTTTCCTGTGTTCTTTCGGGATGTGTGAGCTTTTTCTTAAATCTTGTAATAAGTCTGCCGTATTTTTCGTCAGTCTTTTCTTTGTAGTGGCTGAGAATTTTTTCAAGATCCTCATCCTTCGGGCAATGCTCCTTGTTGATAGGAACACTCTTCCAAGTGTAGCTGTCGATGCAGTTATCGTCTGTGTTGACCACAATATCAAATCTGCCGATCTGGTCTGTTCCCGTGCCTGCCTGAACAATAACAATGTCATTGACAATTGCAGGCTCTTCGATAAATGTGTGAGAATGACCGCCGACGATGATATCAACACCCCAGGCAGGATCCAGCTTTTCTGCAAGTTTTTTGTCTTCTTCAAAGCCGATATGGGTAAGAAGCACTGTGAGGTCGATATCAGTTGCGTTGTAGGTATTGCAGATTCTACCCACTTCCTGTGCGGCCTCGTTGATGTCAACAAAAGAGCCGATGATACCGTCATTTTTGGTCTGAGAAAGCACTTCTTCGGTGATGATGCCGATGAAGAGGATTTTCATTCCGTCAACCTCTGCAATATAATGAGGCTTAAAAAGTCTTGCACCGTTTGTTTTAATATGTAAATTTGCATTGATAATGGGGAACTTTGCGCATTTTTCAATAAAAAGAAGGTGGGCAATACCGTAGTCTGTTTCGTGGTTGCCGAGAGTAACAACATCGGGAGAAAGCATATTCATAATTTCAATTGTTGAAATGCCCTTGAATTCAGAGTCGATAACCGAACCTCTGAACATATCACCTGCGATGCAGTAAAGTGTGTTTTTCTCTTCGTTTCTTACTTTTTCAACATAACCTGAAAGCATTGAAACACCGCCAACAAGGTTTTCGTCAACGTTTTCGGCAAGGAAGTCGCCGTGCATATCGTTTGAATGAAGAATCGTAAGTTTTTTTGTGTTTTTTTCCATAATAATCTCCTTTTATTTCATCAGAGCTGATAATTTGTCTGCAAAAAGCTTTTCGTTGATTTTGGTTATGATTTCGGCATTTGCCTTGGGTCTGTGGGGTACGGCTTCATAGGTTTTGCCGTCTGCATATAAAATAACCTGACCGTAGTTCGGACCCTCCTGAGTGCAACACCTGCAATAACAATTTACACTCTCAAGCACAAAGCCATCCCAAAGGGCAGCCGCCATAGCAAGAGCGTCGGGCAAATCAACAATTTCAATGCCCCTTGTTTCATAATTGAATTGCAAAAGCTGTGATGTAGCTCTTTCCAGAAATCTGCCCGCCTTATTACCTTTGGAAAATGAGGCAAGCACATCCTTTGAAATGGCAACACTTTCTCTGCAAAGGTCAAACCCCGCAATTGTAATCGGCACGCCGCAATCCAGCATAACCGCATAGGCTTCGGCATCAATAAAAACATTGAATTCCGAAACGGGGGTCGCATTGCCGCAACCGAATCCCGGTGTTCCCATAGACCAGATGTGTCTGACTTTTTTCATAACCTCACGGTCTGTCATAATTGCAAGGGCAATGTTTGTGGCAGGGCCAAGAGCAACAAGCTCAACCTCTCCGGGATATTTGCTGACAGTGTCGAGAATAAATTCAACCGCTCTGCCTTCTTGTGGGCAGCGTGTCGGGTTGATAATTCCGCAATCACCCATTCCGTCCTTGCCGTGAACACTGATTGTATCGTGTCTTTCTCTGAAAAGCGGTTGTGAAGCTCCGACATAAACAGGTGCATCACAGTCACACGCTTCCAATGTGGCAATTGCATTTTGGGTTGCCTGCAGAATTCCGACATTGCCTGCAACCGACGTTACACCGAGAATTTCAATATCCTTATCAAGCGCCGCCATTATCAGCGCCGCGGCATCATCGGAGGCGGTGTCTGTGTCAATAATAAACTTCCTCAAAGCTGATCCTCCTGAATTTTAAACATAGGTTGCTATTGTTGTTTTAATTATATTAAATTTTTATTCTT
>JAZQYU010000071.1:0-1889 GCA_045633685.1 Acutalibacteraceae bacterium | reverse complement strand
GTTGTCATTGTTCCAGGAGTTACCGATAACATACAGAGGAACATCGTAATCTACGATGTTAAAAACTTCAACACCCTTGTCTACAAGGGTCTGGATGTTTTTGGCGGAATTAACCTGTGCCTGATAATATCTGTCGGTCTGCTTTCTGATTTCAGGCTTGTCAGCCAGAAGTGACTCTGCAGCTTCAAGGTAATATTCCTTCGGGCAAAGTCCCCAGAGGCTTGTTACATTTGCCGCAACATCTTCAACAAGGCAGTCTGCAACGTTGTGAAGCACAGATAAAAGCATTTCATCGGGGATGATTCTTGCAATAACCTCAATCATTCTTGCATCTTCTTCATCCATAAGTGCTTCAAGAAATCCGTTGTAGAGGAAGTCTGTGTCAAAAAACACAAAGTTCTTTGTGTAAAGGTCACCTACGATTGTGGAACCATTGAGAGCGGGCACGATGTAAACAACCTTATTGAGGTCATCCATAACCTGAGGAAAGTAATCAAGCAAGCCGTTTGCAAGTGAGCCGCCCATGCTGATAGGAACAATGTTCACCTTGTCGTGACCGGTTTCTTCTTTTACCATCTGAATGTAGTTGTAAAGCTCAGTTACGATATCAATGTTGTTGCCGAAGGAATTGTATGCAAAATAGTAAAGATGGTCTTCTCCCGCTATCTGAGAAAAGTTCTGAAGGGGGATGTTGTTATAAATCTGCTGTTTTTCATATTCAGAACATTCTGCAACGGAATAAAGGTATTTTTCAACCTCAATATTACCGGTGTTTTTGCCGTTTTCGTCGCACATATTCACTGCAAAAGCGTCGCGCACAACGCTGCAAAGGGCGTCAGAAAGAAAAACATCCTTCTGAGTGAGGAGCGAAAGTATCACGGGAAAAACCGCCTTGATAACGATTGACTCCATGTCAAACACAGCAGGGAAGCAGCTTACTCTTTTGCCGTTGTCATCAACGATGTAGTTACCGTTGTCATCAAGTGCCCATACATTTGACTGACCGATACCGGGAACAACAATAGCAGGGCAGGTGTCACAGCTGCCGTTGCATTCTGTTTTAACTCCGGCAGATGCAAATACCGAGAAAATGCCGAAAACCATAGTAACAGCGAGTATGCATGAAATTACCTTTTTCATAAACAGACCACCTTTTGTTTTTGTGTCATAATACGGGGAGGGAGTTGCGTTTTCTTCCGCTGTTCCACCGCAATTTTTATAATATCACCATAAAAAGTTATTGTCAATTTATTATAAAAGAAAAATACTTTTATTTAACAAAATTTGCTATAACTGTTGAAAATAAAAATAATGAATGATATAATAAATTGATTTGTTTTAAATGAATCTGAAAAGGAGTTGAAATTATGTCAGAGAACGAGAAAAAGACCGTTCCTTCAACCGAAGGTATGGACGCTCATATTGACACCTGGCGTGACATCATCAAAAACAAGCAGAGAGGTATTTTTGCTTTTGATGAGCTTGCCGAGATTAAATTAAAAACACTTAAAAAGAGAATTTACACCGATTTTGAAAACACCGGCTCATGGCAGATGAGAGAGTGCATCTACAAAGAAATCGGTGAGTATGAATATCTTTATGACGGCTGGAAGGAGCTTAAGGTAGGCGACTACTGGGGCGGAAACGGCCTTAGTGCTTTCTTCAAAAACAAGATTGTTATCCCCGAGAAGTTTGCTGGTCAGAGAGTTACTCTCTACATCTACTTCGGCGGTGACTCACTTGTTTCTGTTAACGGTGTGCCTTTCCAGGGTCTTGACCCGTTCCGTAACGCAGTAGTTCTTACTGACTGTGCAAAGGCAGGCGAGGTTTTTGATATTGATATCGAATCATACTTCGTATGGCACTCTAACGAGAGCACACTCAAAAAG
>JAZQYU010000070.1:0-67165 GCA_045633685.1 Acutalibacteraceae bacterium | reverse complement strand
ATATTTCTTTTTCATAATCCTTTATGTGACGATAATTTCTGGGCATAAAAATTCCTCCTACGGTAGTTTTATTCTACCATAGGAGGTCTCTTTTTTCTATTGTCCGTTTTTACTGGACTTGTGCACAATTGGCGGTCTTTTCTTATATCTTGTTATCTTGATTGAGTTTGCTTATAGTTGTTTTATAAAGATGAATGAAGAAAATCAATGCAACCGCAACGGACATAACCTCTGCAATGGGGAATGCCCACCATACATTGTCAAGCACGCCTGTTTTTGCAAGGAGATATGCGGCGGGGATGAGCACCACAAGCTGACGGGCAATGGAAACAAACATTGAAAAAAGTCCTTTGCCGAATGCCTGAAAAACTGAAATAATAACAATTGAAAATCCTGCGGCAAGGTAGCTGAAGCTGATTGTTCTCAGGGCAACAACTCCGATTTTTGTCATTTCTTCGCTTGCGTTGAAAATTGCAAGAAGCTGCTCGGGAATTAGCTGCATCATCAAAAAGCCGATGAGCATAAACGAGCAGGCAAAACACAGTGAGGTTTTGATAGCGGTGGTGACTCTCTTTTTGTTTTTTGCGCCGTAGTTGAAAGCAATGATGGGGATAACACCGTTGTTAAGACCGAAAACGGGCATAAACACAAAGCTCTGAAGCTTAAAGTAAACACCGAAAACAGCCGCCGCTGTTTCTGTGAAGGCGATGACGATTTTGTTGATTGAAAATGTCATCAATGAGCCGATTGCCATCATAATGATTGACGGCACACCGATTGAATAAATTCTGCCGATGATATTTTTGTCGGGTCTGAAGCTTTCTTTTGTGAGCCTGATATCGTGGTTCTTTTTCTGGTTAAGGATAATGGCAAGTACACCTGCAATTATCTGACCGAGAACTGTTGCAATAGCCGCACCCTTGGCGCCCATTGCGGGCAAGCCGAAGTAACCGAAAATGAAAATCGGGTCAAGGATAATGTTGGCAACCGCGCCCACGGTCTGAGTAATCATTGTGTAGAAGGTTCTGCCTGTTGACTGCATCAGGCGTTCAAAAATAATCTGAATAAAAATACCGAATGAAAAGCAGCAGCAAACCTGAAGATAATCAACACCCTGAGAAATTATTTCGGGGTTGTCGGTCTGCGCCTTAAAGAAAATCTCTGTTCCGAAAAGTCCGAAAACAAGAAACAGCAAAAAGCTGAAAACAGCAAGAATAACACCGTTGGCGCCGATTGCGTTGGCACGCTTATAGTTCTTTTCACCAAGGCTTTTTGAAAGCAGAGCGTTAACACCGACTGCTGTGCCCGTTGCAACACCGATCATAAGATTCTGCGCAGGGAAGGCGAGAGAAACTGCCGTAAGCGCCTCTTCACTGACACGGGAAACAAACATACTGTCAACAACATTGTAAAGCGCCTGCACAAGCATTGAGCCAATCATCGGCAATGACATTGTTGTTACAAGCTTGGGTATGGGCATATACCCCATTTTATTTTCTTTTTCCAAAATATCACATCCTTACAAAATAATGCACACACCGTAAAGTGTGCACATTAAATCACTTTTAAGCCAGAAGAAGGGCTACAATTGTGGAATACATTTTTACAGGGTCCTGCAAAAACTTTTCTTTAACATAGTCTGCCTGAGCGGAGTCTGCCACAAAAAGGGTCACGCTCAGAAGTCTGTCGTCGTTATCCATAATAGAAATTGTTACATCGTATCCGTCACCGTGAGGGGTGATTTCAATCTGATTTTCCTGCTCACGTTTGAGAATGGTTTTCATTTCAATGGCGGAATTCAGCGCGGTTTCTCTCACGGTGTATGGGAGGTCGTTTTCAAGCTCGGCAATGTTAGCCTTGCCCAGATCGGTGGGGAAAAGTATTTCTTCCTCATCGTCGTATTCAATTCTTACATTGCCTGTTTTAACAACCTCGGCAAGGGCTTCGTTAGCTTCAAAATAATTGGCAAGACCTTCGCCTGTTAAAATTTCGTTGAGCTGATTTCTTGAAATGCCGTTGTCGATTTTGCAAATAATATAGCACACAAGCAACTTGATTTCACTTTTGGAACGGAGTCCGCCGGGCTTGACACCCTGAGTGAATGCATCATAAAGTTCCATAATGCAACCTGCTTTCGATTTTATTCAATGGGGATTTCAACAGGGTTTCTCTTCTGGAAGAGCATCACGCTGTCAAAACCGCAACGCTTTGCAATTTCCATACCTGCTTCAATACCTGCGCCGAGATGCTCGGCATAATGGGCGTCGGAGCCGACTGTGACCATTTTGCCGCCCAATTCCTTAAATCTTTTAACAACATCTTCGTCGGGCATAGTTCTGCCGATTTTCTGACGGAGACCTGATGTGTTGATTTCAAGAGCTCTGTCATTTTCAACAAGGAGTTTGAGAGCTTCATCAACCTTAGGCTGATATTTAGCCATATCAACGGGGATTGAGTGTTCACCGACAATGTAACGAAGAGGGTAGGTTACATGAGCCATTGTGTCAAACTTGCCCCAGGCGGCAAGGGTGCAAAGCTCGTCAAAATATTCACTGAGAAGCTTGTCGATGTCGTATTTTGAATAATCAAGATACCAGAAATCCTCTTCTCCGCGGAGATTGTGGATTGAGCCGATAACAAAGTCATATTCACGCTCACTGATGATTTCTTCAGCGGTGGCAACATCATAGGTGGGCTGACCGAGCTCAATACCTGCACAGACAACGAGCTTGCCGTTGAAGGCGGAACGAGCCTTGGTTACGTCAAAAAATGACTGAACGGCTGTTTTGTCAAAATTCTTTTCGCGGTAAAAATCCACCTCAATATGGTCGGTAAAAGCAACTGCGCGCAAACCTTTGGCACAAGCGTTTTCACACATATACATTGTGGAATGGTTGCCGTCAAAAGAATTGTCGGTATGAGTGTGCATATCAATGATGTTTTTGAATTTCATATTAAACCCTTCTTACATAAATATCTATCCTATATAATAACTCAAAAAAAATAAATTTTCAACATATATATTGTAATTGATGAATGAATTTTGAAAAAAGTAAGATACTAATAAAAAATCATAGGAGATGAATAAAATGATTGATAAATTATCATTGATTCTTGTTGTTATCGGTGCACTCAACTGGGGCAGTATCGGACTTTTTCAGTTTGACATAGTTGCCTGGATTTTTGGCGGTCAGGATGCATTAGTCAGCAGAATCATTTACACCCTCGTTGCTCTTGCCGGTGTATGGTGCATTTCACTTCTTTTCAGAGAGCGCGAGCAGGTTGAGCTTGGCATGGAAAACTCAGCGGGGTGACAAAAAAGGAGGCGCGAGGCCTCCTTTTTATCTGCCTGTTTTTCTGAGGATTTCGGGGTCGGTGGTGTCGGCAACATAACCGATTTGTTTCCAAAGCTTGTCTGCTTTTGATTTCCATTTATAAAACTCATACGGTGTGTCAGGATAAGCATCGTAATGACTGCCGATTTTCATACTGTTAACAAGACCTTTTCCGATTTTGCCGATTGTTGCGGGGGAGAGGTCTTTTTTTGAAATTCCGGAAACAACACCCTTGACAATGTCAATGATATCCTGCGTTCCGATTTCAAGGCCTGTGTTTACGTTGCCCAAAATATTCTGACTGAAAATAACATCATTTTCAAACATATACTCCGATTCATTAAAGCTTGGTGAAATGATGCCCATAAGCAACGGGCGCATTGAATCAAAATCCTTGCCCTGAGCCGTCATATAACGTTTGTTGATACTCCACATATTATCGCGTGAAAGCTCCTTGCCTTCTTTGAGAAGCTTTGAAATAACATCAACGGCAATTTCACCCTGAACAAGTGAGGAGGTGCATCCCTCACCGCAGGTGGGCTTAGTGAGAAACGCAGCATCACCCATTGCGATGAAGCCGTCGTCCACAAAGGAATAAACGCTACGGTGATAAGGCGTCATGCCTTTTTCGATTTTTTCAATTTTGTATTCGGGGAAGCTTACATTTTTGAGGAAGTGAGAATTGAAGACCTCTTCGGCAACGTCATAGCCGTAAAACGCTCCGATACCGAGGATTGCGCCGTTGGGATTACCCGAAGGGGCAGACCAGGATTTATACTGCAAAAAGAACCCGTCGAGTGAGCGGGGGTCAAGGGATTTATCGAGATATTCCACATAATAAAGCACAACGTAGAGAATATCTCTTTCAGTGAGCTTGTGGTTATCCACAACGGAGGTTGAGGGGAGCTTTGTTCTGGCAACGGAGGGGATGCCCGAACAGTCTGCCACAAGCTTAGCTGCCACTTCTTTTTCACCGTCAGCGGTTTTGTATCTTCCCCCGACAACCTTGCCTTTTTCGTCAAAAATCAGATCCGTGAAGCTTGCTCCGTAGATGATTTCTGCCCCTGCTTTTTTTGCTCTTTCGGCCATAAGCATAATGTAGTCGTGCTTGTGAAGGCCTATGGTTTCGGGTCCGCCGGAGCTTACCTTGGGGTGATTGCCGTAGGGAGAAAGCATAGGAGAGTCTGCAAAAGAAAAAGCTCTGATGGGGTTATCCGGGTCGGGGATAATCAAATCAAACTGTTCCATTTCAGGGCGGGACATATGAAAAACATCGTAAGCGCGCGAAACGTTAAACGGCTCATCTTTTTCAATAACGAGAACGCTGAAGCCCTGCGAAGCCATTTTTTGGGCAAACCAACAGCCTGTGGTGGAAGCACCGACAATCAGAATGTCATACATAACAAAACCTCCCTTGGTTGATGGTTTCATTTTAACATTAAAAAACACTCTTTGCAACAATATTTAAATTTCTGTAAATTGAGCACCGATTTGTTGACATAGGAAAACTGTTGATATATAATTTTGTATAAAGGAGTTGATTTTATGAGAAACTTGCCTCCCCTTAAATTTAAAAACGGAAAGTTTAAAATTATGGTTGTGGGCGACTTGCACGAATCATACGATTCTAAAGGCTCCGAAAATCAGGCGAAATCTGCTGACATGACAAAGCTTCTTGTCCGTGCTGTCGGCGAGCTCAAGCCCGACCTTGTGGTGTTTGCGGGTGACAATGCTCAGGCTGAAGATGAAATCAAAATGCGTGCTGTTATCAGCAAAATAACATATCCTGTTTCTGCCAATGATGTGCCGCTTGCAATTGTTTTCGGCAATCACGACAGGGAGTGTGCCGTTCCGCTGGAAAGGCAGCTGGAGCTTTATTCTCAGGAATATGAAAATTTTTACACATATGATGCCGTCCCCGAGCTGACAGGCTGTGGCAACTGCAATCTGCTTGTTAAAGATTCAAAAGGTGAGAAGAATGTCCTCAACCTCTGGTTTATGGACAGCAACAATCTTGCCGAGGATCAGGAAATTTCATATTATGACTGGGTGCATGAGGATCAGATTCAGTGGTATAAGGATACTGCAAACAAAATTAAGCAGGAAAACGACGGAAATGTTGTTCCTGCCTTGTGGTTTATGCATATTCCTGTTTGTGAGGAATATAAGCTGCTCAGACCTGCAAAGCTTTATGAATTACCCGATTCGGTGAAGGGCCACCGCGACTGGTCAAAGAATAACTATGTTCTTGCTCAGGGCGTTGAGGGTTATCTTGGTGAAGGGCCTTGTTGCCCCTGCATCAACAGCGGAGTTTTTGACGCGTGGAAAGAAACGGGCGACGTTATGGGCGCGTTTTTCGGTCACGACCATATGAATGATTTCGCGGGCTATTATGACGGCATTCTTCTTGCTCAGTGCAAAACCGCAGGCTTCAAGCCCTACACAGACGGTTGCCGAGCAGGAGTGAGGTTGATTACTCTTGATGAAAACAATATTGATGATATCAATACAAGAATGTATCATTTCAAACAGTTCGGACTCAAGAGTGAAAGCCTTGGCCCCGTTCAGCGAACATTCACTGACCGACAGGTTATGAAAATCAAAGCTGCAAGCTGGATTGTCGGTGGTGTTGCCGCAACAATCACGGCATCAAAAATTATCAAAAAACTCAAATCAAAATAAGAAAGAAGGATCAGCGTTGAAAAAAATAATATCGGTTATTCTTGCAATAGCATTGGTTCTGGGCTGCGCCTCTGTTGCCTTTGCCGGTGTGGACGCCAACGGAAGCCACAGCCAGATTCCCGTCATCCGTATTTCTGGTGACGGTGAGGCTCTTTATGACCCTGATGGCAATAAAATATTTCACTACAAGGATGTTGCAAATCTTGTGAAAGGTGACTCTGAAGAGGGTACAGACAACAGTGAAATGTATAAAGCAATGGCAGAAAAGCTGCTTCCCACAATTGTCAAGGGCGTAGTTACCGACAATTGGGACGATATGTATGCCGCTCTTGAAGAAGAGATTTCAAAAATATTTTCAAACTCATTGCTTGACGAAAACGGAAATGTCACCAACGGCTCAGGCTTGTCTGAAAAACGCAAAAAGCAAATGGCAACCAAAAGAACAACCGACAAAAAGGGTTCCAAGGGTTACTACGCGTGGGAAGATTATGTGTTCCATTATGACTGGCGTCTCGACCCGATGGAAACAGCTGATGTGTTCAACTCCTACATAAAAGATATAAAATCGGTAACCGGTTGCGAAAAAGTAGGCATTATGGCAAGCTGTCTTGGCACCAATATCGTTATGGCTTATGTTGCTAAATACGGTGTGGAGGATATCCAGGGTATCGGATTTGACGGCAGTGTTGTCGGCGGAGCAGAAATTCTCAGTGAAACAATTTGCGCAAAGTTCGACGTTGCTCCCACAGCCGTTTCAAGAATTCTGAAGGATGTTGAAGGCCTCGGAATGTTCAGCATGGATGATTTCGTTATGGAAACTATTGATATGCTTGTTCAGACCGGAACCCTTGAAGGTATTATAAGCACAACCGAGGACCTCCTTTATGATAAGCTTATTGCAGGTGCAACATCAGCCCTTGCACTTTCAACCTTCTACACCTGGCCCAATTACTGGGGATGTGTGAGCCCCGAAGACTATGAGGATGCAAAGTACTATGTGTTCGGTGAAGAGGGCAGCGAAAAAAGAGAAAAGTATGCAGGTCTTATTGCAAAGCTTGATGCCTATGATGTAGCTGTTCGTCAGAGAGTTCCCGAGCTTCTTCATAAAATTAAAGACGGTGGTGCAAACATCGGCATTATTTCAAAATACGGTTTCCAGATGATTCCTATCTGTGCAACATCAGATGCAATTTCAGACCAGTTTGCTTCCGTTTCAAGGTCATCCTTCGGTGCCACTACCTCAACAGTTTATGACACCCTTTCGGAGGATTATATTGCTCAGCGTGTTGCAGAGGGCAAAGGGAAATATATTTCACCCGATAAGCACATTGACGCTTCAACCTGTATCTTCCCTGACTACACCTGGTTTGTGAAGGGTGCCAGTCATTCCAAATGGACTTCATACGAGCTTAAGATTATGCTTGAAGTGGCGACTGCTGACAGGCAGCTCACAGTTGACGATTTCCCATATACCCAGTTCTTTGTTTATTACCCCGATATTAATGAAGCTGAGCCTATGACGGAAGAGAACTGCAACACCGAGTTCTGGACTGCAGATGAAAGTATTGACAAGCCTGACAATGTTTTTGACCAGATGAAGGTTTCTTTTGATGCAATTATCCGCTGGCTCGAAGCGTTGTTTGAATTCATTTCAGAAGAAATATCAAAAGGCTGATTTGTCGAAAATAAAAAGCTGATTTCAGAGTGGTTTTCTGAAATCAGCTTTTGCTTTGTTTAATTATAAATCCTTTGTAAGGTCTTTGAGATATGCCTTGAAATCTTCAGCAAGTTCGGGATGTCTGAGAGCAACCTCGCAGTTAGCTTTCATAATGCCGAGCTTGTTACCCATATCATAACGGATGCCGTCAAAGTCCTGAGCAATAAGACCCTTTTCTTTTGCAAGACGAGTGAGTGTATCGGTGAAATAAAGCTCTGTGCCTTCGGGAGTGTTGGCAAGGTCTTCTTCAAGATAATCAAAAACATCTGAAGGAACAACAACACGGCCGAGAATTGAGTAACAGGACATAATCTGCTCTTCTGTGGGCTTTTCAATGATGTTGTGAACATTCATAAGGTTGCCTTCAAGATCTGTTACGTCAAGTGAGCAATATTTGGAAACATCCTTGCGGGGAACTTCTTTAACACCAACAACACCCTTGCCATACTTGTCATATGTATCAACAAGCTGCTTTGTAACAGGGTAACCGTCGTAGTTCATAATTACGTCGTCACCGTAGAGAATTGCAAAAGGCTCGTCGCCGATGAAGGGCTTTGCCTTGAGAATAGCGTGGCCGAGACCCTTTGTTTCTTTCTGACGGATGAAGAAAACATTTGCGATGTCAGCAGTTTCTTTAACTACATCGTATATGTCTTTTTTTGAGGGGTTCTTTGAAAGCTGATCTTCAAGCTCGTAGCTGTGGTCAAAGTGGTCTTCAATAACACCCTTGCCGCGGTTGGTGATGATAAGGATATCTTCAATGCCTGCTGCTGCAGCTTCTTCAACAATGTACTGGATTGCAGGCTTGTCAACGATGTTGAGCATTTCCTTGGGAACTGACTTTGAAGCAGGGAGAACTCTTGTGCCGAGACCTGCTGCAGGGATGACCGCTTTTTTGATTTTCATAATACTATACCTCCGAGTTTTATAAAACTATAATCAATTAAACCATTCAGCAACCATTGAACCTATACTGATTAAAATGGATACAAGGTACTGGTTGGCAAAATAAACAATTGCAAACACCAGCGGGGCAACTCCGCCCTTGCTGATAATGAGGGAGCGCTGCATCTGAGTTTCGTCAGAAGCTTCTTTTGCCGCCTCAATGTCTTCTTTCATTTTCTTTTTAATCAGATTATCCGCAATAAGCGCCGCGACGGCGTTGGGGATAACTGCCGTGATGAGAAGATATATTCCCATATTTTTTGCCATAGCGGTGTATGCTGCCATAAATTCCGCATTCTGAACAAGCAGTTCGCTTGCGGCGGCTGTATCGCCTTCTTCAGAAATATATTTTTCCATAACAGTATATACCTCTTGCATCTGAATATCAATCTTTTCAAGGAAAGAATATGAAAAAAGATTGAGTGAAACCACCAATGCAAGAAAAATCAAGCCGAATTTGTACAGCCTTCTGTAAAAGAACCAGGCGGGAGCAAAAATGAATGCACCCCAGTTCCAGGTGATTTTTTTGCCTTTGCGAAAACGCTTGATATATCGGTGGGCACCTGTCTGCAGATAATATCCTGCGTCGGTTACATTTATGCCGTCAAATTCTTCGTCCTTGTGGGCAACCTGGTCTTTGAGAAAAATTGCTTCAAGATTCTGTGCCTCCTGAGCCAACTGCTCAAATGCAGGGGGCTTTCCCATTACAGCGATTGTGTTGGGTCTTGGCGCTTCGGGCTCAGCGGGCTTTTCTGCCGGCTCCTCAGGTTGAGTTTTTTGCCACACAAAGCCGTCACTGTGCAAATATGCGTTGGCGCAGTCGCCGTTTTCGTTCCAGCAGGTGCGATGCTGAGGGGTGCCGCAAACGGGGCAGACAACAATATCGTCATCCTCTTTTATGGGCTGGTTGCAGCCTTGGCATATTTCGTTTTTATAATCCATTTTAAAAATCTCCAACTGCAAATGTAATACTAAAATATATTATATCACAGAAATTGTAAAAATTATAGACAAATTTTTAACTTTTTTCAATCATTGTATTAAAAGTTTCTTTACTTTACAATAATTTTCTTGTATAATTTAATATTATAAACCATAGTGAGGTCGTATGTATGTTACAGTTTGAAGAATTGAGACTTAAATTGTTAGGTTATGAAGATAAATTAAAGGAGCTCAAGGAAGCTCTCGGTCTTGACGAAATGAAAGCCGAGCAGGAAAAGCTTGAAGAGCTCACCGCTCAGGAGGATTTCTGGGGAGATCTGGCAAATTCACAGAAGGTGCTTCAGAGAATTGCCACCCTCAAAAACAAAATCAAAGCTTATGAAGATCTTGCCGCCGCTTATGAAGACGGTCTTACAATGATTGAGCTTTCAAATGAAGAGGAAGACGAGAGCATGGTTGAGGAATGCTCCGCAAGTGTTGACGCTTTTGTTGAAGAGCTTGATAAGCAGACTCTCAGCACCCTTCTTTCAGGTGAATACGATGCCAAGAATGCTATTCTCACCTTCCACGCAGGTGCAGGCGGAACAGAGGCTCAGGACTGGGCACAGATGCTTGTGCGCATGTATTCCCACTGGGGCGAAAAGCACGGCTTCAAGGTCAGTATGCTTGACTTCCTTGACGGTGACGAAGCCGGACTTAAATCTGCCACACTTCTCATAGCAGGTGAAAATGCTTACGGCTATATGAAAGGTGAATCAGGTGTTCACCGTCTTGTTCGTGTTTCCCCCTTTGACTCTTCGGGAAGAAGACATACCTCATTCTCATCATTGGAGGTTATGCCCGAAATCGACGAAACAATCGAGGTTGAAATCAACCCCGATGATCTTAAAATTGACGCTTATCGTGCAAGCGGTGCAGGCGGACAGAAGGTTAACAAAACATCTTCAGCTATCCGCATTACCCATATCCCCACAGGTATTGTTGTTGCTTGTCAGGTTGAACGCAGTCAGCATCAGAACCGTGAGGTTGCAATGAGAATGCTCAAATCCAAATTGATTGAAATCAAAGAAAGAGAGCATCTTGACAAGATTGAAGACATCAAGGGTGACCAGAAGGAAATCGGTTGGGGCAGCCAGATCCGTTCCTACGTATTTATGCCTTACACCCTTGTTAAGGATCACCGCACAGGCTTTGAAGCAGGTAACATCAACGCTGTTATGGACGGTGACATCGACGGATTCATCAATGCTTACCTTAAGATGGAATCGTTAAAGGAGCTTAATTCATAACGGAGGGTTTATGAATGAACATCATTGACATTTCAAGAACGTTGCTCAAAACCATAGAATATCCCGGAGACCCTAAATCCCGTCACGAGCAGGTGCGTACCATCGAAGACGGCGGCTGCAATCTTTCGGCGGTGTATGCGTGTGTGCACACAGGCACCCATGCCGATGCACCCTGTCATTTTATTGATGGCGGTGAAACCATTGAAGAAGCCGATCTGAGTAAATTCATTGGCCCCTGTACGGTCATTGAGGTTCCTCAGGGTGTTATTTCGGGTGAATACGTAAACAGATTTTTTCCCAAGGATTGTGAACGATTGCTGATTAAGGGTAACGGACTTTGCCACTTTATGGACAGCGCCGCTTATGAAGCTGTTGAGCTGGGAATCAAGCTGATAGGTACCGATGCCGACTCTGTTGGCAGGGCAGGGGATCAGACAGAGCCTCACCGTGCATTTTTGCGAAACGGTGTTGCAATTCTTGAAGGTCTTGACCTGAGCAAGGTTGCCCCCGGCAACTACTTCCTTATGGCGGCTCCTGTTAAAATGGGCGCAGTCGACGGTGCCCCTGTGAGAGCCGTGCTTGTGGATGATTATATTTTGTGGAACAACATAAAATAAGATGATTTTAATGAAAAGAGTGGTTGGATGAAACGGGTTTTCGATTTTTTAATCGGTTTGTTTGGCTTGATTTTTCTTTCTCCCGTGTTTGCTTTAATATCTGTGCTGATTTTTGTCACAGACGGCTCACCTGTTGTTTTTAAGCAGGAGCGTGTGGGCAAGGATAACAAGCTTTTTAAAATATATAAATTCCGTACAATGAAAAACAACACAGGCGATTATGCCACCGCTGACATTGAAAATCTTGATGATGCAACAACAAAAATCGGCAGAATTCTGAGAAAAACCAGCCTTGATGAGCTGCCGCAGTTTGTAAATCTTGTTAACGGAACAATGAGTCTTGTGGGGCCGCGTCCTCTCATTCCTGCCGAAAGTGATATCCGTGAGCTTCGCGCTCAATACGGGGTTTACAGTGTTCTGCCCGGCATCACCGGTTGGGCGCAGGTAAACGGCCGAGATGATGTTTCAATTCAGGAAAAAGCGCTTCTTGACAAAGAATATGTTGAAAAGCAGAGTGTTGCTTTTGATATTAAAATTTTAATCAGAACTGTTAAAATGGTTATTACCCGTGAGGGGAATATAGGATAAAAAAAGAGCCCCGAAGGACTCTTTATGAATTCTGCAGATATTCTTCAAGCACCATTCCGCTTTCTTTGAGCTGAGTTGCAACCTCAACTCCGACATATCGGTAGTGCCACGGTTCATAGGTGATTTTGGTTATGTGAGTTTTATCTTTTGGGTAGCGCATAATAAAGCCGTATTCGTGAGCGTGTGCATCCAGCCAACGGAATTCCTTGGTGTTTTCAAAGCTGACACTCAATGAGCAGATATCCATTGCAAGGCCTGCGTTATGCTCGCTTGTTCCCGGCAAAAGGACAATCTGCGATGCCTTGACGGTCGCGTCAACCTTGTTCATCCCTTGCTTCTCATACATAGCAATGCGGTTTTCAAAATTGTTTTTCTGCCTTGTGAATGAACGGTAACCTGAAATCGGTTTAAGCGTTATTCCTTCACTCAGAGCAGCATCATACATTTGCTTATAAAACGGAGCAACCCTGCTGTCCAGCTTTTCGGAGTAGCCGTCAACGGCTATGCTGAGCTCGGGAGTGTAGCCGTCAGGCAGACGGTGATCGCGGTTAAGCAGAATCAGGTTGAAAGGCACATTCATATTTGTTTCAACAGGGTCAAATCCGGCATAAGCATAAGGATACCCCTTAGCTGTGGTGGTTGTGGTTTTTGGCTTTGTCTTTTTTGCGGTTGTCTGAGTTGTTGCAGTGGTTGTAGCGGTTGTTGAAGTTGTAGTTGCAGTAGTTGTGGTCGCAGTTGAAGTTGTTTTCTGCGAAGTTGTGACAGTGGTGGTCGCGGTTGTGGTTGACGGCTTATTGTCAGCGCCGGTGTCACAGCCTGCAAGAGTCAACAGCAAGCAACAAGCGGAGATTAAAGCAATCAGTTTTTTAAAATCATTCATATGAACATCCCCTTATGATTGAATTTTATCATAGTAAAAATAAATTTTCAAGAGAGGTTACAATTTTTATGAAAGCAAATGAATCCATCGAAAAATATCCTGCAAGAGTGCGTGAGTACACAAACTACGCCCTCAAAAGCACAAAAATTGTGGCAAAAAATTATGGCCCCAGACCTGCAGGCAGTGAGGCTGACGCAAAGGCAAGAGAATATCTCAAGGCTGACACTGCAAAATTCTGTGACGAGGTGAAGGAAGAAACCTTCAGATGCTCCGCCAAAGCTTTTATGTCATGGGTTTCCGTTGGCTCCGTCCTTCTTCTTGTTTCTGCAGTGCTGTTTGTGTTTGGCTTGCAGGCAATTTCACTTGCTATTACCTTGCTTAACGTTTTCTTCATTGTGGGTGAATTCTTCCTTTACAAGCCGGTTATGGACGGATTTTTCAAAAAAGGAGAAACAGGAAATATTGTAGGTGTAAGAAAAGCATCAGGTGAAACCAAAAAGCGCATTATTTTCTGCGGCCACACCGATTCAGCTTATGAATGGACATATACCTATCACGGTGGAAGACCATTTGTGGCTCTTGCCATTGTGCTTGCAGTTATTTCTGTTATTGTTTCTGTTGCAGGTAATGTTATTGCAATTATCAACAACGGTATAATCAACCCCTCAGTTGTTTTTATGAATGACAACACTCTTATTAAGATTTTTGCCATTGCAATGCTTGCTCTTATTCCTGCTTATGTTTATACATTTTTCTTCTGTAATTATAAGCGCCCTGTAGTCGGTGCTATCGATAATCTCACAGGCTGCTTCACTTCACTTGCAGTTGCTAAGTTTTTGTTTGATAACGATATCAGATTTGAAAACACAGAGGTGCAGGTGCTTCTCACAGGCGGTGAGGAGGCAGGCACACGCGGTGCTCAGGCATACGCCAAGGCACACAAGGATGAACTTATCGACAAAAATGTTGAAACAGTTTTCATCGGTGTTGACACCATTCACGATTTTGACTTTATGAATGTCATCAGCAAGGATATGAACGGCTTCGTTAAAAATGACGACCGCGTTGTTGAACTTATCAAAAACAGCGCATCAATCGCAGGCTATGACAATGTTTCTTCAGGACCCATTTCTCTCGGCTCAACCGATGCCGCGCCTTTTTCAAAAATCGGTGTACCTGCTGCAACCTTTGTTGCAATGGATCCCACCCCTGCACGCTATTATCACACAAGGCTTGATAACGAAGAAATCCTTGACCCCAAAACAATGGAAGCGAGTGTTAAAATTGCTCTTGAAACCGCCTTCTTGTTTGATGAGAAAGGAATTTAACGGCAATTTACATAATTTTGCAAAAAAGTATTGTTAAATTATGTAAAGGTGTGTTATAATATTGAAAAGTTGTTTTAATACTATATTTTCCTGTTGAAAAGGAGATGCTTTTGTTATGAACAAAAAAATCAAGAGATTAGTTTCATTCCTTCTCGTTGCTGTTATGGCTTTTTCACTTTGCGCTTGCGGTGAAATTGAAGAAGAAGTAGTTAAAAGAGCTTCTGCAATCCCCCAGACAAAAGCCGAGATTTTTGATTATTTCTGCGCAGCTCTCGACAAGGTTGTTGAAGAAAAGCCTGCTGTAAGCTATGGTCTTTCCAACAGAGCCCGCGGTGCTGAATGTGAAAACAGTAACATTGAAGCCGCTTTCCCCACTATTGCCAAGCTTATGACAGTCGGTGACGGTGCTGAGGTTGAATACGGTGCAGATAACACAGGTGTGTTCCCCACCAACAAGCTTGAGCTCAACGATATCAAATCAGCCAATATCATTGATATTGATGACACAACCTCACGTTCATACACCATTGTTCTCACAATCTGGGATGACAGCAACCCCAACCAGGATGACAGTGTATTCGGCAAGATCTACAAAATTTCAAAGGACGAAGATATCCTTGCAGAAATGAAAAAGGCTTCCGCTTATTTCACAGTTGAAAGCTATGATGCTCAGTATCGTATCGGCACAATCAGAGCCGTTGTTTCAAAAGAAACTGACCGCATTGAATCACTTGAGCTTGAAAGAACTGTTGATATCGCAACAGAAATCACAGGTGTTAATACCTTTGCCGAAGTTGGCACAGTTCCCCTTTCATTTGAATATTCTTCAACAGAAAGCTACTCAATGAATTGGGATGCTCCCGCAAAATAAAATCAATAATTAACAGCCGGATGTTACAACATCCGGCTGTTTTGCTATTCTGTATATAATGTAACAGGGCCATATAGTCCCCCTGAAACAAAATCCTTGGAGTAATGTAGCTCATCTTCAAAATATGGTGATAATTCCTCTATGCTCCATTTGTCAAAATAGTCGGCATGAGCATACAGGTTTGCTGATGTGTTGGTTACAACCATTTTCAGTCTGTTTTCTTTATCAAGCACTCCGACGGGGATTTTGAATCTGTAAGGTGGCATCAAGACTTCTCCTAAAGGCTTATCGTTGAGATAAACGGTGGCCGCAAAATGCACATCTCCAAGGTCAAGCTCACCTTCTTTGCCCGCCTTTTCGGCGGGAAGGGAGAATGCTGTTTCATAAACACAGCTTCCGGAATAAGCCTCTCCGATGAAATTGCCCCAATCACCGGGGCTGACTCTGACGGATTTATCGCGATGATTTATACTTTCAAAGCCATCTTCGCTGAAGACAAGCTCAGTTTTCCTGCGTAATATAAAATCATTTGCAATATTGAGCCTTTGTGTGAAATCTTTTTTATTTTCTGCATTCAGTGTTTCAGCTGTCAACAAAATCACTGCCGTTTCACCTATAGCAAGAGAGAGGGGCAGAATGCCGTTTTGGGTTTGAAAACGGAGCAGACTGCCTGTTGCCAAGTCAAGAAGATATCCGTTTGCTTCAGGCAGATGAATCTTATAATCTCCGCTTTCGCCTTTTTCTCTGAACAGGCAGAAAATTTCACCGGTTTCTGTTTTTCGGTGCATTGCACGCAGACCTTCACCGTCAACCTGAATCACGGGCTTAAGCTCAGCAGGTGTTGATGAAATCTTACCGCCGCCTTTGATGAAGCGGTCAAGCACCTTGCGGGTGTTTTGCGGAACAAAAGCACCTTCAGGGATAATGATGTGTCGGTAAGATGCGTTGCCGATGTTTATATACCCGTCGTCAACCCCTTCGGCACTCTGAATAACATCATCGTCAACAATATCAAAATCTACCATTATATCTTCAAGTGTTCTGCCAAGAGTGTCGAATGATTTTGATACAGCGTCTGCATTTATGTCACTTTGAAAATCAGAAACAGGGTAATAAAGTCCCGTTTCGCAAACACGCTTGCCGAGAGCAGATATGTATGACAACCGTTCAGTGTATCGGTTGAACTCGCCGAGAAAGTGATAATACGGCTGACTTTCGGTGAAAACGGGAAGCTCCTGAGCAAGAAGCTGACCCTTGCGACCGAGAGGGAAATTGAACAGATTAAATATATTTATTCCGCGTACAGCCTGATAACCGATAGTGTATCTTATTATGTCATAAGGCACGGCTGTTCCTGCCACACCCAAGCTTTCGCTCATTGCAAATCTTGTGCCGTTCTGTGCGGCGGCAGATGAAGCATATCTCGGGAAAAATCCGTTGTAAGCATTGAAATCATCTTTTTCTTTTATTTTGTTTTCGGGATAAATCTGTCGTCGGATAACATCCACGCCGGGGATGTCAAAGCAACGAAGCGCACGCATCAGATTAAAATTTCCTCCGCCGCGCATACATCCGGGAGGGCTGTGATCCATATCCATATGCCCTGTAAAAGCTATGCCGTGTTCGTTTGCCCATTTTTTGCAAGGAAGCAAAAAGCTTTCGCATAACATCTGGCTGCATAAATCATACCATCGGTGCAGAATGTGTTCTGTTTCCGGTGTGGGAGCTGTTTTTTTAGCAAGCAGAGGAAGATGCGGCAATATTGATTCGCCGTACACGGATTCGTATTTCTCTGCTGCTTCTTTGCTAAAAGCAATATACGGAGCCTTCGGCTCGTCTGTGAATATAGCAGTAACGCTTTTGCCAAGCTTGTTTTCAAGTGAGACTGCATATTTCTCGTGTGTGATTTTGATGAAATATCCGGTAGCTTCCTTGTTGAGCAAATCGGGATAATCTGTTTCTCCGCAGATCACTTTTTCTGCAAAATATTCAGTTACAACGGCATCGTCAGAGAATACATACCCTTCGTTCAGGATTTTGATGTTATCCGCAAAAGCGGCAATAACATCAGGTGACGATTTTTTGTATACATCTCCTGCGAAAAAGGAGCGCTCATACCATTTCAACACCTGTCGGGCATATTCGGGATGATCTTTCAGCACCTTGCCGCATCCTCCGCCGGAAGGCCATCCGCCTTCATCATAAAGCCAGCAAATCATACCCAGACTCTCTGCTTTTTCAACAGCATATGCACACAGCTCAAAATATTCATCAGATAAATAATCCGGTGAAAGGCTTGTGGGCATACTGCCGGGGCGGAATTCTTTTGGCTCAGGGAGGATGTAAAAGGCTCTTATGCCGAGTCTTTGCATCTCGTCAAGCTGAGTATCTATTGTTTTGCGGGTGCAGACATCATTCCATACCCACACATATACGGGCGCACAAGCCAAATCGGGAGAAAGGAAAGCTTGTGCATCAAATCTGTTATAGCTTTTCATTTTTTACCGCCCTTGCTGATTCAGACATCTGTGTTATAGCGCCCTTGCTTTTTTAATCGGTTTGCAAAACACTTCAGAGTTAAAAGCATAATCACATAAAGCACGGCAAGAAAAACGGGATAAACTTTTATGCCGAGCAGACCGCTTATCAGGCTGACCATAGGAGGAGCAAGCATAACACCGATGTAGGCAAATGCGATCTGTGAGCCCATAATTGCCTGTGATGTCTCTTTGCCGAAGTTGTGCGGTGTCAGGTGAATCATATTGGGGTAGATGGAACCGTTGCCCAGACCCACAAGAAACAAGCCGATCACAGCAGCTATGCCGGGCAGGGGGAGAAGCATAATTACAATAGCGGGGGCAAGAATAGCGGAGCCGATGGCGATACGCTTCCAGGTGTTGATTTTGCCTGAAAGAACGCCTGAGGCAAAACGGCCTATGGACATTCCTATATAATAAACGGTCAGAGCAAGAGCGCCGTGCTTTGCCTCAAATCCTTTTTCTGTTACAAGATATGTGCTTCCCCACACTCCGCAGGCATATTCAATTGCGTTTGTGGCAAGCATAATAACCCATACCAGCCTTACATCGGGCATTTTGGCCATTTGCAAAAGTGAGAGGTTAATTCCTTTTTCTTCTTCTGCTTCGTTGGTGGTTGTTGCTTTTTTCCACAATGGGAGTGACACAAGTAGCAACAAAGTGATAATTGACTGAACAATAAAGGCATAACGATAACCGCCACGCCAACCCGCATTGCTTAATGCCTGTGACATAAGATAGGGGCTGAGGCTTACCCCCACACCATAAAAGCAATGCAAAAAGTTCATATGGCTTGCTTTAAAGTGAAGCGCAACATAATTGTTGAGTCCTGAATCAATTGCGCCGGCACCAAGTCCAAGAAGAATTGCCAACGGTATCATAAACCAGAAGGACGGAGCCTTGGAAAACCCTAACAGTGCTGCCGCAGTCATAGCTGTGCTGAATGCGGTAACCTTAGCGGTTCCGAATTTGTTGAGGATTCCGGTGCTGAACATACTTGAAAGCACGGTGCAGCCGGAAATAATAAAGGTGATAACACTTACCGCTTCAACGGGAATGTTGATTTCTGTGTGGATTGCAGGCCAGGCTGAGCCGATGAGAGAGTCCGGAACACCGAGACCGATAAAAGCAATGTATATTACAATCAATAAAAAAACCATAAGACCTCCGAAAGGGTGTGATGATATAAAAATTGAGTATTCACAGGTCAGCCCTTATGAATACTCAACATGGAGCTGGTAGTCGGACTCGAACCGACGACCTGCTCATTACGAATGAGCTGCTCTACCAACTGAGCCATACCAGCAACATTAACATTATAATAAAACGACATCGCTTTTGCAAGAACTTTTTTAAAATAAAATCCGCTTATTTACAAAATGTTCAAAGTAAATCCATTTATTGGACTTGATTTTATCACCGAAATATTGTAATCTATTAGCATACAAAATTACCGAGAGGTGCAAACAATGAAAAAAGGTTTATGTTTAATTTTATCTGTTCTTTTAATTGCGGTGAGCCTTTGCTCCTGCAGTATGATAAAAGACGAAAATGCCCTTGATGAGTATACATATGTTGACGCTCAGGGCGAAACCCATGAATATGCCACCGATGCCAAAGGCGAGGTTGCAACAATGGAAAACGGAGTTAAAGAAACAACCACTTCAACCTCCAAAAAAGACAGCACAAAAACTGACCCGATGATGAACATCACCGTTTATGCAACTAACGAAAACGGTGAAAACGTGACGGATAAAAAAGGTCAGCTTGTCACTTCTTCATGGGATATGAACGAGCTTCTCAATGAAATGACCAAAACAACCACCACCAAAAAGACAAAGCCCGGTGAAACCACCACAGAGGCAGGCCTTGCAGGCTCTTTGGGCAGCAGCACAGAAGACGACCTTCTTGATGACGGAAACAAAACAGAAAAAACCAACCTCAAGGCCGAGGTTGTGGACCCCATCATCAAAGGCGGTAAATATACCCTCAAAACAACAATTGTTGCTCAGGATACAAAAATGCCTATGACATGGTGCTTTAACGGTGATGAGTTTGCAGTTTCACTTTCTTATCAGACAATCGGTGCAAGAGTATTCACCGAAAAGGGCAAAACCTATCTCCTTATTCCTATGTTTGCAATGTATATGGAGGTTGAGCCTGAAACAAGTGAAGATATCAAGCAGCCCAACGGTGACCTCACAGGTAAACTGACATATGTTAAGAGCACAAAGGTAAAAGACGGCAAGGTTACTTACACCTGTGAAGAGTACAAAACAAAAGACGGCAAAATCAACAAATATTATTTCAACGAAAAGAATGAATGGAAGCGTTGGGAAGTAATCGACGGCGAAGAGATCACCGTATTTGTTATCGACAGCCTTACCACCAAGGTTGACAAGGCAATGTTCAAAATTCCTCTCGGCTTCAAAAAAGTTGACGCAGACAAAGTTTTATAATTATGAAAAAAACAGTTATTATCACTGGCGCATCAGGAGGCATCGGCTCGGCTATTGCCGATGCCTTTGCTTTAAGCGGATGCAATGTTGTTATAGGCTACAACAGCTCTTGCGAAAAAGCCAAGGCTCTTGAAAGCAGGCTTTTGGAAAAGGGCTGTTCTGTTGCGTCTTTTAAGGCAGACGTTTCTGATTCTGCTCAGGCGCAGGCACTTGTGGATTTTGCAAAAGAAACCTTTGGCGGCAGTTATGTGCTTGTCAACAACGCGGGAATTGCTCAGCAAAAGCTTTTCACCGACATTACCGATGATGATTTTGACAGGATGATGTCCGCCAATGTCAAAAGCGTGTTCAATTGCAGCCGTGCCGTTCTGCCTTTGATGATTCACGAAAAATGGGGCAGAATAATCAACATTTCTTCTATGTGGGGCGTGTGTGGTGCATCCTGTGAGGTGCATTATTCTGCATCGAAAGCAGCCGTTATCGGTATGACCAAGGCTCTTGCCAGGGAGGTGGGTCCCTCGGGGATTACTGTCAACTGTGTTGCTCCGGGGCTTATTGACACTCCGATGAATAAACTTCTTGATGAAGACACAATTTCTGCCCTTTGCGAAGAAACTCCTGTTGGCAGAATCGGAACCCCCGAAGATGTTGCAAAGGCAGTTATGTTCCTTGCGGATGAGGCATCATCTTTTGTTACGGGGCAGACTTTGGGTGTTGACGGTGGATTTATTTAATATTTGCATAAATTTACCTTGATTTATTGTTTTTTTTATGTTAAAATACCATAGTAACCATTGTATTCTTAAAGGAGGCACTGTAAATGGCATCTTTTTGTCCTAAGTGTAACAGAAAATTAAAGCTTACAGACCTTAAACCCACTTGTCCGGGTTGTGACACCAACCTTTTATATTACAGAATTGAGGAAAGACTTGAGGTTGACGCCCTTAACGCTGAGATTGAGCATTCACGCACTCAGAAGATGATGGACAGAGGCAAGGCAGCTATGATCGGCAGCCCTTGGGCAATTGCCAGAGTTGTTCTCCTTGTTCTTGTTATCGTAACCTTCCTTTTGCCTCTTGCTCACCTTTCAGCAGCAGGCCCATATTTTGAAAGAGAAACAACATACACAGCTATCAACCTTGTAACTTCTCTTATGGAGTTTGACTTTGGTGCTATCGGCCTCATCGGTTCACCCATCGTTGGCAATGCAACCCTTTTCTTTGCAGGCTCTGTTGTTTGTGTTGCTCTTGCACTTGTTATGGCTTTGTTCCAGCTTATTTTCAGCTTCCTTTCTTGCTCAAAGAGAGGCTTCGGCAGAAATGTAACATTTGCAGTTCTCGGCATCGTATTCTCTCTCGGCTCATCAGTTCTTTTCAATATGTTTGTTAAGGCTATGAACGATGTTGCCCCCGGCTTTATGTCAGGTTCAGTTGGTTTTGGCATTTATGTTGTTGCAGGTGCATTTGCTTTGGTTCTTGCTCTCAACATCGCAATCAAGGTTAAAGGCCTTGTTAAAGTTGAGTACACACCCTGCTACATCGGCAAAGAGCATATGCTCTATGAAGATTTTGTTGAAAAATACGGCAGCGGCAAGGTTACTCTTGATTTGGTTATGGCTCACCATGAAGAATTTATGACCAAGAAAGACGAACAGCCCGAAGAAGTAAACGCATAATTTAAAGCCACGCTTAAGCGTGGCTTTTTTGCTATTATTGAGCACATTTTTTGCAAGGGGAGAGGCCTCGGCTCAATGCTTGTTCAAGTGTGCATTCATAAAATTCATATTCTCCGCAGGATAGGGAAAGGTGATATTTTTCTCCGTTGCGGGTTATGTAAACAATGTCGAAGCCGTTGGGTGCGGACTGTGTTGTTTCAGAATTGTCTTTTTTGACGGGTCTGCCGTTGTTTTGTGCAGTTGTATGCGCGGAGGTTGTCACCTGATGATAGTCGGAGGAATGTTCTGGGCTGAAAAGGCTGTCAACATCCAACGCATAAGCACCGAAAAGCAGCACCGAAACCATAATAAGAACGAAGGCGATGTTGCCAAGAAGCTCAGAGCTTTTCAGTTTTTTGAATATCAGAAGAATGATAGCGCAGGTTAAACAAAGCATAGCGCCTATAATAAAAAAGAAGTCCATAAAATCCCTCCGAGGGAATTATACAACACCGCAAATAAAATTACAAGACGGCAAACTTTTTGTAAAAAGGACTTGATTTTTGGGCGGAGTTTGAGTATAATAATCGGGTATTGAATATTGTATGGAGAGTTGTCCGAGCTGGCCGAAGGAGCACGATTGGAAATCGTGTAACCGTTAAAAGCGGTTCGAGGGTTCGAATCCCTTGCTCTCCGCCAAAAAAGCACTTCTTTGAAGTGCTTTTTTCAGTGAAATTCGCCTTATGGCGAGTGAAATAGTGTTGCTGTGAAACACGCTTCGTATGTGAAAAATTTGCTCCGCAAATATTAAAAGGTGATTTTATGGTAAGGCCAAGTGATAAAAAACGAATTTCAAAAGAAGATACATACCTTAACTGTGCTGAGGTTTTTGCATACAGAAGCACTTGCATCAAGCGAAAATACGGTGCGGTTATTGTCAAGGATGATGCTGTTGTGTCCACAGGGTACAACGGTGCTCCGAGAGGTTTTGAAAACTGTTGCGACAGGGAGAAATGCCCCCGCATTGAACTTGATATGCATCAGGGTGAGGGATACGGAATCTGCAGGGCTGTCCATGCCGAGGCTAATGCATTGCTTAATTGCTCACGCCAACAAACAATGGATGCAGATTTGTATCTGACAGGAATAAATCCAAAGGATAATTCAATTCACAAAGCGAAGCCTTGCCCCGTGTGTGCAAGAATGATTATTCAGGCAGGTATTCGCAATGTGTTTCTCCGAGTGGGTGACGGAGCTGACAATTATATAGTTATTCCCTCAACAGAGCTTGAATGGGTACAGAATGCAGATTAAAAACGGGCCGCAAGGCTCGTTTTTATTTCACCAATTCTTCAATAGCATCGGCGGTTATTCTGATTTGCTCTTGGTTTGAAATTGTGGGGATGCCGTCACCGTCCTGGGATCCGTAAGAGCCGAAATACGCGTGACAGCCACCGTCAATCAGGATGTCGAAATAGTCATCGGGAAGATTGGAACGGTTTTTTATATATTTGTCTAAGTTCATTATCTTGTCGTTGCTACCGAAAAGAGACAACACTTCAAGGTCAGTCCGGGAAAGGTCAGCGGTTGAATATGACCCCAGCAGAACAAGCCCCTCAAAATCGTCGGAATTCTTTTCAAGATAGGCTGCTGCCATTGAGCCACCCAAAGAGTGTCCGCCGATATACCAGCTTTGAATTTCGGGGAACTTTTCCTGAATCCCCTCTGCTGCATTGATGTCAAACACTGCAAGATTAAAGGGCATTTCAACAAGCACACAAAGAATCCCCCTGTCGGCGCAGGCCTTCATCAACGGCTCATAAGCGGTGTGCTCCACCTTTCCGCCTGGGTAAAAAATCAGCCCTGCTATGGGGTTTTGCGGCTCAAAAACTACCGTATTATCTGTTTCACTTCGGTTTATCTGATTATCTGTTGAAAAGGCGCCGACGGCTACGGAATCTGCACGGTAAAAGTCACCAAGATAAATTCCGCAAGCAGCAGCAAAAATTATTATAACACTCAATGCGATGATAAGCCCCTTAAACTTTTTCATAAAGCCCTCCGAAAAATGATATGCTTAATTATATCATATTAACAGAGTATTCTCAACTGACAATATTCGCTTTTGTGGGATTTCCGTTTTCAAATGTTTTTGCGTTTTCAAGGGTTGTTTCGCAAATGGCTTCAAGTGCTTCTTCGGTGAGGAAGCCCTGATGTGACGTGACAATAACATTGGGGAATGAAAGCAGCCTTGCTGTGACAGAGCTTTCCATAATATCATCCTCACGGTTTTCAAAAACATTTTCGTCCTCTTCTTCGTACACATCAAGCCCCACACCTGCAAATTTATATTGCCGTATACCTTTGATTAAATCTTCCGTGCCGATGAGTGCACCGCGTGAGGTGTTGACAAGAATTACACCGTCTTTCATTTTTTCAATTGCTTCAAGGTTTATGATGTGGTAGGTGTCTTTTGTCAAAGGGCAATGGAGTGAAATCAGGTCACTCTGCCTGAAAAGGTCGTGAAGTGAAACATATTCAACAAAGTCAAGGCTACGGTCAGGCTGAGTGTCATAGGCAATCACCTTCATTCCCAACCCGTGGCAGAATTTTGCCATCGCCTTGCCGATTTTTCCCGTGCCGATAATTCCTGCGGTTTTGCCGTAAAAATTAAAGCCGGTGAGCCCCACGAGGCTGAAATTGTTTTCGCGCACTTTGATGTATGCCTTGTGTATATGGCGGTTGACAGCAAAGGCAAGGGCAAGAGCGTGCTCGGCAACCGCTTCCGGGGAATAGCCGGGCACACGCATAACGGTGATTCCCTTTTTCTTGGCGGCGGCAAGGTCAATGTTGTTGAAGCCTGCGCAACGAAGAAGAATCAGCCGCACATTGCATCGGGCAAGGGCTTCGATGGTTTTTTTGTCAACATCAGATGCAACAAAAACGCACACCGCGTCATATCCGCAGGCAAGGTTGACGGTGTGGCAGGATATGTCCGTGTTTAAAAAGTCGATAGCGATGTCAGGGTATTGGGACAGATGCTTTTCAAAAGACTCTCTGTCATAGGGCTTTGTGTCATAAAATAAAATTTTCATAATCATCCTCCTTTTTTATTTTAGGCACATTTTAGCTAAATCTTATTGACAGTTATTGGCTGTTGAAGTTATACTATTATGTGTTATTATCGTCACCACAAAAGGACGTGTGATTATGAATTTTGAAAAAATTACCGAGCTTCGCGAAAAACAAAAATTGACCAAAGCAAAGCTTGCGGCTCAGTTGGGCGTCAGCCCCGCAACCCTTTCTAAATGGGAAAAGGGTGAATCTGTGCCCGCAGTTGACAGTCTTTGGGAAATGGCAAAAATTTTCAATGTTTCACTTGATGAGTTTTTTGAAACAAACGACGCTCCAAAGAAAAAAGCTCCCACAGGAATGAAATCTCTGAGGGATTTATACAAGGTTGGTTCAGGTCCATCCAGCTCACACACAATCGGCCCTGAAAATGCCTGCAAATTTTTTATCGGCAAAAACCCCGATGCCGACAATTACAAGGTTATTCTCTATGGCTCACTTGCCAAAACAGGCGTTGGTCACCGCACAGATTATGTAATTGACAAGACCTTTGGTGAGCGCAAGGTTGAAATTGTATTCAACGAAACCGAAGAAAATATACCTCACGCCAACACAATGGATATGTTTGCCTACAAAAACGGTGAACAGGCCGATTTTGCCCGTGTGATGAGTGTGGGCGGCGGCAGTATTAAGGTTGAAGGCGTTGACTATGTGGAGCCTGAGGATGTTTACACTCACACAACCTTTACAGAAATCAAAGAATATTGCATCAGCAAAAACATTGACCTCTGGGAATATGTGCTTGAGGTTGAAGGTCCTGAAATTGCGGAGTTTTTGCTTGATGTGTGGCAGATTATGAAGGATTGCATTCGTTCAGGTCTTGATGCTGAGGGCATACTCCCCGGCGGGCTGAATGTTCAGCGCAAGGCGAAATATCTTTCGCTTCAGCGCCATGTTGACGAAACTGCCGAAACACGAGAAAACCGAATGGTGTGCTCCTATGCTTTTGCTGTGAGTGAAGAAAACGCAAGCGGTAACACCATTGTTGTTGCTCCCACCTGCGGAGCCTCAGGTGTTGTGCCTGCTGTGCTTTTCTATCAGCAGCGCAAGCGCGGATTTACCGATTATGAAATTGCGGCGGCTCTGGGTGTCGGCGGACTAATCGGAAACCTTGTTAAAACTAACGCGTCAATTTCGGGTGCGGAATGCGGCTGTCAGGCAGAAATCGGCACGGCCTGTGCCATGGCGGCGGCAATGCTCGGCAGACTTTTCAACCTGAGCATTGAACAGACGGAATATGCTTCTGAAATTGCTATTGAGCATCACCTCGGCCTCACCTGTGACCCTGTTTGCGGCCTTGTGCAGATTCCCTGCATTGAGCGTAACGCAGTTGCTGCGATGAGAGCAATCAATGCCGTTAACCTTGCAAACTTTTTGAGTGATTCAAGAAAAATCACCCTCGACAGCGTTATTGAAACAATGAAGCAGACAGGCCACGCAATTTCACGCGAATACCGTGAAACAAGTGAAGGCGGTCTTGCAAAGGTGGTAGAATTGTGATTAAAGAATTGTTTTTCTCAAATGTGCCTGCCGCTGTTGCGGTAATTGGTCTTGTGCTTTATTTTTTCGGTATGGCGGTTGTGTTTGTCACAAGTCCCGTCAAAAATGCAGAAAGCTTTTCGGTCAAGCCTGTTGACAATGCCGGCAAAACCGAAATCCGCGTTTACTACGGCGGAATTTCATTTGCCTTGGGCGCGTTTCTTTTGTATCTCACAATTGCTCTCGGTACACCCGTTTATTCCCTTGTGGGCGGTTTGTTTTTTGCAACAACCGTGTTTGTTACAAGAACAATTTTTCTCTGTGTGGACAAGGGCTGGAAATGCCCCTACACAAAGCTTGCAATTCCCGCTGAGGGCTTGTTTGTGGTTGCTCTGTGGACCTGCTTTATTCTTTCAAAAGTTTTATATTAAACTTAAAGCCGACTGCAATCAGTCGGCTTCTTCAATGTATGTGAATCTTTTGAAAGTCTGCCCGTCTCTTTCAACGGTTTCGTCCCACATGGATTCGGGGCGCACCCATACTCCTCCTTCACCGTAAAGCGCACGGTAAACAACCATATTTTCCAGCGTTTCCGAATGCTTTGCAATGTGGATAACCTCATATTCGTTACCCTTGAAGTGGCGGTATTTTCCTAACTTAACGCTCATTGAATCACTCCTCAGATATATTATATAACATCATTGTAATTTAGTCAAAAGGGGAGTATAATGCTTCTGAGGTGATAATAATGCAGGATGTTTTTTGTCCCATTAAATTAACAGGTGTTGCCGCTTCCGTGTGTAACGCTTTGGGTGTAGATAAACCAAATCAGGCAGATGAGCCTATTGAAGTGCTCACAAAGCTGACCGAGGGCAGGGGAATCGACCGAGTGGTGATGTATAACCCCGATGCGGTTGCGCTGTGGCTTTTTGAAAAATACACTCATCTTTTCACTCCTGTGATGCTTGGCACAGACGTTGCCTTGCCTTTGCAGACGGTTATGCCTTCGGTTACTCCCGTTTGCTTTGCCACGATGTACACCGGCGCAGAGCCCGAGATTCACGGAATTCAGTCTTACACCAAGCCCGTTGTTAAAACCGACAGTGTTTTTGATGCCCTTATCCGTGCGGGCAAAAAGCCCTGCATCGTTTCCACGGGTAACGACAGTATGTCCAAGATTTTTCTTGAAAGAGAAATGGACTATTTTATTGTGGACACTCCCGATGAAGCCAACGAAAAAGCCGTTGAGCTGATTAAAGAGGATAAATACGACCTGATTGCAGTTTATAACGGTAACTACGACGGCACAATGCACCGCCACGCCCCCGAGGGTGAGGAATCCATTGAAGCACTCAAGCACAATGTGAATGCTTTTGCCACACTGAGAAAAGCTGTTGAAGAAAACTGGCAAAGCCACAAAACCCTCATTGCCTTTGCCCCTGACCACGGATGCCACGAAATTGACGGCGGATGCGGAAGCCACGGACTTTATATGCCTGAGGATATGAATATAATCCATTTTTACGGAATTGTATAAAAACAAAACGCTGTCAGCCGACAGCGTTTTTGTTCGCTTTTCAGCTCCGTCTGTAATTAAATAAATCAATATTCTCTATATATTTCTCTTTGGGCAGATTAAATTGATTTATTTATGTTAATATTTTAACAACAAAGCCAATATTTTCAGGAGGAATAAAAATGAAAAAGTATATCAGAAAAGCTCTTGCTCTTTTGCTCACACTTGCTGTTGTTTCAGGCTCTTTTGTGTGCTTTGCGGCTGAGCTTAATCAGGATGCGGTTTCTCTTCACTACGGTCAGTATAAGAACTATGTTCTTCTCGGTGACAGTGTTGCCAGCGGCTACCGTGACCAGATGAGCCAGAACGACCGCGAATTTAACCGCGCACATCAGGAAACAACTTATTACAGAGTGCCCGGCTCTTATGCCGACGTGCTTGCAAACGCTATTATTGAAGATAAATCTATGACAGCCTTTGCCGCTCCCGGATTCAGAACAATTGAAATTCGCTATATGCTGGAAGACGATTTTGACGGCGCAGACGATTATCTTTTCCACCCCTCTCAGCTTGATGCTGTTGGTTATGCCGGCAGTGAAGAATGGAGAGCTGCTTATAAGCAGGCAATTGCAGATGCTGACCTCATCACTCTCGGTGTTGGCGGTAACGACTGGGGCGCTTACCTCACTTGGGTAGTTGCCGATGTGCTTGAAAAGCAGAATGTTGCCGATGAATATATGGCAATGCTCACAGAGTTCCTTGAAAGCAACGAGCTTGACCTTGGTGATATCGGTGACCTTGTTGAAATTGCTCACCTTGCAGGTGCACTTCCCGACCTTCTTTCCACCATTCCTGCTGCTCTTGAATATGGCTTGAGCAACTTCTACAACAACTGGGATATTATGATTCAGGATATTTACGACCTTAATCCTGATGTTACACTTATGGTTGTCGGAATGAGTGACAACGGTATCAAGGGCAAAAATTATGATTATGATGGCGTTGTTGGTGAGCCTGTTAACGGCTCCGGCAACGGTGAGGCAGACGCACTCACATCAACAATTGTTGATTTCATTATGTCCGTGGGCAACAAGCCTATGATTGACGGCGCAAAGAAATTCGGCTACACTTATGTTGACCCGGACGGTGCAACTTATGTTGACAGTCACCCCGATGCTGACGGCCATGTTTTCATTGCCAACAAAATCATTGAAGCTCTTCCCGATCCCGATATTTCAAAGAGATTTGATGATGTGAAGCCCGGCCACAAATATTATAATGATGTTGAGTATGTTGTTTCAAAGGGCATTATGAGTGCAACATCACCCACAACCTTCAGCCCTGATGATGCACTTACAAACGGTCAGTTCAACGAGGCCATGAATGCTATCAACGGTACGGACAATGCTACCGATGACGCAACTGAAACAGACGCAATCAGCCTTGCCCTTGCATTTATGAGTGGCGGATTCACCAAAGGTCTGCCCGGACTTTTTGATGCAATCGGTCTTGCGTTCAACGTGATTATAGACAACGGCTTCGGTACAGTAACAAGAGCCGCCGCCGCAAAATATTTCCGCACCTACGCCGAAATCTGAATTGAATAAATAAAATGACCTCCTTGTATTTGGTAATACCATTTTACAAGGAGGTCTGTATTTTGTCGAATGTGTGAGCTTTTAGTATGTTTCAATATAATGTCTTTGACAATATGTGCTGTTTGCTGCTGTATATCTAGGAGCAGTACAAGAACCATAAGTGCAATTATGTTCATCACAGTAACTTGGTAATAAATCTGTTGGGTTTTGACAGCCTGCTTCACCACATGCATGTTGATGACAATAAGGTTTCCCTTCCGCTTTGTTATGATCACACTCAGGATACCCACATTCCCCTGAATACCAATAACTAGAGCCACTGCTTTGGGTTAAATTTCTCTTGTAAATGACTTTGTCATTTTTTAGAACAGATATATAATCCCTTTTATATTCAGACTGATCTTCAAAAACAAGAATCGTGTTCACTTCATGGAAACCTGTTTCTTTGCAATCATCACCTATGTAAGCACCTGATGATAAAATTTTGTATGTATTACTTAATAAATAATCATTATTTCCCCTTATTTCAAGAAATGAATCGTACATTTCTTTACCATCTAAAGGCTCACCTTTAAGATAAACATAAACATCATATTCATTAATTCTTTCAGTCTCATAATATTCCTTATGTTTGTCAGGAATAATTTCAGGGTATTCAACATAAATCAGTTCCCACGAGTTTTCTTCAAAAACTTCAACGAGGCTTTCTTCATATGTTTTTTTAAAAACAGAAAACTGATATTTAGGAAGAATAATCATAGCAAAAGCAATATAAGCAACTACAAAAAGAACTATAACTATTATAATTAATTTTTTTAAAAAGGTTTTGTTTTTCAATAACAAGCTAATTTTTCCTTTCAAAAGAATACCTCCACTTACACTTTTATTTAAAGCATCGGGATTTTTATTTTCAACTTTTTTGTTTATTGTTGTTAACCTGATAAAATGAAGATACTAATAATTCTGCATTTTGGACCTCTACATTAGGACTTGGGTCTTTTACAAGAAGTTTTCTAATTTTTACTGTTTCATTATATATTTCACCTGAAATTGATTTCATTTCCATCTCAAGTACTACATTTGTAGCAGTTATGTACTTATGTGCCTCACTACTTTCTTTTAAAAAATCTTCGTTGCTAAACAGGAATAGAAACAAGTTAAATTCTTCACCACAATTCAAGGACATCTCAGCAGAATTTTTAATTTTAAAGCACTTTTCGAAATTATTCCCTATAAAACGAATCTCTTTTATACAAAAACTTTCTACAACAAAACGACCGCTATAGTTTAAATGTATTTCATAATCTCTGCAATAAGTATTGTTAGAAAGAACACAATCTGATTCCATAAGTGAAATAGAGTAACCTACTAAAACCTCACCATCAACACAACGCATTTCATGAACAAACATTTCTGACTGTGCATTTGTGCTTGATGTGTTTATACTATGTTTTGTAACTCCGGCAAAACTTTTAATAGTTATAATAGGGGTATACTCGGCCTCTTGTAATTCAATCAATTTTCTACTTGTTTTGTTGGCATCTTCTGCCATATCGTTTGCTCGTTTTGTTTGAAGCATTGCAACATACCCCAAAACTAATGTTCCTACTAAAGATATTAAATCACCAGCTTCCCATACCGCATCCAGCCATTTGCACGGTGCTTCTATTCTAAAGAGAATTTGTACAACAGTTAAAAATATAGTTGTTGCAATAATCCAAAACCACCATTTTAGCGTCATATTTCTTATCTTATCCACAATAGTCACCTCGCAGTTTTATATGGATAAATTATAGCATATTTAATTGTTGTTCTCAACCACTTAATATAACAAAAAACCAAGGCTATTTCTAACCTTGGTTCTTTCTGTTCTGTCAGAGATCCACTTTCACGGCGAAGCCGCCTGTGAAGAAGTAGTAGGTGTTCGTCTGACTTTTGTTTGGTGGAGATGGCGGTAATCGAAACCGCGTCCGAAAACTCATTCTCCGAGCTTTCTACGAGCGTAGGTTATCTTTTGAGATTCCCCCGACGAACCGCCGATAAACAGGCTGTCCGCTTCGGTATCCTTTGATGCATGACGGATTGCAAGGCTACTCCTCCGTGCACGTTCACCGCTGATCGACGCCCTTAACCTGAGCGCGGTAATTCAGGTCAGGACGAGCTGCGTTAAGCAGCTAATGCAACTTTATTGTTGTCGTTTAATTTTAAAAGTTGTGAGTTTTAAAGTGGTCCCACACCACTGCTCGCTTACCCGGGTTCAAAATCCCCGTCGAAATCCTTTCATCCCCATATATCAGCTTCGTTCAATTTGAGAGCGAAGCGTGAACAGTGAAGAAATTAGCGCAGTTGTTCTTTAATAGATCTTTCAATATTTCTTGCAGCTTCTTTCTTAGCAGCAACCTCGCGTTTATCGTAAAGCTTTTTACCTTTGCAAAGACCAACTTTCATTTTTGCCTTTCCTTTATTGAAATAAATTGAAAGGGGAATGAGTGAAAGGCCGTCCTGCTTAACTGTTCCGTAAAGGCGGTTGATTTCTTTTTTGTGCATTAGAAGTTTTTTGACTCTCATCGGGTCACGGTTAAAAATATTGCCGTGGTCGTAGGGGCTGATGTGAACACCGTTGGCAAAAATTTCACCGTTGACGATGTTGCACCATGCATCCTTGAGGTTGACCTTGCCCTGACGGACCGACTTGACCTCTGTGCCGAAAAGCTCAATGCCTGCTTCGTATTCTTCCAAAACAAAGTAGTCGTGATAGGCTTTTCTGTTCTGAATCACAGGTGTGTTTTTATCGTTGCTCACCCATCACAACTCCTTTCGCTGAATTTGGTTCAATTAGTTTTATTTTCGTCTTTGAGGAAGACCTTTATTCTTGGCTGACTTATATTTCTTTGCAAAATCCTTTGCGCCCTTGGATGTTGCGGCGTTCTTTTTTGCGTCCTTCTTTTTCTTGGCTTCAAGCTCTCTCAATTCGGGATTTTCTCTGTAAAGAACAATAACTCCGCCGATAACCTGAATAACGTGTGAATTGGTGGCTTCTGAAAGCTGATCTGCCGCCTCACGGGGAGTGATGGGAGTGGATTCAAGAAGCACCTTGATTTTGATAAGCTCTCTTGCTCTGAGTGCATCATCAACCTGAGCGATGATTGCGTCACTCATTCCGCCCTTGCCGAGCTGAAAAAGAGGCTCAAGCGTGTTTGCTTTGGCTCTGAAAGAAGCTCTTTCTTTGCCTGTCATTTTATCTGTCATATGATTTTCTCCAATTCGTTAGCCAACAGACGAAGCGCCTTGCCTCGATGGCTGACTTTATCTTTTTCTTCTGCGGTGAATTCACCAAAGCTTCTGCCGTCTTCAAAAAGGAAAAGGGGGTCATAACCGAAACCTCCGTTTCCTGCTCTTTCAAAAGCAATTCTGCCCTCGCATTCTCCTCTTACGGCGATCTTTTTGCCGTCGGGAAAAACGCATGTAACAACGCTGACGAATCTTGCAGTTCTTTTTTCAAGGGGGACACCGTCAAGCTCAGCAAGAAGCTTGTCGTTGTTCTTTTCATCATCACCGTGTTCGCCTGCATATCTTGCAGAATAAACTCCGGGTGCACCGTTAAGGTAGTCAACAGCAAGTCCTGAATCGTCTGCAACGCAGGGGAGGCCGCTTTCGTCACAGCCGCTCTGAGCTTTGAGAAGTGAATTTTCTTCAAAGGTTGTGCCTGTTTCTTCAACATCGGTGAGGTCAATGCCGATATCGTCGGCGGTTACAACCTCAATGCCGAGGGGAGTGAGAATTCGCTGAAGCTCGGCCTTCTTTTTGAGATTATGGGTGGCTATGAGAACTTTCATTCTTCGTCACCACTTTCTTCTTCGTCGCGCTGAACTTCGTTTTCAAAAAGTCCCTTTGCAAATGCGTCGGGGCTGAAGGGCTGAAGGTCGTCAATCTGCTCGCCTACGCCAACGAACTTAACGGGAACCTTGAGGTCGTTTTTGATGTTGAGCACAACGCCGCCCTTTGCGGAGCCGTCAAGCTTTGTGAGAACAATGCCTGTGATTTCGGCTACATTTTTGAACTCTCTTGCCTGATTAACGGCATTCTGGCCTGTGGTTGCATCAAGAACGAGCAAGCTTTCGCGGTCGTTATAAGGAAGCTCACGGTCGATAACCTTGTATATTTTAGCAAGTTCATCCATAAGATTTTTCTTGTTGTGGAGTCTGCCTGCGGTGTCACAGATGATGATGTCGCAATCCCTTGCTTTGCCTGCCTGAATGGTGTCAAAAATAACCGCGGCGGGGTCTGCGCCCTCTTTATGCTTGATGATGTCAACACCTGCGCGGTTTGCCCATTCTTCAAGCTGCTCAATAGCTGCGGCACGGAAGGTATCGGCAGCGCCGAGGATAACCTTTTTGCCCTGAGCCTTATACATAGCTGCCATTTTGCCGATGGTGGTGGTCTTGCCCACACCGTTTACACCAATAACAAGTATAACGGAGGGGAGGGTGATAAGACCCATATCCTCGCCGCCCTGAAGCATTTCGGCAACGATGTCGCGGATAGCATCCTTAACCTGAGCAGGCTTGCGGAGATTCTTTTTGGCAACGTAATCGCGGAGCTTTTCGCAGATTTCACCAGCGGTGTTCATTCCGACGTCACCCATGATAAGGATTTCTTCAAGCTCTTCGTAAAGATCTTCGTCTATTTCATTTTTGCCGTGGAGCATAACGTCAATAGCTCCCGACATACTATTTCTTGTTTTTTTGAGTCCTTTGTTGAATTTTTCAAAAAGTCCCATATTTACACCTCCGAGGGGGTCAGATTTTAATGCTTATCAGACACATTCTTTTTAATGCTTTCAACCTTTTCACGAAGGTCTGAACGGCCCTTAAGCTTATCTTCAAACTGAGAAATGCTGTAAAGCACGGTTGTGTGGTTCTTGCCGCCGAAAGCCTTGCCGATTGCGTTTGTGGACATACCTGTGAGCTCGCGCACAAGATAAATTGACATCTGGCGCATTTCAACTGTGCCTGCGTCCTGGCGCTTTGAGCGGATATCGTCAGCAGAAACACCGTATGTACGGGCAACCTCCTGAACGATTTTGTCAACAGTGATGGGCTGAGGCTGAGTGTCAACCATTATATCCTTGATAGCTGCCTGAGCGGTGGTGATGCTGACAGGAAGACCCTGCATCGTTACATATGCCTGCATCTTTTTAACGGCACCCTCAAGCTGACGGATGTTGTCCTTAAGTCGCTGTGCGATATACTGAATAACATCATCGGGGATGTCAAGACCGAGCTTGACTGCCTTGCGCTTGATGATAGCCATTCTTGTTTCAAGATCGGGCGGCTGAATGTCAGCGATAAGTCCCCATTCAAAGCGGTTACGAAGGCGGTCGTCAAGAGTTTCAATCATCTTGGGGGGCATATCAGAGGTGAGAACAATCTGATTGCCTGCCGTTGCAAGTGCGTTGAAGGTGTGGAAAAATTCTTCCTGCGTTGATTCCTTGCCTGCGATGAACTGAACGTCGTCCACGAGCAGAACATCGGCAGAGCGGTATTTGTCGTGGAATTCAACCATATTTTTCTGCGCAAGGTGACGGATAAGGTCGTTGGTGAAGGTTTCACCTCTTGTGTAGACGATGTTTGCGTCGGGGTTGGATTTTCTTATTTCGTGGCAGATAGCGCTGAGCAAATGGGTTTTGCCGAGGCCTGAGTTGCCGTGGATAAACAGCGGGTTGTATGAACCACCGGGATTTGCTGCAACAGCAATGGCCGCAGCGTGAGCAAATTTGTTGGATGAGCCGACAACGAAAGAGTCGAAAGTGTCGGTGTCTGCCTTGTCTTCAACCTCAATTTTTTCTTCCTCAGGCTGAGAATATCCGAGAGAATCCACAAATTCGATTTCAATCTCAAATCCCATAATGTTATAGAAAGCCTGATTAAGCTTGTCGATAAATCTTGTTTCAACTATTTTTTTCTTAAAGCCCGAAATGGCGAGCACAACTTTTTCTTCATTAAAGCTGATGAGTTCGATATCCTTGAACCATACGTTGTAGATAGACTCTGAAACGAGAGCCTGACATTCAGCTTTGACCATTTCCCACAACTCGTTGAATGAGTTCATTTAACTTCTCCTCCTTGATTTTCGTATTTTAAAGCGCACGATTTCATTATACTGTTTCATTATAACACAGAGCCGGCAGATTTTCAATTAAAATCTTATATACAAATTATATGAAAAAAGGGCAAAGAAAGGGCGGATTTTCAGCTTTAATAAATCTGAAAAGCAAAATAAACCGTTTAAAAATAAAAAATGATTGACAATAGACAAACAATGTTATATAATACTAAACTGCGAATACTGGTTAAGTTGGCGGCAGTCGAACACTGCACGGTTTTGGAAGACAAATTTCCGCTTTGCCATCGTCAAAGGTTTTTGTAATACGAAAGTATTGCTGCAACCCTTTTCCTTGTCACAACGAAAATTCTTGTCTCACAAAACTGCAAAGCACCTAAAATTGTAAAGGTTTTGGTGTAGCAAGATGTTTTGCGTCGCCGACATACGGGCGTATTTCAAGACGAAAAAACGGCTTGATACGCCGAAAGATTTAAATTTTAGGCGTACAGGGTTCGACTGTCGCCAACTTAACAGTATGCTTTTTCACATCTGAACACTCAGATGTAGGAGATAACTTAATTTGATTGGAGGTCAGAAGAATGAAAAGAACTTATCAACCAAAGAAGCGTCACAGAAAGATGGAGCACGGTTTCCGTAAAAGAATGGCAGACAGAAACGGCCGTAAGGTTCTCTCTCGTCGCAGAGCTAAGGGCAGAAAGCAGCTTACTTACTAATACCTGAAATTCTGCGGTGAACGGATGAGTACTTTGCCCAAAACAGTTAAATTAAAGCAAAATACAGATTTCCGCCGTGCTTACGGCAGAGGGAAATCTTTTTCCGAACCTGCGTTGGTTACCTATGTATTAAAAAATAACCGCGCGGGCGTTTGCCGTGTAGGAATAACCACAGGTAAAAAAATCGGCAATGCTGTTATGCGTAACAGATGCCGTCGAGTCATTGCCGCCGCTTTCCGCGAATTGGAGGGTGAAATCAGCGGCAGTTGGGATATTGTTTTTGTTGCAAGATACAAAACAGGTGTTTCCAAAAGCACCAAGGTAAGGGAAATAATGCGAAAACAACTCAAAAGCGCAGGTGTAATAAGGTGAAAAGGGTTCTTATTGCAATAATTCGCTTCTACCAGAAATTTATTTCCCCAATATTGCCTCCCATGTGCAGGTATTATCCCACCTGCTCTCATTATGCGGTTGAGGCAATTGAGATTCACGGACCGATAAAAGGGTCATTGCTTGCGGCGTGGAGAATTCTGCGTTGCAACCGGCTGTTTAAGGGCGGATATGACCCGGTCCCTCCCAAAAAAGAAAAATGCAATTGCAGGCATAAACATAAAGGAGTTTAAATATGGCCATATATAACTGGTTTTATGATTACATCAGCCCGATTTTCGGCTATATAATGTTAGCTATCTACAATTTTGTAGGTGGTGTAGGCGGTTATGCTCTGGCTTTGATTCTGTTTACAATTCTCGCAAGAACCATCACCTTGCCCACAACCATTTCTCAGCAGAAGGGTATGGCAAAGCAGCAGCGTCTTGCTCCCAAAATCAGAAGAATTCAGGAAAGATATGCAGGCAATCAGCAGAAGATTCAGGAAGAAACCCAGGCTTTGTATCAGCGTGAGGGCTACAACCCCATGTCAGCCGGATGTCTTCCAATGCTTATCCAGATGCCGATTATTATCGGTCTTTTCGGTGTTATGTACAACCCATTGCGCTATGCATTGGGTCTTGGCGTTGATGAAATCAACGTGATTCAGGAAATCTTTGTTAAGTTTGCAGAAGCTTCTCCCGAGGAAGCTATCAGCTCTTTGATTAAAAAAGGCTCTGAAAGATATTACCCTATGTATATCATTCAGCATTTTGATGCTTTCAAGGGCTCACTTGCCGGCAAAGTCAGTGAAGACACAATAAACGCTATCAGCACCTTCGTTTCCGAAAAGAAGTTTGAGCTTTTCGGTTTGCAGATGGGTGTTAAGCCCAACTTCAAGGTTTTTGACAGATATTGGATTATTCCCATTCTTTCGGGTATAACTTCATTTGCTCAGTCCTTCATTATGCAGGCACAGCAGAAGAAGATGAACCCCACAATGGGCAAAAATCCCGCCAACGGCTGTATGACAGTGTTTATGCCGTTGATGAGTGTGTATTTCACATTCCTTTTCCCTGCAGGTATCGGTATTTATTGGATCGTTTCAAACATCTATTCAACCGTTCAGAGCTATCTTATGAAAAAGTTCCGCGGTCCTCAGGTTGAAATTGCCAAGCTTATGGTTAAAGAAACCGTTGAACGCCGTTCAAGAGAAAACAGCCTTAAGCAGGCAGCAGACTACACCGAAAACAAATAAACAGACAACAATCATCATAGGTGGTGTAATTTTGATAAAAGAAGCTATCGGAACAGGAGCTACCGTTGAGGAAGCCATCGAAGCCGCTAAAGCTGCACTCGGCGCACCTTGGGATGCCGACGTAAGCACAGAGGTTCTCGAGCTTCCCAAAAAGAAGACCCTCGGTCTTTTTGGTGGCGCACCTGCTAAAGCAAGAGCTTTTTATGAAGCTCCCGACGAGAAAAAGGCTCCCGTTGAAAAGGTTGCCAAAGAAAAACCCGTTCAGAAAAAAGAAGAAAAGAAGGCTAAGCCTGCAGAAAAAGCTGCACCGGCAGAGCCCAAAGCATACACAGGCGCAACAACCGAAATGGGTAAGGTTGCCAAAGATTATGTTTCATCAATCCTTAAGGGTATGGGTGTTGATGATGTTGAAATCAACGTAACAGAAGATGACGAAAGCATCTGCCTTGACCTTGATTGCGGCAACGGCTACGGCTATATCATCGGCCGCCGCGGTGAAACACTTGACGCTATTCAGTATCTTACAAGACTTGTTATCAACAAGGGCAAGGATGATTACAGAAGAGTTTCAATCAACGCTGGTAATTATCGTCAGAAGCGTGAAGACACTCTCAAGGAGCTTGCCAAAAAGCAGTCAGAAAGAGTTAAGAAATACGGCAGAAATGTTGTTCTTGATCCCATGAATCCTTATGAGAGAAGAATTATCCACACAACCGTACAGGAGATTGAGGGCGTTAGCTCACATTCAGTAGGCAGTGAATCAGACCGCAAGGTTGTCATCACTCTTGCAGAAGGCTTCAAGCCCACAAACCCCGGCCGCGGCAGAGGTGGAAGAAACGATTACAGAAGAAGAAACAACAGCTATTCTTCTGCTGAATCAAAGCAGCCCGCAAGAGCTCCCCGTTCAGATATCGGTGGCAGTCTCTATGGCAAAATTGAACCCAAAAAGACTCAGGAATAATTAAAAATCAGACGGTGTGATTGAACTGCTCCAAATTGTGCGGACAGTACAAAAAAGACCTTTATGGTAGAAAATATTAAAATTTAGGCAACAAACTGATTTCGTTTTTCAAGCGGAGTCAGTTTTGTTTTTAGTTGGATTCTTTCGTTGTTGTAAAAGTCAATGTATTGACCTATGAGGAGGCGAGCCTCCTCATAGGTTTGCAATTTTGTTCGATATAAGCATTCTGTTTTAAGAATTGAAAAGAAATTTTCAGCCATTGCATTATCATATGGGTTACCACGTCTTGACATTGAAGGCGTTATGCCGTATGATTTTGTCAGGTTAAAATATGCTGATGATGTATATTGAAACCCTTGGTCACTGTGGAGCTGCAACTCTGCAGTGACTTTTTCTTTTCTCTTAGCTGCTCTGATTGTACTTAATACGAGGTTTATGTTTTGTTCAGTTCCTGTCTTGTATGCAACTATACTGTTATCATACAGATCCCGTATTACAGAAAGATACAGTGTTCCTTGTTGTGTCTTGATATATGATATATCAGTAACCCATTTTTGATTTGGCTTGTCAGCATGAAAATCTCTGTTTAACAGATTTGGATACCTATGAAGATAATCACCATAATTGCGATATTTCTTTCTTCTGACTACTGATAACAAATTGTATTTCTGCATTATTCTTAATATTGTCTTGGGATTATGGTGTATTCCTTCTCTTTCGAGCCATATATGTACTCTACGATAACCGTAGGTTTTGCCATGATTTTCCTGACATTCTTTTATCTTTTCGGCTAAAGGTAAATCTTTTGCTGGTATATCCATTCTTTTGACATAATCATAGTAACCACTTCTTGATACATTAAAGAATCGGCACATTTCACTTATTGAATATTTATTCTTATGACGATAGATAACCATGAACTTCACACTTGTTCTCACTTCCTTTCTGTGAGCGAGAGAAAATCCCTCATCAACTCATTTTCCATTTCCAATGTTTTGATTTTACTGTCTTTTCGTGCAATTATATATTTCAGTTCCTGGATTTTCATATCTTCAGTTACAACATAATCCTTAGGAGGTCTACCTTTTCTCTTTAATGACATTCCTCCTTCTTGTTTCTTTTGATTTGTGTTATACCTAGTAATGAAATTTTTAAGTTGCTTCATTTCAAAACCAAACTTTTCACATATTTCTCTGTTTGTTTTTCCTTGTGATTTTAGTTCAAATATTTCTTTTTCATAATCCTTTATGTGACGATAATTTCTGGGCATAAAAATTCCTCCTACGGTAGTTTTATTCTACCATAGGAGGTCTCTTTTTTCTATTGTCCGTTTTTACTGGACTTGTGCAGATTTTCACGCCGTCTTTTTTTGTAAATATTGCTCATAATAGATACAATAAAACAGTAACAATATATGAAAAATAAAAAGAGTATTGATAAAATTTCCAAACTCTGTTATTATGAAAACATAAACAAGAAAAGGAGTGATGTGCTTTGTCAGAAAAGAAAATGAAGCTGAATTATCCCAAAACAATTTTAACAGGCTTCGGCTTTTTGGCTACATCAATCGCGTGGGCAATTTATGACCCATACATTACAAAAATTTTGAATAAACTGCTTTCGGGCAGTGATATGGTTCAGGGCTGGAGTGACTTCCTCGTTGCCAAAATGCCTTTCCTGACCAAATTTGCTGAGGCTCAGGGTGAAGAGGTTGCTCTCGTTGGCGGCGGATTTACACTTGTGCCATTGTTCATCGGTATTATTATGACATTTGATAACATCTTCGGTGTTATTTTCCAGCCTGCATTCGGCAAGCTCTCAGACAACTGCCACTCCAAATTAGGTAAGCGCCGTCCCTTTATCGTTTCCTGCGCTCCTGTTTCGGCGCTGTTGTTTATGCTTGTTCCCATTGTTGCCCTCAACACAAACAGCCTTGCCGCAACAATGATTTGTGTTATTCTTTTTGTTTTCTCAATGTCTTTGTGGCGTGCACCGGTTGTTGCTCTTATGCCTGACCTCACTCCTCCCGAACTTCGCTCCGAGGGTAATGCGGTTATCAACCTTATGGGTGGTCTCGGCACAGCCGTGGGTATGATTGCAGGCACAGTTGGTATTGCCCTGTGCACTCTTTTTGCAGGTTATTCCAAAGAACAGATCAAGGCTGACGAAACACTTTCGTTCCCCTACGTTTTCCTTATCGGCTCCCTTGTTATGATTGCGGGTATGTTGGTTCTTCTTTTCTGTGTTAAGGAAGAAGACACAAGCATCCGTCTTAAGGGTGAAGCTAACCAGTATGCCGATGCAAAAGCAAGAAGACAGGCTGAAAAAGAAGCGAAAAAGGCAGAAAAAGCCGCTCTTAAAGCAATTAAGCTTTCAAAGAGCGAGAAGAAGAGCCTTATGTTTATGCTCGCTTGCCTTTTCTTCCTTTTCTGCGGCACAAACGCAATCACAACCTTCTTCTCACTTTTTGCAGAGGAGATTCTTCACAAAATCACTTCCGAAGCAACAATTCTTATGCTTATTTTTGCTGTTGTTTCTGCCGCTGCCGCTCTTCCTGCAGGCAAATTCGGCAAGAAATTCGGCAGAAAAAAGACTATTATGGGCGGTCTTGCAATTTTCCTTGCAGCGTTTATGATTTTCTTCGGCATTTTTGTTTCAATGCTCGGTAACAAAGATCTTTCAATCAACGATTATGTAACAGTCAACAATGCTTACATTACCGTTAATGACCAGATCAACACCTATAATTCAGAGCTTTCAGACAAGGCAAAGGAAGATGGCGTTGAACTTCCCGACGGTGCAGTTCTCACAATGGACGGCTATATTGAATACAGAAACGCACTTGAAAGCGGCGCTGATGTTTCTGCTTTTGAAAACTACAAGGTGTTTGATGAGTATCTCAAAGCCAACGCAGGTGAAGAACTTTACACCGGTGTGGTAAGTGTGGCTGATTCCGTTCTCGGAACAGGAGCAGACGCTTCCTTCGGAACAGCCTTGCAGGCACTTTCGGATTCTGTTAAGGATATTACCAAAATCCTCAGCATTCTTATTTATCCTGTTCTTATTCTCGGCGGTGCTGCCAATATGTTCATCACAGTTAACACACTTCCACTTGTTCTTGAAATCGGTGGTGTGGAAAAGGTTGGCACATTTACAGGATATTATTACACAGCAACATTCTCAGCTCAGATTGCTTCTCCCATTGTTTATGGTGCAATCAGAATGTTCGCGGGCACATATATGTCCCTGTTCTATTACAGCCCCATAGTTTTTGCGGTTGCAATTCTTATGCTTATCTTCGTTAAGCACGGTGAGGCAATTCCTCAGGAGCTTATTGAAAAAGCTGAAGAAGCAGGAGATTGATAAATAAATTTATGGTGAAGGTCTACACAGCTTTGTGTAGGCCTTTTTCTTTGACAAAATTCATATTATTTTTACAATTATTATGTTGTGTTTTACCGGCAGGGGTGTTATAATATAAAGTGAATAAAAGTGAAAGTGGGCGAGAAGTTTGAATAACAGGGACGATGAAAATTTCTTCAGCACGCATGAGGAATATAACAAGCGGGTGGCACAACAACAGTCCCGTCAATCTGAAGGCAAAGCTGATTTAAGTGACCTGACAGCCAAATACGGAAAATATATAAACTATAAAGAAGATGACGGTGAAGAAGTTGTTGAAATTCGCCGTGAAACCAAAGCTCCGACAAAAACGGAGAAAGCTGATAAGCCGATGAAAAAGAAAGAAAACGAATCATTCTTCAAAAAGAATAATTACAAAAACCTCAAGATTCTTCTCATTTCGGTGATTGTTGCAATCGTTCTTCTTTTCGGCGCAGCAGTTGCATATCTTTTTCACGTAACTGACGGTGCAGATTACGGTGACGACGGAATTGATTTCAATTCAGGTGCTGTAATTGAGGATGAAGATGTGAATCTTGAAGCTATGGGTGACGTTACCGATGCCAGCTCACTGAATGATTTTCTTTATTCATGGGCAAACAACCGTGGTGACAAAATGCACAGCAAAAATGTGCTCAATGTTTTGCTTTGCGGTGTTGACTCATCCACGGGTACGGCATCATCCGGCAGAGCTGATGCGATTATGCTCGTTTCAATCAACAAAAAAACCCAGAAGATTACTCTTACTTCATTTTTCAGAGACAGCTATATTTATATGGACATTCCGCAGCAGTCCGGCGGAGCAAAGGGCAGATATGAAAAAATCAACGCGGCATACAGCCTTGGCGGCCCTGCAACATTGATTGACACTATCGAAAAGAATTTCAAAATTGAAATTGATGAATATATCGCAGTTGACTTTGCCTCATTCAAAAAGCTGATTGACGCTTTGGGCGGCGTAACTGTTGATGTTGAATACAACGAGGCAATGTTTATCCGCAGAACATCCTCTCACAAAAACTTCCCTTATGGTGATGACGTTAAGCTCAAAGGCTCGGAGGCCTTGATTTACAGCCGAATCAGAAAGCTTGACAGTGACGTCAACAGAACAGAGCGTCAGCGCAAGGTTATCAAAGGTCTTATGGCAAGTGCAAAATCTGCTTCCAGCGGTCAGCTTGTGAATGCGTATAAGCAGACAGCACAGTATATCAGAACAGGCTATAATCAGTCTGAAATTATTTCACTTCTTGCAACGGCAGTTGCTCAGGGCTGGATGAAATATGAAATAACTGAAATTACCCTTCCGCAGGAGCAGGGTGTTGAAATGGCGTCGGCTTATGTCAACACTTCCTCTGCCCGCAATCAGTGGGTGTGGATTGTGGATTATCCCATCTGCGCTCAGAAGCTTCAGCTTGCAGTTTACGGTGAAACAAACATCATTCTTGATGCAGACAGACAATCTGCGCTCGACTACACCAACGCAAAGAAAAATCCGTCAAGCGGCTCGTCAACAACCCCTTCGGGTTCGGGTAATGTGACAACAACCACCACTACCTTGCCGGTAGTTACCAATCCCGAAGATCCTGATAACAATGAAAATCAGGAAAATCAGAACCCGCAGAATCCTCAGAATCCGCTTGAAGGATTGATTCCGGGAATTCAGGAGGGACTTGAAAATCTCATACCTCAGAAGCCAACTCCGGAAGAACCTGATAATTCCGGCTCTGAGACTCCTGAAACCCCCGAAACTCCCGAAACCCCTGAACAACCTCAGGATTCAACGCCCGATAATACAGATTCATTAACATAAGGAGGTAATGCTATGGATATTATGGATTTAGTTTCAAAAGGAATAGTTAAAATAGTTAAAGGCTACGGCAAAAAGGTTGGCAAAACAAAGGTTGCCGATCCGATTGAAAAGGTTATGCCCACAGTTATCAAGGGTGAGGGCTACAATGTTGGTTTTTCAACAGCCGAAATTATGCCCGATCTCACAAAAGATACTACATACTGGATTGCAGGTCACGGTTCAGGCCACAAGATGGAGGGAATTCTCTCTCCTGTTTATGCCTCAGCCGTGTGGATTGACTGTGGAAATGATGAAGGTATGCTCTGGATTGGTGCAGACATCGTCGGTATGACAAACATTGAGGTTATGAAGGTTCGCTCAATGCTTGATGAGTTTGCAAAAGAGGTTGGCTGCAAGTGCATCAACATCAGCACAACTCACAGCCATTCAGGCATTGACACCCTCGGTTATTGGGGTAAGCCCTTCGCTTCAATTCCTTCTGACGGCAAAGACCCTGATTATATGAATATGCTTATGGAAACAATGGTTAAGGTTTCTAAAGAAGCATATGCCAACAGAAAGTCAGGTAAGCTTTATCTCGGCACAAAATATCTTGAAGGCGCTCAGCAGACAGGCCGTGCAACAAAGGGACTCAATGAAACCCTCACACGTCTTCGTTTTGCTCCTGCTGACGGCAGCGCAGAAACCTGGATTATGAACTTCAGCGCACACCCCAACTCATTGGGCGGCAGCAACAGAATGCTCAGCGGTGAATATCCTTACTTTATGCGTGAAATCATCAAGGAAGCTTGCGGCGCAAACGTGCTCTTCGGCATCGGCGCAATCGGCGGCATTGATATGGCTGACTTTGATGATAACGACAATGTCAACAATATCAAGCTTCAGGGCAAGGTGCTTGCAGAGGGTGCTCTTGCAATTGATAATGACAAAGAGCTTGAGCCCGAAATGAAGATTGTTCAGCAGAAGTTCTATCTTCCTGTTGATAACAATGTTCTTATGCTTCTCGGTATGCGTCAGACCTTCAGCAATGACCCCTATCCCTGCGACAGCAGCGAGCTTGGTGTTGCGCTTAAATCTGAAATGACATATATGGAAATCGGTTCACAGAAGATTCTTCTTCTTCCCGGTGAAATGTTCCAGTCAGCAGTTTTTGGCGGATATGACGAAGCTGAAATTTCATCCACAGGCTTTGGCCCCGAAATCAATCCTGCGCCCCTTGTTGAGGTTGCAAATGACCCCAACCTTGTTGTGTTTGGTGTCAGCAATGATATGACAGGCTACTGTGTTCCCCCCAACGATTTTGTTCTCAACAAAACTCAGCCTTATCTCAACACAGCCCGTGACCGTTTTGACAGAAGACATTATCACGAAACAAACTCAATGGGTCCCAACACACAGAAGGTTATCAAAGAAACATTTGAAGACATTCTCAGCAGAATATAAAATTAAGAGCCGTCACGTGACGGCTCTTTTTTACGGCAGAATTCTGTTTGTTACAAAGTTCTTGACCCCCAATGGGTAATAATAATCAATGGCATCTTTTTCGTCAACCGTCCAGGTGAAAAGCTCAATATCACTTTCGCGAAGGCGGTCGATTGCCTCGTGAGTGTTGACTTCGGGATTGGCTTTGAAGCTTACTCCGCGATGGGGATTGTCAAGACAACGCTTGAGATTTGTTTCATCAAATTCTGAAACAAGATACAAAAGGCTGATATTTTCGTTTGCTTTTTCAACGGCTTCAATGGCATCGTAATTAAATGAAATTACATAGCAGGAATCCTCAAAGCCGTGCTCAACCACAGAATTTACAAGGCTTGAAATGCCATCGGGTGTGAAATTTTTGATTTCGATCATAGGAATAATATTGTGCTTTAGACAAGTGTCAAGTGCATCGTCAAGTGACGGCATTTTCAGGTCGGGGTAATTTTTGTGATTTGCACCGTTGTTGATTGAATATTCCGCAAGCTCGAAATATGTGTAATCCTTAATATAACCGAGCTTGCCGGACATTCTGATCAGATGCTCATCGTGGTTGAGAATCCACACGCCGTCCTCGGTCATATGAATGTCAAATTCAACATATTTGTAGCCGTTTTCACCTGCGAGCTCAATGGCAGGAATTGTGTTTTCGGGCGCAAGTGCCGAAAGTCCGCGGTGGGCGGTGAGTGTGATGTCGATTGCATCGGTAAATTCGCTGAGCTTAACTGTTTCTTTGGCTGTTGTGCGGTAGTATCTGAAATAGAGATATGTACATGCACCGCCAAGGACGATAACAATGCTGAGCAGAATTGCTAAAATCTTTTTCATTTTGCTGTTCATAATAAAAACCTCCGTTGGTAATAACAGAATTGTACCCTCAAAACAACACGAGGTCAATAGCAAATTGTCGGTTTTGCACCAAATTTGTGTCAAAAACGGTGTGTAAATAGTGCTGTTACTGTGTAAAATATGGTTTAATTTGTATAATTTAGATATAAAAATCTTAAAAATAGTTAAAAAGATAAATATTTTTCGGCAAAAGATACAAAAATCAATCAAATTATTTTGATAAATAACAGTTGTAATTTCCGTTGCTTTAGTATAAAATATTATCAGCTAATATGGTGGGAGGTCTACTATGAATTACAAACTCACAAAAAAACAGGCAAAGGATCTTATTGAAGGCAAGCTTTCTCATTATTTCGGTGTAACTGCAGATGAAGCAAGCTATGAGCATTATTATAAGGCAATTGCTCTCATTGTTCGCGAAATGATGATGCAGGGCAGAAAAGATTTTTATGAGCAACATAAAAAGTCCGATTCCAAAAAGGTATATTACCTCTGTATGGAATTTCTTATGGGTCGTTCTCTCAAAAACAACCTTTATAACCTTAATCTTACCAACACCTTTGAATCCGCATTGAAGGATTTTGGCATAAAGCTTGAAAAGCTTTATGACTGTGAGCCTGATGCAGGTCTCGGCAACGGTGGACTCGGTCGTCTTGCCGCTTGTTATCTTGACGGTCTTGCAACCGATAATTATTATGCAACAGGCTATTCAATTATGTATGAATACGGTATCTTCCGCCAGAAGCTTGTTGACGGCTGGCAGACAGAGCTTCCCGATTTCTGGCTTCCCGGTGGTGAAAGCTGGCTTGTTGCCCGTGAAGATGAAGCTGTTGATATCAGCTTTGAGGGCTGGATTGAAGATCATTGGGATCAGGCATATCATTCAGTAACAATTCACGATAACAAAATTGTCAAGGCTGTTCCTCACGATATGTATGTTGCAGGTAAGGATGGCAAGGGTGTCAGCGTGCTTCGTTTGTGGAGTGCCAAGGCTCCCGGCCTCGATATGGATATGTTTAATCAGGGCGATTATATGCGTGCTATGGAGCAGAATGCTATGGCCGAGGTAATCAGCAAAATTCTCTATCCTGCCGACAATCATTCGGAGGGCAAGAGCCTTCGTCTTCGTCAGCAGTATTTCCTTGTTTCTGCTTCAATTCAGGATATTGTCAACAACCATCTCCGTCATCACGGAACCCTCGAAAACTTTGCTCAGAAAACAGCAATTCACATCAACGACACTCATCCCACACTTGCTATTCCTGAGCTTATGAGAATTTTTCTTGACGAGTGTGGCTATAAGTGGGACGACGCGTGGGAAATAGTGACAAAAACTGTTGCCTACACCAACCACACAGTTATGGCAGAGGCGCTTGAATGCTGGCCTGAGGATTTGTATAAACGCCTTCTTCCCAGAATTTATGAAATCACCAAAGAAATCGACAACCGCTTCCGCAGCTTCATCTGGAACGCAACAGGTGATGCAGGCAAGGTTGAAAGAATGGCAATTGTTTCCAACGGTGTTATCAGAATGGCTAACCTCTGTGTTGCAGGCAGCCACAGCGTCAACGGTGTTTCCGCTCTTCATTCGCAGATTCTCAAGGACAGCGTGTTTAACGATTTCTACACCGTAACACCTGATAAATTCAAAAATGTTACCAACGGCATTGCTCACAGACGTTGGCTCTGCCAGTCAAACCCTGAGCTTACCGCCTACCTCACCGAGCTTATCGGCGGCGACTTCGTTTATGACGCGTCAACACTTTCAAAGCTCACAGCGTTTGCAGATAACAAAGAGGTTCTTGATAAGCTTGCTGAAATCAAGCTTAACAACAAAAAAGAATTTGCAAAGCTTGTTAAAAAGACAAACGGTGTTGACCTTGACCCTAATTCGATTTTTGATGTTCAGGTTAAGCGCCTTCACGAATACAAGCGTCAGCATCTCAATGCTTTCCATATTGTTTCAAAATATCTTGCAATCAAAGAAAATCCCGACGGGGATTTCACCCCTCACACCTACATCTTTGCCGCCAAGGCAGCTCCCGGTTACTTTATGGCAAAGAAAATCATCAGCTTCATCTGTGCGTTGGCAGATTTAATCAACAACGACCCCGATGTGCGCGGCAGACTTAAGGTTGTTTACCTTGAAGATTATAATGTTACTCTTGCCGAAAAGCTTATGCCTGCTGCCGACATCAGCGAGCAGATTTCACTCTCCGGCACTGAGGCTAGCGGAACAGGTAATATGAAGCTTATGATCAACGGTGCAATCACTCTCGGCACAATGGACGGTGCAAATGTTGAAATTCACGAAGCTGTGGGTGACGACAATATTATGATTTTCGGTATGAGTACCCCTGAGGTGAACAATCTCAAGCGCGACGGTTACTCACCTATGAATTATTATCAGAACAGCCCCGAGCTTAAAAAGGTGATTGATTTCATCAATTCAGGCATCAACGGAAAAACCTTCCCTGAAATCGGTGCTACAATCACACATCACGACCCGTATATGGTGCTTGCAGATTTTGCTGATTATAAGCGTGCTCAGGCTGATGTCGAAAAGCTTTTTGCCGACAAGGATAAGTGGAACAAGATGATGCTTATGAATATTGCAGGTGCAGGTCGCTTTGCAGCTGACAGGGCAGTTAATGAATATGCTCAGGATATCTGGCATACTCAGCCTGTAAAATTCAGCGAAACTACCAAGAAAAAGAAATAATCTTTTATCCCTCCGCGAGGAGGGATTTTTGTTTTCCTATTGCTTTATTAAAAGAATCTTGATAAAATAAATTCACCAACTTTAAGCAGGTGAAATTATGAAAGCAAAAATTACTCTCGCAAAAGAATTCAGAATCGGAGATATCGACAAAAGAATCTACGGTTCTTTTATTGAGCATCTGGGTAGGGCTGTTTATGGCGGAATTTATGAGCCGGGTCATCCCACAGCTGATGAAAACGGCCTTCGCAAGGATGTTATTGATTTGGTCAAAAAGCTCAACGTCCCCATTGTCCGTTATCCCGGCGGCAACTTTGTGTCGGGCTATAATTGGGAAGACGGTGTCGGTCCTGTTGAAAAACGTCCCCGCCGCCTTGATCTTGCATGGGGCACAACCGAGCCTAACGAATTCGGCACAAACGAGTTTCTTGATTGGTGTAAAAAAGCTGATACAGAATGTATGATGGCAGTTAACCTCGGCACAAGAGGTCCTGAAGAAGCAAGGAATCTTGTGGAATATTGCAATCACCCCGGCGGAACATATTGGTCTGACCTCAGAAGAAGTCACGGCGTTGAAAAGCCCCACGATATCAAGCTGTGGTGCCTCGGCAACGAAATGGACGGAGGTTGGCAGATGGGCGCCAAAACTGCTGTTGAATACGGCAGAACAGCCCTTGAAGCTTCAAAGCTTATGAAGTGGACATCACCCGGCATTGAAACCGTGCTTTGCGGTTCATCGGGCAGGGGAATGAGAACCTTCGGTGAGTGGGAGGCACAAAGCCTTGATATCGCATATGACAGCATTGACTATGTTTCACTTCATCAGTATTACGGTAACCAGTGTGACGATATTCAGTCCTTCCTTGGCAAAACAATGGAGCTTGAAGACTTTATCTATTCCGTAATCTGTACCCTTGACTATGTTAAGGGCAAGAAGCGTTCAAAGAAAACAATCAACCTTTCATTTGATGAGTGGAATGTGTGGTATCATTCACACAATGATCCCTTTGACAAGTGGAGTGTTGCGCCGCCTCTTCTTGAAGATATCTACAATTTTGAAGACGCACTTCTTGTGGGCTCAATGCTAATCACTCTTCTTCGTCATTGTGATAGAATCAAAATCGCCTGCCTTGCGCAGCTTGTTAATGTTATTGCTCCCATTTTCACCAAAACAGGCGGCGGTGTGTTTGAACAGACAATTTTCTTCCCCTTTATGCATCTTTCAAACTATGGCCGCGGCAGTGCCCTTCTTCCTCTTGTTGATTGCCCCAAATACGACTGCAAGGAATTCACAGATGTTCCTTATCTTGAAGCCATTGCACCCTATGACGAAGAAAAAGAAGAGATGGCTATTTTCTGCGTTAACAAGAGCCTTGATGAAAGTGCAGTGCTTGACGTGAATCTTCTTGACTTTGACGGATACAAGCCTGTTGAGTTTATTTCAATGGACGGTTACCACAAAAAGGATGAAAACACCTTTGACAATATTAAGGTCAAGCCCCATAACAATCCCGTTCCCGAGATGGACGGCGCTAAGCTCACTGCTGAGCTTAAGCCCCTCAGCTGGAACGTTATCAGACTTAAGAAATAATCCGCTAACCCTGTTCTTTTGTGAGAACAGGGTTTTGCTTGCTTTATATTGTATTTTTTATATTTTTATGGTAAAATAGTAATATTATATCTTTGCTCTTTTGGAGGTCAGTATGACGATTTATGAAATTGCCGACGGTGTAAGACTTGTCAGCCTTAAAACCGACAAATTCAAAACAAGCCGAATCAGCTTCACCATGGCAACTCCACTTGAAGGTAACATTTCTGCCAAGGCAATTCTGCCATATCTTCTTCATCGAAGATGTGCCGAATATCCCGATTTCACTGCTTTCAACGGAATGCTCGATGAGCTTTACGGTGCAGTTGTGTCCGCTTCCGTTTCCAAGCTTGGTGAAAATCTTTTGCTTTCAATCAATATGACTGCCGTTGATGACCGTTTTGCTTTGAATGGTGACAAGGTAACAGACGAATGCGTTGAGCTTCTGACAAAGCTCGTGTTTGAGCCTATTGTTGAAAATGACGCATTCCCCGAAAATATTGTTGAAGAAGAAAAGCGTCTTCTTTGCGAAAAGCTTGAAGCCGAGCAGAATGATAAACGTCACTATGCTTTTGACCGCTGCGAACAGATTATGTTTGCCAACGAGGTTTACGGCAAAAACAGACTCGGTACCGTGGAAGAGATTTCTGCCCTCACAGGCAAGGATATTTATCTTCAATGGCTCGATTTGCTCAAAACAGCAAAAATGCAGCTCACTATGGTGGGAAGCTGTGAGCCCGTTATGGTTAAAAATATTCTTACAGAGAAGTTTGCAAAAATTGAGCGTAATCCCATTGTGAGAGAAACTGAATTTTTTGCAGGCTTCCCCAAGCCCAACTATGTTTGTGAAGCCTTGCCGGTTAAGCAGGGCAAGCTGGTTATGGGATTCAGAACGGGTATGAGAAATGCTGATGATAATGTTTACCCCATGAAGGTCGCTGTTGACATTTTTGGCGGGGGAACTTATTCCAAGCTTTTCAGCGTTGTGCGTGAAAAAATGAGCCTTTGCTATTATTGTTCAGCAAGCCTTTATTCGCAGAAGGGCGTTGTTATGATTCAGAGCGGAATTGAAAACGACAACGAAGAAAAGGCCAAAAGTGAAATTCTTAACCAGCTCAAAGAGGTTGCTGAAGGCAACTTCTCAAATGATGATTTTTCATCTTCAATCAAAAGTCTTTGTGATATGCGATTGAGCGTTAACGATATTCCCGAAAGCCTTTGCGGCTGGTATGCAGCGCAGGTTCTCAGAGAGAATCCCGAATCACCCGAAGAACAGGTTGAACGCTTCAAGGCGGTTGATAAGACTCAGGTTGTGAGAGCTGCCAAAACAATTATGCTTGACACGGTTTATATGCTCAAAGGCAACGGAGAGGGGGATGACGATGAAAATTAAAGAAGTTCGTAACGAACGCGTGGATGAAATGTATTATGACATTTCTCACCCGTCGGGGCTCAAAATTCTCGTTATGCCCAAAAGCGGATATTCGGGGGCTTACGGTATTTTTATGACAAAATACGGCTCTATTGACACTATGCTTCCTCAGAGTGACGGAACATATAAAGAAATTCCTGAGGGAACAGCCCACTTTCTTGAGCATAAGCTTTTTGAAAGCGAAGACCTTGATGCTTTTGAACGATTTGCCAAAACGGGTGCATCAGCCAACGCTTACACAAGCTTTGACAGAACGGGCTATCTTTTCTCTTGTTCAGGCAATTTCAGGCAGAATCTTGAAATTCTTCTCGATTTTGTTCAGCATCCTTATTTTACACAACAGACTGTTGAAAAAGAGCAGGGCATTATCGGTCAGGAAATTATGATGTATAAGGATGTTCCCGATTGGGAGATTATGTTCAATCTTTTCAGAGCGATGTATCATAATCATCCGTTAAGAACAGACATTGCAGGCACCTGCGAATCCATTGCAGAAATTACTGCCGATATGCTTTATGACTGCTACAACAGCTTTTATAATCTGGGCAATATGGTGCTTGCTGTTGCAGGCAATGTCAGCGTTGATGATGTGATTGAGGTTGCCGACAGAGTTATTGAAACCAAAAATGCCGGAGTAATGCTTGAAAGAAAGGTGTTTGACGAGCCGAAAGAGGTTGTCAGTCACTATGCGGAAGAAAGACTTTCTGTTTCCGCACCGCAGTTTATGCTTGGCTTCAAAGAAAATTATCCTGACCCTGTTCAGCCTACAAAACGCGAGCTCGCGGTGGATATGATTCTTGATATAATTGCGAGTCCGTCTTCTCAGCTATATAAGAGATTGCTTGATAAAAAGCTGATTAATACAACCTTTTCTTATGAATATTTCACAGGCTTTGGCTATAGCGCCGTGCTTTTTGGAGGCGAAAGCGCAGACCCCAAGGCGGTTGAGAACGAAATCAAAGCAGAGGTTGAAAAATTCAGACGCGAGGGCATCAGTGAAAAAGAGTTTGAGCGCACACGCAGAAAGCTCTATGGCAGAATGGTTATGGGTCTGAATGATGTTGACGAGCTTGCAAATAATATGGCGGTTTCATATTTCTGGGGTGAAGATGTTTTCACCGATTTTGAAGAATATGAAAAAATTACGGCAGAGTATCTTAATGAGCTGTTGGATGAAATTCTTCTTGATGATTACAGCGTGCTTTCCGTAATTCTGCCTTTGGAGGAATGATAAATGGATTCTGCAGTAGTTTATTTTACGGGAATTGACCGCGGCTTCACTGTTTCGTCAATTCTTGCTCAGTTCAATCTTTTTGGCAATGATATAACAATCCGCTGGTACGGAGCTATTATTGCTTTCGGTTTTTTGCTTGCCGTTCTTTTTGGCGGCAGAACAGCATACAAATGGAAAATGAGCCTTGATAAAATGATTGATGTGCTTATTTATTCCACGATTTTTGCAATTATCGGTGCAAGGCTTTATTATTGCATTTTTGAATGGGACAGATACAAAGACAACCCATTAGAAATTTTTGCAATCTGGAATGGCGGTCTTGCTATTTATGGCGGTATTATCGGCGGAATTGCGGCAGCTTTTGTGGTGTGCAAAATAAGAAAACTCAACTTCTATAACCTGCTTGATATGGCCGGTATGAGCCTTCTCATCGGTCAGGGCATCGGACGTTGGGGCAACTTCGCCAATCAGGAGGCTTTTGGCACAAACACCGACCTGCCCTGGGGTATGTGGAGCAAGAAAACGGCTCTTTACATTATGGATCATCAGAATGTTTTTGCTCAGAAGGGAATTGAAATGGATCCCGATCTCCCTGTGCATCCCACTTTTTTATATGAATCAATCTGGTGCATAATCGGATTTTTCGTGTTGTTTTTTATTACCAAAAAGCTGAGAATTTTCAGCGGACAGACCTTCCTTTGCTACGGAATCTGGTACGGCACAGGCAGAACGATTATTGAAGGCTTCCGCACCGACAGCCTTTATGTTGGTGACACAACGTTGAGAGTGTCGCAGCTTCTCAGCCTTGCTATTGTAGCGGTGTGTCTTGTTGCACTTGTTGTGCTGGTTATCAAATTTAAAAAGAATCCTCAGCCCATTGACGGCATAGATTTCTTTATGGAAGAACAGCTCAAAGCCCAAAAAGAAGCAACGGAGAAAAAAGAGGCCGAAGCTCTTGCTTGTGAAGTTGATGACAAAACAGAAGAATAGTCGCAACCACTTGAAAAATTTTTTCTGAAATGATATAATTCTATCAAATTTTAAAAGGGGACAGACATAAAATGAATTTAACTTTTAAAAGAATTGTTTCGGTTATTCTTACTTTGGTAATGCTTCTAGGCGTTGCCGTTGTGCCGGGATATGCCGCAACTGACGACGAGGCATACAATGAGGGCTACACTCCCTTAACCACACAGGGCTTCATCGCTGTGATTGATGACATCAACAACGCATTTGAAGCAGTTACAGGTGTCAGGCTTATTCCTGAAGAAAAAATGAAGGTCACAGTTGACGGCTTTATGGCAGACGTTTTCGCAGGAATCACAGAATCCACACAGGGCGTTATTGACTGCGATCTGATTCTCAACAGCCTCCCTTCACTCAAAGGTTCGTCAAACGAAATCAAGTCTTTGTTCAAACTTGATATGGCTGTTGTTGACCCTGCCCTTCAGGAAATGGCAGATGATTATTATGCCGACGGTAATGATATCGCAGGCTTTGCCGTTTCATTTATGAGAGCATATCTCAAAACTATTGACAACTGTGAGCTTTATTCTGTTCCTGTTGAAGGTCAGGCAGGCTGCTTTGAACTGTATCTTGCAATAAATTATGAATACGGTGAATCAGACCGCTTTTCAACAAACATTGTTTATGACTCTGTGAATGAAACCCTCAACAGCAAATACAACACAGGTGTTCTTGACCTTGGCTTTGTTCTTGATACAGAAGATTATGTTATTTCCACAGCTATCAATTCATGGCAGAGAAACTTCGGCTTTACCATGGCTTATGATATTTTCTGCTATGTCACCAAGGTTTTCGACTATGTAACTGTCAGAGTTAAGTTCACTTATGATAACCGTGAGTGGATGGTTCAGCTCTGGAAGGGCAAATATTTTGTTGCTCCCGGTGCTGAAATCGGCATCTATACCCGTGAAATCGGTTCTCAGGGAACATATTATAACTGCGCCGCAGATGAAGATATGATGGTTATGAGCCTTAAGCTCTATCATCAGGAAAATCTTCTTTTTGAAATGGAACCCACGCTTCATTGGTGGCTCACGGGCTTCAAGCTTCATCCCAAGGCTTATGTTCCTTCAAGCATGACTATGCACGGAACAATCGATTTCCCGACAGAAGAAATGGCAACCCTCTTTGTTGAGAATGCCAACGCAACAGGCGAAATTGAAGCCACACAAAGCGGTACACACACATCATTTGTATGGTAAAGGTTCGGGCACACAAAAGTGTGCCCGTTTTTATTAAAAAGTTGTTGACAAACGCTTTACATTGTGTTATACTCGTTCATACCGCGTACTTCGGGCGTTGCTATGCAACACAAGTGATTTATCCGCCCCATAGTAGCGAGTCCATAATAAAGGAAGGTAAGAAATATGTACGCAATCATTGTTACAGGCGGCAAGCAGTATAAGGTTGAAGCAGGTGAAACTGTTTACATCGAAAAGCTTGACGTTGAAGCCGGCGACGAAGTTGTTTTTGACAAAGTTGTTGCAGTAGGTAAGGACGACGGTATTGTTGTAGGTGCTCCTTATGTTGAAGGCGCAACAGTTACAGCAAAAGTTGAAAAGAACGGCAAAGCAAAGAAAGTTGTTGTTTTCACTTACAAGTCAAAGAAAAACGAGAAGCGTAAGATGGGCCACAGACAGCCCTACACAAAGGTTGAAATTTCAGCTATCAACGCTTAATTTGGTATGATTAAAGCCAAATTTTTCAATCAGGGTGATTTGCTCACAGGGTTTGAAATCAGCGGTCATGGCGGTGGCGAAGAAGGCACAGATATTATCTGCGCAGCAGTTTCTTCTGCGGTTTATATGACTGCCAATGCTATAACAGATGTTTTGTTTGTTGATGCTGATATCAAAGTGGAAGACGGTTATCTTTATTTCAAAATTGAACCGTTGAGTGAAGCCCAGGCGATTCTCAAAGGCTTACAGCTGCATTTGATAAGCCTGTCAAAGGATTATCCAAAAAACATTAAAGTTACAAACATCTAAACGGAGGTGCCATAATGCTTAAAATCAACATTCAGCTTTTTGCTCATAAAAAAGGTATGGGTTCAACCCGTAACGGCCGTGATTCTGAATCAAAGAGACTCGGCGTAAAGCGTGCTGACGGTCAGTTTGTTCTTGCTGGTAACATTCTTGTTAAACAGCGCGGAACACACATCCACCCCGGCAACAACGTTGGCAGAGGTTCTGACGACACACTCTTCGCTCTTATCGACGGTAAGGTTAAGTTCGAGCGTGTTGGCAAAGACCGCAAAAAGGTTAGCGTTTACGCAGTTGAGCAGTAATTGCAAAAACAAAGCACCCATCCCGGGTGCTTTTTCTTTTTTATCCCCGTCCGAATTGTTGCCGCAACAGACGGGGTATATTAAGCGGATATCTGCCGCAAGGCGGTGAGGTTATCAAAGCTTTCGCGCCTCACCTTTACATCCGCATATCTTTAGTCTTTACTTCCCGCTTTATTATATGCAGGCAAATAAAAAATGGGGACTGTCTTACTTCTGTAAGGCAGTCCCTTTTAGGTTATATGTCGTTTTTGATTATGTCTTCGTAGCTTTCACCTTTGATAATCAGCCTTGCTGTGCCGTCTTTGACCATAACAACGGGCGGACGGGGAATTCTGTTATAATTGGAAGCCATTGAGTAGTTGTAAGCGCCTGTTGAAAGCACGGCAAGAATGTCACCGGCCTCAACCTCGGGAAGAAGAACATGTTCCTGAATCAGGTCACCGCTTTCACAGCATTTGCCTGCGATTGTGGCGGTGAATGTCTTTTCGTTGTTGATTTTATTGGCACACACAACCTCATATGCTGACTGATAAAGGATGTATCTGGGGTTGTCAACCATACCGCCGTCAACAGAAACATAATTTCTGATATCGGGGATTTTTTTGACTGAGCCGACGGTGTAAAGGGTGACGGCAGTTGCACCAACGATTGAACGGCCGGGTTCAATGTAGATGAAGGGCACGGGAAGATTATATTCCTCTGCTTTTGCCGTAACAACCTTTGCTACATTATCCATATAATTCTCATAAGCCTCGGGCTTGTCATCGACAAGATATTTGATACCGAAGCCGCCGCCAAGGTTGAGCTCGGTGATTGTAACACCTGTTTCATCCTTGATGTCGCGGATGAATTTCATCATAACCTCTGCTGCAAGCTCAAAGGGATCAATGTCAAAAATCTGTGAGCCTATGTGGCAATGAACACCCTTTAATTCAACATTGGGCATTGCAAGTGCTGTTTTAACACCCTGCATAGCTTCACCTGTTTCAAGGGCAAGACCGAACTTGGAGTCAATCTGACCTGTGCGGACAAAGTCGTGAGTGTGAGCGTCAATGCCGGGCTTGATGCGGAACATAATGCTCACCTTTTTGCCTTTTTCACCTGCAATGGAGTTGAGGGTTTCAAGCTCTGTGAGGTTATCCACCACAATTCTGCCAACTCCTGCGTCAACAGCTTCAACAAGCTCACCGTACTTTTTGTTGTTGCCGTGGAAGCAGATTTTTTCTGCGGGGAAGCCTACGCTGAGGGCGGTGAAAAGCTCACCGCCTGAAACAACGTCGATACCCATATTTTCACTGTTGACAATGCGGTAAATCTCTTTGCAGCTGAAAGCCTTGCTGGCATAAAGAACCCGTCCGTTGCCGTTGTAATTTTTTTGAATTGAACCGACAAATGCGCGGCAGTTGTTGCGAATCTCGTTTTCATCATAAACAATAAGTGATGTGCCGAATTCTTTGGCAAGTTCTACCGAGTCACATCCACCGATTGTGAGATGATTATTTTCATTTGTGTTTAAACATTGTGAAACAAACATATTTTAACCTCCTGCTGCTTTTGAAATGACAGCTCTGATTTCTTCTGCGCCTGTTCCTTTTGTGGCAGAGAAGGGGATAGTGAGCACATCACCGAATTCAGCGAGCTCTGTTTTGATGTCTTCAAGTCTTTTTGCTGTTTCTGATTTGTTGAGCTTGTCACTCTTTGTCATAACAACAATAAAAGGATAGTTATAATGCTTCAAAAAGCGCATCATTTCAAGATCCTGCTCTGTTACGCTGTGGCGCATATCGGTGAGCTGAACAACAAGCTTGATATTTCTGCCTGAGCTGAAATAGCTTTCCATAAGGTCTGACCAACGACGCTTTTCATCAAAAGAAACCTTGGCGTAGCCGTAACCGGGAAGGTCAACCATTTTGACACCGTCGCAGTCAAAAAAGTTGATTGTAACTGTTTTGCCGGGAACAGAGCTGACTCTTGCAAGGTTTTTTCTGTTGAAAATTTTATTGAGTAAGGAGGATTTACCAACGTTTGAGCGGCCTGCAAAAGCAATTTCTGCATTATCAATTTTTGGCAATTGAGCCGAAACACCGAAAGATGTTTCAAATTTTACATTATTAAAATTCATTCAATCCACCTGCTCTTACTGTAGTGTAGGTTTTTTTGTTTTTGATATTCAGTGAAGCAGCGGCAACAGTCTTGCAATCATTTTTGCAAAGGGATGTGTCGAAAACTTCACCCAATTCACTTACGGGAACAAATTCGACAGCGCTTTTAACAACCGGGTCAACCTCTGCAAGATCGGGAACATTCTTTTTGGGGATGATCACTGTTTTGATTCCAGCTCTGTAAGCTGCCATTGTTTTTTCTTTGAGTCCGCCGATGGGGAGAACCCTGCCTCTCAAAGAGATTTCGCCTGTCATAGCAACCTTCTGGTTGACGGGGATTCCCGAAAGGGCAGATACAAGAGCGGTTGCCATCGTTACACCTGCAGAAGGGCCGTCTTTGGGCACGGCACCCTCGGGGAAGTGGATGTGAATATCTTTTTCTTTATAGAATTTAGCATCAATGCCGTATTTTTCGGCATTTGCTCTGATATAGCTGATTGCGGCAAGGGCGGATTCCTTCATCACATCACCCAATGAGCCTGTGAGCTCGGTTTTGCCGCTGCCGTCAAGTACGGCAACCTCAGCCTGAAGAAGCTCACCGCCAACTGAAGTCCATGCAAGACCGTTGACAACACCAACAACGGGATCCTCTTCAACGGTGTCGGCTGTGAACTTTGCTGCTCCGAGAAGTGCTTCAAGGTCGGTGTCCTTAACCGACACTCTCTTGTCACCGTCTTTAACGATTTTAACAGTTGCTTTGCGGCAAAGAGAAGCAATTTTTTGCTCAAGCTTTCGTACACCGGCCTCTCTTGTGTAGCCGTCAATCAGGGCGTAAAGAGCTTTGTCGGTAATGCGGAGCTGATTGCCGCCAAGGCCATGAAGCTTTTTCTGCTTGGCAACGAGATGGTTTTTGGCAATTCTGAATTTTTCTTCCCTTGTGTAGCTTGAAAGCTCAATGATTTCCATTCTGTCAAGTAACGGGGAGGGAATGGTCGATTTGTCATTAGCTGTGGTGATAAACATCACCTTGCTCAAATCAAATGGAATTTCGATATATCTGTCTACAAAGGTTTTGTTCTGCTCGGGATCAAGAACCTCAAGCAATGCCGAAGCGGGGTCACCCTTGTAGTCAGCACCCAATTTATCAATTTCGTCAAGAAGAATAAGGGGGTTGTTGACCTTTGTTTGCTGAATGGCGGCAATAATTCTGCCGGGCATTGAGCCGATATAGGTTTTGCGGTGACCGCGGATTTCAGCTTCGTCAGAAACACCGCCGAGAGAAATACGTGCAAATTTTCTGCCGAGAGAATCTGCAACAGATTTTGCAATTGAGGTTTTACCAACACCGGGAGGACCAACAAGGCAGAGAATCTGCGCTGAAGATGCTTCGGTGAGGTTTTTAACCGCAAGGGATTCTATGATACGCTCCTTTACTTTTTCAAGACCTGTGTGATCACGGTCAAGGACACGCTGAGCGTTGGCCAAATCCAGGTTGTCTTTTGTGTCAATGTTCCATGGGAGAGCCACGCAGGTTTCAAGATAAATTCTCAACACGTTGGCCTCGGGTGACTGATACTGCATTTTTTCAAGACGCGAGCATTCTTTAAGGAGCTTTTCTTCACTTTCGGGGCTGAGAGCAAGGGCAATGATTTTTTCTCTGAGCTCGTTGCTTTCTTCCTCAGGTGAGCCGCCTTCGTTGAGCTCTTTTGAAATAACCTTCATCTGTTCGTGAAGATAATATTCGCGCTGACCCTTGTCAATCTGTTCCTGAACCTTGTCGCTGATTTCGTTTTCAAGCTTTAAAAGGTCTCCTTCTTTTGCAAGGCGGTAGCACATTTTTTCAAGTCGTGCAACAGGGTCAAACTCGTTGAGGATTTTCTGCCTGTCGGTGTATTCAAGCATAATGTTGCCTGCGATGTAGTCAGCCATTTTGCCCGCATCGTGAGTTTCGAGAATGTTGAGAATGATGTCGGGAGGAAGCTGAGGGGCATATTCGGCATATTCTTCAAACAAATCTTTGGCGTGGCGCACAAGGGCCTGAGCATAATCGTGCTTTTCTGATTTGATTACAGCATCGTTTCTCGGCTTGACCTCACAAACGAGATAATCCTTGCTGAGCAAAACTGAGCAAAGCTTCGCCCTGCGGATGCCTTCAACAGAAATACGGATGTTTTCTGAGTTGGGTATCCGCACAATATGGTTAACTCTTGCTATTGTGCCGACTTTATATAATTGGTCATAGTCGGGGTCGTCATCACGGATGTCTTTCTGAGTGACGAGAAAAATCTCCTGTTTTTCGGTCATAGCGGCCTTGAGGGCATTGATTGATTTTTCTCTGCCCACATCAAAGCTTATGTTCATACCGGGAAAAACGACCAACCCTCTCAACGCCACTGTGGGCATTGAAAAAGAGACGGGTGACGGTGTAATCAAACAAATCAACTCCAAAGAAAAATTATAAACATTATAATACAAATAAATGGATTTTTCAACACAAAATAAGGTAAAAAAGAACCGGATGCAACTAAATGCACCCGGTATGTAAGTCATTATTTGAACTTGCGCTTACGAGCAGCTTCAGACTTTTTCTTACGCTTTACGGAAGGCTTTTCATAATGCTCTCTTTTACGAACCTCTTGAATAACGCCGTCTCTTGAAGTCTGTCTCTTGAATCTTCTGAGAGCGTTATCTAATGATTCGCCTTCTTTAACTTTTACCTGACTCATTTTGTTCCCTCCCTCCGCTTATTGCAAGGGGTATTTTTAATTACTGTACGGTACATTCTAACACACACAATTATATCTTGTCAATAAGAAAATTAAAAAAATTTACATTTCTCGTGTTGAAAAACATCAAATTTAATGATAGAATGTAAAAAGTATTGAATTTATGAAAGGGGAAGTATTATGAATTGCCCTAAATGCGGCAAAACATTGCCGGATAATGCCGCCGTGTGTAAAAAGTGCGGCGCGGTGTTTAAAGAGAATAAAGGTGACGCAGAGATGGAAGCCTACATTAAGAAAGAAAAAGAAAAGGCCGCCGCTAAAAATGAAAAGCTTAAAAAGAGAGGTAATAAAAAACCTGTCAACAAAGGTCTGATTATCGGCATCGTGTCAGCAGTTGTTGTGGTAGCTGTTGCTTTGGGGCTGCTGTTTCATTTCAATATAATCGGAAGTCGCAATAATCACAAGGTGGAAGAAAACAACCCGCTTGACATTGAATACACCTTTGAGGCGGATAAAGACAGCGTTATTATGAAATTGGGTGATGTTGAAATTACCGAGGCTGAGTACGAGTTTTTCTACCGTCAGAGCTATTCAACTCTTCAGAACAGCGTTCAGCTTTCGTTTAAAGAGTTTATGAGCAAAACGCTTGGTGACGGTTTTGATGAAAATGAGGATTATTACGAAGATTTTTATCAGGATTTTGCTGATGAAAACCCGAACACCTTTGATTACAATAAACCTATTGATATGCAGACAACCTTATCCGTTGACGCTGAAACAGGGGAAACATCCACATGGGGTGAATACATCCGCAATGATGCGGTGAAATCAATGGTTTCATATCGCGTTAAATTTGAGCTTGCGCAGGATATGGGTCTTGAACTCACCGATGATGTCAGATTTCAGGTTTATGACCATATCGAGGGCCTGAGGACTGCTGTTAAGCAAGGCGGCTATTCAAAGCTTGACGATTATCTCAAAATTCTTTTCGGTGAAGCTTGTGATGAAGAGTTTTTCAAAAACGAGCTTATCCGAGAATATATGGCAACAAAATATGATTCTGTAATTAACGCCAATCTTATGTCAGAATATTCCGATGAAGCGGTTAAGGCAATTTATGATGGGGATTATAAGGAATACGATTTTGCTGACCTTTATGTATATGAAGTGAAGGGCGACAAGGCTTATGAGGTTGCTCAGAAAATTGCTTCAGAAGCAAAGAGCCTCAACGAATTCACCGACTCGATTTCTGCAAATGTCGGTGGCGGAGCAAACAAAGAATCGTATCCTGCTGTGCCCAAATATTATATTGACGGCACTTACACCGAGGAAATGGGAGAATGGGCTTTTGACCGCCAGAGAAAGCAGAACGATGTGTCTGTTTTCAAAACTCAGAACGGTTATTCTGTTGTGCTTGTTTATACTCCCGTTTATACAAAAGAAGATTGCGTAAGCTACCGTGAAATTATTTTCAACAAAACTGATGCCAACGGTAAATATATTGAAGGCGAAGCTCTTGAAGAAATCGAAAAGAAAGCGGAAGACGTGCTTGAACAGTGGGATGACGGTGACGCAACAGAAGACACTTTTATCTATTATGTAATGACCGAGTCTCAGGGCTCAAACGCTTCGTCAGGCGGACTTAATGCCGGCGCCGTGAGCATGAATATGACAGACGAAGAGCTTAAGGACTGGCTTCTTTCTGATGAAAGAAAAGCAGGCGATGTTGAAATTGTTGATTCACAGGATGCTTTCAGAATTGTTTATTTCGTTGAGGGTTACGGTGATTATTGGAACTATTCCGTAAGATCAACCAAAGCAAGTGAAAAGGCAGCCGAGGAGCTTGAAACAGCAAAGAGCAAAACATATGCCGTCAGTTATGATGAGGTTGTTATGCGTGATGTTGAGGATGAATATATCGATAACCTTGCATTGATTTATCTTGGGATTGAAACAAAATGATAAAGGTCTATTATTGCAGCGATTATGATTTTGACTGCGAAAGGTATCTTCATCTTCTGCCCCCGGAAAGAGTTGAGAAATATCATCGTCTGCGTTTTGAAAAAGATAAAAAGAATTGCGTTGGCGTGTATCTCTTGCTTCTGAAAGCGTTGGAGGAATACGGCGTTGAGGAGCTTTCACTAGGCTATACCAAAACGGGTAAACCGTATATAAAGGGGCACCCTGTTTGCTTCAATTTTTCTCACAGCAAAAACGGATTTGTCTGTGCTGTGAGCAAAAAAGAAATCGGGGCAGATATTCAGGAGATTGCAGCGCCGCGGGAAACAACCCTCAGAAAAATCTGCACCATAAATGAGCAACGCCTTGCGGAGAGGGACAGCGTTGCTTTCACAAGGCTGTGGACTCATAAAGAAAGCATAATCAAAAAGAACGGGGCAACTATTGCCGACTACGGCAAATATGAGTTCGCAACCGACGAAAATGATTTTTATGCTTACGGCAATCACTTTGTTTCTTTGATTGAGGATGATTTTGTGATAACCGTCTGCGGTGAATTTGAAAAAGCAGAGTTTATAAAAGTAAAACCGACGGAGCTTTAATCCGTCGGTTTTTGTTATAGCTCAATGTAGGTTTCTTCTGTTTCGTTACCGTTTTCTCTGATTGAAGCGGCGTTGCATTTTTCGCATACCACGAAGAAATAAGTCACAAGAAAACCGTATGGCATGGGGCAGAATTCACCGGGGTTTACCGTTGACATCATCGTAAGGCCGATGAATGCGATAAACAGCGTGAGGTTGAAGTGGGTAACCCTTGATGCAAAAAGTTTGCAGCGGGCAATGAACTGATAGCCGAAGCCGAGAATTCCCATTATACCGAAGCTTCCGATAACCTGGAAGGGGGAGGAGTGGTACCAGTTGATGGCCATACTCTTGCCCTCGTAAACGTCGCTGTTGCCTGAATAACCTATTCCGCGTCCGAAGAAAATGTTTGCCTTGAAGTCGCTGAGCGCTCTTGCGATGAGATTGCTCCTGATGCTGTCACCGTCCAGGAAACGCTGGAGAGTGGGCATAAAGAATTCTACAATTGTGCGTGCGAAGGTGCAAAGAACTATTGTGCATGCGGTGATGATAGCGATGTTTTTGTTTCTGTTTTTCTTGTCTGTATAAATCAGAACAATAAGACACAATGCAAGCTCAATTGTGCCGAACATCGCGCCGCCGCGAGAGCCGGAAAGAAGAAGCGCGGCATATTCGATAAGACCCAGGAAGAAGTAGGGGTACTTCCTTGTGGAAACATAGAAAGAGAAAGGCATCACCAGCATCAGAATTGTTGAAACATTGTTTCGCCATTGCATATAGATGATTCTGAATTCGCTGAAAACAATGTCGCGGTACATAAAGTATTGAAAAAATACCATAAACGAGCAGAGAATGCCCGCCGCCATCATTATGTAGGAAAGTCGCATCCGCAGGCTGTAATCCTTGCTGGTGTGAAGGTGTGAGCTTAAAATCACATAAACAATCAGCATTCCGAAGCCCAGGCCGAAGGAGTGGTAAAGTGATGCTCCGTTGAAATAGTCCTCCGCGGAGATAATTCCTACACCGCCCAGAGAAAAAACAAAGCTCATCACAACATACGGTACCAATAGCTTGCCTGTCTGAAGCTTTTTGCGATAAACAACAAAATGAAACAGCACAGCCGGCACGACGAAAAGAAGAATCCACCATACCTGCATAAACTGATTGAATGAATCGTAGCATTTCAGCGATATGACCGACACCATCATAAACGCAGGCAATGTGGCAATAATGTTGTCACAGAAAACAAGAATAAGTGATTCGAGAATGAGAAAACCTGCAATGCCGTAAACAATCGGCATATTGTCACCCTTGAAACGGATGATTATAATTGCGATTGCGGCAATAAGCTGAAGAAGAACACACAGCTTTGACATAAAAAACTTTCTTAAGGTCAGCACAAAGCCGTTGGAGTTCATCCTGTCCTGAAATCTAAGATTCAAAAAAGCGCCCCCTTTCTTTAACTATTATAGTATAGCAAACTTCTGTTAAAATCAAGTAAAATGTTAGCCGAAGAGAAATTATTTCATTTTAACAAAAGATTTTCCTCAATTAGTTAAATTTTTGACAAAAAAATTGTTTTTTGATGTTTACAATTCGATTTAAAAGTGTTATTATTGTTGGTGGTGTAAATGAACGCTATTTATATGGTATATACTTTAAAGGAGGACAATCAAAATGGCAAGAAAAATGAAAACCATGGATGGTAACAATGCTGCCGCTTATGTGTCATATGCTTTCACAGAAGTTGCCGGCATTTATCCCATCACCCCTTCAAGCCCCATGGCTGACTACGTTGACCAGTGGCCTGCACAGGGTGTGAAGAACATCTTCGGCACAACAGTTAAAGTAGCAGAAATGCAGTCAGAAGCAGGTGCTGCAGGTACAGTTCACGGCTCATTGGCAGCCGGTGCTCTTACCACAACTTATACAGCTTCTCAGGGTCTTCTTCTTATGATTCCCAATATGTATAAGATTGCAGGTGAGCTTTTACCTTCAGTTTTCCACGTATCAGCTCGTTGCGTAGCTTCTCACGCTCTTAATATCTTCGGTGACCATTCTGACGTTTATGCATGCCGTCAGACAGGTTTTGCAATGCTTGCAGAAACAAACACTCAGGAAGTTATGGACCTCGGTGCTGTTGCTCACCTTGCAACAATCAAGAGCCGCGTTCCTTTCATCAACTTCTTCGACGGTTTCCGCACATCTCACGAGCTTCAGAAAATTGCTACATGGGATTATGAAGACCTTAAAGAAATGTGCGATATGGATGCTGTTGATGCATTCCGTAACCGTGCTCTGAATCCTGAGCGTCCCGTAATGCGTGGTTCTCACGAGAATGGTGATATCTTCTTCCAGCATCGTGAAGCATGCAACAAGTACTATGAAGCTGTTCCCGGTATCGTAGAAGAGTACATGGGCAAAGTAAATGCTAAACTGGGTACCGACTACAAACTGTTCAACTACTATGGTGCACCCGATGCTGAGCGCGTAATCGTTGCTATGGGTTCCATCTGTGACGTAGCTGAAGAAGTTATCGACTACATGAACGCTGCAGGCGAAAAAGTAGGTCTGATCAAAGTTAGACTGTATCGTCCTTTCAGCGCTAAGCACCTGATCGCTGCTATTCCCGAGACCGCTAAGAAGATCGCTGTTCTGGACAGAACCAAAGAGCCCGGTGCTCTGGGCGAGCCTCTGTATCTGGACGTTGTAACCGCTCTGGCTACCAATGGCGTTTCTGCTAAGGTAATCGGCGGCCGTTACGGTCTGGGTTCCAAGGATACTCCTCCTTCAAGCGTATTTGCTGTATTTGAAGAGCTGGCTAAGGATGAGCCCAAGAACCAGTTTACTCTGGGTATTACCGACGACGTAACCAACCTGTCTCTGGAAGAGAAACCCGCTCCCAATACCGCAGCTGCTGGTACCATCGAGTGTAAGTTCTGGGGTCTGGGTGGTGACGGTACCGTAGGTGCTAA
>JAZQYU010000069.1:0-15275 GCA_045633685.1 Acutalibacteraceae bacterium | reverse complement strand
CAAGCTTTGTTATATCCTTTGCACCAGCCATAGCTGCGTCGGGCTTGCCGCCGCCGTTGCCGCCGGCCTTCTGAGCAACAGCTCTTACAACGTCACCTGCTTTAACGCCCTTTGCAACTGCATCCTTACCGCAGGAAACGGCAAAGTTTGCGCTGCCCTTTGCTGAGTTGACAGCCGCAATAACTGCAACAACATTTTCACCTGTTGATTTTGCCTTGTCGCAAAGCTGACGAAGTTCATCAACAGAAACCTCACCTGCATTGGCTGTGATAAGCTTAACTCCGTTGATTTCAACGGCATTGTCAAACATACTGCCTGAGCGGATTTCTGTAAGCTCACTTGTCAGAGCCTTGATCTCATCGTCTTTTGATTTAAGCTCAACCATAACTGATGATGCTTTTTTTTCAAGGTCAGCAACATTTGAAACCTTGAGCACCTGAGCGGTGGAAGCAACAAGAGAATTGATTGAATCAATATAGCTGAGAACACCTGTGCCGGTTACGCCTTCAATACGGCGTACACCTGCGGCAACGCTGGATTCTGAAATGATTTTGAAAAGACCTAACTTACCGCTGTTGGAAACATGAGTACCGCCGCAAAGCTCGGTAGAAAAATCACCTGCTTTAACAACACGGACAACGTCACCGTACTTCTCTCCGAAGAGAGCCATAGCACCCATTTTCTTTGCTTCTTCGATGGGCATTTCTGTCATTGTTACTTCGTTTGCGGCAAGGATAAATTCGTTAACATCATTTTCGATTTTTGCAATTTCTTCTGCTGTGAGAGCTGCAAAATGAGAGAAGTCAAAACGAACAACCTTGTCGTTAACAAGCTGACCTGCCTGCTCAACGTGTGAACCGAGGTTATTGCGAAGAGCAGCCTGAAGAAGATGAGCAGCTGTGTGGTTGCGGGCAATAGCGGCACGTCTTTCAGCGTCAACCGTTGCGGTAACCTCATCACCAACAGATGCACTTTCACCTGAAACGATTGTGCCGTGGTGAAGATACACACCGTCGTTGGTTTTGCTTGTGGCTGTTACCTCAAAAGTGAAGTTTTCGTTAGAAATAACACCTGTGTCACCTACCTGACCTCCGCCTTCACCGTAGAAGGAAGTAGTATCAAGCACAACAACAGCGTTTGTGTCGGGTTCAAGGAAATCAACACGCTCACCATCAACGATGATAGCTGTGATTCTGCCGTCAGCTACTGTTCCTGTATAGCCGTTAAAGTTTGTGGCTTCAATGCCCTTGGTTACAACACCTGCAACATCCCAACCGTCGGCGCCTGATGCCTTGTGAGCATCCTTGGAGCGCTTCTTCTGCTGAGCAACAAGGGATTTGAAGGTTTCTTCGTCAACGGTCATACCCTTTTCGTTAAGGATTTCCTTAGTCAGGTCGAGGGGGAAACCGAAAGTATCGGAAAGCTTGAATGCATCCTCACCGCTGAGAACGGTTGAAGATGAATCCTCAATCATCTGTGAAAGCTGAGCAAGACCTGCGTCGATTGTTCTGCCGAAGTTTTCTTCTTCTGTCTGAATAACCTTTACGATGAAGTCATGCTTTTCTTTGAGGTTGGGGTAAGCATCGCCACTGTCTTTGATAACAGTTTCGCAAACCTCTGAGAGGAAGGGACGGTCAATACCAAGCAAACGTCCGTGACGTGCGGCACGACGCAGCAAACGACGAAGAACATAACCTCTGCCTTCATTAGAAGGCATAACACCGTCACTGATCATAAAGGTTGTGCTTCTGATATGGTCGGTGATAACGCGCAATGAAACATCGTTATCTTCATCCTCGTGATATTTAACACCTGAAATCTCCATAATGTGTTTCATAGTGTTCTGAATTGTGTCAACCTCAAAAAGGTTATCAACACCCTGCATTACGCAAGCAAGTCTTTCAAGACCCATACCGGTGTCAATATTGGGCTTTGCAAGACGGGTGTAATTATTGTGACCGTCGTTTTCAAACTGAGTGAAAACAAGGTTCCACACTTCAATAAAGCGGTCGCACTCACAGCCTACTTTACAATCAGGGCTGCCGCAACCTTTATCAGCTCCGCGGTCAAAATAAATTTCTGAGCAAGGGCCGCAGGGACCTGCACCGTGCTCCCAGAAATTGTCTTCTTTACCGAAGCGAACCATATGTGAGGGGTCAACGCCTACTTCCTTTGTCCAGATATCAAAGGCTTCATCATCTTCAAGATAAACGCTGACATAAAGCTTGTCCTCAGGCATTTCAAGAACCTTTGTGAAGAATTCCCAAGCCCAGGCTGTTGCTTCTCTTTTGAAATAGTTGCCGAATGAGAAGTTGCCGAGCATTTCAAAGAAGGTGCCGTGACGGGCAGTTTTACCAACGTTGTCGATGTCGGGTGTGCGGATACACTTCTGGCAGGTTGTTACTCTTTCGCGGGGAGGAGTAAGCTCACCTGTGAAGTATTTTTTCATAGGTGTCATACCTGCGTTGATAAGAAGGATACTCTTATCACCCTGAGGCACGAGAGGAAAGCTGGGAAGACGAAGATGCTCCTTGCTTTCAAAGAAGGAAAGATATTTTTCTCTTAATTCGTTAAGACCTGTCCACTGCATAATTTTTAACTCCTTATAAATAGATAAAGATGCCCTGCACACCTCGGGACGGAAAAACCGCGGTACCACCCGAATTGCGCATAAAGCACCTCTTAATACATCTTTAACGCAGAAATACGCATAACTCTTCGCTATGAGCTCAGGGACGGCGCTCACAAAGTGATGACGGTCAGACTTTCAGCCGGGGGTCTGACTCTCTGTGCGTTCACAAGGTGAATATTCCCTTCAAAGCCGTTAAATATTAACTATAAAATTATAATCCAAAAAAGCGGATTTGTCAACTTTTTAATGCAATTGATTTGCCGTCAGTTTCAAGAACGATTGTGCCCATTTCGTCGGTGCGGTAAATGGTGCAATCAAAGGCATCGAGCTTATCAAGAACCTTCTTGGTCGGGTGACCGTAGGAATTACCCTCACCCACCGAAATGACTGCTATTTCAGGTTCAACAGCTTCAAGCCAATCATCACTCGTGGAGCCTGAGCTTCCGTGATGAGCAACCTTGAGCACATCGCAGGAAAGCTGATTATAGTAGTTATCCATAATATCATCTTCTTCATCAAAGGCACAGTCACCTGTGATGAGAAATGATGATTTACCGAAGCTCACCTTTGCCACAACGGACATATTGTTAAGATCTTCATCCTGCTCACATGGTCCGAGAATCTGAATTTCAACCTCACCCATGCTGTATGTATAGCCCGCTTCTGCGGCAATAATTTCATCACAATTCTCTTCCGCGCTCAAAAGAAACTTTTCAAAGGTAGAGGTTGTGGGAATGTTGATTTCACTCAGCTCCGGCATAATAAGCTTTTCCGACGGAAAATCCTCAAGCACCTTGCCCATGCTTCCGATATGGTCGGAATGAGGGTGGGTTGCGATGCAATAATCAAGCTTTTCAACACCTAAATTATTGAGATAATTTATAACACGCTGACCCATATCAGCTTCTCCCGTGTCGATGAGCATATATTTTCCGTGGGATTCAACAACAACACAATCCCCCTGCCCTACATCAACAAAATGAACTGCCATTCCTGCTGAGGAAGAAAGCTTGTCGGTTACACCTGATTTTTCAAAAAGCGAATCCCAGCTATCCTGGGGAACAATCTTTGAGCCTACAATAAGAATAACCGCAATTATCAGGAACGAAATGACGGAAGATTTACCTTTTTTTGACCTTCTTTTTGCCATAAGGCTTGCCTCCTGTCGGTTTTTTATAGGGCTGATTGCCTGCATAATTATTGTCAGGTTTTACAAGGCATTTTTCACCTGTGCCGATAAGATCGTGTCTGCCGGCCTTTTTGAGAGCCTCAATAACAAGATGCTTGTTCTGTGGAGCATAATACTGAAGCAACGCCCTCTGCAAAGCTTTTTCGTGAGGGTCTTTGGCAACATAAACAGGCTCTAGTGTGTAAGGGTCAAGCCCGGTGTAGAACATACAGGTTGAAATTGTGCCGGGGGTGGGATAAAAATCCTGCACCTGCTCAGGGCGGATATGCCTCTTTTTCAGGAACACAGCAAGCTCAACAGCCTCTTTGAGAGTGCTGCCCGGATGAGACGACATAAGATAAGGCACAAGGTACTGCTCCTTACCTGCATCATCACTCAACTGAAAATACTTTCTTGAAAACTCAACGTATGCCTCTATATGAGGCTTACCCATTTTATCAAGCACGGCGGCTGAACAATGCTCGGGAGCAACCTTCAGCTGACCGCTGACATGGTGCTTAACAAGCTCCCTGAAAAATGTATCGTCACTGTCTTTGAGCATATAATCATAGCGGATGCCTGAACGGACAAAAACCTTTTTGACCTTTGGCAAGGAACGTACAGTTCTCAATATATCAAGATATTCACTATGGTCGGATTCAAGGGCTTTGCAAGGCGTAGGTGCAAGACATTTTTTGCCCTTGCACAAGCCATGTTCAAGCTGTTTGAGGCATGAAGTACGCCTGAAATTGGCTGTAGGACCGCCGATGTCGTGAATATAACCTTTGAAATCAGGAAGTGTTGTGAGCAGCTCAGCTTCTTTAACAACAGATTCCTTGCTTCTGGTGGTTATGAATCTGCCCTGATGAAAAGCCAAAGAACAGAAATTGCACGCACCGAAACATCCTCTGTTATGGGTGATCGAAAAACGCACCTCTTCAATAGCGGGAACTCCGCCCATACTTTCATAAACGGGGTGATAGGTTCTTTCATAAGGCAGAGAGTACACCCAATCAAGCTCCTGCTGAGTCAGGGGCGGCATAGGCGGGTTCTGAACAAGCATTCTGTTGCCGTGGCGCTGTTTTATAAGCTTACCCCTGATGTGATCCTGCTCATCCTGCTGAATACGGCAGGAAATTGCATATTCTTTTTTATTCTTTACGCAGTTTTCAAAGCTCGGACATTCCTTGCCGCCGAAGGGTGTTTCAGTGACATCACAAGCATAGCATGTACCTTTAACGTCACGGATTGTTGAAACATCCTCACCGTTTGAAAGCCTGCGGCAGATTTCGATAATCTGATTTTCACCCATACCGTAAATGAGCAGATCCGCCTGAGAATCAAACAAAACGGAACGGCGGATTTTATCTTCCCAATAATCGTAGTGGGCAAAGCGTCGCAAGGAAGCTTCAAGACCGCCGATGATAACCGGCACATCTGGATAAGCTTCTTTTATTTTGTTGCAATATACTATAACAGCTCTGTCAGGGCGAAGCCCCATTATTTTGCCGGGTGAATAAGCATCCTGAGAGCGTTTTTTTCTGGCCGCGGTATAATGAGCAACCATCGAGTCAATATTACCCGAAGTAACAAGGAAACCCAGCCTCGGCTTTCCGAAGCGGGTAAAATCCTTGGTTGAATTCCATTCAGGCTGAGAAAGAACGGCAACATTGTACCCTTCTGCCTCCAGCACTCTTGTGATTATTGACGCACCGAAGCTGGGGTGATCAACATAAGCGTCACCCGTAACGTAGACGAAGTCGACTCCGTCCCAGCCTCTTTGTTCAACATCATTCTGATTTATGGGTAAAAACATTTATTCCTCCAAAAAATCATCTTCTTCACCGTAGGGCTTTTCTCTGACGGGTGAAGCATTGGCAAGGGCATTCATTTCCATCCATTGCTGTTTGGAAATAAGCACCTTACGCGGTTTACTGCCCTCAAACGGACCGACAATACCCTTTTCTTCAAGGGCATCCATAAGCCTTGCGGCACGGGCATATCCTAACTTAAGCTTACGCTGTAAAAGAGTTGTTGATGCCATCTGATTTTCAACAACAACCTCAATAGCCTTGGGAAGCATTTCATCGCCACCCTCGGAAACTCCGTCATCGTCATCATCGGCGGCACTCTTTTTCTTTTCCATAACTGCCTGACGCTCAATTTCTTCCATAACCTGATCGTCGTAGGAGCTTGACTCCTGCTGTTTGATGAAGTTGACAACATTTTCAACCTCACCGTCTGAAAGGAAACAGCCCTGAACACGGATCGGCTTTGAGGTGCCCACAGGGTTAAAGAGCATATCACCGTTACCGAGAAGCTTTTCTGCGCCTGAAGCGTCAATGATAGTTCTCGAGTCAATCTGTGATGAAACAGACAAAGCAATTCGGCTGGGAATGTTGGCTTTGATGATACCCGTGATAACGTTAACTGACGGACGCTGAGTGGCAATAACAAGGTGCATACCTGCAGCACGCGCCATCTGTGCAAGGCGGCAGATAGAATCTTCAACCTCGGTTGGAGCCGCCATCATAAGGTCAGACAACTCATCGATGAAAATAACAATCTGTGGCATGGGAGGAATTGAACCGTCAGCACGGGCAAGACGGTTGTAGCCCTTGATGTCACGGACGTTCTTTTCTGAAAACATTTTATAACGCTTAAGCATTTCAGTAACTGCCCAACCCAAGGCACCTGCGGCCTTGCGGGGGTCAGAAACAACGGGAACAAGAAGATGAGGAATACCGTTATAAACAGTAAACTCAACCTGCTTGGGGTCAATCATAAGAAGCTTGACTTCATCGGGAGTGGCATTGAAAAGAAGACTGATAATCATTGAGTTCAGGCAAACAGATTTACCTGAGCCTGTGGTACCTGCAATGAGAAGATGTGGCATCTTGGCAAGGTCAGCAATGATTGTTTCACCTGTGATATCCTTGCCCAATGCAACAGAAAGCTTACTTTTGGACACCTGAGTGTCATACTGAGTTGTTTCAATAATTTCTCTGAGTGATACGGTTGCTCTGCTCTTGTTGGGAACCTCGATACCAACGGCTGATTTATTCGGAATAGGTGCTTCAATACGCACACCCGAGGACGCAAGTGCCAATGCAATATCATCAGAAAGGCCGGTAAACTTACTGATTTTAACACCGGGAGCAGGCTGAAACTCATATCTTGTAACAGAAGGGCCTCGGCAGATGCCGACCATATTGGCACGGACGCCGAAGTTTGCAAGAGTCTCTTCAAGCTTCATTGAGTTAGCCTTGAGCTCCTGCTCATAGTTGAGAACGCCTGAATTGTCGGCAAGTGAAATACAGTCAAGAGGAGGCTTTTTATATTCCTTAACGGGTGCAGGAGTTTCCTCTTCTTCCGGCTCCTCGGCTTTAGGCTCGGGCTCAACCACAGGCTTTTCTGCCTTGGGCTTTCTCGGTTTGGAAATGGGAATAATCTCCGCAGGCTCGACCTGTGCAACAGCCACATCAGTTTCAGCCTCCTTGAAATCCGGCATACCCTTGATGATGCTGTCAATGTTTGCCTCTGCCTGCTCTTTTTCAAAGTTACCTGCAAGCTCCTCGACAAAAATTGTATCCTGCTCAGGATTTTTGCCCATTTCGGGAGTAGCTTCGGGGCCGATGTCGATAGGCTTGAATTTCTTTTTAACAGCCGGAATTGTGAAGCCTTCACCGTTTTCTTTGCGTTCGCGGTGACGCTCCATACCTTTTTCAATTTTTTCTTCTGTAAACGAGCCAACCTTTTTGACAGGCTTTGAAAAGAGATTATATGCTCTGCCGAGGGTTGTGCCTGTTATAAGCATAAGGATAAGAACATCAATAACAATAAGAAGAATCAGAGCGCCTGCCTTACCTGCAAGAAGATCAAAGCCTCCGCCTACCAAAGCACCGAGCACACCGCCGCTTTTGGCAGTAACCTTCATTCTCATATCCCACACATAGACAATCTGTTCACCAAGATCACCTGCGTCAATGTTATCCCACGCAACGTGAATAATACCGCTCAGGAACGAAACAAACACACCGACACCCACGATGTTGTAAACCGTGGATTTCATAGGCTTATTGATAGCAAACATTACCGCAAGATAAACCAGCATAATAGGCCAGAAATATGCGCAGATTCCGAATACACCGAAAATAAAGTTATGTATTGCCGCCCATGCACTTTCGCCTCTGATGAGTGTCATACAAAAAAGAAGCAATGCTCCCGCCATAATAATCACAGCTGTTCTCTGACGCTGAGCCTGAGTCTGCCCCTGTGATTTTTTGACAGGCTGTTTTTTTGCCTGAGTTTTTGTTTTTGATGAAGTTGACGGCTTTTTAGTGGTTTTTTTAGTAGCCATAAATCCTCCTATGTATGAGAGCTTAACTCTCGTTTTTATCGTCTTTTTCTTTTATCATTTCAAACAGACAGTCAAGTGCATCTGAAAGACTGCCGATATTGTCGATAAGACCTTTTTCCACAGCTTCGCTACCCTCGAGCACTGTACCGATATCCATAACAAGCTCGCCCGTGGCAAGCATAAGATTGCGGAATGTGTCGGCAGACATATCCGAATTTTCGCTTACAAAGCGTACAATCCTCTCTTGCATCTGCTGAAAATAAGTCATTGTCTGAGGAACACCAAGCACAAGCCCGTTCATCCGCACGGGGTGAATCGTCATTGTGGCAGACGGCGTTATAAACGACTTTTTGGCAGACACCGCAAGAGGTACACCGATTGAATGACCTCCACCCAGCACAAGGGAAACGGTTGGTGTTTTCATCCCTGCAATGAGCTCAGCTATTGCAAGACCTGCTTCAATGTCACCGCCCACGGTGTTGAGAATAATCAGCAATCCGTCAACGGTGTCACTTTCTTCAATAGCAACAAGCTGAGGAATAACATGCTCATACTTTGTGGTTTTGTTTTGTGATGGAAGAATGTAATGACCCTCAATCTGTCCCACAATGGTGATGCAATGAATCAAGTGACCGTTTTTTTCAACGGTGATAGATCCCGTATCAACAATCTGCTTGAAGGCTTCGTTATATTCCTCGGCCCTGTTCTCCTGCTCGGAATCACCGCTTTCAGGCGGTGTGGGTGCCGTGAAGCCAAAGTAAGAAGTGTTTCTGTATCCCATAAAATCATCCCTTAAAAAAGTCTTTAATTAGTCTGTGTCAAAAGGATAATTTTATACAAAGATACAAAAACCCAATATATTGTATATTTTATCATTTTATTTCAGATTTATCAATAGATTTATGTAAATATGTTTACACAATTAAAAAATCCCTCCGACTGCCAAGTCAAAGGGAATTTGATTAGGATTTAATTTGGGGGCTTTTATTCGGTCGGGGCAGAGAATCATCCCCTATCTTCGGAACGACGCACGGGTCGTTTCCTCGAGATTGAGGGTAGTATAGTGTTTGTAGTGGCAGTCCGCCAAGGCTGATGACCACGGCAATCCGATTTAGAGGGAGGATTCCCTCCCATACTTTCTACTAATTTAGTTTAAACCTTAAGAAGTAGTAGATAAGCTCCTTTCTTGCATTAAGACTAAAATCTTTATTGAACCAATATTTCTTTAAAAAACAAAAAATGTTTCTATTGAATTTATGTTTAGGTCTCGAATCATACAACAAAAAATGCATAAGTGAATTAATACAAATACTTACCATTTCGTGTTCTTTCTCTTTAATAAAAAATTGTGTTCTATAATTCAAAACATATATACAATCAGATATTCTCTTTGGAGAATGACTATTCATTACGCTACTAGGATTAGTATAATACCCGTACAATTTCAACGGAGACAAAACAACCTTTTTACTGTAGTAATAAAATCTGCAAGAAGTTGCCTCATCCTCACATATGTACCCTATAGGAAATTTACATTTTTTTATTATTTCTGATTTACATAATTTGCAGCAAGGAGATATCAAATTAATGCTACATTCACTAATCATTCTTTTACATATTTCATAACCGGAACTAACTTCAACATTATAATCAAAATCCAACTTGTCTAATATAACTGAATTTTTCCCATTAAATTCAATAAAATCACAACAAGAGATGTCCGCTTCATTTTCAATTAAAATATAATATAAGTGTTCCAAATAAAATTTGTCTATAACATCATCCGAATCTACAAAAGCAATGTATTCTCCTGTGGCACGCTCAACACCATAGTTTCTCGTATCACCGGCACCTCCATTTTCCTTGTGAAAAACCTTAATTCTTTCATTCTTTACTAACCAATCGTCACAAAGTTTTGCACTATTATCTGTACTTCCATCATTAACAAGTATTATTTCAATATTATTATATGTTTGCTCTACAACACTATTAATGCATCTATTCAAATAACGTTCCGCATTGTAGACCGGTATTATCACAGAAATTAAAGGTAACATGGCGATCTCCTTCTTAAAGTTTTTTGTTAATTTTACAATAAATTCAAATTAAAAGTCAATAGTATATATTCACTTGACCGAAAATGCAATCTGTGATACAATCGAAAAAGATTGTGAGGTGTTAATTTGCAGCAGCTTGACAGAAAAACTCTCAAATATTTTTCACGCATGGCGGCAGAAAGCTATGTCAACGATCCTGTTCACGCTTACGCTACGAAGAATGTTGAACGACGTAAAAGGTTCGTTTATCACTTTATGATGGAGCGTCTTGCAACATCGGCAAGAGAAGACATAATTTACATCGACGAGGAAAACCGCGGTATCTGTGTGTGGCGGGATGCTCACAATGAATACACACCTATTGATTTTCTGCGGTGTCCCAATTGGATTTTCCTGCTTATTTATTTTTATAACACAGCAAAAACTCTTATGGCTTACGATCATCTTGACGCAAAGGTATTTGAAAAAGGAACGCTTATTATTTCCCCTGTTTTTGTTGCACCCGAGCATCAGGGCAAGGGCATTGCTACCAGGCTTATCAGGCAAGGTATTGAGAACCTTGTGCCAAAGGGATACAAGCTCGGACTTGAAACACAAAACCCGGACAATGTTCCTTTTTATGAAAAGTTGGGCTTTAAGGTCATCAAGCACGACTACTGGAAAAGAGAAAAAATTCACAACTACTATATGGTTTATGAGGAGGAGCAAAAATGAAAAACAAATCTGAATTCACTTCAACAATCATAGCCTGTATCGCAATGATTCTTTGTGTTGCCATTGCAGGGATTACATTTGCACAGAGCGTTGGCAAAATTTCAGAAAGCAATCAATCCGCCCAAAAGCTCTTTGAAGAAAAAAATAGTGAATCCGTATCTGCGGATTCCGATGCATTTTACACAGATGACAGCTTCACGCAGCAGGACACAAGCTCCCCCGAAGCTGATGCAGACAGCAACACACCGTCTGAGAACTCAGGCGAAGGCACATCAGCCGACACACCCGACAAACCTTCCGACAACGCTGCCGTAAACAGCACCGCGCCTGACAGCGTGGACGAAATTGTGGCATTCTTCAATCAGAGCATCAACAAAGTAAAGCCCACCGCAACAAAGGTGGTTAAAAACTACGAGAAAAGACATTTCCATGAAGACAAAACTGAAATTCCCGAAGCGCTTGAATCGGTTGCAGGCAGTATGATCAGCTCAATGATGGGCGACGACACAGAGCCTATTGTTTATGGCACAAAGGAAGAAATCAAAGCCAACTTCATCGTACCTGAGCAGGATTATTCAAGCAAACTCAGGTCAGAATGGGTCAAAGAGGCAAGCTGTAAGGACAACGGCAAGGAATATGTTATCAACATAAAACTCAAAGATCAGAAAAACCCCACAGCAGGTAACGGTGTGGGTGCAGTATGTGACGTTATCGAAACCCACGAGGTTGCAAACAAAGTAACATTTGTTGAGGATTTTTCAACAACTTATTATGACTGTGAAATCACTGCAACAGTCAACAAAGCAACAGGTAATGTTACTCACATAAGATACAGTACTCCCCTGCTTCTTAATATGACTGTTAACCTTTTCGGCACTCATACGGGAGTTATTGCTTTCACATTTGAAAAGGATTATACAATTACCTACTGATTTTGGAGATACCAATGAAAATTGCGTTTTATACCCTTGGTTGCAAGGTTAACCAATATGAAACAAACTGGTTGAGTGAAAAAGCCGAAGCTAACGGCTTCACAATTGTGAGCCATAATGAAGAAGCTGATATATACGTTGTGAATTCCTGCACCGTTACCGGCGAAAGCGACCGAAAAACAAGGCAGACTGTTCGCCGTTTTAAGCGTGCGCATCCACAGAGCATTGTTGTGCTGACGGGATGTATGCCTCAGGCTTTCCCCGAGGATGCTGAGAAACTCACCGAAGCAGACATTGTTCTTGGCAACAAAAACAACCATCTGCTGTTTGATATGGTCAAAGATTATCTTATCAATTGCGAGCGTGTAATTAATATTGACATACACAAAACAGGTGACGGCTTTGTGCCTTGCAAAATCAAGAACTTTGAGGGCAGAACAAGAGCTATTGTTAAAATTGAAGACGGTTGCGACAGATTCTGTTCATATTGTATTATCCCATATTCAAGAGGCCGTGTACGTTCCAAAAGCCTTGAAGACCTGAAAGAAGAATTTGAGTCACTTATTGAAAAGGGCTTTTGTGAGGTTGTTCTTGTTGGCATCAACCTTTCTTCCTACGGTAAGGACACCGGCGACAGTATGTGCGATGTGGTGGAGCTTGCAGATAAAATCGGTTTCAAGCGTATCCGTCTCGGCTCCCTTGAGCCTGATCACATTACGGACGAAGTGATTGAGCGACTTTCAAAAGTAAAAGCGTTCTGCCCGCAGTTTCATCTTTCACTCCAGAGCGGCTGCAACAAGACGCTGAAAACAATGAACAGGCATTACACCGCTGAGGAATATGCTGAGCTTTGCCAAAAGCTTCGTGCAGCTTTCAGCGACACATCACTCACCACAGACATTATGGTGGGCTTCCCCGATGAAAGCGAGGAGGATTTTGAAGAGTCTGCCCGATTCGCAGAAAAGGTCGGCTTCGAAAAGGTGCACGTGTTCCCCTATTCACCACGCGAGGGCACAAGAGCGGCAAAGATGAAGCAGCTTGAAAAAAGCGTGAAAGAAAGCCGCAGCCGCGAAATGATTAAAAGAACAAGCAAAGTGAGAAACGATTATCTCTTGTCACAAATCGGCAAGGAGGTTAACGTTCTTTTTGAAACAAGAACTCAGGACGGATTTACCGAGGGCTACACGGAGAATTACACCCCTGTTAAGGTAAAAGGAGAAATCCCTTGCAACGAAATTAAAAAAATAAAAATCACCGCGGTAGACGGCGATTTTTGTGTTGGAGAAATGGTATAAAATCAAGGAAGTATGTCTATGAAAAATTTTTGGTCATATATTTCAAACGGCTCATATTCTATTGGCACTACAGGTGGAACTGTATATTTGTTTGATAAAAATTTAAATGAAATCAGAAAATTTCAAGACATAAAATATGCATATACACCTATGTTTTCGCCAGACGAAAAAATGTTTATAGTTAAGTCAACTGACGGAATGTTGGCAATTTATTCTCTCGAAACACTTTCTTTGATTAAGAAATTCCGTTTTTCAGACATCGACGGTGCACAAGATGACGGCTTTTGTTTTTCCCCCGACAGCAAGCTCTTTATAAACATTGAAAGACAAAATTGCTCCACTCTTTTTGCTGTTTCCGTGTATAAAACCGATGATTTTTCGAGAATATCACAACTTATATGCGATAAAAGAACCGTTCTTTCTCACATTGAATATGACGGTGCTACAAACGAGTATTATGTTTTAGGTAATAACAGAAATTTTCGCACAGTTGGATTTATTGCAAAATTTAAAAATAACAACATAGTTGATAAGGTAAAAATCAGTAAAGACGAGCTTGAGCTTTACAACATTTTTTTCGGCTTGAAAATAAGTGGATTTACAGAAAAAGCTTTCAGATGGTCCTATTGTAAAAACGAATTAGATGAACTCAAATCTTTAGATTTAACACTTTCTGAATTATATAACAAACAATTAAACAACACATAAAACTCAATGCATTACCATAAAAGGCAGTGCATTGAGTTTTGTTTCATTTGAAAGATACGTTGTATTTTTGAAGCCAGTAGTTAAACTGAATGAAATATGCTATCGTTTGCGGAGTTGTCATAAGCTGACCGTACCAGGGCTGAGGGTTATTTGCCTGCAACAATTCTTCAAGCTTTTCTTTTTTGACAAAATTTAGGATTGGCGACGAAGAATCGTTGATAATTTCGGTGAGAATATTGCTGACGGCTTTGAGATAATTCGGATTATGGGTTTTGGGGTAAGGACTTTTCTTGCGCCACAGAACTTCATCAGGAAGAATGCCCCGCATTGCGTAGCGAAGAAGACCTTTTTCATAATTCTGATAATCCTTGTATTCCCACGGCACGCTGTAAAGATATTCCACAATTCTGTAATCGCAGAAAGGCACACGCACCTCAAGGGAAGAATACATACTCATTCTGTCCTTACGGTCAAGGAGAGTCTGCATAAACCAATCGAGATTTAAGTGAAGCATCTCTGCCATACGGATATCCGTTTTGTCTTTAAGGAAGCATTTGTCGGTGTAATCAACAGTCTTTTTATAGCGTGAATAAACATATTCATCGGGATTGATTTCACTTGCAAATTCATCTTTCAGGAACGAAAATCTGTATGCAGTTGACTGCGCCCACGGGAAGCCGTCTGTTTCGCGGATTTCTTTGTCACGGTACCATGGATAGCCGCCGAAGATTTCATCGGCACATTCACCCGAAAGAGCGACAGTGCCCTTTTCTCTGATTGCCTTGCACAAAAGAAGCATTGACGCATCAACATCTGCCATTCCCGGCAAATCTCGGGCATCAACGGCGGTGTAAAGAGCGTTTACAAGCTCGGGCGTGTCGATATATACCCAGTTGTGTTCACAGCCCAGATACTCGCTCATCACACCGATAAAATGAGGGTCGCTGTTTGGCTGGAATTTGCTTGATTTAAAATATTTTTCGTTATCAATGTAGTCAACAGAAAAGGTCCTGAGAACATCTCCCCTGCTTTTGAAAACGGAATTGGCAACCGAGGTTATCAGACTTGAATCAAGTCCGCCGGACAAAAATGTGCACACGGGAACATCTGAAACCAGCTGGCGCTTGATTGAATCGGTGACGAGAAAGCGCACCGTTTCTGCCGTTTGTTCAAAATTATCGGTATGCTCACGGCTGATTAACTGCCAATACGGTCGGATACGCAGCCCGTTTTTGCCGAAGGTGCCGCAATGAGCAGGACGGATTTCTTCAATTCCTCTGAAAACACCGCTACCCGGAGTGCGGCCGGGACCGATGAGCATAATTTCACAAAGGGAGTTCAGATCCATTTCCGCTTTTATATCTCGGTGCTCAAGCAAAGCCTTGATTTCGGACGCGAATATAAAGCTC
>JAZQYU010000068.1:0-6086 GCA_045633685.1 Acutalibacteraceae bacterium | reverse complement strand
GGCAGAAGCGAAAACTCAAGAAACAGAGTTTTTGTTGAAAAAGGTGACGAGGTTATTATTTATCCTTTTGACGAATCAAAGGTTGAAGACCCCTCATTGATTATTTACTCACCTATCAGAAAAGTTGGCGACAAGCTCGTTGTAACCAACGGTGATCAGACCAACACAATCTGCGACTTCCTCAAAAACGGCAAAGGCTTCGTCAGAGCACTCAGAACAAGAGGCTTTGAGCCTGACGCACCCAACTTCACACCCAGAATCAGCGGTATTCTCGCTTTTGATGAGGGCGACTTCTCATACAGAATGAGCATCCTCAAGAGCGCTGACCCTGAAGGCACAGCCTGCAACCGTTTCAGCTTTGAATATTCACCTATTGCAGGTCTCGGTCACTTCATTCACACCTATGACCACGACGGCAACCCCATCCCAACATTCTCAGGTGAGCCCGAAAGAGTTTATATGAATGACGACATCGATGCATTCACAAAAGAAATCTGGGAAAATCTTAACGAACAGAACAAAATTTCTCTGTATGTAAGATACACAAACCTTGAAACAGGTGAAGTTACAAACAGAATGATCAATAAAAATGCGTAAGGAGTTTGAAAATGAAAGATTTTGAACTTAAATACGGCTGTAACCCCAATCAGAAGCCGTCAAAGATTTTTATGAAAGACGACAGCGACCTTCCCATTGAAATCCTCAGCGGCAGACCCGGTTACATCAACTTCCTTGATGCTTTCAATTCATGGCAGCTTGTTAAAGAAATCAAAGATATTCTCGGTCAGCCTGCAGCAGCATCATTCAAGCACGTAAGCCCCACATCAGCAGCTATCGGCACAGTTCTTCCCGAAAGTCTCAAAAAAGCCTGCTTTGTTGATGACGTTGAAGGTCTTGATGATTCTCCCCTTGCCTGCGCTTATGCAAGAGCAAGAGGCACCGACAGACTTTCTTCCTTCGGTGACTGGATTGCACTTTCTGACGTTTGCGATGTGACAACAGCTCTTCTTATTAAAAGAGAGGTTTCCGACGGTGTTATTGCTCCCGGCTATGAGCCTGAAGCTCTTGAAATTCTCAAGGCTAAGAAAAACGGCAATTACAACATCGTAAAAATCGACCCCGACTATGTTCCTGCAGAAATCGAAACAAAAGACGTTTTCGGTATCACTTTCCAGCAGGGCAGAAACAATTTCAGAATCGACCACGAGCTTCTTGAAAACATCGTTACCGACAACAAGGAATTCCCCGAAAACGCCAAGAGAGACCTTATCATTGCTCTCATCACTCTTAAATATACTCAGTCAAACTCAGTTTGCTATGCAGTTGACGGTCAGGCTATCGGCGTTGGCGCAGGTCAGCAGTCAAGAATTCACTGCACACGTCTTGCAGGCAACAAGGCTGACATCTGGCATCTTCGCCAGAGTGAAAAGGTACTTGGCCTCCCCTTCCTTCCCACAATCAAGCGTCCCGACAGAGATAACGTTATCGACATCTACATTTCAGACGATGATGAAGACGTATTGGCAGAAGGTGTATGGCAGAACTACTTCACCGTTAAGCCCGAGCCTTTCACAAGAGAAGAACAGAAGGCTTATCTTTCAACCATCAGCGGTGTAAGCGTTGGCAGTGATGCATTCTTCCCCTTTGATGATAACATTGAAAGAGCTTCAAGAAGCGGTGTTTCTTATGTTGCACAGCCCGGCGGCTCAATCAGAGATGATGTTGTTATTGACACCTGCAACAAAAAAGGTATGGTTATGGCGTTTACAGGTATGCGTCTTTTCCACCATTAATCACTAATGAGGTAACAGAATGAAAATTATGGTTATCGGTGGCGGCGGACGCGAACACGCCATCATCAAAAAGCTTAAAGAAAATAAAGATATCGAAAAAATCTATGCTCTCCCCGGCAACGGCGGTATTGCACAGGATGCCGAGTGTGTTGCAGTCGGTGCAACAGATATTCAGGGTGCAGTTGATTTTGCAAAAAATAATGCAATTGATTTCTGCGTAGTTACACCTGATGACCCGCTGGTGCTTGGTATGGCAGATGCACTCCGTGAAATCGGAGTTCCCTGCTTCGGCCCTTCAAAGGATGCGGCTATCATTGAGGGCAGCAAGGTTTTTTCAAAAAATCTTATGAAAAAATACGGCATTCCCACCGCTGAATATGAAGTTTTCAGCGATATGGAATCAGCTCTCAAATATGCAGAAACCTGCCCCATCCCCACAGTTATCAAGGCGGACGGTCTTGCTCTTGGTAAGGGTGTTATCATTGCGATGACACGTGAAGAAGCAGTTGACGCCATCAGATCTATGATGGAAGACAAAATCTTCGGTGAAAGCGGCAGTAACGTTGTTGTTGAAGAATTCCTTGAAGGCCCCGAAATCAGCGTGCTTTCTTTCACAGACGGAAAGACTGTTGTTCCTATGATTTCTTCAATGGATCACAAGCGTGCTCTTGACAACGATATGGGTCTTAACACAGGCGGTATGGGCACTGTTGCTCCCAACCCCTACTACACCGAAGATGTTGCAAAAGAATGTATGGATAAAATCTTCCTGCCCACAATCAACGCTATGAACGCTGAGGGCAGAAGCTTCAAGGGTTGCCTTTATTTCGGACTTATGCTCACTAAAAACGGACCCAAGGTTATTGAATATAACTGCCGCTTCGGTGATCCCGAAACCCAGGTTGTTCTCCCCTTGCTTGAAAGCGACCTTTTCACAATTATGAAGGCCGTTGAAGACGGAGAGCTTACAGAAGATATGGTTAAGTTCAGCAATCAGCACGCCTGCTGTGTTGTTATGGCTTCTGAGGGATATCCCACAAAGTATGAAAAAGGCTTTGAAATCACAGTTGACGACGGAGTTGATGCTTGCATCTATGTTGCAGGCGCAGCACTTAAGGACGGCAAGGTTGTTACATCCGGCGGTCGTGTGTTGGGTGTTACAGCAACGGCAGACAGCCTTGAAGAAGCTATTGCCAAGTCATACAAGGCAGTTGACGGTGTTCACTTTGACAATGCTTTTTACAGAAAAGATATCGGTCAGAGAGCACTCAAGGCCACAAACTAAGGAGGTTTTAAAATGGTTTACAGAGTTTACGTTGAAAAGAAAAAGGGTCTTACCATTGAGGCCGACAATATGACCAATGATGCTAAAAATCTTCTTATGATTGACGGCATTGAAAAAATCAGAATTCTCAACAGATATGACGTTGAAAACATTGACGCAGAGCTTTTTGAACAGTGCAAAAAAACTGTTTTTTCGGAGCCTCAGCTTGATAATTTGTATGACCATATCGGTGAAAAAGATGATTGCAAGGTGTTTGCTGTTGAATATCTCCCCGGTCAGTTTGACCAGCGCGCAGACTCAGCTTCACAGTGCATTCAGATTATCTCTAAGGGTGATCGTCCCCTCGTAAGAACAGCCAGAATCTATATGGTTTACGGCAATGTTTCTGACGAAGGCATTGATGCGCTTAAAAAATATGTTATCAACCCTGTTGAAAGCCGCGAAGCTTCACTTGACAGAGTTGAAACTCTTGCAGTTGATTATGAAATCCCCACAACAGTTCAGACTCTTGACGGATTCAACGCTCTTGACGAGGACGGACTTAAGGATTTTGTTAAAAGCTATGGTCTTGCTATGGACCTTGACGACATCAAATTCTGCCAGCAGTATTTCAGAACTGAAGACCGTGACCCCACAATCACAGAAATCAGAATGATTGACACTTACTGGTCAGACCACTGCCGTCACACAACTTTCCTCACAACAATTGACAGCGCAAAGTTTGAAGATCCCACTCTTCAGGCAGCATTTGACGAATACGTTGCAACAAGAAATATTCTCGGCAGAACAAAGCCCATGAATCTTATGGACATTGCAACTATCGCAACAAAATATCTCAACAAAAACGGCAAAATTCCTCACCTTGATGAAAGTGAAGAAATCAACGCCTGCACAGTTAAGATTTATATTGACGTTGAGGGTGAAAAAGAAGAATGGCTTCTCCTCTTCAAAAACGAAACCCACAACCACCCCACTGAAATTGAGCCCTTCGGCGGTGCAGCAACCTGCATCGGCGGTGCTATCCGCGATCCCCTTTCAGGCCGTTCTTATGTTTATGCAGCTATGCGTGTTACAGGCGCGGCTGACCCCTTGAAGCCCGTAAGCGAAACAATTCAGGGTAAGCTCCCCCAGAGAAAGATTGTTACAACTGCTGCAGCAGGCTACAGCTCATACGGTAACCAGATCGGTCTTGCAACAGGTCAGGTAGACGAGCTTTATCACCACGGCTACACAGCCAAGAGAATGGAAATCGGCGCAGTTATCGCTGCTGCTCCCTCTGAAAATGTTCGCCGTGAGCGCCCTGAAGAAGGTGACATTGTTATTCTTCTCGGCGGACGCACAGGTCGTGACGGTTGTGGCGGTGCAACAGGCTCATCAAAGTCTCACACAGTTGAATCCCTTGAAAGCTGTGGAGCCGAGGTTCAAAAGGGTAATGCTCCTGAGGAAAGAAAGCTTCAAAGATTATTCAGAAACTATGAAGCATGCCGTATGATTAAGCGTTGTAACGACTTCGGTGCAGGCGGTGTTTCCGTTGCTATCGGTGAGCTTGCAGACGGACTTTTAATTGACCTTAACGCAGTTCCAAAGAAGTATGACGGTCTTGATGGCACTGAACTTGCAATTAGTGAATCACAAGAGAGAATGGCTGTTGTAATTGAAAAGGAAAATGTTGAGCGCTTTATGGCTCTTGCAAACCAAGAAAACCTTGAAGCAACAGTTGTAGCTAAAATCACTGCTGAGCCAAGACTCAGAATGACATGGAACGGCAAAACAATTGTTGATTTAAGCCGTGAATTCTTAAATTCAAACGGTGCTGAAAAGCATATCAATATTGAATGTAATCCTGTTAAGGACTATTCAAAGGAAATCCCTGCTGATTTTGAAAGCGGTCTTGTTGACTTAATGAGCGACCTTAATGTATGCTCAAAGAGAGGTCTTAGCGAGCGTTTTGACTCCACAATCGGTGCAGGCACAGTTCTTATGCCATTCGGCGGTAAGAATCAAAGAACTCCAATTCAAGCAATGGTACACAAAATCTCTTGCGAAAAGGGACACACAAACGATTGCTCACTTATGTCTTGGGGCTATAACCCATTTATCTCAGAAAAGAGCCCATTCCACGGCGCATATCTTGCAGTTGTTGAATCAGTTGCTAAGCTTATTGCAACAGGTGCAAAATTTGAGGATGTTTATTTAACATTCCAAGAGTATTTTGAAAAGCCAACTAAGGATGCAACTCGTTGGGGTAAGCCAATGTCTGCATTACTTGGTGCATTCAAGGCTCAAAAGGATCTCGGCATCGGCTCAATCGGTGGTAAGGACTCGATGAGCGGCTCATTTGAAAAGCTCGATGTTCCACCAACACTTATCTCATTTGCAGTAACAACAGAAAAGATTGATGTTATCACATCTCCTGAATTTAAGAAGGCAGGAAGCAAGGTTGTACTCTTAAAGCCTGAATATGATGAAAATAACCTTCCTAAGGTTGATTCACTCCTTGAAGTATTTGACAAGGTTGCAGGCATTGTAAGAAGAGGCAAGGCTCTTGCAATCTACACACCTACAATCGGTGGTGTTGCAGAAGCAATTTGCAAGATGGCAATGGGTAACGGCTACGGATTTAAGTTTAACGAAGAGTTATCTCTCAACGATATCTTCGGCTATAACTACGGCTCATTTATCATTGAGCTTGATTGCACATGCGATATTGGTACAACTTTAGGTTATACAACCGAAGAAGCAGAATTTGTTTATGGCGACAAGAAGGTTTGTGCTTGTAAGGTTAACGATGCTTACGAAAACAAGCTTGAAAGCGTATTCTCATGCAATATCGCATACAATAACGAAAAGCCAGAAACAATTTCTTATAATACAGAAACACGCTTCGGCGCTAATATCAAGGTTGCAAAGCCAAAGGTTTTAATTCCTGTATTCCCAGGCACTAACTGTGAATTCGATTCTGCAAAGGCTGTAAACGATGCAGGTGCAGAAAGCGAAATTCTCGTAAT
>JAZQYU010000067.1:0-36944 GCA_045633685.1 Acutalibacteraceae bacterium | reverse complement strand
AATGCGACGATACATAAAAACCATTAAATTAAATACAAAACTCTATTTTAAGCAAAAAAATTGAGTATTCACAGGTCAAATCCCTTATGAATACTCAATATGGTCCGAGTGGCGAGACTTGAACTCACGGCCTCTTGACCCCCAGTCAAGCGCGCTACCAGCTGCGCCACACCCGGAACGCGTTATATAATAACACAACCAAATCAAAAAAGCAAGTCTTTTTTTGAAATTATTTTAAAAATTTTTCAAGCGTGTTCAAATCAAGCCTTTTTTGTTCTTTTGCGAAATTATAAAACTCCTTAAGCATCATTTCCACTCCGCCCTGAGAGTTGCTTTCCGCATTAAGGGGCATAACCGGGTCGTGAACGCTGAGTCTGAGCAGTATCCAACCGTCCCCGTTTTCTTTGTCGGCAGAAATTCTGATTCCGTCATGGTTATCATCAGCAATTTGCCACCCATCTTTGTTGCCAAAATATTCAACAAAATTTCTAATCACTTCGTCACCGTAAGCCTTGAAATCATCACAAGTGATAGCAAAGCGCAATTCTTCGGCTTCTTTGGGCTGAGCAAGAGTGCCGAGCACATTTTGAATCGCATCGGAACCGTTTTTGGCAAGATAGATAATTATCTTAGTTACAAGGTATGCACCGTCGTCGAGATAATAATTCTCTTTGAATGCGGCGTGACCCGATGTTTCAATAGCAAGGGGGCAGAATTCACCTTGATTGTTCAGCTCAATCTGCTTGTTAATAACATTACGGTATCCCCTTTTATAACGGTAATGCTCACCACCAAGTGATTTTATAAACTGCGGTATTCCGTCGGAGGTGACAGAGTCAGTAACAATTACACCGCCCTGCGCACCTTCAAGAGCAACCGCAGAAGCAAGAGCCACGAGGTTGTTGCGGTTGATCTCTTCACCGTTTTTATCAACACATCCTGCGCGGTCAACATCGGTGTCAAAAATAACACCTAAATCCGCACCGCTTTTAACCGTTGCTGATTTGACGCTTTCCATAGCCTTTTGGTTTTCGGGATTGGGAATATGGTTAGGAAACATACCGTCAGGTTCAAGAAACTGACTGCCTGTTATATCTGCGCCAAGGGTCGCAAGAACATTTTTTGCATAAAAGCCGCCAACACCGTTGCCTGCATCCACAATAAATTTATATCCCGCAAGAGGCTTGTGATAATCCTCGGCATTTACGCCTTTTTTGATTATTTCACAAAGCTTTTCGGCATAAGTGGCCATATAATCAACAGGCTTAATTCTGCTTTTATCAAGGGTAAGATTTTCGGTATTTAAAGCTTCGGCTGTTGTAAGAATCCGAGAAATATCACTACCTTCAAGCCCTCCGTCAGGAGTGAAGAATTTGAGACCGTTTCTTTCCCACGGATGATGGCTTGCGGTAATCTGCACAGAGCCGTCGCAGTTTAAAGCAAGAACAGCCATAAACATTGCAGGGGTTGATGCAAGTGAGCAGTCATACACCATTACTCCCTTTGAAGAAAACGCGCGGAGAAGTGCCGCTTTGATTCTTGGGGCAGAAACACGGGAATCGTGGCCGACGCAAACTGAAAGTGAGTCAGCCGCTTTGCCTGTTTTATCGCAGAGAAAGTTTATAAATCCAAGGGCTATTTTTTCTACCCTTTCGTCACTTAAAAACAGCGGCTCATTTTCAAATCCGTCAGCGGCAAAGCCACGGATATCTGTTCCGCTTTTTAATGAAGAATAGCTCATTCCAATCCCCCGCTCACATATTCATCAGACACCCTCAGAAGGAAGTTATACATCGGCGCAAACGCCTTGTATTCCTCCTGAAGCTGAGTGATAATGTCATCAGTTTCAAGAGCTTCAAAATCGTTTCTGTATTTTACAAAACACATTCTTTTAACATTGTAATACGGCAAAACACCGGGAGACGGATTGCCGCCCTTGGGCTTTTTGTAGGCAACCGCAGAAAACTGAGCGCCGGTTTTTCGGATGCTTTCAACCGCTTCCAAAAAATCCTGCTCATATTTTATCAGATGCTTACGGTAAATTTCCATCATAGCAGGGGGTGTGTCATAATGACCGATGCCATAAGAAATACACTCCTGACTGACCTCAAACCACATACAAGGGTGAAACTGCCACTCACGCTTGGGGCGCATAAACATAATCCACAGGTTATCGCGGTAGAGGTTTTTGTTTTTGGAAAATCTTGTGTCACGGCGCACTCTTGACACCATTCGCACAGGGTCAAGGTTCATCATTTCGTCAATTTCATACATCATCGGTGACAGCTCCCCTGCAATCTGTCGCAAAGGAATTGTTACACCTGATTTGATTTCTTCCTTGTGTTCTTCATAAAAAAGCTGGCTGTTTTCAAATTTATTCTGAGCCAGAAGCCACATAGCCTCCGCTGTTATTCCATTGTAAGACATTATATCAGTCCTTTTTTAATCAGTTCGTTAACTGCAAGCATAATGCTCATTTTCGCGCTGTAAAAGCTGATGCCGCCCTGCATCCAGGCTGCATAAGGCGCACGCAACGGACCGTCGGCCGAAAGCTCGATTGTGGAGCCTGATGTGAATGCACCCGACGACATAATAACAGGGTCGTCATAACCCGGCATATCCCAGGGCTCAGGCAATACGAAAGAGTCGATAGGCGTTCCCTTCTGCAAGCCCTGACAGAAGGCAACAAGATTGTCGGCTGTGTTGAGCTTAACGGTCTGCACAATATCACAGCGCTTATCTTCGCTTGAGGGTGTTGTTTCAAATCCGAACTGTTCAAGCAAAGCAGCCGCAAAAACCATAGCTTTGAGTGCTTCGGTAACAACTCTTGGAGCAGAAAAAATTCCAAGGAACAAATCTCTGTTCTGGTCAAGGGTTGCGCCGACCTCCTTACCGATGCCGGGAGTTGTGAGACGGTATGAGCATTTTTCAACCAAATCGGCACGGCCGGCTATGTAGCCGCCTGTTTTGGCAATTCCGCCACCTGCGTTTTTAATGAGAGAGCCCGCGATCAGATCTGCACCCATTTCAATGGGTTCAAACTCCTGCACAAACTCACCGTAACAGTTGTCGACCATTACAATTGCATCGGAATGAGCCTTGACCGCATCGACAATTTCTTTGATCTCTTCGCAGGAAAGGCTTGGACGCATATCGTAGCCGCGTGAGCGCTGAATATAGACCATTGTGATGCTGTCATCAAGAGCATCAACAATAGCAGGAATATCAGGCTTTTGGTTTTTGAGATCCACCTGCTTATATTTTACCCCAAAATCAGCAAGAGAACCGTCACCCTTACCATTGATGCCGATAACGGAATGGATTGTGTCATAAGGTGTTCCTGTTACGCAGAGCATTGTGTCACCCATTCTCAACACACCGAAAAGGGCAACAGCAAGGGTATGAGTGCCACAGGTGAAATTGTGACGCACAAGAGCATCCTCAGCACCTACAATGTCGGCAAAAACACTGTCAAGCACCTCACGGCCTCTGTCACCATAGCCGTAGCCCGTTGTGCCGGTGAACATAGTTTCACTCACCTGATTTTTAATAAATGCAGAAAGTACCTTCTGCTGGTTGTATTCACTGATTTCTTCAAGTTCTTTGAATTTGTCGGCAACCTTTTCCATTGCAAGGTCTGCCGCTTTCTGTATTCTTTCATCTATTTCAAAAAATGTTTTTTTCATATGTCCTCCTGATTTGCTATCGCCCATTCACCAACAACGGTGAAGCCGATGGAACGGTAAAAATCCACTATGGAATCGTGCTTACATAAAAGCTCTGTCCGCTTGCCTTCCTCCAAACTTTCATTGCCAAGGAGGGTTACCAATCCCCCGCCCAGACCCTTGCCACGGTGGTTTTTGTCAGTTGCTACTGCGCCGAGGAGCACGGCATCATCTGTAACAAAAAGCTTCATTGCGCAGGCGGCAGATTCACCGTTTTCAACAGCAAGGGCAGCCTTTGCCGTGCCTTTTTTTACTCGGTGGGTAACATCTGAAAGCCAGGGCAGATATTCACCAACGCCAAGCAAATCCGCACCCTTGATGAGCTTATACACATCGCTGTAATCCACATTTTCACAAAGGGTCAGCTTATATGCTGACCTGTCGGTTACATTGTTGTATCTTACAACATAACCCCACAAATCCTCTTTGATTTCAAGCTTTTCCATAACCTTGCGGTCACATTGCAAGGAAGAAAAACCAATCATCTTAATAAAAGCCGAAAGCTCCTCAAAATCTGCATTTTCATCGCAGGTTAAAGTCATACTGCCGTCAATAAGGCTGATTGCGCCGACAGGGTTTTCGTGTTCATCAAGCTGCACCCAGAAACGCATAAAATCAAATGAGTAAGAATAAGTGTTGAAATAAGCAAGTATTCTTGTGCCGAAAACGTCCTTAGAACAAACCTCTTCAAGGGAATATTTATCACAATCAATAAACTTAATCATTGGCAAAATCCTCCGAAAGAGCGAGGATGATTTTCTTTGTTTCTTCAACATCACTTGCCTTGATTACGCAAGACGGAGAATGCAGATAACGGCAAGGAAGCGACACCGCAAGAGTTTTAACTCCACCTGCGGAGGTATGAATTATGCCTGCATTGTTGCCCCCCGCCACCAAGGATTTTGTCTGCAAAGCAATGTTCTTTTCTTTTGCGAGCTCAAATGCACGGTCAAAAAGCTGTTTGTCATAAACAGTTCGTCTGTCCATAAACGAAACAACCCCGCCGTTGCCGAGATGACACACGGTTTTGTGCGCTTCAACCCCTGACAGATCTGCGGCAGTTGTGGTTTCGACCACAATTGCATAATCAGGCTTGACTGTGTGCACAGCCGTACCAGCCATACCCACACCAACCTCTTCACCAACGGAAAAGCTGAAATATAAATCCACGGGCAAATCGGATTTTATCATATCAATGAGAATTGCACAGCCTGCGCGGTCATCAAGAGCCTTGCTTTTGATATATCCGTCACCATAGGTGACAAATTCTGATTTAAAGCAAGCCATATCCCCCGCCTTAACGAGTGCCTCAGCTTCCTCCTCTGACCTTGCACCAATGTCAATTACAAGACCTTTCACATCGGGAAGCTCCGCCTTTTTGTCGGCAGAGAGAAGATGCACCGGCACAACACCGATAACGCCATTAACCTTATTTTCACCAACGGTAACAGGTCTGCCGAGCATAACGGATGTACTTATCCCGCCCACACACTCAAAATTGAGTGAACCGTCAGAATTAATTGAAGTGATTACAAAACCGACCTCATCCATATGAGCATCAAGAAGCACCTTTTTTTCGGCTTTCTTTGCGCCTTTTTTGAACACGATAAGATTTCCCAGAGGGTCAACGGTTATGTCGGTTGCATAAGCCTTAATTTCGTTGATTATATAATTTCTCACTTCGGCCTCTCTGCCTGAGGTGCCGTCGAGCAAGCAAAGATTTTTAATCAGTTCAAGCATTGTCAACACCTCCGCAAGTGAGAATATATTTTGCCATAAGCTGCGCTGTTGCTTCGATATCAACAGGGTCAATCACTTCAACGGCTGTGTGCATATTTTTGAGCGGGAAGGACAGCAATGCTGTCTTTTTACCCTTTGCAGAAACTGCAATAACATCGGCATTGGTACCTGTTGAGGATGACATGATTTCAAGCTGATAAGGGATATTGTTCTCCTTGGCAAGAGCTTCAAGCTTACGGCTCATTTCATAATTGAGAACAGGAGCAAAGCCGATCATCGTGCCCTCACCTAGGCTTGCGGTAATGCTTTTGGGAGTTGCATTTGTTTTGGCAAAGCTCACATCAACGCAGATGCATTCATCAGCATCACAATTGAATCCGCCTGCCGTTGCGCCCACAAGGCCTGCCTCCTCCTGAGCAGAGAAAAGCACTGTGATTTCATTTTGGCAATTATTTTCTTCAAGAATTTCAAGGCAACGCAGCACGGCACAGACACCCGCCTTGTTGTCAAAATATGCGCCTGACAAGGTGTCGTTTGCCATTTCGTTATACTGAGCCTTGAAGGTAATACGGTCACCGGGAGAAACAAGAGAAAAAATCCTATCTCCGTCAATTCCCGTGTCAATCATAATTTCATCAAAACCTGCAGCTTTTTTGCCGTCACCTGTTGCCAGATGAGGAGGAACGGATGTGACAACGCCAAACAAATCCTCCCTGCCGTGAACGATAACATCCTGAGCAGCAATTGTGCGGATATCAATACCGCCGCATTTATCCACACGCAAAAAGCCGTTTTCTTCCACCGCGGTAACAATCATACCGATTGAGTCAAGGTGAGCATCGAGTAAAAAATGCTTGCGGGCACCATCTTTGTGACCCACTACATTCCCGAGATTATCGGCAGAAACGGTCATATATTCCGAAAGCTTGTTTTTGACAACGGGTGCCACGGAATATTCCTGACCCGGAGCAGAAGACGCTTTGGCCAATTCAATTAAAGTTTCTTTTATATTCATAAATATACCTTCTAAAACAAACCACCGCCGAGGTTGGCGGTGTTGTTATGTATCAATAAAGTTCTATTCCGCCGTAGTTACGGATTTTGAGGATGTAGCAAGCGTCGTCACCAAAAACAGCCTGCATAGCTGCCTTGAACTCTTCAAGAGCACAGTCAGGAACAAAAGCCTGAATAGTGCCTGCAAATCCGCCACCGTGAACACGCCACGCGCCCTTGCCCTTAAGCACTCTTTCACAGATTGAAAGTGCAACAGAAACAGGCTGGGTTGCCGTCTGACAAGCGGCAAACACGTTCTGATTAAACATAAATGATGAATGTCCGCTTTCGGTGATAACTGCCTTGAAGGCATCAAAATCACCCTTTGAAAGAGCGGCTTTGAGCTCTTCTACTCTACGGTTCTCGTTGTAAAAATGTGTTGCACGAAGAACGGCTCTGTCATTAGCTTTTTCACGAACGAGGGTAATATTCTTATAAAATTCGTTTTCGTCAACCTCACGAAGAACATTTTTGCCGAAGCAAGCTGCAGCAGCTTCCATTTCACCGCGAACCGCAGCATACTCATCTGTAAGGTCAGCGTGACTGCCCTTTGTGTCAACAATGCAAAGTGAGTGGCCTGTTGCACCGAAATCAAAGTCAATTTTGGTAATAACGGGATTTTTAGTGTCTTCAAAATCAATTGAAATAAAACCACCTACGGAGCTTGCCATCTGATCCATAAGTCCGCTGGGTTTGTTGAAATATTTATTTTCTGCATACTGTGCAATTTTGGCAATGTCAACAGCAGAAACCTTGTTGTCGTTATAAAGTCCGTTAAGAATTGCACCAATAAGCACTTCAAAAGCGGCAGATGAGGAAAGACCTGAGCCTGAAAGCACCTGAGTTACACCTGTGGCATTGAAGCCGCCGATTTCATAGCCGTATTCTTTAAAGCCGGCACACATACCGCGGATAAGTGCAGCAGATTTACCAAACTCCTCAGGGCGAACAGAAAGATCGGAAATATCAACCTCATTCATCGGATGGTTTGCCGATTTTTCGCAAATCATCATATCATCCCTTTTACCGGCGAGAGAAATTGTGTCAAGGTTGATTGCGGCAGCAAGAACCTTGCCGTGGTTATGGTCGGTATGGTTACCGCCTACTTCTGTTCTGCCGGGTGCACTGAACATTGCAACATCCTGAGTGTCTGCATAAAGCTCTTCAAAGGTGTCAAAAACCTTCAGATGTCTTTCCTTCTGGAATTCAAGAGAATCGGGGGTATATACTTTAAGCAAGGCTTCGTCAAGCCCGCTGTTAATAAGACTGTTTTTCAATGTTTTGATGTCTGACATTTTTCTTTCTCCTCTTTTTCTTTTTGTAGTAAAGAATCACACCTGCAAGATAAAACGTGGCAGATGATAACGATGCGATGATAATAAGGGGAACCAGAAATCCCGCCGAAAAGGGATTGTATACATGGCGGCCGACTACCGTGTATGAAATCAGCAAAGGCAGATTACCCGCAACAGACAGCCCGAGGAATTTCCAGAAATCGAAGCCCATTGAGCCGTAGAGCTTACTTATTGTGTTTATGGGAAATCCCGGTAAAAGCCTGAAAATCACAAGCAACCACGGGTTGCCCCCGCCATCGTGCTTCATCAGGATTCTCAGGGTGTCGTTACGCTTCAGGATAGCATTGACTCCCCCCGGACCTATGCGTTTGCCCCACCAATATTTGAGGGTGAAATGAAGCCCCATTCCGATAATGTTGACAGGCAACGCAAAATAAAACGGAAAAACAACACCCGTTGCCGCGCAGACAATGGAAATGGGATATATGGGAATAAAAGCCTTGAACGCAAACAAAAACATCAGCGTAAAAATCAGGTAGGCTTCACTGCCCATATTTTCAACCCGTTGCTGAACAATATCGAGATATGACTGATACGTCTGCCACCAATACTGCACCTGCTCGTTGGTTGAAGCAATCAACAGCACCACAAGAGCAATGTCGATTATCAGAAAGATAATGGCGGCAATATTCAGAAGATTTCGTTTGATAATTCGTTTTTTCTTGTTATCCAGCCGTCATCACCTCAATTTATTTTTTTAATCATTTTATTTTATAATAAATTCGTCCTGAGGTCAACCGATTTTTCAAAAATAAGACCAATATCTATAATATTATTCACCCCGACCCACATATGCAAAAAGTCTGCCTCACAAAGAGACAGACCTTAAAGCTTTATCCAAGCTTTGCTTTAAGCACAATGGGGAAATGGTCAGCAGAATAAACTCCGTCATAAAGCTCCGTTACAACATCATATTCCACAACCTCAAAGCCCGTTTTTGAAATCATAAAATAGTCAAGCTGTTTGCCGGTTGCGCCCCAATCCTGATATGTTTTTGAAAAATCAGTTTTCTCGGTTTCATAGCGTGCATCAAGAAAATCCTTTGTTACATTGATGTATGTTTCCGAATCTTCTTCAGCGTTGAAATCACCCATAATCACGCTGGGACACGAGCCGAACTGCCTGATTTTATCAAGAATAACAGCTACGCCCTTGATTCTTGCTTCATCGCTGATATGGTCAAGGTGAGTGTTAAAAACAACAAATTGCTTTTCGGTTGATTTTTCGGCAAGAATAACGTAGCTGCAGATTCTGTAACAAGCCGCACCCCAGTCCTTGCTCATTTCTTCGGGAGTTTCCGAAAGCCAGAAGGAACCTTTGTCCACAAGAGAATAGAGCTGGGTATTATAAAAAATGGGACAACCCTCGGAATTAAACGAATCATCACGGTAAGTTATAACAGAATCGTAACCCTTGAGGCAATCCACAAGATACTGATACTGCCATTTTGTTGCTTCCTGAAAACCGATAATTCCGGGAGCGTTGTTTTCAATGCCCTCCATTACAAGCTCCGCTCTGTAAAACCAGCTCTTTTTACCAAAATCAATGGGAGTAAGGCAACGGAGATTGCAGCTCATCATTGTGATTTCATCAGTATTCTCTATCTCAATTCCGACAACCTCTTTGTTTTCGCGGTAGGCAGGATAATAAAAACTCACACCCGCAGCAGCACCGACAACAAGAACAAGAATCAGACAAAGAAAAGTCAGAGCAACTTTTTTGAATATTTTCATAATTTATTTTCCTCCGTTAGAATTCACCATATCCATCATAGTCATATAAAACTCTATATAGCCACCTTCAATGTCGGTTCCGCGGCTGAAATCGTAATGGTCGGTGCCGACAAGAGTGGGCATAACATGCCAGATACCTTTTTCGATTTTTTCAGCATCCTCAAAGCTTACATTAGGGTCACCAAAAGGATGAAGTGCACTCACCAACGGCACAATTCCGTCGTTGGCAATCCAGCCGTCCGTCATTTCAACACCGTCAATGATTTCACCCTCGGAGCCTAAAATATCATTACACGAATATTCAAAAAGAAAAATGCTGAAATCAGGCTTAACTCCTTCAAACTCAGGGGTGCCGGAGCAAAGAGATGTATAAGAATAATAATAGGCGTCGGGATTTATTTCAATCTTTTCATTTAGCTCTGCCGCACCGCGGAGTGTGAGCTCGTAGCCGCAGTTATCCTTACTTTGAGCCACCTTCATCCATGTAGCCGGATTGATTTCCATACCCTCACCCGAGATTTTCCACTGCTCCAGCATAGGCTCATAGACAGGCACTATTCTGTTGACTGCACCAAGCAGATTCATCATCGCAACAATAAGCACAACGGGCCAGGTCGGGTCATAAATTGTGTTGGCAACCTGAGAACCGTTATGAGGTGACGAAAGAGTAATAACCGCGTGAACGGCGTTATTGTGTCCGCCCTTGAAAAGCGGTGAGCAATCATCACCTGAGGCTTCTCTTTCACTCTCGTCACCGTAAGCAAGAAGTGAAGCCAGCATTCTCACCGTTTCACCGCCAAAGCTGTGACCTACAAAATTAAGCGGGCTTTCCGAATCCCACGGCTCACCCATGACAGGATTGCCTGTGTAATCTCTGCCGTAGCGGCTGTGACCTGCCTCGGTCGAATGAGCTTCACCATAGTCAGTGACCGTTCCCGTCAAAGCGGCATAAAGCTCACAGGCTCTGTCCCACGCACTGCTGAGAGTACCCACAGCAGGGTTATAAACCTCGTAACCTCTTTCATTGAGCATGGGGATAATGTCGTTTCCGTCGGCATCACACCAGTTAGGAACAATGTTTTCAACAGGATTACCCTCACCCCAGGCACCCATGCCGTGGACGTAAATAAAAGGATATTTTTCTTCAACAGCAAAAGCCGGAACAGTTGCTGTGATGATTAAAACAATACACAAAAATACGGATAAAATCTTTTTCATAAAAACTCCTCCTTGCTGAAATTTTACCATAAACAACAAAAAAAATCAACTTCCTATGTTTCGGGCGAATACTGCGAAAGGATTTTCAGAATATCTTTGCGGTAAATATTATCACCGAGAATATCTCCGTTGGCGCTGAAACAAATTGCACGAATATCTGCGGGGTTTTCTTCGTAGGGATTTTTTATATCCTTGCTCAAATCAAAATATTCACTCAGATATTTCAGCGCATTACCACTCGGAAACACTATATTACCCTCTCCTGCTTCAAATCCCGCTTGATTAAACACAGCCAAAAGCTCTTTTGTTTTTCGGTTGTACGGATTGTCATTTTCAGCACCGCCAACCCAGGCAGGATGAGCCTTGATTTTAACTCCTTCCACATTAACAGCTTTAGCAAATGCTAAAACGTATTCAAGCGGAATTGTTTCCTGATGAAACGCATCAACCGAAATCAGAATTTCGTTAACACCGCTGTCATTCAACTGCTTTGCAACTTGCCGAATTTTGATGAAATCTTTACTGAAATAGCCATTAGTTATAAGCTGCCTTTGAGGGATACCCATTTCATTTGCCGCTTTATGTATTGCATAAACGGTTTCAGGACACAGCAACGGCTCCCCACCAAAAGTCATAACAGATTTAATTTTATATTCTTTTGCAATTTTACGCACTGCATCTGCCGCCACCGATTCATCAAGTCTATCGGTATAATTATGCTCACCCTGAGAGCAATGCTTGCATTTACCTGTACACGCCGTGGTAACAACAAATTCTATACGATTGAGTTTTTTTAAATATCTGTTCATATTACAAAATCTCCACCTCAGTATCAAAATATTGCTCTTGAAAGCGAATTGCAGATTCAATCTTTTCCTTTGAAAAGCGAACACCGATTGGTGCACCAATAAGCTTATCTTCCGAATCATTGCGCCTGTGAGCAACAGCAATAATTTCACACTCATATTCATCAACAGAATAGTCACCACCTAAAAGATACACATCAAGCTCTTCACCGTCTCCACCAATTACACCGGGAACAAAGCCATAATTTACGGGATATGCAAGCTCATATTTTCCTTTTTGATGAACAAAGCCCAAAGGTCTGTCAATGCTGATTTTTACTGTTTTGCCAAGGTAGGCTTTCGCAAGCTCTTTTTTTCTTCAAAAGTCATTACTTATCACCAGTTTTTTCAATATATTCATCTGCCTCTTGCCTTGATTTGAAAACAATTATTTCTTTTTCATCCTTATATTTCTCAAGGAGTTCATATATTTGAGGCAGGGAGGTTTCGGCAAAGGATTTTATAAAAGCTTCAAATTCCGGGTCAAGCTCCGTTTCAAGCCACGGCAGATCGTAACGACCCTTGCCGATTCGTTCCGTAGCGCCCTGCAGACACACCTCCGCAGGCAAATCAAAGAGAAAAACCGTGTCGCATTCTTTGATGCGCATTTCGATTGTGCGGCTGTAATTACCGTCAATTATCCATTGCGGGGTGTCAAATATCTCTGTTATTCTTTGGTCAAATTCCTCTCTCGGAATATGGGTTTTATCAGGCTTATGCCAGATTGCGTCAAGATGATACAGCATGATGCCCGTAATTTTATTCAGCTTTTCGGCAAATGTTGTTTTCCCCGACCCCGGGCAACCGATTATTATTGCTTTTTGCATTCCATCACCTGAAACCAAAGGCACCTCCGAGGAGATGCCTTCACTATTTTACCAGATAACTTTTGTTTCAACGTCTTCGAGGATTGTTTTGAGGAATTCGTCAACGCTCACTGCGCCGATGTCACCCTCACCGCGTTTACGCACTGAAACTGAGCCTGCTTCAATATCCTTGTCACCCATAAGGAGCATATAAGGAACCTTTTCAAGCTGGGCTTCACGGATTTTATAGCCTGTTTTTTCACTTCTTGTGTCAACCTCGCAACGGATGCCTGCTTTTTCAAGCTTTGCAGCAATTTCGTAGGCATAGTCGTGATGTCTGTCGGCAATGGGAAGAAGCTTGACCTGAACGGGAGCAAGCCATACGGGGAATGCACCTGCATATTTTTCAATAAGCAAAGCAAGTGTTCTTTCGTAGCAGCCGATTGAAGTTCTGTGGATGATATAGGGGTTTTTCTTTGTTCCGTCGCTTGCAACGTATTCCATACCGAACTTTTCGGCAAGCATCTGGTCAATCTGAATTGTGATAAGGGTGTCTTCCTTACCGTAAACGTTCTTAATCTGAATATCAAGCTTAGGACCGTAGAATGCGGCTTCACCGATGCCGATTTTGTAATCAAGACCGATGTCGTCAAGAATTTCTTTCATCACGCCCTGAGCCTCATCCCACTGCTCGGGAGTGCCGATATATTTTTCTGTGTCGGCAGGATCCCACTGTGAGAAGCGATAGCTTACATCCTCATAAAGACCGAGGGTTTTGAGCATAAAGATACAAAGGTCGAGGCAGCTCTTGAATTCGTCTGCAAGCTGCTCGGGGAGGCACATAAGGTGACCTTCGGAAATTGTGAACTGACGGACACGGATAAGGCCGTGCATTTCGCCTGATGATTCATTTCTGAAAAGAGTTGATGTTTCGGCAAGTCTCATGGGAAGGTCACGGTAAGACCTTGAGCGGTTGAGATATGCCTGATACTGGAAGGGACAAGTCATGGGACGGAGTGCAAAAACCTCGTCGTCCTTCTCTTCCTCACCCATTACGAACATACCGTCTTTGTAATGGTCCCAGTGGCCGGAAATTTTGTAAAGGTCGCTCTTAGCCATAAGAGGAGTTTTGGTACGTACCCAACCCCTTCTTGCTTCTTCATCTTCAACAAAGCGCTGAAGAGTCTGAACAATGAATGTTCCCTTGGGAAGAAGAATGGGAAGACCCTGACCGATTGAGTCAACAGTTGTGAAAAGCTCAAGCTCACGACCAAGCTTGTTATGATCGCGCTTCTTTGCCTCTTCAAGGGCGGCAAGATGCTCTTCCATTACGCTCTGCTTTGTGAAGGCAGTTGCATAAATTCTCTGAAGCATTTTCTTTGTTGAGTCGCCGCGCCAGTAGGCGCCTGTGCAGGATGTGATTTTGAAAGCCTTGATTCTGCCTGTATCGGGAATATGGGGACCTGCGCAAAGCTCTTCAAACTCACCCTGACGGAAGAATGAAATCTTTTCACCCTTGCCTGCGTGCTCCTTGATAAGCTCAACCTTATAGGGCTCGTTTCTTTCTTCCATAAGTTTAATAGCCTCTTCGGGTTCAAGCTCAAAGCGTTCAAGAGGAAGTGCCTCTTTTACGATTTTTTTCATTTCTGCTGCGATTGCGTCGAGGTCGTCGGCTGTGAAAGCTTTTTCAACATCAAAGTCGTAATAAAATCCGCCGTCAATAGCAGGGCCAATGGCCAGTTTCGCTTGCGGGAACAGCCTTTTAACAGCTTGCGCAAGAACGTGTGAGGCAGTGTGGCGAAAGCAACGCTGAGCCTCCTCATCCTCCTCAAAAGAAAGAATCTCAAGTGAACAATCCTCAGTGAGAGGAGTTCTCAAATCGCAATAAACTCCGTTGATTTTGCAGATACATGCAGCCTTATAAAGACCCATACCAAGGCTCTTTGTTACCTCAAGAGCTGTGGTGCCTTCGGCATATTCCTTAACAACTCCGCCTTTTAATGTTACATTAATCATAAATTTACCTCCAAAAAAATAAAGCTCCACCCCATACACTGGGATGAAGCATAATCTACTCCACGGTTCCACCCGGTTTGCGGTCACCCGCCACTCAACGCCTTAACGCGGCAAACGGCACACCTTGTTTCGGCGGCTCTCAGCAGTGGTAACAACGGCTTCGGTGATATTTCCGCTTTCAGCCAATGACGGAAACTCTCTGATTCACGTTATAAGCGTTGCCTTCTGCGTCAACGATTTAGATAATTTTATCACTATGGTTTGAAAAAGTCAACACCTTATGATATAATTCCCCTCGGAAGTGATAATTATGAAAGAGAATTTAATCAAAGCAAGAGATTTGCTTGAACGCTCGGCACCTCTTGGATGTTTTGACTGCGGAAAACTTTGCGGCGGACTTTGCTGCAAGGGTGATGAAAATACAGGTATGTGGCTTTTCCCCGGTGAAGAAGATCTTTACATCGGTAACCTTGATTTTACGGTGAAAGAAACCGACGGCAATCAAGGGCACAAAATGATAATCTGCAACGGAACCTGTAACCGCAAGGAGCGTCCTCTTGCCTGCAGAATTTATCCGTTTTATCCAAAAATCGATGGTGACAGAGTGCGTGTTATCCGCGACCTGAGAGGGTTTTCAACCTGCCCGGTTATTAAAACCCAAATGAAGCCTGACCCGGAATTTCTGCGCAATTTACGAAAAGCAGCAAGGTATCTCATCCGCGATGAAGAAATAAAAAATTATATCCTCAACGTTCAGAAAGAAATTGAAGAAACAGCCGAGCTTGCGGCTATGTTTGGCAGGTGAATTGTATGATTGGTGTTATTGATGTAGGCGGTGGCCTCCGCGGAATTTACGGTGCAGGGGTTTTTGACCGCCTGCTTGATGACAGAGTTGTTTTTGATTATTGCATAGGTGTTTCCGCAGGCAGTGCCAATGCCATAACCTACCTTGCCAACCAAAAGGGCAGAACATACCGCTTCTATCACGATTATTCATCAAGAAAAGCGTATATGAGCCTCGGCAACTTTGTTAAATGCGGCCAGTATATTGACCTTGATTATGTTTACGGAAAGCTGACAAATTCAAGCGGTGAAGACCCGTTGGATTTTGGCACAGCAATCCAAAACAAAGCAGACCTGACTATTGTTGCTACCGACGCCCTGACGGGAGAGCCTGTGTATTTTTCAAAGCACGATATGAAGCAGGATGATTACACCATTTTAAAAGCGTCCTCTGCCCTGCCCGGTGTGTGCAAAGGATATGAAATTAACAATAAAGTTTACTATGACGGCGGTGTCAGCGACCCGGTGCCGATTCAGAAAGCCCTTGATGACGGATGTGACAGAATTGTACTCATTCTCACCAAGCCCATAAAAAACAGCGACACCCTTGCCCGTGATACAAAAATGGCAAAGCTGCTTCAAAAAAAATATCCTGCAATTTCCGAAAAGCTTGCAGAAAAATCAGTCAACTATAAAAAAGGGGTTGACCTTGCACTTGAATTGCAAAAGCAAGGCAAATGCCTGATTGTTGCCCCCGATGACTGTTGCGGAGTGAGTACTATCACCACGGATAAGAACAAGCTCCGCACCCTGTATGAAAAGGGATATAATGATGGGGCGAAAATTAAAGAGTTTGTAAAATGACAAAGCTGACGGTAACCTCGGCCCCCTTGTCCTAAAGGGGGCTGGCATTTTCGAAGAAAATGACTGGGGGATTCCTTGGCAGAAATCCTTGATTTATAGCCGTTTTTAAATCCACCCACCGCAAGCGGTCCCCCCTCCTTTAGGCAAGGAGGGCAGTTGACTGATGATAACAACTTATAGGGAATAGTGCTCGTCAGCATTCCGTTTTGCAAAGCAAAAGAATGACAAATAGCAAGAGGTAATATGGTTTCAACTCCATATTACCTCTTTATTTTTTGAGCAAATCGATATAAGTTTTTTCAAGCACCTGCGAAAGATAAATCAGCTCAATGTCGGTCACAAACCTCTGCCCCGACTCAATGCGCTGAATGGCATTTTTATCCACATCAAGACCGGCCAACTGAAGCAAATCAGCAAGCTCACGCTGGGAGATGTGTTTTTCTTTTCGGAATTTCGCCACATTTGCACCGCAGACATTATTTCTGCCGTCTTTTGTCTTGTTGATAAACATACAAATTCCTCATTTTTTGACATTTAGTGCTTGTCATTAAGGAAATTATATGCTATAATCCCCTTGAATATGACATTTAGTGAATGTCATTTAATAAAAGGAGGATGTTTATGAAAGCCTTGGTTTGTGAAATGTGCGGTGCGAAGGACATGGTTAAGCAGGACGGTTATTTTGTATGTCAGTTCTGCGGAATGAAGTATTCGCCTGAAGAAGCAAAGAAAATGATGATTGAGGGAACAGTTGATGTTCAGGGTACAGTTAAAGTAGATAACTCTGCTTTTGTTGAGAAGTATCTTGCTAATGCCAGAAGAGCTAAGGAAAAAGAGGACTGGGAAGAAGTTGAAAAATACTATAATATGGTTGAGCAAAACGCTCCCAACAATATGGAAGCTGTTTTCTTCAGCGCCTACGGCAAAGCTATGCTTTCACTTACAGACAGTGATTATTACAAAAGACAACAAAAATTTACAGTATTAGATAAATCCATTTCTGTTATCAATGATTACTATGAAGTAACAAACGAAGATAAGCAAGCTGTTCTTACAAGCATTTCTAATGCCATTTTGAAGATGTTTACTGTAACATTCGTTTACAACACTCAAGCAGCAAGCTTATCAGTTGGTGGAAAAACTTGGCAAACAAATATGCTGAACAAGACAAAAGATGCGTTTATTACCGAATTGAAGCAAATTGCAGAAAAACACAACGATTTATATATTCAGGAGCTTATCAACAAGATGTCAGCGCACAAGGTGGATTCAAGTGGTTGTTATGTAGCCACTGCAGTTTACGGCTCTTATGATTGTCCTGAGGTTTGGACACTCCGCCGTTACCGCGACAACATTCTTGCAGAAACTTCATTCGGCAGAGCTTTTATAAAAACATATTATGCAATCAGCCCCACTCTCGTAAAATGGTTCGGTCACACCGAATGGTTTAAAAAGATGTGGAAGGGCAAGCTCGACCGTATGGTTAACGAGCTCAGAGAAAACGGTGTTGAAGATACACCATATAACGACAGACAGTGGTAAACCCTATAAACCGATGCCTTGTGCGTCGGTTTATTTTTTTCTTGACACATTTAATTTGTGATATTATACTTATGATATATCTAAAAATATCAATGGACGGTGATTTTATGGCAGGTAATTATACCGACAACGCCAATGTATTCAAAGCCCTCAGCGATGAAAACAGACTCAAGGTGCTTGAGCTTCTGCTTGACGGTGAAAAGTGTGTCAGCGAGCTGCTTGAAAAAATGAGCATCGGTCAGTCCACCCTCTCCCACCACATCAAGCTGATGTGTGTTTCAGGTATTGTCAAAAGCAGAAAATCCGGCACGGCAACCTACTATTCCATTAACCCTGACGGAGCTGTATCTGCTATTGAGCTTTTGTCAAAGCTGACAGGTGTTGTGCCTGCCGTAAGTGAATCAACCAAAGTTGTTGAAGACGCCCCTGATGAAAAAGAGGAGCCCGCTTCCCCCGTCCGTCAGAAAGGCTCACGTCCCAACGGCTGGTTGCTGTAATTCAATATCACGAAAGGAATGTTACCTATGAAACAGTTTATGGATAAAGACTTTTTACTCAATAATGATGCGGCAAAAACTCTCTTTCACGATTACGCAGATAAAATGCCGATTTTTGACTGGCATTGTCACCTTTCTCCCAAAGAGATTTATGAAAACAAACAGCCAGAAGACATTGCATTCCTCTGGCTTGCAGGTGACCATTACAAATGGCGCGCAATGAGAGGCTTCGGCATCAACGAAAAATACATCACAGGCGATGCTTCAGGCTATGAAAAATTCAAGGCCTGGGCAAAGGTTATGCCTTATTTAATCGGCAACCCTCTTTACCATTGGACTCACCTTGAATTGCAGAGATATTTTGACATTTATGAGCCTCTGAGCGAAAAGAGCGCCGACAGAATCTGGACAGCCGCCAACGATAAAATCGCATCAGGCGGATTTACCCCGAGAGAGCTGATTGTTAATTCAAACGTTTCTCACCTTTGCACCACAGACGATTCTGCCGACACACTTGAATATCACGACCTTCTTGCAAAGGACGATTCCTTCAAGTGCAAGGTGCTTCCCGCCTTCCGCCCCGACAAAGCTCTTTACATTGACCAGCCCACATTCATCCCCTGGCTGAGAAGCCTTGAAGATGTGAGCGGTGTCAAGATTAACTCCTATAAAGAAATGACCGACGTTCTTTTAACAAGAATTGATTTGTTCGAAAAGCTCGGTTGCCGCGCAAGTGACCATGCCTTCACTTATGTTCCCTACAACCGTGCAACACCCGACGAGCTTGAAGCAATTTTCAAAAAAGCCCTCGCAGGCGAAGAGCTGAGTGTTGCCGACAACGACAAATGGAGAACGGAGCTTTTCAGATTTTTTGCAAAAGAATATGCAAAGCGCGGTTGGGGATGCGAAATCCACATCGGTGCCATGCGCAATAACAACGCCCGTATGTTCAACTCAATCGGTCCTGACACAGGCTTTGACTCAATTGACGACAGAGAAATTGCATTTTCACTTTCAAGAATGCTTGACAGCCTTGACGCCGAGGGTGCATTGCCCAAAACAATTCTTTTCACTCTCAACCCCAAAGACAACTATGTTCTCGGCTCAATGCTCGGCAACTTCCAGTCTGACGAGGCAGCTTCCAAAATTCAGTTCGGCTCCGCCTGGTGGTTCAACGATAACCTTGACGGTATGCGTGAGCAGCTTAAGGCTTTGGGTAATCTGGGCGTACTCGGCAAGTTTGTCGGTATGATTACCGACTCACGCTCATTCCTTTCATATCCCCGCCACGAGTACTTCCGCCGTATCCTTTGCGGTATGGTTGGCGATATGGTTGACGGCGGTCTTTACCCTGCCGACGATATGGAGCTTCTCGGCTCAATTATGCAGGATGTTGCATATAACAACTCAATCAATTATTTTGGCGTGTAACTTTGGAGAGCAATCTTTGCGGATTGCTCTTTTTTGTTGGTAATTTTGTTAATTTTTTATCAATTTAAGCCTTTTTTATGGTAATACTGATAAAATAATAAAAATATGATAAAATATTCTTGAAAAAAATTATGTTTTGTTATAAAATTACAATGCACTATTTTGGAAAATATTATTTTTGAAAGGACGAATATACATGAACGCACTTAACAAAAAGTCTGTTGAAGACCTTGAAGTTGCCGGCAAGAAGGTTCTTGTTCGTTGCGATTTCAACGTAAAAATGGAAAACGGAGTTATCACAAGCGACAAGAGAATCGTTGCTTCACTCCCCACAATCAAGTACCTTATCGACAACGGCGCAAAGGTTATCCTCTGCTCACATCTCGGCCGTCCCAAGGGTGAAGTTGTTCCCGAGTTTTCACTTGCTCCCGTTGCAGTTCGTCTTGGCGAGCTTCTCGGCAAAGAAGTTAAAATGGCTAAGGACGTTGTTGGCGAAAGCGCACAGGCTCTTGCTGCTGACCTTAAAGACGGTGAAGTTCTTCTTCTTGAAAACGTTCGCTATGAAAAGGGCGAAACAAAGAACGATCCCGAACTCAGCAAGAAATTTGCTGCTCTTGCAGACCTTTATGTAAACGATGCTTTCGGCTCAGCTCACAGAGCTCATAGCTCAACAACAGGTGTTGCTGACTATCTTCCCGCTGCTTGCGGTTACCTTATCCAGAAAGAAATCGAGTTCATCGGCGGCGCTCTTGCCAACCCCAAGAGACCTCTCGTTGCTATCCTCGGCGGTGCTAAGGTTTCTGACAAAATCGGCGTTATCACCAACCTCCTCGACAAGTGTGACACAATCATCATCGGCGGCGGTATGGCTTACACATTTATGAAGGCTCTCGGCTATGAAATCGGCACATCACTTCTTGAGGCTGACAGAGTTGAAGACGCTAAAGCTATGATGGAAGCTGCTAAGGCTAAGGGCGTTAAATTCCTTATCCCCGTTGATAACAAGGTTGGTAAAGAATATGACCCCAACACAGAAGCTATGGTTGTTAACTCAAACGAAATTCCCGAAGGCTGGATGGGTCTCGACATCGGTCCCAAGACTCAGGCTCTCTTTGCAGAAGCTGTTAAAGACAGCGGCACAGTAATCTGGAACGGACCTATGGGCGTTTCTGAATGGGCTAACTTTGCATCAGGCACAATCGCAGTTGCTACTGCTGTTGCTGAATCAGGTGCTATTTCAATCATCGGCGGCGGTGACTCTGCTGCTGCTTGCCAGAAGCTCGGCTTTGCTGACAAAATGTCTCACATCTCAACAGGCGGCGGCGCTTCTCTTGAATTCCTTGAAGGCAAAGAGCTTCCCGGCATCTACGCTCTCAACGATAAATAATTGATTTCATTCTGAAAGGATTTGTAAATTATGAATAAACAGCTTCGTAAAGCAGTTATCGCAGGTAACTGGAAAATGAACAAAACTCCTGCTGAAACAACTGCTCTTATCAATGAGATTAAGCCCCTCGTTGCTGACGCTGACTGCGAAGTTATCGTATGTGTTCCTTACATCGACCTTGCAGCTGCTCTTGAAGCAACAAAAGGCTCAAACATCAAAGTAGGCGCTGAAAACTGCCATTGGGCAGCAAGCGGTGCTTTCACAGGTGAAGTTTCAGCTCCCATGCTTGCAGCTTGCGGCGTTGAATATGTAATCACCGGCCACAGCGAAAGACGCACATACTTCGGTGACACAGACGTTACTGTTCGTGACCGCACCCGTGCTGCTCTTGACAACGGCCTTAAGGTTATCGTTTGCGTTGGTGAATACCTTGAGCAGAGAGAACAGGGCATCACAATGGAAGTTGTTCGCTCTCAGACAAAGATTGCTCTTGCAGGCGTTTCAAAAGAAGAAATGATCAACAGCATCATCATCGCTTATGAACCCGTTTGGGCTATCGGCACAGGCAAAACTGCAACTTCAGAGCAGGCCAACGAAGTTAACAAGGCAATCCGTGAGCTTGTTGGTGAGCTTTATGACGCTGAAACTGCTGACAAAGCAGTTGTTCAGTACGGCGGTTCAATGAACGCTGCAAATGCTGACGAGCTTCTTGCTCAGCCCGATGTTGACGGCGGTCTTATCGGCGGTGCTTCACTTAAAGCAGCTGATTTCGCAGCTATCGTTAAGGCAGCATCCAAATAATTAACTTACTATGCAGACTCGCTGTTTTACGGTGAGTCTGCAAAATATTGAGGTAACAAAAATGAAAAAACCTGTAGTTTTATGTATTATGGACGGCTTCGGCATCAACCCCGGCGCAAACGGCAACGCTATTGAAGCCGCCAACACTCCCAACCTTACAAAGATTTTTAACGAAAATCCTTTCACAACAATCGGTGCATCAGGTCTTGACGTTGGTCTTCCCGACGGTCAGATGGGCAACAGTGAAGTTGGCCACACCAACATCGGTGCAGGCCGTGTTGTTTATCAGATGCTTGTTAAAATTTCAAAGTCAATCCAGGACGGTGACTTCTTTGAAATCGGCGCACTTAAAGATGCCATTGAAAACTGCAAGAAGAATGACTCTGCTCTTCATCTGATGGGTCTTCTTTCAGACGGCGGTGTTCATTCTCACATTGAGCATCTTTTCGGTCTTATTGAAATGGCTAAAAAAGCAGGCCTTGAAAAGGTTTATGTTCACTGCATTATGGACGGCCGTGACGTTTCCGTTACATCAGGCGTAGGCTTTGTTAAAGACGTTGTTGCTAAAACTGCTGAGCTCGGCGTTGGTGAAATCGCAACAATTTCAGGTCGTTACTATGCTATGGACCGTGACTTTGCCTGGGACAGAGTTGTTAAGGCTTATTCCGCAATGGTTTACGGTGAAGGCGTTATGGGAAGCGACCCCGTTAAAGCTATGGAGGATTCTTACGCAAACGGCGTAACAGATGAATTCATCGTTCCCACCGTTGTTAATGCCGAAGGCACAATCAAGGCAAACGACAGCGTTGTTTTCTTCAACTTCCGTCCCGACAGAGCACGTCAGATTACACGCACATTTGTTGACGAGGCATTTGACGGCTTTGAAAGAAAGAACGGCTTTTTCCCTCTCAATTTCGTTTGTATGACACAGTATGACGAAACAATGCCCAATGTAAGCGTTGCATTCCCTCCCGAAGAGCTTACAATGACAATGGGTGAATACCTTGCAAAGAGCAATATGACTCAGCTCAGAATTGCCGAAACTCAGAAATACGCTCACGTTACATTCTTCTTCAACGGCGGTGAAGAAAAGACATTTGACGGTGAAGACAGAATTCTTATTCAGTCACCCGACGTTCCCACATTCGATCTTCAGCCCGAAATGAGCGCATACCCCGTTTGCGAAGCAGTTGTTGAGCAGATTAAGTCTGGCAAATATGACGCTGTTATTCTCAACTTTGCAAACTGCGATATGGTTGGTCACACAGGCATCTGGGACGCTGCTGTTAAGGCAGTTGAAGCTGTTGACGATTGCGTTGGTCAGGTTGTTGATGCAGCTCTTTCAATGGGCGGTGCAGTTATCATCACAGCTGACCACGGTAACGCTGACAGAATGATCGGTGACGACGGCAACCCCTTCACTCCCCACTCAACCAACCCCGTTCCTTTCTGCGTTGTTGGTTATGACTGCGAGCTTAAAGAAACAGGCCGCCTTGCTGACATTGCTCCCACAATGCTCACAATCCTCGGTCTTCCTCAGCCCAAAGAAATGACAGGCGAAAGCATGATTAAATAATTTTTTAAAGCGTACTTCGGTACGCTTTATTTTTTTGTTGCATTTTTGTTTTGGCGGGGTTAAAATAAGCATATCTCACCGAGAGGATGGTTTTATGAACTTTGACATTGCTCCCGATTACGTCAGCTCTATGGAATGGCGTGAATACTGCAAAAAGACGGAACTTGAATATAAACAAAGCTTTGAAGAAGGACTTGATATTGAGCAATACAAGGATTCGTTTTTTGCCGTGGCTCAAATGCCCGACGGAAAAGAAAAAGATGACGCTGCCGACAGACTTTTTTCAATTGTTGCCAAAGCAAAAATACGCAATGGCTACAAATACAATGAGCCGTCTGATATCGACGCAATAAAATCTTTGCGCGACGGCTTCACGGTAAAAGGTGAATTCCCCGATACCGAAACACTCAGAAAGAAAATTGAAGGCGCATGGATCGGCAGAATCTGCGGTTGTCTGCTGGGCAAAGCGGTGGAATGCTCCCGTCAGCACGAGCTCATCCCCTTCTTAAAAGAAACCGGCAATTATCCTATGCATCGTTACATCCTCAGAAGTGAGGTCACCGATGAAATGATTGCAAAATATGAATATTGCTTCGGTAACCGCGACCACATCGACCAGATGGATTGCGCCCCTGTTGATGACGACACCAACTACACCGTTATGGCTCAGCTCCTTATTGAAAATCACGGCAGAGATTTCACCTCAAAGGATGTTGGTGAAACGTGGCTTTCGAGCCAGCCTGTTTACAAATACTACACCGCGGAAAGAATAGCCTTTAAAAACCTCATCAACGGCTACACCGCCCCCGCAAGTGCGATGTATAAAAATCCTTACCGTGAATGGATAGGCGCACAAATCAGAGGTGATTACTTCGGATACATCAACCCTGCCGACCCTGTTGCCGCTGCAGATATGGCTTGGCGCGATGCAAGGGTTTCTCACATCAAAAACGGAATTTACGGTGAAATATGGGTTTCCGCAATGCTCGCCTGCACAGCAGTTACCGATGACATGGTTGAAATCATCAAGGGCGGTCTGGGTCAGATTCCCCAAACAAGCCGACTTTATGAAGAAGTTTATCGTGTTATAAGTGATTATGAAACCGGCATTGATTTTGACACGGTTATACGCAAAATTCACAGTAAATATGACGAAATCACAGACCACGGATGGTGCCACACAATTTCAAACGCAATGGTGGTTGCCGCTTCGCTGATTTATTTTGGCAACGACTACGGCAAGGCAATCTGCATGGCAGTTCAGTCAGGCTTCGACACCGACTGCAATGCCGCTACTGTTGGCTCCGTTCTTGGTATGGCAAAAGGAATTGACTTTATTGACAGCTATTGGTATGAACCTGTTAACGGCAGACTTAAAACATCGGTTCTCGGATACAGTGAAGTATCAGTAGAATATCTTGTTGATAAAACAATTAAACACATAAATCAATGAAAAAGATCAAGCTTCGGTATTTTTCCGAAGCTTTTCTTTTTGCATTATGCAGATTACATAAATTATATATGTATTTTTTTATGATGAAAGCACTTGTACTTTGACCTTGAAATAATGTATAATTACTTTGTATATTTGGATTATTATAACTATTTTTATCAATAAGTAAAAGGGTGTTTTCTGTGAAGAAAAAAATACTTTCAATCGTAATATCTCTTTGCTTGATTCTGTCGGTTGTTCAGCCGTTTGCAGAAATTTTTGCATCAGGCTCAGTTTGGGGAGGAGGCATCTCTGTCCCCTCACTTGTTGACGGCTATTATCAGATTGCAAGCGGTGAAGAGCTGGCCTGGTTTGCTCAGCAGGTAAACTCAGGAAGCACCACCATAAAAGGCAGACTTACCGATAACCTTATAATGAACGAGCAATATTCAACTGCCAACAACTTCACACCCATCGGTACGCCTGAATTCCCATTCGGTGGTGAGTTTGACGGCAACGGATTCACAATCAGTAACCTTCACATAGATACAACCTCCGATTATGCAGGACTTTTCGGATATGTTGCAGGTGAAAAGCCGGTTATCAGTGACAATGATGACTCTTCAGATGAATTGGTTACATACAATCCGCCCAAAATCATCCGCGGTGTCAAGCTTGTGAATGCTTCTGTTAACGGCAATCAGAATGTCGGAGGTATCGTAGGTTATCTCAAATACGCAGTTGTTACCGACTGCACCTTCAGCGGAACAGTTTCTTCCACAGCCAACAGCACAGGCGGTATCGCAGGATACATTTTTGACTATGCAAAAATTGAACGTTGCTTCTCTTCAGGCTCAATCAACGGTTACATCAGAACGGGTGGTATCTGCGGTTACGTTCACAGCAACGCTACCGTAACAAAATGTTACTCCAACGCTGATGTTTTCAGCAACTCAAATATCAACGGCAATGCCGGCGGCATTGTGGGAACAGCTTCTGCGGGAACAATCAACGGCTGCTACTTCCTCGGCAGGGTTTACGGGCCCAAAAAGGTAGGCGGCATCGTTGGAACAAACTCATATTCAACACTTCTCGGTTGCTATTCCCTTGCTCCTGTTTACACAACTATCCTCAACAACACCGAATACATTGCCGCCATTGCAGGCTACAGCCTTGGCGGAACGTATTACAACTGCTATTACAACGAAACTGTAAGCCTCTGGCCTGATGAAAATGCAGTTGCAAGAACACTTGACCAGATGAAAAAATTCAGCTTTGCCCGTGAGCTTAACGAAAACGGCAATGCTTTCACCTATGACTATATGGTGCTCAACAACGGCTATCCCGTTCTTGCCTGGACACTTGAAACAGCCGTATGGGCAGGCGGTAAGGAAGAGCCGGCAAAAGACAGCGCAGGCTATTACCTCATTTCCACAGCAGATGAGCTTGCCTGGTTTGCAGGTCTTGTTAACGGCACATTGGCCGGTGTTGACCAGAACACATCTGCCAATGCCAAGCTCACAGAAAACATACTTCTTAACATTTTCATTATTGAAAACTCAGACGAAACAAACACCTGGACTCCTATCGGAACCCCCGACTCACCATTTGAAGGAATTTTTATCGGAAATTACTTCAACATTGCAGGCGTTTATACAACGGGCAAAACACATCAGGGTCTTTTCGGATATGTGGGGGCTGCCGCAAACGTAAGCAACATTGTTATGCTTGACTGCCTTATCACAGGTGAAGAATATGTTGGTGGTGTTGCAGGCTACAACAAAGGCATCATTTCCACCTCAGGCAACGACAGCACCGTCAGAGGCGGCAAATATGTTGGCGGTATCGCAGGCTACAACACAGGCACAGTAACAGATTCCTACAACGTGGGGACAATCGAGGGCAACTCCGCTTCGGGCGGTCACATCGGCGGTGTCGTAGGCGCCAACCAGCGCGGCAAGGTTCAGCAATGCTTCAACAACGGTACTGTTCAGGGTGCTGTAGGCAACTATTATGGCGGACTTTGCGGTAGCGTTACAGGTGACGGAATACACAACAGCTACAACGCAGGCTCTGTCAACGGAGCTTATTACATCGGCGGTATTGCAGGCTACGCAACAGGCGCAACAATCAAAAACTGTTACAACCGCGGCCATGTAAATTCACAAAACACAATGGGCACCAACACCGGCAACTTCATCGGTGTGGTCAGCGGTACCTGCAGCCTGACAAATTGCTATTATGACACCTCGGTTGAAAACAGCGTGATGACAAACACAACATACGCTACGGGACTCGATTCATCTCAGCTCACAGGCGCCGACATCGTTTCAAGCCTTGGTTTTCAGGCAGGCATCTGGTCAGGCAAGGCAAGTAATTCCTACTTTGATTACTTCCCTCAGATTATTCCCCTTGCCACGGCAAACTGCGAAAAAATGAGAGCTGACTCCCTCGAAAGCACAAAGGTTGTTCAGAAACAGTATTCTCTTCATATTAAAATTGACGGCAAAGAAGATACTTATTATACAAACTTTGCCGACGCTCTTAACGCAATCGGCACAAGAAAAGGATATATCATCCCCCTTCACAACATAACATTAAGTGAAACCATAACAATTTCAAACAATGTTACGCTTTACGGTCTTAACTATAACCGCACGATTACCCGCGACCCGTCATTCAACGGTGTTCTGTTCAATGTTACAGGTACACTCTCTTTGGGTGACATCAAAAACGGCAGTGATGAAAATATATTACTCACATTTGACGGAAACGGTGTCAATGTTACTGCAACCGCACCTGTTTTCTATGTGATTCCCGGTGCCACCCTCAACACTTATGAGGGCTTCCGCGTCACAAATGCCAAATCATCTTCAGCAGGCAGCGTTATTTACAGCGAAGGCACAGCCAACATCAACGGCGGTATTCTCAACGCGAACGAATCAGCATCAGACGGCGGTGCAATTTACAATGATTTAGGCACAGTAAATATGACTGCCGGTACAATTGACTCAAACCTCAGTGCAGCCAAAGGCGGTGCTCTTTATAACAACTACGGCACTGTGAACATCAGCGGAGGCACATTCTCAAAAAACTACGGAAAAACCTACGGTGGAGCAATCTATACCCTCGGTGCTGATGCTGTGGTTACTGTTTCCGGAACAACCGCCTTCACCGAAAACAACGCCAAAGCGGGCGGAGCGTTCTATGTTAACTCAGGCAGCTTCATTATGAACGGCGGCACAGTCAGCAACAACTTTGCATGGAACACAAGAGGAACAACCATCACCGCAGGCGGTGGCGGTGCAGCTTCGGTTGCCGCAAACGGAACATTTACAATGAACGGCGGTCTTATTGACAGCAACTATGTTTACACCGGCTCAGGCTCGGGCTACGGATTCGTGGTTTACGGCAAAATGCAGATGAGCGGTGCAGCCGCAATCACTAACAACGATGTTTATCTCGCCAAAAACAAAACTGTTGAAATAACAGATGCCCTCACCACCAACGGCACGGCATTGACCATCACTCCCAACACATACTCCGCCGGTTATTATGTTCTCAGCGGCGCTTGTATGGGTCTCGGATATCAAAAAATTGAAATCACACCTGACGGTTCAGGTTATAATTGGAATGTAAACTCCAGCGGTTATCTGATGAACACCGAAATTGAAAATGTAGCCTCTTTGAGTAAATTCGGTGCTTATTCTGTTGAATATGTTTCACTTGCCGAGGCAGCAGCCAACATCGGCGCAGGTGAAGAAGGCATTATCACTATCATCGGTAACAACACAATTTCTGAAACAATCAAGATTTACGGTGACGTTACAATTCTTAGTGAAACCGACCAGATATTCACATCAAGAAGAAGCGGAAGCTTTTCTGATGTCTTGTTTGAGGTTCAGTCCGGAGGAACACTCCGACTCGGCTATTCCTCTGTTGAAGTTCAGGGCAGCGCTGAAATGGCACCCGATGATGAAGGCAATGTTACAACCGACTCAGTCGGCGGTGAATATCACCTTGACGGCGGAAACAACTATTACGGTGCTGTAGGTACATCTTCAATCAAGGTGCTCAAGGGCGGGACCCTTTATACCTACGACGACTTCTATCTTGAATACAGCTATTCCACCGAAGGAACAATTTCCGTGCTTGGTGATATGTATATGTACGGCGGTACACTGCGCAACAACAGCTCATCAAACGGCGGTGCCATCAACATTGCCTCAGGCGGTAACGTTTACCTTTATGGCGGAACAATCACCAACAACCGCCTCATCGGTTCCGGCAACGGCAAAGCAATCTACTGCGCCGGCAACCTTTACAGAGCCGCTCATTCCTATGTTTATTATCAGAATGATGTTGTCATTGCAAGGCAGAACACCTACACCAACATCACCCCGGACAATGACGTTTACCTCTCAACAACAAGCAAAAAAGTTAACCTTTCAAACGTTGAGTCAAAGGTTCTTATTTCAGAAACAGCGGAGGCTCCCGAAACCTATCCTGTTGAAGAAACACCTGTAACACTCACTTATCCATCCTACAATGTTGGTATGCTGGTGCTCAGAGGTACAGACGTTGCACTTCACCACAGCTACTATGTTATTTCCGCCATCGGATATGGCGTTGACTCAGCAGGAAAGCTCTGTGTAAACCTGCTTATGCCCACAAATTCGTCATCATACAAGGTGACCCGAGGAACACTCAATTATGTGTCAGGTATTGATATCACCCGCAATTCAGCAGGTTATGTTATGACGCAGTTTGCCAACGCAGAAAAGAAAGAAATTCTTGATGTTAACGGCAATGCTCTGGCTTCGGACGATATCGTTACAACAGGATGTGTAATTAACCTTTACAACGCAGAGGGAACAGCAATAGTTGACACTGTCTGCATTGTAATCTACGGTGATGTTGACTGCGACGGCTACATTGACGGCAGAGATTCCGTTCTTATGTCAGCATTGTTCACAGGATCGCTCACAAGCTCGCAGCTTACAGCGGCACAGATTGAAGCAGGAGATATCGACAACACTTCAAGCATCAATGCTACTGACATTGAATATGTTCAGAAGTGCGGCGCAATGCTTCAGACAGTTCAGCAATATTAAAAATGAGGTAGTAAAATGAAAATCAATAAAAGCTTATTCGGCACAACTCCCGACGGCAAAGCCGTTGACAAATACGCTATCACCAACGATAACAATATGACCCTTGAGCTCATTACCTACGGCGCAACAATTCAGTCGGTGCTCATTCCCTGCGCTGACGGCAGAATCCGCGACGTTGCTGTTGGCTTTGATAATCTTGACGGTCATATCAACCATTCTGATTATGAGGGCAACACCGTTGGCCGTTATGCCAACAGACTTCACAACGCTCAGTTTACGCTCAACAATCAGAAATACTCTTTGAATGCCAACGAAAAAGGCAAAACCTGCCTTCATGGCGGCGGTGAGTTTTCAACCGCTGTGTGGGACGCAGTTGAAGACGGCAGCAACAGTGTTGTTATGTCCTACACAAGCCCCGACGGTTCAATGGGCTTCCCCGGTGAAATGAAATCAAAGGTCCGCTTCACCCTTACCAATGACAACGAAGTGGTAATTTCTTACACCGCAATCTGCTCTGCAGACTCACCTATCAACTTCACAAACCACATTTATTTCAACTTCACAGGCAGCACCGAAAACAGCGTGCTCGCCCACACACTCAGAATTGATTCCGATGCCATTACACCCATTGATGAAGACAGCATCCCCACAGGTGAAATCAAGCCGGTGGTAGGCACAGCCTTTGACTTCACTCAGGAAAAGGCAATCGGCAAGGACATCGGCGCTGACGATGAGCAGCTCAGAATCGGCAGAGGCTATGACCACAACTTCTGCCTCAACGAAACTGCAGGCGCAGTTATCACCGCCAAAGAAGAAACCTCCGGCATTGAAATGGATGTTTACACAGATATGCCCGGTGTTCAGCTCTACACAGGCAACTTCCTTGACGGTTCAATTATCGGCAAGGGCGGAAATCCCCTCATCAGAAACGCAGGCTTCTGCCTTGAAACTCAGTTCTACCCCGACACACCCAACCAGCCTCACTTCCCCCAGTGCAGCTTCAAAGCAGGTGAAGTGTTCCGCTCAACCACAAAATATCAGTTCAAATTCTGATTTATTACAAATATTTCTTTAATTGTTCACAGAAAATACAAATTAAAGAATATAATTAAAATCAAAGATAAGAATTATAACAGAAAGAGGGATTTACTATGAGTAATGAAAAAGTTCTTGTCGTTGATGATGATATTAACATTTGCGAATTGTTAAGACTCTATCTCGAAAAAGAGGGTTATGCGGTTACAATTGCAAACGACGGTATTTCTGCCGTACAGACCTTTAACCGCGTTCAGCCTGATATAACATTGCTTGACATTATGCTCCCTCAGCTTGACGGTTGGCAGATTCTCCGCGAAGTGAGAAAAACCTCAAACAAGCCCATTATTATGCTCACCGCAAAGGGTGAAGTTTTTGACAAGGTTCTTGGTCTTGAGCTTGGCGCAGATGACTACATCACCAAGCCCTTTGACACTAAAGAGGTTATTGCAAGAATCAAAGCTGTTTTGAGAAGATCCGGCAATATTGCTGAAGAAAGCAGTATTAAAAAGGTTGAATATGACAAGCTCTCTGTTAACCTGACCACCTATGAGCTGATTGTTGACGGCAAAAAAATTGACGCTCCCCCAAAGGAAATGGAGCTTCTTTTCCACCTTGCCAGCAATCCCGACAGAGTTTTTACCCGCGACCAGCTTCTCGACGAGGTGTGGGGATTTGATTTCTACGGTGACTCAAGAACCGTTGATGTTCACATCAAAAGAATCCGCGAAAAGCTCGCCAATGTTTCTGACAAATGGGAGCTTTCCACCGTATGGAGCGTTGGTTATAAATTCACCACAAAGGAATAATTATGAAACTTAAAAAAGGCAGTAAGCTTTTCAGGCGGTATCTGCTCAGTATGTTTTCAATAGTTATGGTCAGCCTTACGCTTATGAGCCTTTTGTTTCTTGGCATTGAAACCAGCCGTTGGAAAAATGAGCAGACCGAGTCGCTGTCAAGCTACACAGACGTTATAGCGGGCAACGTGAGCAATCTGATGCACAATTATCACGACAGTGCGTTGACAAACACCATTCCCGTTTATATTCTTGCTAACAACCTCAACACAATGTGCACAGCCAACAACTGCGACATTTTTATCTGCGATTTAAACGGAAAGGTAATTCTCTGCCGTGAAATGACGCGCGGTGATATCCGCCAGAAGAACAATTGTGAAATTCATTCATCTTATGTTGTGCCCGAAAACATCATTAAAAAAGCCGAAAAAGGAGAATACAGCGATATTACTCTCCTTGGGGGAATATATTCCGTCAATCAGCTTGTTGTGGGTACGTCCATAAATTCAGGCTCCAAGACCGTAGGTGTTGTTTTTGCTTCAAAATCTGTTGCTTCAACAATATATTCTTATGTTTCCGGTATCGCAAAAATTGTTTTGTTCTCGGCGGCAGTTGTTCTCATTGCCATTACCATAATCTCTTATGCAATGGCTTACAGCTTTACCCGACCGCTCAGGCAGATGTCTTATGCCACCAAACGCTTCGCAGAGGGTGATTTCGGCTACAAAATTCCCGAAAAGGGTGACGATGAGCTGGGTGACCTTGCAAAAGCGCTGAACAAAATGGCAACATCGCTATCTGCCCTTGAAAGCACAAGACGAAGCTTTGTTGCAAATGTTTCTCACGAGCTCAAAACCCCTATGACCACAATCAGCGGGTTTATTGACGGCATGCTCGACGGCACTATTCCCAAAGAAAAGGAAGCGTATTATCTCGGCATTGTTTCAGACGAAGTCAAACGCCTTTCACGGCTTGTGACGGGTATGCTAAATATGTCAAAGCTTGAAGCAGGTGAAATGCAGATAAACGCCAAGGAATTTGATCTTTCACAAAGCATTATCAAAACCATACTCAATTTTGAAACAAAAATCACTTCAAAATCAATAGAGGTCATCGGTCTTGATACTCTCGAAAGCTTCAACGTCAGCGCCGATGAAGATATGCTGATGCAGGTTATCTACAACCTTATTGATAACGCAATCAAATTCACTCCCGACAGCGGATATATCGCATTCAAGCTGTTTGCAGCAAACGGCAAAGCTTATTTTTCAATCCGCAACAGCGGTGACGGAATTTCACCTGAAGAGCTTGAAAAAATTTTTGAAAGATTTTATAAAATTGACAAATCCAGAAGCTTCGATGTCAAAGGTGCAGGGCTCGGACTGTATATTGTTCAAAGCATTGTAAACCTGCACGGCGGCGAGATAAAAGCCACCAGCGAAGAAGGCAAATATACCGACTTTTCTTTCTGGATTCCACTCAAATAAAGCAAACATCCACAGGAGGCAAATATATGGACGAAAAAGATAACATTTTCCCTAATCAGGAAAACAACACACCTGAGGTCAATAACCCTGTTGAACCACAGGCAAATGACAACAATACACCTTGGTATCAGCAATCACCCCAACAGCAGAGCTACACTCCGCCAAGGGATAACGAGCCGGCTTACAGCCCCTATTCTTCACAGCAGAGCTACTCTTCGTATTATCAGGCTCAGCCCACTCCCCCACCTCAGGAACCGCAAAAAAAGAACAACAAGGGCAAAAAGCTCCTTGCCGTCTTCCTTTCGGTTGTGGTTGTGCTGTGTGCCGTTCTCGGTGCGTTCCTTATTAAAGACAGTAACAGCAACGCTGATGACAACGGCAAGCCCATGGGTGACGCTCAGCTTCAGATTGAAGATGCAAAAGACACCCCTGCTGCTGACAGCGAAGGCGCCGTATCTGTTTATGAAAATGTTTCACCCTCCTGCGTCGGAGTTATTCTTTATTCAACAGGCAACTCACTTTTCCACTCGGGCAATTCAGCCGGCACTTCAAACATTGCAGGTCAGGGCTCAGGCATTATTATGGGTGAGAATTCAGATTCCACCAGAACATACATCATCACCTGTGCTCACGTTATTTCTTCTGCAAGCTCATCAGGCTACAAGGTTGTTGTTCAGGACCACAACGGTGAGCAGTATGATGCAACAGTTGTAGGCTTTGACTCAAAAACCGATCTGGGTGTTCTTTCAATTGCACAGACAGGGCTCAAAGCAGCATCCTTCGGTGACTCTTCAAAGCTTAAAATAGGAGAAACAGTTTATGCTATCGGTAACCCCGGCGGCACTGAATTTTTCGGTTCCTTCACCAGAGGTATGGTTTCTGCCATTGACCGTTCTGTAAGCAGCGAAATCGGCTACGATATGAAATGTATCCAGCACGATGCGGCTATCAACCCCGGCAACTCAGGCGGCGCGCTGATTAACTCAGCCGGTCAGATTATCGGTATCAATTCTTCCAAAATTGCGTCAACTGAATATGAGGGTATGGGCTTCGCAATCCCCATCACCTCCGCTCAGGACATTATCAACGACATTATTGCCAACGGCTACGTAACCAACAGACCCAAGCTTGGCATCAAGTATTACCCCGCCTCCAATTATCAGCAGTATGCTATGGTTGTTCAGATCAAGGGACTTCCTGCCGGCTCACTTATCATTGCAGAAATCGGCTCAGACAGTGCTTTCAAGGGCACAAAAGCTGAGGTTGGTGACCTTATTGTGGCAGTAAACGGTGAAAAAATGACCACAGCAGACGTTCTTCTTGACAAAATTGAAAACGGCAATGTTGGTGACAAATTGACTATCACCCTTTGCAGAATCAATCAGAATTACGAAATCAACGAATTTGATGTTACCGTTACTCTTGTTGAAGATACCGGCAACTCAGAAGAAATGATGACCACCACAGCATTTGACTGGAATCAGTTCTTCGGATATTGATAAAAAAATTACAGGCATAGCAGTTCATCATAACCGCTATGCCTGATTTTTTGTTTGATTTAATATGATGAAACCATATCCACAATGCCTACTGCACCGTTGAGTGTAAGGCTGATGCCCATCATGCTCACATCAAGCTTTTTGATATCAACATACACCTGATATCCCCATGAACAAGCACCCTTAACAAGAGCGCCGGTTTTGTTGTCAACTTTAATTACAACCTGCGGATTTCTGTAATGAAGGTAAAGCTCACCGTTCTGGAAATCTGCCTCAAGACCGTTGATTTCTGCAAGTGCGGTTGCAACACCGTCAAGCACGCCGATTGTGCGTCCTACCGTGCCCTCACAGGTTTTGCCGTATGCGTCGTCGGTCTGCTCAACGAGCTTGATTGTAACGGTTGTGTATCTGCCGTCATTAACCGCCTTGGCTGATGCAAAGTCAGAAGCCTTTATCTGATCGGGAACACCGGGAAGACCCTCGTGAGATGTTGAGTTGTCAGCAAGGGCTCTCTTGGCAACAGGCTCAAACCATGAAATAAACTTGCCAACTCCGCCGCTTCCGCCGTCAAGCTTTGTGAGTGTCATTGTCTGATTATGACCGAGACCGTCTTTTTCGTTCTTTTCCATAACGAGCTGATAATATTTAAGAATTTCAGCCTTATCTGTGCTGTTAAGTCCTGAGGTAACTGTGATTTCTTTGTTTGTGGCAACGTCCTCACCAACTGTATCATCAGCCGTGTTTTCACTGTCGGCACCGGGAACATCGGTAACAGCATTGTCTGTTACGCTGTCATCGGTAACACCCGCGCTGCTGTCGGGTGACGAAGAATCATCTGCATAAGCATTGTCATCTGTTGAAGAAGAATTGCCTGAACCTCCGTTTGCAATAATTTCGGCAACTGCATTCTGATTTTCACAGATCGTACCCACTATTGAATTACCTGCCACAGCCACAGCAACGCAGCACACAATTGCTGTTATGCTCTTAATAATCGTAGCAGTAACTTTACATTTTTCCATTTTAATAACCCTCTCTCATTGTTATTAAAATAATTATATACCCATTTTTTGCCTTATTTTTCTTTTTTGCAACTAAAAGGCATATTTGAGTATATATTTTTTCAATAAAGGTATTGATTAAATAACTCTTTACTGTTATAATATGTTAGCTTAGTAAAGTAATAAATTGAAAGAGGTTGTTACTATGAAAAAGAAATTAGCATTAGTATTGGCAATTGTTATTGCTCTTGCAGGCATTCTTGCATTTGCAGGCTGCAACAAGCAGGACAATGCAGACACAAACACAAACTCAGACCTTGCTTATGTTCAGGATAAGGGCACACTTATTGTCGGCATCACCGAATACGCTCCTATGAACTACAAGGAAGACGGCAAATGGACAGGCTTTGACACAGAATTTGCTGAAGCAGTTTGTGCTGAACTCGGCGTTAAGGCTGAATTCGTTGTTATCGACTGGGATAACAAATTCACAGAACTCAAATCAAAGTCAATCGACTGCGTTTGGAACGGTATGACAATCACAGATGAGGCTCTCAAAAACGCCAGCGTTTCTGACGCTTATGTTAAGAACGCACAGGTTGTTGTTGCCAAGGCTGACGTTGCTGCAAAATATTCTTCACTTGAAGAAATGAAAGACCTTTCTTTCGCTGCCGAAACAGGCTCTGCCGGTGAAGGCGTAATCAAAGATGCTACTATCGCAGACTACACAGGCGTTCTTGCTCAGTCAGACGCTCTTATGGAAGTTGCTTCAGGCTCTGTTGACGCTTGCGTTATCGACATCACAATGGCAAACGCAATGACAGGTGAAGGCACAAGCTACGCTAACCTCACTCAGGTTTGCTCACTCAACGAAGAAGAGTACGGCATCGCTTTCAGACAGGGTTCTGACCTTACAGCTAAGGTTAACGAGATTATGGCTACACTCAAAACAAACGGCAAGCTCGATGCAATCGCAGAGAAATACGAACTTACACTTGTTAAATAATTAAGCAAAATAAACATCTACCGATTAACAACAAGTCTCACGGCTTGTTGTTAATTTTCGGTTGAGAGGAGATAACTTATGTTCTGGCAGGTTACCAAAGACCTTTTAGAAGGTTTCGGAACTACTCTCGAATTATTCGGATTCACTTTACTTTTTGCCCTGCCCCTGGGTCTTATCATCAGCTTCGGTTCAATGAGCAAA
>JAZQYU010000066.1:0-58077 GCA_045633685.1 Acutalibacteraceae bacterium | reverse complement strand
GGTTTCCGTCCTCATCCGGAGAAACTCCATTTGCCTCCAATCCCGGCAAATTTCCCGGGACAGCAGAAAATTCCGCGCTGACAAACGCCTTGTTCGCACCGGTACGGATCAGATCACGTGAGGTTCTTCCGCCCAATACCGCGCCCATCGCATCAATGACAATCGACTTACCTGCACCCGTTTCACCGGTCATAACATTAAAACCGTCAGAAAAGCTGATGTCGGCAAGCTCAATTATTGCAATATTTTCAATTTTAAGTCTTGAAAGCATTGACGTCACCCTTATTTAATGAGTTTGGTTATGGAAAGTGCAAGCTCCTGGGCAAGCTCGGGTGTTCTGCAAAGAGCAAAGATTGTGTCGTCACCTGCAATAGTGCCCACAAGACCCTCCCATTGCATACTGTCAAAAGATGCACAAGCCGCCTGAGCCATACCCTGAATGCACTTGATAACAGTCATATTGCCTGCAAAATCGGCAGAAATAACTGAATGAGCAAAAATGGCATTGAATTTTGAAAGATATTCTTCTGTTTCACTTTTGCTTTCTACATATCTGTATACGCCCTGCTTATTCATCTGTTTGATGAGGTTAAGCTCTTTGATATCTCTGGAAACTGTTGCCTGAGTGGTGGAAAATCCCGCCTCCTTAAGCTTTTCAAGCAGTTCCTCCTGAGTTGAAACTGTGTACTGTGAAATAAGTCTCAATATTTCACTGTGTCTGTTCTTTTTCATATATAGTCCTCTCTTTATAATCTGCGCTGTGCAAGTTTATTGTTGAGAATATCGTGGAAAGCATCTGCTTTTATTCTGATAAATTCCGCATCCATAGGTGCCCTTTCCACAGTGACAAAGCCTCCGCAAGGAACATTGACAGATTCACTTCCGTCACAAGAAACCCTCATTCCGTCCTCAGACAAAACCTTAAGGGTCAGCTTTGCGTCGTGCTTAAAAATCAAAGTTCTTGAAAACAACGAATGTGTGCAGACAGGCGTCATCAGGATGCTTTCAAGCTCAGGGTCAACTACGGGACCACCTGCCGAAAGATTGTAAGCGGTTGAGCCCGTAGGGGTGGCAATAATAATGCCGTCGGTAAAATATTCGTTAATGGATCTTTCATCACATTCGACGGCAATTTCAACCATTTTGATTTTTTCGCCTCTTGCGGCAACCACATCGTTGATACAATGGCTGCAGGCAATTTCCTTTTGCCCGTCGTTCACCGTTGCGGTGAGCATCATTCGTTTGTCGGTTTTATAATTTCCGTTTTTAAGGTGAGAGAGCAAATCAAGCTCGGTGGGTTCAAGACCCGCCATAAAAGCAATTCGTCCCGCGTTGATACCAAGAACAGGCTTGCCGAACTTTGCGGCATGAAGGATAGTTCCGTCACCACCAACGGGAATGATGACATCGCATTCGTCAATCATCTGAGCAAAAGGCATAAATCTGCCGTCAACTTCAGAAAATTCATCTTTCTGCGCTTCATCAAGAATATATGTAATGCCCAACTCACTTAGCTTTTTGCAAAGCTCAATTGTCACGCTGCGGGCATTTTTGCGTGTTAGATTGGGGATGATTGCTGTTATCATAAACGGCACCTCATTTATCAAGCTGAGCGTGAGAACGGCTCACAAGCTCCTCGGGTTCAACCTGAGAAAGGTTTTCACCCTTTTCACTTTTGATTATATGCATTAGATATTCAATATTTCCTTCTGGACCTTTAATCGGTGAAAAATCAAGATTGAGAATTGAAAAACCGTTTTCAACGGCAAAGCCGCAAATTGTTTCAACCACATTTTTGTGCACCTCGGGATCGCGGACAACTCCCTTTTTGCCGATGTTTTCTCGCCCGGCTTCAAACTGAGGTTTAATCAGGCACACGGCCTGACCGTCGGCCTTCAGGAGTTCGCGCATAACGGGAAGAATAATTTTAAGAGAAATGAACGAAACGTCAACACTCGCAAAATCAACATCCTCGGGAATCTGCTCGTGAGTGACATATCGGAAATTGGTCCTTTCCATATTCACCACACGCTCATCCGTTCGAAGCTTCCACGCAAGCTGACCGTATCCCACATCAATGGCATAAACCTTTTTGGCACCGTGGGTAAGCATACAATCAGAAAAGCCACCTGTTGACGCACCGATATCCATACAAACGCAGTCTCTCAGGTCAATATCAAAATTTTCAGCCGCCTTCTGCAGCTTCAGACCGCCTCGACTGACAAAGGGATTTGTGCTTCCGCGGACTTCGATAACATCGTCAGGCTTAACGGTGGCTCCGCCTTTGAGCTCCTTCTGCCCGTTAAGATACACCTGGCCTGCCATTATGAGAGCTTTTGCCTTTTCTCTTGAATCTGTGAATCCCTGCTGAAAAACAGCGGTATCAAGCCTTAATTTTTCTGCCAAATTATACACCTCTGTGTGAACGGACTTTTTCTGCTATGGAGTCAGCATCCAATCCGTATTGCTTCATTAACTGTGGAATTGTGGACTGCTTAACAAAGCAATCGTCAACTGCTGTGAGGCTGAAGCCTCCCTTGTATCCTTTTTCAAGGAGTGTTGCGGCAAGCTTTTCACCAACCGAGCCTGTGCGCACACCCTCTTCAAAGAAGAAAATATGCTTTGCTTTCATTGCAAGCTCAACCGCTTCGGGGTCAATAGGTCTGATTCTGTTGAGCTTGAGCACGCAGGCGGAAATGCCGCTTTCATTGAGCCTTTTGACTGCTGTGCAGGCAGGCCCGAAAACTCTGCCGTAGGTGACAATCATTGTGTCACTAATATCACCGTACAGGTCATAAGCCTTGAGTGACGGCACAAAATCCTCGGGAATTTCATATTCTCCGCCTCTGGGATAGCGTACTGCAACAACATCGCTATCGCGGTAAAAGGCATTGCCGAATGCAATTTTCATTTCATCATAAGTTGACGGTGAATAAATTGTAACCTTTGGAATGCTGCTTAAAAATGAAACGTCGTAAATGCCGTTGTGGGTTTCACCGTCGTCACCCACAAAGCCTGCTCTGTCAATGGCAAGCACCATACGCTGATTCTGCAACGCTCCGTCGTGAATTATCTGATCATAGCAACGCTGGAGGAAAGTGGAATACACCGCAAAAACAGGAAGCATTCCTCCCTTGGAAAGGCCTGATGCAAAGGTGACCGCGTGTTCCTCTGCAATGCCCACGTCGAAAAATCTGTTGGAATAATCCTGACTGAATTTTTCAAGACCTGTACCGAGAAGCATTGCGGCAGTGATGAGGCAAATGCGCTTATCGTGAGCCGCCATTTTACACATCAGCTCACCGAATTCACCGCCAAAGGTTGCTCCCGGATTTTTGTATTCACCTGTATCAACATCAAATTTTGAAATACCGTGGAAGGTTGATGGGGATTTTTCGGCATAATCGTATCCCTTACCCTTAACTGTGCTCACATGAAGCAGAACAGGTCCCTTGACATCCTTGGCCGATTCCATTGCTTCACACATCTGTTCAATGTTGTGACCGTCAATAGGTCCCATATAGCGGATACCCATATCCTCAAACATTGTGCTTTTATAAATAAGATTTTTAATCTGGGTTTTGAGCCTGAACACACAGTCAGCAAGGCGTTTACCCACAAAAGGAATAACGCTCAGCGCCTTTTCAAGCTTGGCTTTCATTGAAGCGTAACGCTTTTTGGAGCGGGTGATTGCAAGATAACGCGCCATTGAACCCACGTTTTCAGAAATGGACATTTCGTTATCATTGAGGATGATTATGAGCTTATCCTTTGTTCTGCCCGCGTTGTTGAGAGCTTCATAAACGAGACCGCCCGTCAATGAGCCGTCACCGATAACCGCCACGGAATAATTCTGATTGCCCTTGATTGAATTGGCGCAGGCAACTCCGTAGGCAGAGGAAATGGACACGCTGCTGTGACCACTGTAGAAAGTGTCGTGCTCACTTTCATCAGGACGGGAAAAACCGGATATTCCGTCTTTCTGCCTGAGAGTGTGAAACTTGTCATATCTGCCTGTGAGAAGCTTGTGGACATAAATCTGATGTCCTACATCCCACACAATGCGATCCTTGGGTGAATCAAAGCAACGGTGAATCGCAAGAGTCAGCTCAACCGCACCCAGATTGGACGCAAGATGACCGCCGTTTTTAGAAACGGTTTCGATTAAAACCTCTCTGATTTCCTCTGCAAGCTCTTCAAGCTGTTGATCTGTCAGATTTTTAATGTCGGAGGGAGAATTGATTTTGTCTAAATATTTGATTTTATCCATCAATTTTCACTTCACTTTTTTCTTATGAGTAAATTATCTGCAAGCTCACTCAGAGCCTCGGTGTTTTCACTATACACCGACAAAGCATCTTTTGCATCCTTTGTGAGCTGTGCGGCAACTTCTTTTGATTTTTCTATACCTAAAAGAGAAACATAGGTGGTTTTCTGATTTTCGGCATCACTTCCGATCGGTTTACCGAGAGTTTCGGCATCACTTGTAACATCAAGAATATCATCAACAATCTGGAAAGTAAGACCGATGCCCTTTGCGTAAGCTTCGGCTGCCTTGATTTTTTCTTCATCGGCTCCTGCTGCAATGCAACCAAGCACACAGGCAACTCGGATGAGCTCACCTGTTTTGAGATTGTGAATCTGCTCAAGCTCTGCAAGAGTCAGCGATTTGTTTTCATTCTGCAAATCAAGCACCTGACCGCCTACCATCCCAAGAATGCCTGCGGAATAAGACAATTCCTTAACCGCTCTGACAACATTTTCAGCCTCCACATCAGCCTTAACAACTGTTTCAAAAGCAAGAGTCAGAAGGGCGTCACCCGCAAGAAGAGCGTTTGCTTCACCATAAGCGATATGGCACGAGGGCTTGCCTCTGCGATAATCGTCATCATCCATACAAGGCAAATCATCGTGGATGAGAGAGTAGGTGTGAATCATTTCAACCGCACAGGCAAAGGGAATCGCTTTTTGCGGATCAGCTCCGCAAGCCTTGCAGAATTCGAGAGTGAGCATGGGGCGGATTCTTTTGCCGCCGTTGCGCACGCTGTATTTCATTGCCTGTGACACAATATCATCACTTTCAGGAAGATACTGTTCAAGAGCATTGTTTATCATATTGAGAAAATCCATCATTCATCTTCCTTTTTTGAAAGCTCGGTTATTTTAAGCTTGGCACTTTCAAGACCCTGATTACAAAAAGCGGTGAGCTTTGTGCTTTCTTCGAACAATTTAAGTGATTCATCAAGACTGAGCTTACCTGAATCAAGCTGTTCAACAATTTCTTCAAGGCGTTTGATTGCCTGCTCGTAAGTCATTTTTTTCATATCAGTTTTCCTCCCTTTCGTCAACAGTTACCTTAACGGCACCGTCAAGAAGTCGGATTTTTAATTTGTCACCTTTATTTATATCTGAAACAGAGGTTACCGCCGCTTCATTTTTATATGCAATGGCATAACCTCTTTGCATAACCTTCATCGGATTGAGGGCATCCAGCTTTGCAAGAATTGATGCAAATTCCGCAGACTTCAACGCAAGGCTTTCTCTCACCTTATCATAGATTTTTTGCGAAATAATGTCCACGGTCTGAATTTTATTTTCAATCACTGTCACCGGATTAGCATACTCCAGCCGTTTTGCAATGAAGCGGAGATTATCCTCCTCCGCCTGAATTTTGGCAAGAACAGTATCTCTGCATTGGTTGAACAAAGCGTCAACATAAAGCTTCTGCTCGCGCCAATCGGGCACTGCAAGCTCTGCCGCTGCAGAAGGAGTGGGTGCACGCAGATCTGCCACAAAATCGCAGATTGTGAAATCCGTTTCATGTCCAACGGCAGAAATCACGGGAATGTGAGATTCATAAACAGCCCACGCCACAACCTCTTCGTTGAACGCCCACAGGTCTTCCACCGAGCCGCCGCCTCTGCCAACTATAAGCACATCGGCACCGTCGCAGGCGTTGAATTCCCTGATAGCCGCGGCAATCTGCCCCGCCGCCGAAGCTCCCTGAACCTGAACGGGAGCAATAACAAGCTCGGTCATAGGGAATCGCCTTGAAATAACGTTGATTATATCGTGAACAGCAGCGCCGGTATTTGATGTGACAACACCGATTCTTTTAGGCATAAAGGGGATCTGCTTTTTCCTATCGGAATCAAAAAGCCCTTGTGAAGCAAGCTTTTGCTTAAGCTGTTCAAACGCAAGAGCCAACGCACCTGCACCGTCGGGCTGCATATCGTCGATATAAAGCTGATACTGACCATCGCGTTCAAAAACAGAAACCCTGCCCCTGAGGATAACGTTCATTCCGTTTTCGGGCATAAACCGAAGACGCTGGTTAGAATATTTGAACATCACGGCTTTGATTGAGCTGTCACCGTCTTTGATGCTCATATAATAATGACCCGTTCTGTAATGATTGGTGAAATTTGAAATTTCACCCTGAACAAAAACATTGTTGAGATTGTAATCAGAATCAATTACAGACTTAATGTAAGTATTCAATTGTGTAACCGTCAGAACAGGCGGTGTTTTCATAATATCACTCGTTTTTCAAATAAGTTAAATATGCAATTCCTGCAGCATTATCGCAGGAGAATTCGGGCTTTGCAAAATACGCCCCGAAGCGTTCTGAAAGCTCGGCACTTATTACCTTGCTGGACATAACTCCGCCTGAAAAAAGAATGGGCATATCCCCCAGCCTTTCAAGCTGATACTCTGCCATTTTTGTAAGCGCCGCCATAACATAATCTATACAATAACGGCAGATATCCTCACGACTTTCACCACTTTGAAGCATTGACCTGCATTTGTTTTCAACGCCCGAAAGGCAACAGTTGCCGTCCTTGAGCTTAATATTTATTTTATATTTCTTTTCGCTTTTCAAAGCAAGCTCGTCAACATATTTTCCCGCAGGGAAAGGGAAACCAAGCATAACACCCACTCTGTCCACCGCCTGACCTGCTTTCAGGTCAAGGGAAGAAGCAAGCATTTCGCAGGAAATTATGTCATTTTCATCGGGCTTCACAAGCAATGCATCAGTAGTTCCGCCCGAAACATGAAAAGCAAGAAATGGCTTTTTAAAAAACTCAGGTCTGCCCACGGAATAAACCGCCGCGGCAATGTGACCCTGCTGATGAGAAAAGCGCAAAAGCTCCGTTCCCCTTGCAAGGGCAAACGCAGTTGCTCCGTTGACACCTGACAAAAAGCAGGGCATATATGAGCCCTCTACTCTTCTGGGTGCATCGGACACACCAACCCCTGCAATTTCACCGTCAAAGCCTTCAAAAAGTTCAGTCATAAGCTCCGGTAACTGCACCGTATGGTGAAAAACCGCATCACTCTGACGAAGGCCAAGTTCACCATTTTTGACGGGAAGAAGCCTTTTCTTTTGCACCACTTCCCCCGTTTCGGGAAAATAAAGAGCGCAGGAGGTGGTGTAATTGCTGGTATCAATACCGAGATACGCTTTCATAATTATGACCTTGAAACAGAGCCTAAAACTCCGTTGACAAAGGATTTATCTTCTTCTGAGCCGTAGTCCTTGCAGATGTTGACAGCCTCACTGATGATAACGCCGACAGGTGCGGGCTTTTCGGCAATTTTGAGCTCATAAACGCCCAATCTAAGCACTGCAAGCGCAACCTTGGAAATTCTTGATTTGCTCCAGCCGCGAAGATTTGATTCAATAAGGCTATCAATTTCTTCCACATTGGCGTCAACGCCCTTTGCCATATTGGCGGCTTTTTCGTTGAGAATTACACTTTCACATTCACTTGCGTTAGCCACAATTTCTTCCACCGAAAGCTCGGGGTTGAAAAGCTTTTCAAAAGTGATGATGAAAGCCTGCTCTCTTGGTTTTAACTTTTTGTCTGCCATTTTTATTCCTCCAAAAAACAAAGCCCTCTCGCGTTGGAGAGGGCAATAAAACATTTTGATTTCAGTTTTAAAGTTGCGCGATAAATGTATATATACATCCCTCGATGCATATTATACCATAAATTTTGAATTTCTCAACTGTTTAATTCAAAAATTGTTATATTTTCGGGGGTAAATTTTCCCTGATTAAGCACTAAATCCTTGATTTGCATTGTCACCTCATCGGTAAGCACATCTTTTTCCACCACAACCTTGACTTCACCCGAGTCAATTATAACCACGCAGGCGCTTCCCGTTTTGGCTTTGATGAGAGTTTCAAGGTCGCTTTCGCGCTTGATTGCATCGGTCAACTGCTTCAACGCTTCGGTTGCTTCTGCCACCGCCGCCTGAGAAGAAGAGGAATCCTTGATTATTCCGTTAAGGGTTTCCTCCGCCTTGTCGTGTGCAGTTTTTCTTTCAAGCCTGAAGGTTGCAAACTCGTCGTCAGCCGTTGCGGCAACATACTGTGCATCTCCGAGATTTTCATTCTGCTGTGAAACCGATGTCGACACCTCTTCACTGCCCGGCTGAACCTGAGGCTTGGTGTAATACCAATTGATGAATATTGCCGCACCCAGAGCCAACACCATTGCGGCAAGAGTCACCTGTCTTTTTCTCAATTTTACGCTCATAGTTTATCCTCCGTTGTCTGTTTTCATTGTTGCTATGCTTATGCGCGCTGAGCTGATGTCCAGCACCGCAGTAAGTGTATCAATTATGCTTTGCCTCACCGCAGGTGAAGCTCCCCCTGCGCACACCACGGCAACACCTCTTATTTTCGGTTGCGTCACCTTAAGGAGTATTCCGCCTTCACCATCCTCGGTTTCCGCAAGCACCACGCTGTTTTCATAGGATGAATCGTTGCTCTTTTCCTCCACGGCATACACATTTTCATCAGAGCATTCAAGGGTAACCATAACCTTTGTTGCTCCTGCTCCCTGAATGCTTGAAATCATTTCTTCAAGGCGTTTTTCGGTGTCTTGTGCATAGGTTTCATAGCCTGACTGCGGTTGAGATGTTTCCGCTTCGGCAGGCTGAGGCTCAGGAACAAGCTCTGAAATCACCAGCATCACAACCCCCAGCACACCCACAAAAATGATGATCGCTGTTTTCTTGTCAAGCTTTGTTTTTTCGCAGATGAGATTCAGCAGTTTTTTCATTTTAATCCTCCGTGTCCTCAATTCCCACATCCGCCTTAACTCCAAGCTGAGCTTCAAGAATCTGTTTTGCCTGACTGACATTTGCCGAGCTTTCTTTTTTCATTATCACAGTGATTTTCTCCACACTTATTTCATCACCGCCCGTTTTAATATCTATGATGACAGAGCTCACTTGTATACCCTCTTTGAGAAGAATATTTTCAACAGAAGCCGAAAGCTTCCTTTTTATCTGCTCAGACATCGCCGTTGCAATTGAATTTTGGGTTTCAGTTACACTTTCTGCCGCAGAAAAATCCGTTTCAAAATTCCAATTTCCTCCATTGGCAAAAGGAATAACAATTGATGAAATGAGAAAAACCGACACCATCGTTTTCACTGTTTTTTCTGCGCCTCCGCCGGGAACAACAACCAACACTATTGCCCCGATTATTGCAGCAGATGTAAGCCCCGTTACCCACAAGCGGATTGAATCCATTTTTTCACCTCATTGACAGAATAAGCGCCATTGAAATTATAAACAAAACACTATCGAATAAAAGCACCACATTAAGCAGCGTTGCCGCAGAAGAAAGAGCCCTGAGAAGCCGCACCGCACCGCCAAGCATAAAAATCTCACCTGCCGCAGCTCCCACCCTCAGAGCAAAAATCCAGAACAAAAGCTGAATCATAGCAGGAGAGGTAATCACAGCAATAACCACTATGCCGAAAATCCCGACGGTGCTTCTCACAAGCACAAGAGAACCGAGAATTCCGCTGTAAGCTTCACTCACCGCCCCTCCGACCACGGGCACGGCAGAGCTGATGATGAGCTTTATCCCTTTGTTTGCCACGGTGTCTGCCGCACTTGCCAGCGCACCTTTTATGCCGAGAAATGAAACATACAGGCTTGCGCCGAAGGATAAAATTCCCGTAACTGTTTTCTTCACAAGGTCGGTAATCCCGCTGAGCTTGAATGAAGGCATCAGCGCGCCTGTGATATCAAGAGCAATCACGGCACCGACAACGGGCACAATATATTTGTCACAAACAACCGAAATCACCTGAGCCAGCCCGAAGGCAACAGACTGAAAGCTCACCGCAAGAGCAGGATTTCCCGAGGCGGAAACAACCCCTGTTAAAACAGGAATAAGCCCCTTCATAAACCCCGAGCACACTCCGATTGACGAAACGGCCGATTCAATTGCCTGATAAAGCGGCACTATCACAACGCTGACGCAAAAAAGCGCACCGAGAATTCCCATAACAGGTCTGAACTTTTCGTCATCAGGGATAAAGCTTTCACCGACAGAAATAAGAATAATTATCCCCATCAGCTTCACCAAGGACTTCGCAGGTGCTTCAAGGCTACCTGTCCACGCATTTTTGAGCACGTTAAAAACCTTGCTGAAGGACACATCAAAAAGAGAAGAAAAATCAACGCCGTTTATGCCAAGCTCACCGAGAATTTCTCTCACATCCTCACCAAGGCTGTCATAAAGCTCCTCTGCCCCGGAGGAAGAAGCAATGGCAGAAAAATCCTCATTTTCACCCGTCGCAACAGCCCACACCGTCAAAGAAAAAATAAGCGCAACACATACAACCATTATTTTCACTACCTTCATAAAATCAACCTTTCAAAAGTCCCGATGTAATATCTGCAAGATTTTTCAGCATCGGAAGAGTGAGCAACAGAATAGCCGCCTTGGATGCCAGCTCCACCCCGAAAGCAAGAGCGTTGTTACCCGAATCGCGGCACACATCCCCTCCGATTTTTGCCGCAACGGCAATACCCAACCCTTTGAACAAAAGCTTAAGATAGCCCTCATCAATAATGTCTCGGGCAAAATAGTCTCTGCAATAATCCGTAACTTTGCTCATCAGCGCAACCGCAAAAACAAGCACTGCCACAAGACCTGCCATCTGAACAAGGAGGGACAGCTCGGGACGGTATTGCCTGACAAGAACCACACATATGCAACCGACCACAGCCACCGCTGTGAGTTTAATTATTTCTGCCATCACAAATCAAAAGAGCCGAGAATATCTTTGAGCTCATCCAGCTCAGGCAAAATCATTAGCACAACTGCAAGAATGCCTGCAAGAACAGTGAGCATTGCATATTCATCCCTACCCGAGCGCGACAGAATCTGCCCGAGAACGGCAACCACTATTCCGATTAATGCTATTTTTATTACCAGCTCCATAACCCCTCCGTCATACCGACAAAATCAGAACAGCAAGCCCCGCAAGTAAACCGATTCCCTTTGCCGGGCGTGAGTGCATATCAAAGTCTTTATATGCTGCGGCAATTTTTTCTTCAATAAGTCTTTTGTGAATTTCGCAGTTTGAAATCTGACCTGTTGTGTCGGTTGTTCCGAATCCGCCGCCAAAAGAAAAAAGAAGGGCTACATCCTCTTTTTTCAGCCCTGAAACATTTCCCTTGGTCGAGATGGCTGTTTCCCACGCCGAGTCAAAGCTTTCGCCCTGCAAAAGTCTGCCGGCACAATCACTCACAAAAGGCAGAGCGTCATAACCGTGGCTTTCACTAAGGGAAGAAAAAATATCCGTCGCGCAATCTGCCGTAAACTCAACGCGGGATTTAATATCAGAAAACAAAACATAAATCTTTTCAAGTTTTGCTATGCGCATTTCCAGCCTGCCCGACACAAGTCTGCCTGCCATAAAAAAGCAGACAGCTATCAAAAACGAGGCTGCATATCTCATCAGAAATCACCGCCTACGCTGACTGTTTCACAAATTCTGCAAGGCACTCCGCTTTGAAGAAAAATCAGCTTTCTGAATCCGCCTGTTTTCACAAGGGAATAAACATTCGTCTTGCTTCGTATATCATCAACGCTTGTTGCGTGAACTGCCGCGGCAAATATCACACCGGAATTCACACCGCCTGCTACCGCCGCCACATCTTTTTCTCCGCCCAGCTCATCACACACAATAATATCAGGCGAAAGGGTGCGCACTGCCTGAACAATCCCCTCTGATTTTATGTAGCCGTCAAGAACATCGGTGTTGATGCCCACATTATTTTGAGCTTCACCGTGGCTCACCGCGGCAATTTCACCTCTTTCGTCAACAACGGCAACCTTTTTGAACATTGAGTCAGACATTATTCTTGCGCAGTCACGAAGCAAGGTTGTTTTGCCTGTTGACGGTGCACCGCAAAGGAGAAAACCGTTCAGTCCGTCAGAAAAGGCTTCATTCACAAGCGTTTGCGCACAACCGCAGAACTCCCTTGCAACGCGCATATTGATTCCGCCGATATCGCGCATTCCCGTAAGTCTGCCGCCCGAATAAACTGCCGTGCCGTAGACCCCCGCTCTGTGGCCGCCCGAAACGGTGATAAAACCGGATGCAATATCATTGGAGTGAGAATAGACCGAATATTCACACAAACGATTAAAGCTTTCTTTGACATCTGCCTTTGTCACAATAAAAAGAGAAGTGTTGAGAAGTCCGGTCACCCTCCCGGTTTGAGTAATATACAAACTGCCGTCAAAGGTAACAACACTCAGTGGCTTGCCTGCCCTCAGGCGGATTTCGCACACCTTTTTGCAAAAATCCTCAGGCAATGCATTCAGCACGGAATAAACTCTTTTGGAAAGAAATCCGCAGGCTTTCATAAAACGTTTCATTTTTTCACCTCGCAGTTATTATTTTTTATGAAGCCTTGTCCCTGATTAGAACTTAAATTTGAAATAACTGTTAAAATAATTATATTTTATTGAAAGCGGATAAAATATATGGTAAAATTGCATTGTCAGATTAAACACGGAGGATATATTTATGGCACCAAAAAATGCTTTAAAAAATAAAAACAGAAAAGACACAGCTCTTTCCCGTTTAGTAAATGAAAATATATTTATCATTCTCGCCTTCATATGCTCGGCGGCTTTGATGCTGATTGTGTATTTCTGCTTTGACGTTATACCTTTCGGTGAAAAAACCGTTCTGCGAATGGATCTTTATCATCAGTACGGCCCGCTGTTTGCCGAGCTTTATGACCGCCTGACGGGCTTCAGAAGTCTGCTTTATTCCTGGACTTCGGCCGGTGGAAGCAGCTTTTTGGGCAACTATATGAACTACCTTTCAAGCCCCGTTGCGCTGATTATTCTTGCCTTCGGTCACGAAAACATACCCGAATCCATCGGAGCTATGGTGCTTATCAAAAATGCTCTTGCCGCTTCAACCATGGCCTATTACCTCAAAAAGGCTCACGGCAAAAACGACTTCACTCTTCCCGCTTTCGGAATTATGTACGCATTCTGCGGATTTTTCATTGCATACTATTGGAACATTATGTGGATTGATGCAATGTATCTGCTCCCCCTTGTTGCGTTGGGAATTGAAAGACTTATCAATGAGCGCAAAGCGAAGCTTTATATCGGAGCACTTGCTGTTACATTTTTTGCAAACTACTATATGGCATTTATGGTCTGCGTTTTCTCCGCGCTTTATTTCCTTGTTTATTATTTCAGCAAATATTCAATCAAGAGCTATGATAAGGCTCCGCGCCAGATTGAGGTCAAGGAAGGAAAATTTGTCAACAAAAAAACCGACTGTATAAAGAATTCTTCATTTTTAAAACGCGGGATTCTCTTTGCCTCAGGCTCCTGCCTTGCGGCCGCGCTTATGGCATTTGTGCTTATCCCGACATTGTTTGTGCTTCAGGCTTGCTCCGCAACATCAGGTGAAATGCCTAAGGAGCTCACCAACTACAACACGGTTTTTGATTTTCTTGCTAACCACCTTGCCTCGGTTGTTCCCACAATCAGAAGCAGCGGTGACACGGTTATCCCCAATGTCTACAGCGGAATGCTTACCCTTGTGCTTGTTCCACTTTATCTTTTCTGCAAAAAAATCCCCCTCAAAGAAAAAATCGCAAACACTATTTTGCTCGGCATTTTCTTTGCGGCATTCAATTTCAATATCCCTAACTTCATTATCCATGCTTTCCACTTCCCCAACGACCTGCCTTGGCGTTTTTCATTCATCTATTCCTTCCTGCTGATTACCATCGCTTACAAGGCCTTACTCCATATCAAGGAATTCAGCGGCAAGGAATTGCTCACAGCAGGTGTTGCACTCATCGGTTTTATTGTTATCACAGAAGAAATCGGTCAGGGCAACGTCAACCTCAACACAGTTGCAATCAGCATCGCTTTTGCGGCAATCTACACCGTTGTTCTCTGGCTTATGAAGCATCCCAATTACTATCAGCCCACGGTTGCTTTACTTCTTATGTGTTGTGTTTTTGCAGAAGCCTCTATTGCCAACACCAATAATTTTGAAATCACACAGCACAAGCCCAATTTCACCAACGGATATTCCGAATTCCGCACCCTCAAAGAAAAGCTTGATGCTGATGAAGGTAACGACCATTACAGAATGGAGCTTACCAATATCAACACCCTTATGGATAACAGCTGGTTCAATTACAACGGCACCTCTGTGTTTTCTTCGATGGCTTATGAAAAGGTTGCCAATGCCCAGAGCGATCTCGGCATCAAGGGCAACTACATCAACAGCTACATCTACCACCTGCAGACCCCCGTTTACAATGCGATGATGTCGCTGAAATATGTGGTGGATAACTACGGCTACGCCATGAACGATGCCCTCTACACCGAGGTTGCTACCGTGGGTGAATTCACAGCCTACAAAAACAACTACTGGCTTCCTATGGGATATTGTGTTGACCCTGCAATCAAGGATTGGAACACAGATTTTTCCGACAACCCATTTGAGATTCAGGCTTCTTATTGGGAAAAAGCCACAGGAATTTCAGACGTTTTCACTCAAATTGAGCTCACTGACGTTTCTCTTGACAACATTGACAATGATAACTCTACCTTCGTGGGTCAGAACTTCTTTTATTCAAAAGATGATTATAACGCAGACGCAACCATAACCGCCAACTACTACATCAGGCAGTCCGGCAACATTTATGTTTACGTTGCTACAAGTGCAAGTGAAAGCATCAATGTCAGCTGCGGTGAATTTTACGAAACGCAGAGCCTTGATGAATACTATATTCTCGACCTCGGCTATCATTCGGAAGATGAAATCCTTTCCATTGAAATGCCTCTTGATGACGGTCAGGATACAGGAACAATCGCCAGTTATGTTTACTCACTTAACGAAGATGCCTTCAAAGACGGATACAGCTTCCTCTCCAAAGGCGAACTTGAGCTTGACACCTTCACCGACACCTCACTCAGCGGCACGGTAACAGCAGAAAGTGACTGTGTGTTCTACACCTCCGTGCCCTACGACAAAGGTTGGAGCGTTTATGTTGACGGCAAAAAGGTAAAAACATTTGACATTGCTGACGAAACCTTCATTGCCTTTGACCTGAGCGCAGGTGAACACGAAATTGAAATGACCTACTCCCCCAACGGACTTGCAGCAGGCGTGTTTATTTCAGCCATAGCGTGGCTGTTTGTGATTGTTTTCCTCATCACAAGTGCAATCAAAAAAGCCCGCAAAAAAAGCAAAGAAAAGAAAGCAAAGGCTCAGGAAGAAAAGCCGATTATGGGCATTGAGGCTCTTATGCTTCAGGACCTCGGACCAAATGCTACGGCAGAGGATTCGGAAGCCTTGCTTGAAACAGAGCACGAAATCATAATTGAAGACCTTACTGAGGAGCAGGATATTCCCTCTCCCCAGCCCGAAGAAGCTGACTTCATCGAAATGAAAGAAATCCCTGCAGAGGATGAATAAAAAAATCCACGGTTATCATCGCTGATAGCCGTGGTATTTTTTACAGCATTTTGCTGAGATATTGACCCGTGTATGATTCTTTGACCTGTGCAACTTCTTCAGGAGTGCCCGAAGCAACCACAAATCCGCCCTTGTCACCGCCTTCGGGACCAAGATCAATAATGTGGTCAGCAACCTTGATAACGTCAAGGTTGTGTTCAATCACAAGCACTGTGTTGCCCGCGTCAACAAGCTTCTGCAAAACTTCAATAAGCCTGTGAACATCGGCTGTGTGGAGACCCGTTGTGGGCTCGTCGAGCACGTAAATTGTTTTGCCCGTGCTTATTCTTGCAAGCTCTGTGGCAAGCTTAACACGTTGTGCTTCACCACCCGAAAGAGTTGTTGCCGGCTGACCGACTTTGACATATCCGAGACCCACATCAAACAAGGTGCGAAGCTTCCTGTTTATTTTGGGCACGGCAGAGAAGAACTCCATTGCTTCTTCAATAGTCATTTCAAGAACATCATAAATGCTCTTGCCCTTATATTTCACCTCAAGAGTTTCGCGGTTATATCTTGCTCCGTTACACACTTCACAAGGCACATAAATGTCGGGCAGGAAGTGCATCTTGATTTTTGTGATTCCGTCACCCTGGCAGGCCTCACATCGTCCGCCTTTCACATTAAAAGAAAAGCGACCTGCCTTGTAGCCCTTGACCTTGGCATCTTTTGTTTCGGCAAAAAGATTTCTGATATCATCAAACACTCCTGTGTAGGTAGCGGGATTTGAACGCGGTGTTCTGCCGATTGGTGATTGGTCGATGTCAATTATTTTATCAAGATTTTCAATCCCCTCAAAGCCTGAGTGCTTGCCGGGGAATTTTTTTGCGCCGTTGAGCCTTGAAGCAAGCTTTTTATAAATAATTTCATTAACAAGTGACGACTTACCCGAACCCGAAACACCTGTTACGCAAACGAACTCACCAAGAGGGATTTCAACGTCAACATTTTTAAGATTGTTCTGTGCCGCACCTCTGACAATGAGCTTGTTGCCGTTACCCTTTCTTCTTTTTTCGGGAACGGGGATTCTTTTCTTTCCGCTGAGATACTGACCTGTTACGGATTTGTCGCAGGCTTTGATTTCATCAACACTACCGCAGCAGACAATTTCACCACCGTGAATACCCGCACCGGGGCCTATATCAACAATATAATCGGCGGCATACATTGTGTCTTCATCGTGTTCAACAACTATGAGCGTATTGCCCAGATCGCGAAGATGACGAAGCGTATCAAGAAGCTTTTCATTGTCACGCTGATGAAGACCTATGCTGGGCTCATCAAGCACATAGAGCACACCCATAAGAGATGAGCCGATCTGCGTAGCAAGGCGGATACGCTGACTTTCGCCACCCGAAAGAGTACCCGATGAACGGGAAAGTGTGAGATATTCAAGACCAACGCTTGTCAAAAAGCGGATTCGGTCTTTAATTTCTTTGACGATAGCCTTGGCTATCATTTCATCTCTTGATGATAACTTCAGGTTATCAAAAAAGCCGAGGACTTCGCTTATGGGCTTCCGGCAAAGCTCATCAATATTTGTGTCAGCAACAGTAACACCGAGGCTTTCTTTTTTGAGCCTTGCTCCTTTGCAATCGGGACACTCCACAATGCTCATATATTGCTCAATATCATTGCGTGACCATTCGCTTGCCGTTTCGTTATATCTGCGTTCAAGGTTGTTTATAATGCCCTCGAATTCACTCATATAAGTGCCGCTTCCATAGGCATTTTTGCGCTCCATTTTAATTTTTTTACCTTTGGTTCCGTGCATCAAAGCATCCCTTGTTGCCTTGGGCAATTCCTTATAGGGAGTGTCCGCACTTCCGCCGTAGGCATTAAGCACACCTTCAAAATACATCTGTGCAATTGTGCCGCCGTCAGCATTTGACCAGCCTGTTGCTTTGATTGCTCCGTCAGCAAGTGAAAGACTGTCATCAGGAACAATCAGGTTTTCATCAGGCTTGGTAAACACACCAAGACCCATACATGTCTGACAGGCTCCAAAGGGGTTGTTGAAAGAAAACATTCTCGGTGAAAGCTCTTCCACGCTCACTCCGTGCTCCGGACAGGCATAATTCTGCGAAAACAGAAGCTCCTCACCGTCGGCAACATCAACCATAAGAATACCCTTTGACATTTTGGTTGCAGTTTCAACAGAGTCGGTGAGTCGGCTTTTTATATCGTCTTTTATAACAAGACGGTCAACCACAATTTCAATGTTATGCTTTTTGTTTTTATCAAGTTTGATTGTTTCCGAAAGGTCGTAGATACTGCCGTCAATTCTCACTCTTACAAAACCGCTTTTTCTCGCAGAATCAAGCTCTTTGGTGTATTCGCCCTTTCTTCCGCTGACAATGGGTGCTAGAAGCTGAATTTTGCTTCTTTCGGGAAGCTCCATAATTTTGTCAACTATTGTGTCAATGCTCTGTCGGCTGATTTCTCTGCCGCAAACAGGGCAATGAGGAACACCCACCCTCGCAAAAAGCAAGCGCAGATAGTCATAAATTTCTGTCACAGTACCCACGGTTGAACGGGGATTTTTGGAGGTTGTTTTCTGGTCGATGGATATTGCAGGAGAAAGACCCTCAATGTAATCAACCGCAGGCTTTTCCATCTGACCGAGAAACTGACGGGCATAGGAAGACAGTGACTCAACGTACCTTCGCTGACCCTCGGCATAAATTGTATCAAAAGCAAGGGAAGACTTACCCGAGCCCGACAAGCCCGTGAAAACAACGAGGCTGTCGCGGGGAACACGGACATCCACATTTTTGAGGTTGTGTTCTCTTGCTCCTTTAATAAAAATATCTTTAACCTGCATTTCAATTTCCTTTTCTCAATTTTTCGATTTTATCTCTGAGATATGCCGCGTGTTCAAATTCAAGAATCTTTGCTGCCGCTTTCATTTCGGCGGTGAGCTGCTTAATCATAGCTTCACGCTGTTCACGGGTCATTCTCTTTGACGGCTTATCACCGTCGTGGGTTGAAATTTCAAGGATATCACGGACGTCCTTTTTGATTGTTTTGGGAACAATGCCGTTTTCTTCGTTATATTTCTGCTGCTTTTCTCTTCTTCGTGCCGTTTCTTTAATTGCCCTTTCCATTGATGGGGTAACACTGTCGGCATACATCACAACCTGACCGCCTGCATTTCGGGCGGCACGACCGATTGTCTGAATAAGAGATGTTTCACTTCTGAGAAATCCCTCTTTATCGGCATCAAGAATGCACACTAACGAAACCTCTGGAATATCCAGACCCTCACGAAGAAGGTTTATACCCACAAGCACATCAAACTCACCAAGACGGAGCTCGCGGATAAGCTTCATTCGTTCAATGGTTTCAACATCATAGTGCATATAGCGGACTTTTATATCAATATTTTCAAGGTAATCTGTCAGATCCTCTGCCATTTTTTTAGTAAGTGTTGTAATAAGCACACGCTCACCCTTAGCCACTCTTTCGTTAATGAGAGAAACAATGTCATCAATCTGACCGTCGGTGGGCTTGACGATGATTTCGGGGTCAAGAAGACCTGTTGGGCGGATAAGCTGTTCTGCTGTGCAGACACTTGTCTGCTTTTCAAACTCACCTGGGGTTGCGCTCACAAACACCTTCTGACCTGTTTTCTGATAAAACTCCTCAAACTTCAGCGGACGGTTATCATACGCAGAAGGAAGACGGAAACCGAATTTGACAAGGCTGTCTTTTCTGGAATAGTCACCGCCATACATACCCTTCACCTGCGGAAGAGTAACGTGAGATTCATCTACAAAAAGCAGAAAATCATCGGGGAAATAGTCAAGCAAGGTAAAGGGAGGTTCTCCGGGCTTTCTGCCCGACATAATGGCAGAATAGTTTTCAATGCCCTTGCAGAAGCCTGTTTCACGGAGCATTTCAATGTCATATTCCGTGCGTTGCTTGATACGCTGAGCCTCAAGCAATTTACCCTCTGCCTGAAAAGCCTCAACCTGACGCTCCATTTCTTCATAAATAATGCGGATTGATTTTTCCATTTTGTCGGGTGAAACAACATAATGGGATGCGGGGTAAATTGCCACATGGGAAAGGGTGTTTTTTACCTGACCCGTAAGAGCATTTATTTCGCTTATGCGGTCAATTTCGTCACCAAAAAATTCAACTCGTATTGCGTTTTCGTTTGAATACGCAGGATAAATTTCAACCACATCACCACGCACCCTGAATTTATTTCGCGAAAAGCTGATATCGTTGCGCTCATACTGAATTTCAATAAGCTTCTGAATCAGCTCGTCGCGTTCTTTAATCATACCCGTGCGCAAAGAAATCACCATGCTGCGGTAATCAATGGGGTCACCAAGGCTGTAGATACACGAAACACTTGCAACAATAATAACATCCCTGCGCTCTGAAAGAGCTGATGTTGCGGAATGACGGAGCTTGTCAATTTCGTCATTGACGGCACTGTCTTTTTCAATGTAGGTATCCGTTGTGGGGATATACGCTTCGGGCTGATAATAATCGTAATAGGAAACAAAATATTCCACCGCATTTTCAGGGAAGAATTCCTTAAACTCTGAACAAAGCTGAGCGGCAAGAGTTTTGTTGTGAGCAAGAATGAGAGTAGGTCGGTTGAGGCGGGCAATGATGTTTGCCATTGTGAAGGTTTTGCCCGAACCTGTTACACCAAGGAGTGTCTGCTCCCGGTTGCCGTTATTTATGCTTTCACAAAGCTCGTCAATAGCCTGAGGCTGGTCACCCATTGGCTGAAACTGTGAAACCAATTTAAATTTTTCCATCTCATTCTCACCTCTTTCTTACCTTTTATTATAACATATATATTTTTAAAAATAAAGATTTCTGTTAATCTTGACACAAAAAATTCACTAATATATAATGAATTTATAATATTGCAAAGGAGCGGTTTTATGCTCGTTTTAGGCTTTGATATAGGTGGCACAAAATGTGCCGTAATCACAGCAAAGGTAGAAAACGGTGACATCAGCATTCTCAGAAAAGAAAAGTGCGATACCGTGCTTTCAATTCCAGCAGAAGAAATGATCGGCAAGCTTATCACTATGGCTGACTCTATTCTCCCCGCAACGCCTGATACAATCGGCATTTCCTGCGGCGGCCCTCTTGATTCAAGAAAAGGAATTATTATGAGCCCGCCCAACCTCCCCGGATGGGATAATGTTGAAATAGTGAAGCAAATTGAAGCGCATTACGGGGTGAAACCAAAGCTTCAGAATGACGCAAATGCCTGCGCAATGGCCGAATGGAAATTCGGTGCAGGCAAGGGATACAGAAACGTTGTTTTTCTCACCTTCGGTACAGGGCTTGGCGCAGGGCTGATTCTTGACGGCAAACTGTATTCAGGCACCAACGACAATGCAGGTGAGCTTGGTCACATCCGTCTTGACCGCTTCGGCCCCGTTGGCTACGGCAAGGCAGGCTCTTTTGAGGGTTTTTGCTCAGGCGGCGGCATTGCTCAGCTTGGCTACACCAAGGCTCTTGAAAAGGCACAAACGGGAGAATATCCGCTATATTTCCAAAAAGGTATGACTTCCGAAGATATCAGCGCAAAATCAATATCCGAAGCCGCCGATAAGGGTGACAAAACAGCCATTGAGGTTTACAACATCTGCGGTGAATATCTTGGCAGAGGACTTTCGGTTGTGATTGATATACTCAACCCTGAGGTGATTGTGCTTGGCAGCATTTTTGCCCGCTCTCACCACCTTCTTTGGAAAAGCACAGAAGAAATAATTAAACAAGAGGCTTTGCCCCTTTCAGCAGGCTGTTGTCAGGTTGTGCCTGCAAAATTGGGTGAAAGCATCGGAGACTATGCCGCAATAGCAACGGCTTTGGAGTGATAATATGTTGAACGAATTATTAGAAAGATATCCGGCTTTAAACGAAATCAAAGATGATATTATAAAAGCAACAAATGCAATCATTGATTGCTATGAAAACGGCGGCAAGGTGCTCCTTTGCGGCAACGGCGGAAGCTGTGCCGACTGTGAGCATATTGTGGGTGAGCTGATGAAGGGCTTTTTGAAATTGCGCCCCATAGATGACGACAAAAAAGAAAAAATGAAAGCTGCTTCGCCTCTGGTTGACGACGAAATGCTTTCAAAGCTCCAGGGTGGTCTCCCCACAATTTCTCTGCCCTCAATGACAGGGCTCAATTCCGCATTCTGCAACGACATTGACCCCGAGCTGATTTATGCTCAACCTCTTATGGGATTAGGTCGAAAGGGCGATATTCTGATTGCTATCAGCACATCAGGCAATTCAAAAAATGTTTTTGGTGCTGTTAAGGTTGCAAAAGCTCTTGGCATAACCGTTATCGGGCTCACAGGTAACACCGGCGGTAAGCTGAAGGAATCAGCCGACATCTGCATCTGCGCCCCCGAAACCGAAACCTTTAAAATTCAGGAGCTTCATCTCCCTATTTATCATTACATCTGTGCCGCTGTTGAACAGCACTTTTTTGCAAGGTAAACGATATGGTTATCCTTATATCAGGTGCTTCCCACACAGGGAAAACCGCACTCGCCCAAAGACTTCTTGAAAAATATAATTATCCGTACCTCTCTATTGACCACCTGAAAATGGGTTTAATCCGAAGCGGTAACACCAACCTCACTCCATTGAGTGATGACGATGACCTGACGGAATACCTTTGGCCCATTGTGAGAGAAATCATCAAAACCGCCATTGAAAACGAGCAGAATCTTATTGTTGAGGGATGCTATATACCCTTTGATTGGGCGAAAGATTTCAGCAAGGAATATCTTGACTCAATCAGATATTGTTGCCTTGTGATGAGTGAAGACTACATCAGGAAACATTTTGACAACATTGTAAAATATGCAAGCGTTATTGAAAAGCGTTTGGAAAACGACCTAACCGTTGAAGGTGTTATGAACGACAACGCGCAACATCTTGCCCTCGCCAAGGAGCACAACCTGAATTATGTGCTGATTGATGACGACTATAATATTAACACAGACTTTTTTATCTGAGAACTGTTACAAAATAAAAATATCCGATAAATAGTTTTGCAAATCTGCAATAATGTGTTATAATTGAATTCAAATAAGGAGGAATTGAATTTATGGAAAATAAACTCAGCAAACGAGTGTGGCTGAACATCATAATTTTCAGCTTTATGGGCGGCGTTGCCTGGAACCTTGAAAATATGTATTTCAACACATTCCTTTACGGTGAAATTTACGAAGGTGTTTCTGCCACAGCACTCGCAGGTGTTATGGCCCCCACAACGGCAATCAGTCGAATGGTTGCACTTTCGGCAGTTACGGCTGTTGTGACAACATTCATTATGGGTACACTCAGCGAAAAGATGAAAAAGAGAAAAGTTTTCATCTCTGTGGGCTACATAATCTGGGGTGTTATCACCGCCGCATTCGGTTTCATTTCAAAAGAAAACATTGCCAATATTTTTGGTCTCAGCGATGAAGTTAAAATTCTCGCATTCTCCGTGTGGGCAGTTATTCTTATGGATATGGTAATGACCTTTATGGGTTCAACCAGCAACGACTCAGCGTTCAACGCATGGGTAACCGACGTTACAAACCCCTCCGTCAGACCAACGGTTGAAACGGCACTTATGATTGTCGGTGTTGTGGCAATGGTTGCTGTTATGGGCGTTGGCAGTCTTGCTCAGGGCGGTGTTGTTACCTACAAAGTCTTTTTCCTCGGTCTCGGTGCCGTGGTTGCAATTGCAGGTCTTATTGGTCTTTTCACCCTTGAAGAGCCAAAAATCAAAGGTGAAAAAACGAACTCGAATTATTGGAGCGACCTTTTCTACGGCTTCAGACCTTCTGTTGTTAAAGAAAACTCAAAGCTCTATCTTGCTCTTGCCGCAGTTTGCCTTTATAACATTGCTGTTCAGGTTTTCTTCCCCTACCTTTTCGTTTATCTCGGTGAGGTTGTTCTCCCCGGCGTTGTGTTTGACATCAAAACAATCATCACCGCCGTTGTTGCTGTGGCAGGTCTTGTTGCAGGCATTGTTATTCTTCTCAAAACCGCCAACAAGAGCAAAATCAAGGCATTGATTCCCACAATCATTCTTTTTATTATCGGCCTTGCAATTCTTTCAACATCCACAAATATTGTTGTTGTTCTCATCGGCATTGCACCCACACTCATCGGTTATGTTATTCTTCAGATTCAGTTGAGTGCCGCTGTGCGTGACTTCATCCCCGAAGATAAAGTTGGCCTTTTCCAGGGTATCAGAATGATATTTATGGTGCTCATCCCAATGGTTGTCGGCCCCATGATCGGTGACATTGCCTGTCAGATGTCAAACCTCACAATTATTGAATACGGTGTTGAAAAGCTTGTTCCCTCAACAAGTATGTTCCTCTTCGCATCAGTTGTTGCAGTTACCGTATTCATCCCCGTTATTATTCTTTCAAAGAAAAAGGCTTTCAGCAAATAATTGAGTCAATCCCCACAAATCACACTTGTGGGGATTTTGTCTGTCATTTTCAAATCCAACAGTTTTCTGATTTGTGTTGTTCATTTTATCTTCCTTAAAATGTAAAATAATCCTACAAAAAGGAGGTTCAAAATATGAACACAGACAAAATTATTGCTGAAGCAATTGCAAAGGAATACGCACCAAAAGAAAGTTCAAAGCTCGTCGCATTAAAAAAGCTTGACAACAAAGCAAAAATGCCCGCCACTGTTTTCACTTACACTTTCGGAATTATCTCCTGCCTTGTTGCAGGATTCGGAATGTGCCTTTCTATGCAGATTATCGGCAGCAGCGTAATCAGTATAGCTGTCGGCATAATTCTCGGTATTATCGGCTTTGCCGGTTGTGGAGTAAACTACCCTGTTTACAAAAAAATTCTCGAAAAAAGCAAGTCAAAATATGCTTTTGAAATTGTGGAGCTTGCCCGTCAGATCAGCGAAGACTGAATCGTGAAACCCAATTGGAGGTTGGCAGAATGACAAAGCAGGAAAGTAAATATTTTAAAACAGCCCAAAGAATGGACTCGGCTCTGATTTCACTGCTTAAAAAGAAACCGATAGAATACATCACCATCAGTGAGTTGTGCGAAAAAGCCGGAGTTCACCGTTCGACATTTTATATGCATTATGAAAACATCGGTGATTTGCTTGAAGAAACAGCAAGATATATGATTGATGATTTTCTTTCATATTTCTCGGACACAAGAGAAATCTTCAATTTTGATTTTCACAGTTGCAATCCGGATGAGCTTAACTTCATATGTGACAAATATCTTGCACCATATCTGGAATACATACGGAACAACAGGGAGCTGATTCTGACCGCCGTTTCAAACGGAAAGATATTAGGCTTTGACAAAGTATATCAACGTATGTTTGAAAACATTTTCAACCCAATTATGGGAAGATTCAACTACCCGGAAGCTGATAGGAAATATGTTATGATGTATTATCTCAACGGTATTAACGCCATAAATATAGAGTGGCTAAAGGATAATTGTCAAAAATCAATTCCCGAGGTTATCGGCATAATCAAAACCTGCATTTTCGGGCTTAACGGGGTGTTAATTTAATTTCAGAAAACAAAAACGGCAAGGCGAAAAATCGTCTTGCCGTAATTTTATGCAATTGGTTTGTAGTGGCGGAGATTTGCATCAATAAAAAGTGTTCCCAAATCAAGGGCATGGAACAAGGTTCCGTCTTCCATAGGAAGCACAGTGATATCTTCACCCTCACCACCGAAATTGTCAATGAGAAGAGGCTGATACATTATGCGGTCAAAATACTTGGTGACCGAGCCTGTTTTGGGATTTATCTGATACACAGCTCTTGTTGCATCATTGGTGGCAGCATACATAATGCCGTTATACATTTCTGCGCCCTGAATGGCTACAACCTCTGTTTCAAAAGCGGTAGTCTTAACATATTCAAGTGTATCAATATCAAAGCAATACATTTCTGTAGTGTTGCGGCTGTTGGCGACGTAAAAATAGCCATTCTCTGCGTCACAGCAAACCCACGGACAACCTCTGTTGAGCATCTCGGTGCTGAAATGAATGTATTTGTCTGCATACTCAAGAGTATCTGCATCGTAAATCGCAACAATCGGGCTGTTCCATACCTTGCTGTCTTCAAGGGGAGCATAAATATAGCCGTTGTAATAGCTGATTCCGCCAACGTGGTCAACACCGTAATCCTCAAAGCCGAGGAACGGATTACTGTTTTTAACCTCAACCTCGTTTGTTTCAATGTTCACCTTGGTGAGTGAGCCTTTGCCGCTGAAAAACCAATATTCACCGTCTGTGGTAACACCCTGACTGCGGTCAAAGGTTTCAAGGCCGATAACCTTTGTGTTGGATTCAAAAGGATAAATATCACCGTTAAAAAGTGTATTCAATCCGTTTGAAAGAGGAATGAGAAAGCTGCAAAGAAAAGCAACTATTTTAGTCAACACTGCCATAAAGTCCATATTACACACCTACAACCTTCGTAAGAATAAAGCAGAACAATGCACCGAGAGAGCCTACAATAGGCACAGTTATAAACCAGGAAATCACGATTTTTTTAACATTTATCCATCTTACTGCGCTGAGCCTTTCGGCAGCACCGACACCCATAACAGAAGTGCTTACAATGTGGCTTGATGAAACAGGAACGCCAAGAGCGTTGGCTGTGAGCAATGATGTTGCAGAAGCAAGCTGGGAAGAAAAAGCGTGAATAGGCTGAACCTTAAAGATTTTCATACCAACAGTTCTGATAATGTTGTAGCCGCCGAAAAGAATGCCTGTTGAAAGGCAGGTACCTGCAATCAACACAGCAATCACAGGAGGCTCTGTTGCAACAGCTCCGCCGCAGATTGACATCAGAAGCATAATAATACCCAAGGTTTTCTGTGAATCGTGAGTAGAGTGGCTGTATGCAAGAAGCAAAACATTGAACACCTGAACGCGCTTGAACACATTGTTTGCGCCCCTTGATGCGCTCATAAAAGCAACCTTGCAGATTTTCATAATAACGAAACCTACCACAAAGCCGATAACAGGCGCAAGGAAAATCATAAGAACAACTCTGTATAAGAACTGGAGCCAGGCAACACTGCCGAAGCCGTATGCCACAATGCTGGAGCCGACAACGCCACCCAGAAGAGCGTGGGTTGAGCTTGAAGGCACATGAGAAAGCCAGGCAGTCAGATCCCAAATCACGGCAGCAAGCACACCTGCACCGATGAAGCAAAGAGCACGGTACTGTTCCTCACCCGTGGCGCCTATGTAATTATCCTCGTACACCATATTCTGAATTGCACGGGATACACCAAAGCCGGTGATAAACAAAGTTAAAGGAGAAATAAACTCAACCGCAGCGGCAAATCGCAGAGCGGTTTTGGGTTTCATTGAACGGCTGGCAATCAAGGTTGCTACCGCATTGCTTCCGTCGAGAAAACCGTTGAGCAAGGTCAGGCTGAATGTGAGAACGCACAAAATCCAGAAAATCACCGGCATCCCCAACACTTCATACATCAACATGGCTATTCCTCCTCTCAAAATTATTTGGATATTATATCATATTCTATGTTTATTTTCAAGTTAAATTTTACTGTTTTCTTGAAAATTTATGTGCAAAACATAAAAATAAGGCTATCTTTTTCAGACAGCCCTATTATCATTTGAAAATATTTTTGAATTTGGTCCACAACGAGCGCGATGTGTCACAAGTCATTTCAACAAAATCTGCAAGTCCCGCATTTTCAACAATGCTCACTATTTTAGGATGGGCATTTTTCTGAAAATCAGATTTGAAGGTTGCGTTTTCATAGCCTTCACCGGATTCTGCGGCATTTCCGTTTTTCACGGTAAAAATCTGCTTACGCTGATTGAAGGGCGTAATACTGCCGAGGAGGAAATACGTGACGGTTACCTGAGCGTAGGTTGTACCCTCGGGGAGCTTTCCTTTGAGATAAGCCGTTGTACTTTCACCGGGCTTGATAAACTCCAGATCCCAATCAAAATCAACATCAATACCGTCACATTTAACAGACAAAACCGCCATTGAATGTTTCGACGATATGTTTCTGATTACAAGGGAGTTATCAGCAGAAGTGATGTAGCCCTTTTCACTTTTATCAAAAGCAGAAAAAACAGATGCAGTTACACTTGTTGTGTCGTGAAATCTGGTGTAATAGCTGTCGGTATGCACATCAAAGGGCTCACTTGTGGTGGCAAGCTTGAGCAAAAGCGAACGGGAATATTCATCCCAGAACTCCATACCGTGATAAAGACCGTTTACAAACCAGGTGTTTTCGGGCAGGTAACAGGTTGAAGCGTCAATGTTCATCCAAGGTGAAATCATCCCGTCACCTGTGGCTTCCGCCTGAACATAACCGTCGGCAAAACGCTTGCCGTAAGGGGCGCAGGTTGCACCTGTGGAAGAAGAAACTGTAATAATACCGTCAGAAAGCTCACCTGTGCCCGTGATAATTCTGTGCCCGGCGCCTGCAATGATATTGATGTTCATACCGAGCGCTTTGGCATCAGCAAAAATTTCGCGGTAATTGCCCATAATTTCGTAGTGAACATAGTCGCTCTGAGCAATCAGTTCAGCCGACTCAACCGGGTCAAGGTGAATTTTCTTCAGCTTTTCGTATTCACTCAGCGGAACAAAATCCCACAGGCTTCCCCAGAATTTAACAGATTCAATAGCAGACGGAACGATTATTGACGCCGCTTCATCCACAAAACCAAGGGGCTGTGATTTAAAAATCCCATCAAAATCTGTTTCGGACTGAGAGTGATATTCGAGATAATTTATAAGTGATTCCTCATCAAGAGAAATTGAATTGTTGAGAAAATCAGCCGCCATATACGCGCCTTCAAGGGCAGGCTCATCCATAACAACATTGCACACATCCTGCTTTTGCATATACAAAGCAAGGTAGGTTGAAGTTATCAATCCGCCATGGCTGACGGCAATAATATTCACCTTTTCTTTGCCGGTATAGGCTTTGACCTGAGTGATGTATTCATCAAGCACCTCTGCGCATTTCACGGCACTCATTCTGAAATCGCAATTGAAATAAAATACATTTTCTTCACCGATAAGCTCATCAAAGGCGCGGGTCATATCCAGCTCAACGCGATAATCCCCGTCGGGGTAGGTTGCATTGAGATATGCGTCACTTGTGACTTCGGCATCAAACAAAACAGGTCGCACATTCTTTTTGCTTGTACCGTCGGGGTTGCATTCCATTTTTGCAAAAAGCTCCTGCATTGAGGTTGCAACGGCATTGAGAAAATAACTGTCGTCACCGCGGAGAAGAAAATCAATTCCCGCAAGAAGTGAAAGTCCGTTGTTTGCAAAATCGTTGGTGAGGTCTTCAGCCTTCCAACCCCAGGCAGAACGGACAACACCGTCTTCTTCATAACAAAGTGATGCGGAGGCATAGCCGGGAACAAGCACAACGGGATACCCATTGTAATCAGTCTTTTCTTTTGCCAAGGATGTTACGCAAAGTGAGCTTATCACAACAGCAACACAAAGCAAAACTGCAACTATTTTTTTCATACCTCCACCTCCTTTGGTTTTTTGGTCTGATTTATTTTGCAGCAACAGCTTCTTTTTTTGCTGCTCTTTCGGCTTTTTCCTGTTTAAGAAGGAACAATTTAAGAATAACACCGCACACAACAGCGCCGACTGAGTTTGAAACGATGTCGGTCATTGTGTCAATGAGTGCAAAGCGTGCAAACCAATCCTGCGAATGGAATTCTTTTGCAGGCTGGAAAATGAGAGTGAGGTTATCGGCCTCTTCTGCAAGAACATATGACCAATGCTGAGTGTCACCGCCAAAAAGCTGGTCAAAGGTGAATTCAAAGCATTCCCAGAAGGTTCCGAACATAAACGATGCGCAGAAGGATGCAAAAACAATTACTGTAGCCGGCACCTTATATCCGTCGCGCTCTTCATAAGCCTTAATCATAACATAGCCAACCATAACAAGAAGACCGCCGCTGACAAGATGCAGGGATTTATCCCACCACCAAACTTCATAGTACCAGTTAACATATGCGCCCATAAAAGCAGTCAGAAAAACATACACACTTGTGAAATTCTGAAGGTATGAGGGCAGATATCTGAAAAGGTGTGTTTTGGGAAAAGCCTGAAAAATTTCCCACCCAAAGCAACAACCAAGGTTAACAATCATCATTGTTCTGATTTTGTCTTCATACTTATCGGCATTCACAAATGAATCAATAAGACCATAAATCATAATACCTCTGAAAATCCACCAGAGAACCATTTCCCACTTTTTGCCGTTGTGGGTTATTCTGTAAAACCAATCTTTAATTACTGCGCTCATTTAACATCTTTCTCCTAACTTTTTAGTTATACAAATTTTATCACAAATCATTTGTCAATTCAATCTTTTTGCTGCTTTTTTATATTTTTTCGGCAAAAAATAAAAGGGCATATATTCTCAACGAGAAATATGCCGCAATTTTATCATTTATAAATTTTCAAAGTGAAGCCTAACGAAGAATAACCAAGCTCCACCCTTTTGCCCTGAGCATTTTCAGCTTCAAAAACAACGGTGTTGCCTTCCTGAATTACGGTTTTGGTTTCCACCTTATTAAAGCCGCACTGTTCAAGAGTTTCAACATAATTTTCTACTTCAAGAAAATTTGCCTGACGGATGAGAAACATATAATATTCACCGCCCGAGTCTTTGTCTTCAAGGCTCATTGTAACATCGGCAAAATCAATTTCAGGTACTGAATCGGTGTATTCATTTCTGACCCAGCCTGCACCCACAGTCCATTCCCCCTCCTCGTTAGAAAGGGTGCCGGAGCCGTCTGCATTATATTCAAGGGTGTAGCCGTCGTTTTCAACAGCCTGCTTGATTTGCTCTTTTTCATCGTCGGAATATTCATCCAGATTATCAAGCATTCCGTTTTCAAGCTTCTGAGCTATATGCTCTATTTTCTGAGGGAGTGTTGTCGTTTCCGGAGTGACAGAGGAAGAGGTGTTGATTTTGTCTGCAGGTGTTTCTTCAGAGCTGTTATCCCCACAGGCGCAAAGCAACAGCAAAGATGTCACTATCAGAAAAAGCCATACTTTTTTCATATAACTCACTCCTTAACTTCTTTGACGGTCAGCTTTTCAAGCTCGTTGCAATATTTTGAGTTTGAAATGCCGAAGCAATAGTTGATGGCAAGAACCTCCTGAATTCCGTTGGCTTCAACAAAATCAGGGAGATACAAATCAACCTTTCGGGGGTCAACAACATAAATCTCTTCATAATTGTTGCAAAGGAAGGGAACAAAAGCATTACCGAATGACTCCTTGAGCACAACAATCTTTTTGCCGTTGGCAATGCTTGTGGTGATTTTTTCAATGGGCTGGTCACCTGAAATGAAGGCAAGATACTTGTTATCTGTATTAACCTTCTTTGCCACAATATATGTGCTGATGCCGTTGGTCATTTCGGGAGTTGAATAAACCATATTGGTTGCATCAACCATAAGCTCAAAGCACTCAACATAATCGGGATTTTTCTTCAGAGCCTCCGCCTGGGATGAACGGTGAAGTGAGCCCACAAAATCTTCAATGCGGTGTGTTGTGAAAGACCCAATTGCCGGTGCAGTCAAACCTGCTTTTTTGCAGAAGGCATCGTAGGCATAATATGCTCCGCGGGCAGTCCAATGGTGGTCGGTGCGGAAATAAATATATTCCTCACTCTTATCAACAAGAGAAGAATAAGCATCTACGCTGATAACATCCTTATTGAGCATTGAATAAATATTTTTAATCGCATCGCGCTGAGAGTGAATTCCCTCGCGATAGGTTTTAGTGCCGTAAAACTCAACCGCTGTGGGAGCAACGAGAGAATAGAACTTTACGCCATCGGGCATTGCAGCAGCAGTTTTGTTAACAATCGCGGCATACCTCTTGGCATCCTTTTCTTTGTAGGTATAAATTTCCATAGCGCGGTCACCGCTGACAATAATTGAGCCTTTGATTGAGGCTTCATTGTCAGGAGTAACCTCAGCGGTATTCTCTTTCATTCCCTCATTTTCCTGAGGCTTGGCTCCGAGGTCTATGCCCTCGCCTGCAAAGTCATCGTCGGATTTATCAACAGAGATGATGACATCTGTGCTTTCTCCAACTGAAAAACGTGTGAGCACATTTTTGATTTTGCCATTGACACCAATAAAGAAATCACGGGCAGGGAAATTATCGGAATAATAGTTTTCATATTCTACCGTATATTTACCGCTGAAAACAGCAGAAAATGTCAGCTGAGGTCTTTCGGCAAGAACTCTGTTTTCGGACTCAGAAACAAGCTTGTCCTCATCAAAAAAGCTCACTGCACCGAACACCAGAAGCACACAGACAAAAATGGCGGCTGATGCGGCATAGAGAATTTTGAGCACAAACTGTGAAATGTGAAACTCTTCTTTTTCCACAATTTCATAAGGATTTTCGATAACCTTTTCTTTGTTGGAATCTGTGTCACATTCACCAAAAAGACGGATAAGTGTTTCTTCATCAGGGTCTTTTTCATTCACCTGCTCAACTGCCGCTTTGAAGTTTTGCATCATCACCGCAAAATCTTCTTTTTCTTTTTGGTCAATTACATTCTGCTCATCTTCCGCTTCTTTGCTGTTTTCGCTTTGCTCCTCAGGTTCATTTTCCGTCTGCACGGTATCTTCGGCAGGTTCTTCCTGATTTACCTGTTCAGAATTTTCGGCAACCTCCTGTGTTGCCTCGCTGCACTCAGATATCTGTTCCGACTGAGTATCATTCTGCGGTGCAGGAATATCTTCGTCAGCCTGAGCGTTTTCAGCTATCTGCTCAATCTGTTTTTCTTCGAGCTGCTTTTGTTTTTTCTTTTTTGCTCTTTTGGATGACATTTCCTCACCGCCTTTCTGAAAATTGAATGTTAAATTAAAATCTGAAATAAAGGAACGGATTGTAGGTTGAGCCGACGAGAGCCGCCACGCACACAAACAGAACCGTTAACTGAAACACAATTGTTGCTGCCTGAACAACTTCTTTTCCGTGCTTTTTTCTTGACAATTTTTTTGTGAGATTTTTGGTAACATTTGAAACAACGGGTGTTGACGCAACTGCCGCTGCCACCAAAAGCACCGCTCTGTTGAGGATTATTGTGAAATCCCCGGTCTGAGCAAAGCCGTTGAAACCGAACATCGCTTTGAACAGCCCGCCGACTGATGCCATATCTTCATAATAGAAAAATATCCACCCGATAATTACAACAAAAATGCTATAAATTCTTCTGACAAAAACAGGAAGCTTTTCAAGATATTTTCCGTAAACCTTCTTTTCGAGAAGAAGCATCACAAAGTAATAAAATCCCCACAAAAGGAAGTTCCAGCTCGCACCGTGCCAGAAGCCCGTAAGGCTCCACACAACAAGCATATTAAAAATATGGTGCTTGCGGTTGCCCCCGAGAGGGATGTAGATATAATCACGGAAAAATGAGCTGAGGGTTATGTGCCAACGGCGCCAGAATTCGGTGATTGACTTTGCGATGTAGGGATAATTGAAGTTTTCGGGGAATGAGAAGCCCATCATCCGACCAAGGCCGATTGCCATATCGGAATAACCCGAAAAGTCAAAATAAATCTGGAAGAAATAAGCTATGATTCCGATCCAGCCCTGAACGGCAGAAAGCTGAGAAATTTCACCGTCGAGGAACATTGTTGCAGTTTCGCCAAGGAAGTTGGCAAATACAGCCTTTTTGAAAAGACCGATTACAAAACGGGTTATGCCTGATGATATCTTATCGAAGGTAACTGTTCTGTGTTCAATTTCTTTTTCAATGTCAGAATAGCGCACAATCGGCCCCGCGATAAGCTGAGGGAACATACTCACATAAAGCAGTAGCTTTGCATAGTTGTGCTGACATTTTACATCCCCACGGTAAACATCAATCACATAAGACATTGCCTGGAATGTGTAGAACGAAATACCGATAGGCAAAGCAATGTTTGTTTTGAAATCTGAACCGAAAAGAGAAAAAATGTTGTCGGTGAAGAAATTGAGATATTTGAACACAAAAAGTGCACCAAGAGTGAGTACAACCGACAGCACCAGCACCGCCTTTGCCTTTTTGGTGTCACGGTGCTTATCTATGAGCCTGCCTGCAAAAAAGTCAACAAGCGTAACCAGAAGCATCATCACTATCCACTTAGGTTCGCCCCACGCGTAAAACACAAGTGAGGCTATTAGCACAACTATATTTTTAAGCTTGACATTGGGCATAAAGTGTTGCAAAAGCAATGTCACAGGCAAAAAAACAAATAAAAAGAATAAGCTGGAAAAAACCAAATGCCAAACCTCCTTAATTTTAGTCACTCATAATATGATAATACCTATTACGACAATATTCAAGTGTTTTCATCAATATTTTACAATTAAAATTTTTCCTTTTTTGCTCTTGTAATCCTCACTCACAGTATGTATAATTTAGAAGAGGTGATTTTAATGAAAACTTTTCTCTTTCAGGGAGATTCAATAACCGATGCTGACCGTCAGCGTGAGCGCGAAGACACCTACAGCTACGGTCTCGGCTACCCCAATCTGGTTGCCGCGGATCTTGGATTGAGCCATCCCGGAGAATTCAGATTTTTGAACAAAGGCATAAGCGGTGACAGAAGCACCTCTGTTTACGACAGAATGTATACCGACATAGTCAACCTTAAGCCTGATTATATGAGCATCTTAATCGGTGTTAACGACGTGTGGCACGGTCTCAACGGTGAAAATGGCGTCAGCCCCGAAAGATACGAGCAGATTATGACAATGCTTTTTGAAGACATTCTCGCAAAACTGCCCGATATAAAAATTGCCGTGCTTGAGCCGTTTGTGCTTAAAGGCACTGCTACAGAAGCACGTTGGGAAGCTTTTGACAACGGCACAAAAGCAATTGCCCAAAAAGCAAAGGCCGTTGCCCAAAAGTTCGGTTTCATTTTTGTCCCCCTTCAGGATAAATTTGACGAGCTTAACAAAATTGCACCGTCAGACTGCTGGCTGACAGACGGTGTTCACCCTGCCCCCGCAGGTCACAGATTAATTGCGAACGAGCTTATCAAAGCTCTCGGATTTTAAGGAGGATAATTCAAATGTTTAAGTTCCCTGTTGGCGTTATTGTTGATTCATTCCGTTTACCCATTCCCGAGGCTGTTAAAAAGGCTGCCGAAGTAGGCGCAGACGGTATTCAGGTTTATGCTTCACGCGGCGATATGGCTCCCGAAAATATGGATGCTCAGAAAAGACGCGAATTCAAGGCTCTCGTTGAGGGCAACGGCCTTGTAATTTCCGCTCTTTGCGGTGACCTTGGCGGCGGCGGATTTGTTCATAAGGATCAGAATCCACACAAGGTTGAAAAATCCAAGAGAATTCTCGACCTTGCGAAGGAGCTTGGCACAGACATCGTTACAACTCACATCGGTGTTGTTCCCGAAGATAAAAACTCAGACAGATATAAAATTATGCAGGAGGCTTGCTTTGAGCTCAGCTCATACGCTGACTCAATCGGTGCCCACTTTGCAGTTGAAACAGGTCCTGAAACCTCTCTTATGCTCAAGGGCTTCCTTGATTCTCTGGGTTCAACAGGCGTTGGCGTTAACCTTGACCCCGCTAATCTTGTTATGGTAACAGGTGACGACCCCGTTCAGGCTGTTTACAACCTCAAGGATTACATCGTTCACACCCATGCAAAAGACGGTGTTCAGAACTTCTATGTTCACCCTGACAAAGTTTACGGTATGCCCGGCGCAGACAAAATCCTTATTGAGGGCGAGCACGTAACAGATGCTGACTCATTTGAAGAGGTTCCTCTCGGAACAGGCAGTGTTCCCTTCCCTGAGTACCTTGCCGCACTTGATGACATCGGCTTCAAGGGCTTCCTCACAATCGAAAGAGAAGTTGGCGACAACCCCGCAAAGGATATTTCCGACGCAGTTAACTTCCTGAGAAATATTATCGGTTAAAAACTTCCGCAAAAAATCCGTATCACTCGATGTGATACGGATTTTTTTTTGCTTTTATACTCGTTCGATTGTAAATGTATATTCGTAATTTTTGCCGCTGTGGAGGATGTATGGCTCACGCAGGCAAGCCATACCCGGCATATCTCCGCCAACACCGCACTGAGCAAGATCAACGCTGAGAGTTGTGATATTTTTCTTTTCAAGCTCGTGGATATGTGTTGCTTTTTCAAGATCCATCTGCTCATAATGCCATGCATTGAACGAAAGCGGACTGCCGACACCTGTGATTCTGATACCCTTGTCGTTTTCGTCGGTAACCTTGATTGTTCTCACATCTGTTCTGCAGCCGTTTTCCTGCGGACGCATATATCTGTGCTCCATTTCATCAACAGTCATTTTATGAACAGCTATTCTTGCGCCTGTTTTTCTGTCGCAATAGTTTTCGTGAGGACCTCTGCCGTACCATTCAACATTTTTGTAAGCATCCGACAAGGCAAACTGTGTGCCGAAGCGCACCATTTTAATAAGCCACGGCTTACCCTTGTGGGTGATTTCAACCTTACCGTCGGGGCTGAAGGTGTAAATAATTTTTACCCCTGCCATATATGGTGCGGTAAATGCGGTTACAACTGTAACTGTACCGTCACTGTTTTCTTTAACGGATTTAATCCTGCCCTTTGCCATTTCCGTTGCCGCCTTGTAGCGGTACTTTGCATGGAAAGGAATAACATAAGGCACAAAGTTGAAGGTGCCGATATCGTTGTCGGTAAGAGCTCTGAAATAGTTGGGTCTCACAGGAGCTCTGAGCATCTCTGTTCCGTTGTAATTGAGTGAAACAAGCTTTCCTTTTTCCACAACTGCAAAGAAATCGAGACCGTTGATTGTAACGGTTGAATCCTTTTTGCCAACTGTGAGCTTGCCCTGAGCAACCTCTTTGGCTTTTGGGGCAGGCTGTTTGATTATGTACTGGTCAAACGTAACCTCATAACCCGCTTTTGCCCAAGGCATATCAACCTTTTGCCTGAGTGAGAATGTAATGATGCTTTCTTTATCATTGGGGAAATTATCAAGATTATATCCGATTTTAAGCTCTCTTTCATTCTGAGGAGCAACATCAAAGCCCTCGAGTTCTGCCGCTTGAATAACCTCACCGTCTGCCGCAATTTCACAGCAAAGAACGTAATCCTTAAGTGTTGAGAAAAGGAACTTATTTTTAACGGCAAACACACCTGTTTCAAGATCTTTTGCTTCAACCTTAACAGGCGCATAAACCTTTTTCACCTCGTAAAGGCTGGGTTGAGCACTTCTGTCAGCGCCGATAATTCCGTTGGCGTTGAAATAGGTGTTGCTTCCTGTCATAGCGGTAAGATTGATGAAGTTGAACTTCTTGCTTCTTACCTCTTTCTTTTCATAGTCGGTGCCGTATGTCCATTTTTCAATGCCGTCTTCCTTCACACGGAGCGCCTGGTCAACAAAATCCCAGATATAGCCGCCGCAAAGGTTATCGTATTTTTCAAAGTCATCCATAAACTCCTGAAAATTGCCAAGGCTGTTTTCCATAGCATGAGCATATTCACACAGAATAACGGGCTTACCCTCATAATCGGATGCCTTTATAGGTTTGTTATCTGCCGCAAGGGCGTTTGCAATGTTGTCAAAAAGAGTGGGCTTGATGTCTTCCTTATTGCCAAGCTTTTTCATAAGGTCGGCACCCGGATACATTCGGCTGATAACGTCACTCTTTGTAAAATCGAAGTCACCTTCATAATGGAACTTCCTTGTGTTATCGAGGGCAAGAGCGGCCTCTTTCATCCTGAGGAAGTTGGAACCGTCACCTGCCTCGTTGCCCAAAGACCACATAAACACGCAAGGATGGTTTCTGTCGCGAAGCACCATTCTTTCCATCTTGTCGCAGACAGCTCCTGTCCACTTGGGATTGTCACCGGGTACATTTTTTCTGCGTACGCCGTGAGTTTCCATATCGCACTCATCCATAACCCACAAGCCGTATTCATCACACAAATCATAAAAATACGGGTCATCAGGATAATGACTTGTTCTGACAGAATTTATATTGTTGCGCTTCATAATCATAATATCCTGAATATGGCGTTCTTTGGGAACATTCCAGCCGGTGTCGGGGTCAAAGTCATGACGGTTTACACCTTTAATCAGAAGCGGTACACCGTTTGCATAGATTTTTTCACCGATGAAATCAATCTGCCTGAAGCCAACCTTGATACTCTTGGCGCAGACTGTCTCGCCGCCCTTTACAAGCGAAATCACAAGGGTGTAGCGGTTGGGGTCTTCACTTGACCACTGGCGGGGAGCCTCAACAAACTTTCTGAAGCTGTAGGTCTTGTTATTTTCACCTTTGAGAATGAAGCCTTTGTCACCAATTTCAATTCCGTCTTCAAGAAGAGAAACAGAAAGAATACCTGAAAAAGAATCCTGAGAATAGTTTTTGAGAAAAACATCAACAGAAATTTCGGCATTGACAAATTCTGTATCGAAGCGTGTTTTAACAAAGAAATCTCTTACACAGACCTTTGGCTCGGCAAAAAGATAAACCTCTCTGTAAATACCCGACATATTCCACATATCCTGATTTTCTATGTAGGTGGCATCACTGTAACGATATACCGTTGCAGTAACATTGTTGACACCTTTTCTGAGATATTTGGTAATATCAAACTCATGGGGAGTCATTGAGCCCTGAGAATAGCCCACGAACTCACCGTTAACATACAACTCAAGCGCAGATTTGCAGGCTCCGAAATGAATAAAAATTTCTCTGTCTTCCCAATTTTCGGGAATTTCAAATTCACGGCGGTATATACCCACCTCCTGACAGTCGTGGTCAATGGTGGGGATTTTGTTTTTTCTTCTGCAAATAGCCTTGGGAAATGTGCTTGCATAATAAACAGGTGTGCCGTAGCCGTTGAGCTGCCAGATTGAAGGCACCTGAATGTCGTCCCAACCGGAAACATCGTAATTATCTGCGTAATAACCCTCGGGCAGACCATTTCTGATGCCCAACTTCCAACGGAATTTCCACGTTCCGTTGAGTGTCATTTTATACGGACTCTGCTCACCGTCAACTGCCGACTGAACATCGTCATACGGCATTGCAATAACGTGACCGTCCTCTTTGTTGATTTTAAAAACCTCGGGATTTTCCCAATTGTACTTCATAGAATTCTCCTATCTTATAATGAAAATTCAAAAAACTCTTTATATGCCCGGCAGAACTTATTTGTGCCTTCTGCCCTGTATCGTTTGCACCCGCCTGCACAGATGCCGAAAAACTTACATTCTTTGCACTTGGCATCTATTGGATTATCTTTAATAAATTCACCTGCATTTGTGCTGTTCAGAAGCTCTGTGACTGAGTTGCAGTTTATGTTACCCAGAGCCCTATCATCAGTGCAATAAAAATCGCAGGGATATACCGTGCCGTCACCCTCAATTACAAGCTGGATTCCGCACTCTCCGTTCATTCCGCATTGCTCGGCAGGAATGCCGTTGAGCTTCATCAGAAGATTGTCAAAATACCTGACAGAAACGGGAACTCCTCTTTGCCTGTCATTAAAATAAAGGGTAAAAAGCTTTTTAAGGAAATCGGCATACTCCTCATTGCCGAGAACAGGTTGTTCTGAATCCATTTTATCGATGCAGGGAATATACTGCTGATAATAAAAGCCATTGTCCATATAAAAGCTGTAAATTTCTTCAATTTTACTGCACACCTCGGGAGTGACTACCGTAAGAATATTGAACTCAACTCCGCTTTTCTGAACAAGCTTTATGTTCTTTAAAACAGCTTGGAACGTTCCTGTTGAGTCGGAAGCTTTTCTCCATTTGTTGTGCACAGCTTCAATGCCATCAAGTGAAATACCGAGGAGCACATTCCTTTTTTTGAAAAAGCTGATATATTCTTCACTTATCAGCAAACCGTTGGTCTGGATTGAATAATCGGCTCTGAGTCCGTATTCATCGGCTTTGGCAGCAAAATGTTCAAAGAACTCCACACCTGCAAGCAACGGCTCACCGCCCTGAAAAACAAAGGTTGCTTCTTTTGAAATTTCAGCAGCTTTTTTGATTATGCTTTCTGCCGTTTCATTTGTCATAAAGCCGAGAGAAGCCCTTGATCTGTTCTGCGCTTCATCACAATAAAAGCAATATGAGCATTTCATATTACACATTGACGAAGCCGGCTTTATCAGGAAGGAAATCATTTGCCCTCTGCCCTTCTTTCGGCAAGCTCGTGCTGAATTTTCTTTTTCTTTTCACCTGTGTAATCATTGAAAAGCATGGGGATAATTGTGAGTGCAAAGCCGATTGCAGGAAGAAGGGTAATCATAAAGAAAAGTCCGTTTTTGGTGAACTCTGTCTGTTGCTGAATAACATCGTTAATCGGCTGTCTGAACTCGGTAACAGTTAAAACAATACTTGTTGCAAAGGTGGCAATACCTGCTGTGACCTTGCTGAGGAAGGTCTGAAAAGCGAAGCATATGCCTTCACTTCTTTTGCCTGTTTTCCATTCAATGTAATCAACGCTGTCTGCAATAAGAGCGTATGTAATAACGTTGTACACACCGAGAGGAATACCCATAAAAATAAAGCAAACCAACAAAACATAAATATTGGAATAGCCAAAGAACCATAACGCAACATGAGAAACAATACCGAACAATGACGAAAAAATGTAGATGGTTTTAAGATCAAATTTCTTTCTGAGCATAGGCAGGAAAATCATCGGAGGAATCATACCTGCGCCGATTGCAACTGTCATTGCCGTTAGAAGAATATTCTGAGGAATTATTCCGCTGTCTTCAATAAGATAGTTGTAGATATAGCTTGCAGAAACGTTTGCCATAACCATTGTTGAGCCGAGAATTGCAGAAGCAACAACAATAAGCAAAACCTTGTTGTGAGCAATGAGAGAGACTGTTTCTTTGAAGGTGAATTTTTCTTTTTGTACATTTTCAACACGCTCAATTGTGTTGAAGAAAGCAAGGCTTGAAAGAGCCGCACCCAGAACAGCAAAAATCACCGCTCCTATAAAGAAGCCATTTGTGAGACCAAAGGCATTGTCTGCAATAAAAATCGGGAGAATAAGCGTAGGAAGAATTCCGCCGGCTGTGCTGCCCAGACGGGCAGTTGAAATGAATGATGTTCTTTCGTTTTCGTCGGGAGTGATCACCGCGCTGAGTCCCCAGAAGGGAACATCCTGAATTGTGAACGCAATGCCCCAGAGGATGTATGTAACAGCGGCATAAGCAACCTTGGCGGTCATTGAGCTAAAATCAGGAGCTGTAAAAAGAAGAATCGTTGTGATTGCAATAGGAATTGGTGAATAGAGAAGGTAAGGTCTCATTTTGCCCCATTTTGAACGGGTGCGGTCAACAATAAAGCCCATAAGAGGGTCATTGGCAGCATCAAAAATTCGACCTGCCAGAATGATATAGCCTGCCGCAATGGACGAAATGCCCACAGCATCGGTAAAGAACCTGAGCACAAACATTGACATCAATGTGTAAATTCCGCTTCTGCCGAAGGCGGCAACTGTGAAGGACATTCGTTCTTTGGTTGTCAGATATTTCATAATAAGCTACCTCTTGTTTTTTATAATTGCGGGTAAGATAACAGGCTTTGATTCACCTGCCCTGACCATTTCTGCCGTAATCAGCTTTCTGAGGTCATTTCTTACAGATTTATACGATGAGTCTTTTATAAGATTCGTTTTTTCGTCGGGATCCGCTTTCAGGTCATACAAATAAGCTTCAAGGTAAACCTTGCTTTTTGATTTGAGATAACCGATACCCGGTGACTGAATGCAATATTTATATTCTTTTGTTCTGATTGCTCTGCCAACCTGACCCTCGCTGATCTGCATAAAGACGCAGTCTTTTTTCTTGCCCTGCGAAAGGTCATCACCCATATATTCTTCGGGAATATTTATCCCTGCCATTGCCAGCAAGGTGGGAGGGATATCAATCAGGCTCGACAGGTCTTCAATCTCTCTGCCGCCAAGGAATTTTCCGCCACGGATAATCAGCGGCGTATGAGTGGCACTTTCGTGGCAGGAGCGTTTATATTCAAGGTTTCTTGTTTTAAAATGGCAACCGTGGTCACTTGTGTAAATAATAACCGTATCATCATAAATATCAAGCTCCTTCAGCTTTTTAACAAGCTGACCCACATTGTAGTCAAGACGCTGACAGGCAGACATATAATCGGGGAATTCCTTGTCGTAGTCACCTTTTAAAAAGGCAATGTCCGACGGAATGGGATACCCCTTAAATTCTTCAACCGTGTCGGGATGACCCTCAAAACGGTGAGATGTGTTCTGATGATGCGGCTCAAGTTGAGACACAAACATAAAAAACGGCTTTGATGCATCGCGTTTTTCCATAAATTCAACAGCAAAATCATTGATGCAGTCGGAACGGTAGCCCTCAAAATTGATTTTGTTGCCGTTTTCGTCAAAAACATAACCTCCGCGGCTATCGGAAGTGAATTCAAGCACATCGGCGGCGCGCCAATAATCATAACCGCCCTGTCGCTCTTGCGGCACGGGAGTTTTTTCACAATGAAGTCCTATACCGGGCAAACGGTCAGAAGCAAGATGCCACTTACCGATATAGGCAGTCTGATAACCGTTTTCTTTAAAATAATGGGCTATTGTTTTTGTGTCCTCTGGCAAAGCAATTCCGTTGAACACACAACCATTCTGCGTGGCATAAACACCGGACTGAATACAAGCTCTGGCAGGACCACACACCGGCTGACAGGTGAAGTTGTTGTTGAACCTCACGCCCTCTTTGGCAAGTGTCATCAGGTTGGGGGTAACCTGCTCATTGACGGTGTCCCAACGCTGTTGGTCACTGAAATAAAAAATTATATTTTTCGGCATATCTATCACCTGCTTTTACACATATGTACATTTTAACACAAAGTGACCAATTTATCAACAAATTATTGACCGAAGAAGAAAAAACTGTTATAATTTCATTACTTTACTAAAGGAGATAATTATGTCACAGATAAAAGAATATAAAGGAAAAAAAGGTTTTGATATCATCAAAACCACACATTTTGACATTCAGAGAAAAATTGTTGCCAATATGACAACAGAATCATGGCAGAACATCCCCCATTCAGCAGTCAACTATGAGCCTGATGTTACAGACTTTATGAATTATTATAAAGAAAACATCAAGACAAAGGGCATTTCCGTTAACTCACTCCTCCTCAAGGTTATGGTTGAGGGTCTTAAAGCCTGCCCCGAAATGAACGGTCACATTGATTTTAACCGCAGACTTGTAAGAGGCAAAATTGAGCTTTATAAAGACATCAACATTTCAATGCCTATGATTATGCCCAACGGCGCTATGATGACAATCAATATGCACAACTTTGAGAGCCGCAATCTCAAAGAAATGCAGGACTACATAGCCGACGTTAAGCGCAAAATGGAAAAAACCGATATGACCGAAGCAATGTTTTCCGTTTCAATGGATAACACTATCAATGCCCTCAAAAAAGGCAAATTCATCACAACCTTCGGCAGACTTATCGGTGCCAAAACGGGCAAACACAAGGTTGTTACCCTCAAAGGCAAAGCCAAAAAGGAATACAACAAAATCCCCAAAACCGACAGAATTGTTAAAGAAGACATTGAGCAGGGCACAATCACCATCACAAGCACCGGCTCTGTTTACAACAAGGGTGCCTACTGTGGCACAACCCTCATTGAGGTTATCCCACCGCAGATTACAGCTATCGGCATCGGCTCATTCTCGGACAAGCCCGGTGTTGTTGTGAATGAAAACGGTGAAAAGGTTGTTGCGGTAAGAAATTACCTCCCCATTCTGATTGCATTTGACCACAGAGCACTTGACTTTGGTGAAATGGAACCCTTCCTTCGCAGACTTGATGACATTTTTGCTCACCCCGAGCAGATGGAAAACTGGTAAAAAGCTACGCTGTGTAAAGCCAAAAGCTTTACACAGCGTTTTTGTGTCCTTTTGAAAAAATAATTGCAAATTTCAACATAATGTTATATACTAAATTCAGTAACCTTAGGAGGTACAATTATGAAGAAAAAACTTGCATTATTAGCTGCAGTTACTGCCGCAGGTGCTTATTTAATCAAAAAGAAGCAATCCCCTGTTGAGACGGTAAAAAAGCTTTCAAAATATGTTAAGCCCAACAATCAGAAGGGTGAGCCATATGACAACGGTGTTGCGCTCACTCCCCCCATGGGCTGGTCAAGCTGGAACACCTTCGGCAGAAATGTGAGCGAAGAGGTTATTTACGAAATTGCCAAAGCAATGAAAGAAAGCGGACTTCTTGACGCAGGCTACCGTTATGTCAACATTGACGATTGCTGGCAGTCTGCCATGAGAACAGCCGACGGTGAATTGCAGCACGACCCTGTAAGCTTCCCTTCAGGCATCAAAGCCCTTGTAGAAAAAATCAACGACCTTGGTCTTAAGGTGGGTATTTATTCCTCAAACGGCACCCTCACCTGCGAGGATCTGCCGGCAAGCCTTGGCAACGAGCTGAAGGATGCACGCACCTTTGCCAACTGGGGCATTGAATATTTCAAATATGATTTCTGCCACAGGGTATATATACCCAGAGTTGCTCCTCAGATTGAAAAATTTTCAATCAAAAGCAATTCTATGGAAAAAGAAAAGGTGTATTATGCTTCCGATGCCGTGCTTGACGGTGAAGCAAAAATTCTCAAGGACGGCAACCTTATGAGCGGTGAATATCTCACCGGTCTTTCCGACAACGCAGGTGTTGCCACCTTCACAAATGTCAACGCTCCCGAAGACGGTGAATATATTCTCACCCTCTATATCCGCAAGAGAAGCAAGGTTGCAAAGCACCTTGAGCTCGACATCAACGGCGGTAAGCATTATGAAATTGATATTCCCGAAACCAACATTCATCCCCTCGGCAAGCATCACCTTGTTATTGAGTTGAAAAAGGGTGATAATATCATCAGAATGTATAACCCCGTTGCTTCTGTTATGGACAGCTCTGCAATTCAGTACAAAAAAATGGGTCAGTGCCTTAAGCAGGCTGCTCAGGAGGTTGCCGAAAAGAACGGCACCCCCGTCAAGCCCATCGTTTATTCAATCTGCGAATGGGGCTTCAATATGCCCTGGAACTGGGGCAGCAGCGCAGGCAACCTCTGGCGCACTACGCCCGACATCAAGGCTGTGTGGCCGTCAATTATGGCAATTTACGAGGTCAATGTTAACCTCTGGAAGCACGCAGGTCCCGGTGGTTGGAATGACCCCGATATGCTCGAAGTTGGCAACGGAAACCTCACTTTTGAAGAAAACAAGAGCCACTTTGCTCTGTGGTGTATGATGGCAGCGCCCCTCATTCTCGGCAACGATGTGCGACACTTTGTTTTCCCCGACGGCACAGCAGACAAAGATGACAAAATTCTTCAGTTGCTCACCAACAAAAAGCTCATTGCCATCAATCAGGACAAGCTCGGTATTCAGGCAAGACGAATCAAGGCGTCACCCACCGGTGATATTCTTGTTAAGCCCCTTGAAAACGGTGATGTTGCGGTATGCTTCTTCAACAAATCAAATGAAGAAAAGCTCTTCATCCTCACAATGAAAGAGCTTCTCGAAAAAGATTTTGTCGGCCTTGAAGCAAAAACTGAATACAAGGTTGAAAACATCTGGGAAGAAAACGAATTTGATGTTGATCATGCCATTGCCGAAACAGTTGCTCCTCACGGCACAGCTATGTTTGTTATCAAGAAATAAAATATTTTTCAATAATTTCCACTATCTTAAAACGAGGTTCAAACTTTGGGTTGCGGCTCACAAGTTGAACCTCTTTTTCATTGAGCACATCATCAATTTCTGTTTTCACCGTGGCGGCAGGTAGGCACAAGGAGGGAAACATCACGCACCACCAGTTTTTGCCCCGTCCTTCATCAATCACCACTCTGACGGCAAGATATTTTCCAGCAGGGAGGGTGACATTCTCATATGTCCGCGTGGCAAAAAACTCACGGGAAAGAGTAACACTTACATCATAATCAAAACCGCATTCCTGCACAATTTCTTCTGCTACACGCTCAATTCTGCAAAGCTCAGGGGTCAGCTTTTCAACAGCGTTTTCTATGCTGACGCTGCCGTCAAACACATCTGCTCCCGCTTGCAGAACTCCGTCACGGACTTTTAATTTAAGCTGCTGATCCTCTTCACAGTCCGAGGCTGCAATTACATGGAGCCGAAGGACATCCTGCCTGATGTTTTTGCAGGTTACGGCAAAGCTGACAATATTTGCCGCAATACTGAATACCACGCCCAACGCCACGGAAATTGCAATTTTTCTTGATATCTTCATAAAAATACTCTCCCTTACTCACAAGAAGTATGGGAGAGTGTTTTTCTTTTTATTCATAAATTTTCAAAATCAAGGCGGCCTTTTGTTTAACCGCTTTTTTCAGCTCGTGGGGGCTCACAACCTCCATACGCTCACCAAACTGCATAATCCACGAAACAAGTCCGTCGCTGAGTTCAACATTTGCCTTGGCAACAAAGTGGTTGTCACCATCAATTTTAATGGGCACATCCTCACCGAAGCGCTCTAAAATTTCTTCAATAATATCGTTTGAACAACGAAGCAGAACATTTCCGCTTTCACCGCTGAACATATTGAAAAGGCGGTTGGAATAATCGGCTGAGTCAAACTTTTCGGTGTATTTTGAAACAGCCGAAAAATGTCTGCACTTAATGCCCGTGATGTGGATGTTGCTGATTCTGTCAAGCCTTACGTGCATCAGATTTGAATATTTGGGGTTGTTACAAACCAGATAATAATGGTCATTTGACCAGATGAGGGCATAAGGATTAACGGTGAAGGTCCTGCTTTCCATACGGCGGACATAACGCCTCTGGAGCATTCTTTTTGAATAATCAAACTGCACCTGGACTCTTTTTTCAATTGCCTCGTGCAGAGTGCTGATTACCTCATAAAGCTCCTCGTTGTTACACTTAACCGAGGAATTTACATACACCTGCTCGCGCAGTTTTTCTTCCTGACCCTCACTGGCAAGGGATCCGATTTTATACACCAATGACTTTGTTTTTTGGGGTGAAATAAACTTTGCGGCAAGCACGGCATCAGTGAGCAATCTGACCTCCGCCATTTCAAACCTGCGGTTTTTGAGGTAATATCCCCTCTTGGGTGCGCGGACATTTACAATATCAAGCCCGTATTCCTTGAGGGCATCAATGTCACCGTAAATCGCCTTGCGCTCAACCTTCACGCCATAATCTTCCTGCAGAATATCGCACAAATCCTCGGCACTGAAAACATTGTTTTCGTCACTCCGTCTTATAAAAATATCGTGCAGAAAAAGAATTCTGACTTTCTGTGTATCCTTACCCATGGCTTAATACTTAAGCTGAGAGTTGATCTCTCTTGCTACATCGGCATCAATTTTGAGAATTTCGCGGTCGTAAGTGAGAAGTCCGTTAACCTCAAACTCAACGTCGCTCACCTGAGTGTAAACAGTTGCACAAAGTCCGCGCTTAACAAGGGGAATAATCTGCTTTTCAAACATTCTCTTGTATGCGGCTGTGTATTTTGCGGGGTCGGTGAAGTTGATGTTATAACCGAAGCTCTTTTTCTCATCATACTGATGACCTTCAATTTTATAGCTGAGACCGCCGAATTCGCTCAGAACAAAGGGTCTGCCGTCGGGACGAGGCATTGTAACGGGCACAACGTATCTGTGAACGCTCTTGAGCTCAGGACCCTTCTGGTCGTGCCATCCGCTTGCGTGGTCAACAATTCTGCTTGGGTCATAAGCCTTGACCTCGGTGCCGATGCGCTTGGCGTCAAACTGACCCCAGGCTTCATTGAAGGGTACCCAACAACCGATACAAGGATAGTTATAGAGATTATCAATCATACGATACATCTCATCTTCAAACTCATCACGGTAATATTTATCACTTCTGCCGAACCAAGAATAATGCTTGTCGGAAATGTTTGTGATTGTGATGTTGGGCAGACCGCCAACAATCATCATCGGCAGCTTTTCAACGCCGCTGACCATATCCTGCCACACAATCATTCCAAGGCGGTCGCAATGATAATACCAACGGGCAGGCTCAACCTTGATATGCTTTCTGAGCATATTGAAGCCCAAATCCTTCATTGTCTGAATGTCATAAATCATAGCCTCATCGGTGGGCGGAGTAAGTCCGCCGTCAACCCAATAGCCCTGGTCAAGAAGACCGCGCTGGAAATAAGGCTCATTGTTGAGCATAATGCGGGGAATGCCTGCGCCATCCTTACCGATTGAGAACTTTCTCATGCCGAAGTAGCTTTCAACACAGTCAGCCTCAACACCGCCCACAACAGCCTTAACTGTCAGGTCATAAAGGAATGGTGTTTCGGGGCTCCAGAGCTTTGCATCCGCTACGGGGATGTTTTCATCAGCAGAGATTCTGCCTTCAAAAACAACCTTTTCTCCATCCTTAACGGTGGCAAACAATTCAGCCTCACCGTTAAGAATTGTTTTAACATTGATAACAGACGCATCAATGTCGGGAAGAAGCTTCAGCTTCTGAATATATGTTTCACTAACAGGCTCAAGCCATACTGTCTGCCAGATACCTGTTGTGGAGGTGTACCAGAAGCCGTGGGAATGGGATGCCTGCTTGCCTCTTGGCTGTGAGGCCTGGTCGGTGGGGTCAAACACGCGAAGATTCAGGGTGTTTTCACCGTCAACAAGATAATCTGTGATATCAAAGCTGAATGGGTCATATCCGCCTGTATGCTCACCAATCTGAGTGCCGTTGATATAAACGCGGCACTGCCAGTCAACAGCGTCAAAATTAAGGCGCACTCTTTTGCCCTCAAAGCAAGGGTCGAGAGTGAACTTCTTTTCATACCAGAGCAAATCATCCTTGCTCACTCTTTTTGCAACGCCTGAAAGATCACTTTCAACAGCAAAGGGAACAAGAATTTCACCGTCAAACTTTGCGGGGATTTTATCCGTCTGACCTGTGATGGCATAATTGAAAATGCCGTTAAGATTCTGCCAATCCTTTCTCACAAGCTGAGGGCGGGGATATTCCTGCAAAGGAGTTTTTGTAACTTTATCAAACCAACGAGTTTTCATATAATCATCCTTTCTGATTAACATATTTATTTTATACCAAAACACAACAAAAGTCCATAGGGAAAAGAAAAAACACCCGAAGAGGGTGTTTTCAGCTTTAAGTTTAATCAATTTCAAAAAGGTCATCGGGATTGCATTCCAGAATATGACAAAGTTTCTCTATTGTTTCGAGCTGTAATCCGCTTAAAGTGTTGTCACATATTTTATTTACTGTTTTGTATGTAGTTTGCATTTCCTTCACAAGCCAATAGCGGGTCTTGTTTTTTTGAGTAAGAATTTCCTGAACTCTCATTTTTATCATTTCAATCACCAATCAAAGTTTATCACTCCTTACCCAAATATATAATTAACCTATTGGTAGTGTACCTATTGGTTGACTATTTATGTATTATATGCTACAATTCATTAAAACTTGTTTAGAAAGAGGTAATATTATGAGCTTTGTTGCGGTCAAATGTCCACAATGCGGAGCTGACATTCAGCTTGATGATTCAAGAGAGTTTGGATTTTGTTCTTTTTGCGGAACTAAGGTAATGCAAGAAAAAATTGTTATTGAACACAAAGGTAATGTTAAAATCGACAAGGAAGACGAATTACGCAATCTTTATATTGCCGCAAGAAATGCAACACAAGCAGGTGATGACACTTCTGCTTTGAGTTATTACAGGCAAATAGCAACAATTGAACCCAACAGTTGGGAAGCCTTGCTTTACACTGTTATATTAGGTCTGAGTAACATAAGAAATGGTGAAATTGAATCTGCTGCAGCAAAAATTACCAACTGCTTACCTAAAGTTTTTCAGCTTATATCCACAAACATTACCAATGAGCAAGAGAAAAAAGATGCTATCAGAAAGGTAATTGATGTCTGCACCGAAAAAGTCACATGGCTCATTACTGCGGCGAAAAACTTCCGAAAACTGCGCAACGGAAGTGACATGAGCACCCCCTTGCTGACATATGGCGAGCCCTACACATCCATACTTAAAGACTGCGGTGACATCATAAAAGCCACTTTTAATATGTCAGATAATGACTACAAAGAGCTTGTTGTAATGTGTTGGAAAAATTATTATACATTCTCCGTCATTCACAACGGATATGGCAACGGTTTTAAACACAAGACATCAATAATGATAAACGAGCTCGACCCTTCGTTCAAAATTATTGAAAAAGATGAAACAACAAAACAAATGGATATTGAAAGAGAATACAAAGCAGAAGTCAAGAAAATAAAAGCTCAGAAGATTTCATTTTTCAAAAAACAAAAAGCTATCTGGGAAATTGCCAAAAGAAATAAAAATACAAAATATGAATTCTTGACACCCTATTTCTGTTCATTCCTGATAGTTGCAATGGTATTTGCTCCTATTCTGTTTGTTTTATTAAACTCATAAATCACACTCTTTTAAAACTGGAAATCAAAAAACAATATTGAAAAAGCCTCGTCTTTCGACGAGGTTTTAGCTTGGTGCGGGTAACAGGGGTCGAACCTGCACGCTGTGAGGCACAAGATCCTAAATCTTGCGTGTCTGCCAATTCCACCATACCCGCATAAATATTAACTCCGTTATTATAACACAAATTCTGATAAATTCAAGTGCAATCATATTGATTTTCATTGCGGAGATTGTTATAATTTTTAAAAATAACCTGAGGTGGATTATGAATTTCAAAGATTTCTTTAACGAAAACGAAAAGCCGTTGGACACTCTTATTGACGGTTGCGGCTTCTGCTCAATTTTCAGAACCGTTGCCTGCGTGGGGGACAGCCTTTCATCAGGTGAATTTGAGCACAAATGGCGCGAGGGCAGACATCTGCACCTTGATATGTTTGAGTATTCCTGGGGTCAGTTTATGGCACGCGCTATGGGTAGCACTGTTTACAACTTCTCCCGCGGAGGTATGACTGCCAGCGAATATATGGAATCCTTTGCCGAGGCGAACGGATATTGGGACAAGGAAAAGGCTTGTCAGGCTTATATCATTGCCCTTGGTGTCAATGATGTTATGAACCGCGGCGATGAAATCGGCACCATTGACGACATTAAAGAAGATTACCGCGACAATGCTCACACCTTTGCAGGCTATTACGGTGCAATTATTCAGCGCTATAAAGAAATTCAGCCAAACGCAAAATTCTTTCTGATGACTATGCCTCACGATATAAAATACAGACCCGAAGAAAAGAAAGAGGCCGTTGCAAAGCTGATTTATGACATTGCAGAAAAATTTGACAACTGCTATGTGCTGGATTTTTACAAATATGCTCCCTGCTATGATGAGCTTTACGTAGAAAAATTTATGCTCTTCGGTCACCTCAATCCTTGCGGATATGTTATGACGGCAAAAATGGTGATGAGCTACATTGACTATATCATCCGCCACAACATTCAGGATTTTAATTACGTCGGCTTCATCGGTAAAGAACACCTTATGGAGGAAAGCCTTTATGATTAAGCTTGATATCACCGACGCTCCCCTTTCCGTCCACGGTGCGCCCTTCTGGAAAAGTGAAAAAACACTCCGCCGTCTGCCCACAGAGCTTATGGAGGAGTTGCCGAATCTTGACTTTTTCGGCAGAAGATGCCCCGGCGCAAGAGTCAGGTTTAAAACAAATTCCAAAAACATCCGGGTAAGATTTGAGTTTGAAAAAGCTGACCCGGATGCAGGAATGAGTATGTTCGCCTGTCTTGCGGCAAATGTGCTCACAGGTGACGGAAAGTACGGTGACTTTCTCGGTATGGTCTGCCCTGACCATTGCGGTGAAACCGTGGCTGACCGCACACTCACCAAAAACGGTGATATGGAAAGCATTACTATTCACCTGCCGAGAAACGAAATTATCAAAAGCTTTGAAATATACATTGATGACGATGCAGAAATTCTGCCTCCCGACCCATACAGATACGAAAAACCCGTTGTTTTTTACGGTTCATCAATCACCGAAGGCGGTTGCTGCTGTAACATTATCAACGCTTACACCTCTATTCTTTCACGCCACCTTGATTTTGATTATATCAACCTCGGCTTTTCGGGCAGCGCGAAGGGTGAGCCGCAAATGGCAGAGTTTATCAAAGGGCTTGATATGAGTGTTTTTGTGTATGACTATGACCACAATGCCGATTCGCCTGAACAGCTCAGAGCAACCCACGAGCCATTTTTCAGAATAATCCGCGAGGCTAACCCAACCCTGCCCGTGATTATGATGACGCGACCCAAAAATAATTATTCCGAAGAAGAAAAGCAACGCAGAGAAATTGTGAAATCAACATACCTCAACGCTGTGAATTCGGGAGATAAGAATGTTTATTTCATTGACGGTGAAACTTTTTTCGGCTCAGCCGACGCAAACGCCTGCCTGATTGACGGATTGCACCCAAATGATCTGGGATTTCACCGTATGGCAGAAAAAATCGAGCCATTGATGAAAGAGATATTGGAGAATATATGACAAAAACGGAGCATAGCTCCGTTTTTTAATAATAGCAATCGTATTCCCATTTGCTTGCATTGGAATCTATATAATTCCAGATTTCAACATAATCTTTTTCATCACGAATTATATGGTCATAATAGGATGTCTGCCAGATATTCCAGCCATATTCCCGATTACACAATCTTTTTAACAAAGAGATGAATTTTGAAATTTCACTGTTGTAGGGTTTGGCGCTTGTCGACAAACCGTTTGACATAACTTTGTAATCAGCAATATTTAATATCACATGAAAATGGTTGGGCATTATAACATATTTATCAATTTTTATATGTTGGTACTTTTTATCCATCAATTGCAGGTTTTTATTAAGGATTTTTCCATATTCGGATAACACCATTTCAGGTGCGTCGAAATCGCCGCACCCTACAACGCGGCCTAACAGCCGCCTTTTATTTTTTACGCACACCGTAATAAAATACATTCCCGGTGTACTGTAATCATACCCGATTAAACGCATCCTTTTTCTTTCTTGCAATAGTTAGACACCCTATCCTTAATTATTTTATAAATCCTCCGCCAAGGACTGTGTCACCGTCATAAAAAACAACGCTCTGACCGGGGGTTATTGCTCTTTGGGGTGTATCAAAGACGACCTTCACATCACCATTTTCAAGGGGATAAATTGTGGCTTCGGTTTCTTTTTGTTTGTATCTCACCTTGGCTTTCACCTTTAAAGGCTCGGTCAATTTTTCAATGCTGATAAAATTAACATCCGTCGCCTCCAAAGTGTCAAGGAACAAATCATCATTGCTTCCGAGGATAACCTTGTTGGCTTCCGCATCTTTTTTGAGGACATAATACGGTGCAGGGGCGGCAATCCCAAGCCCTTTGCGCTGACCGATTGTGTAATTGATGAGACCTTTGTGCTCGGCAATAAACTCTCCTGCTTTGTTGACAAACTCACCTTTGGGGAATTTGGTGCCGCACCAACGCTCAATAAACGCGGCATATTCACCATCGGGTACAAAGCAGATATCCTGACTGTCGTGCTTGTCGGCATTGTCAAAGCCGGCTTCTCTTGCAGAATCGCGGGCTTCTTCTTTCGAAAGACCGCCAAGAGGCAAAAGCACACGGCTGAGCTGACTCTGCGAAAGTGTCCAGAGCATATAGCTCTGATCCTTGGTTTCGTCATCGGCTTTTTTAACCACATAGCGCCGTGTTGCCTCGTTGAATTCAACCTTCGCATAGTGGCCTGTTGCAACATAATCAAAACCAAGCTCGTCAGCTTTTTGAATAAAAGAGCCAAATTTTATATGCTTGTTGCAAACAATACAGGGATTGGGGGTGAGACCGTTTTTGTAGGCTTCAACAAAATCTGTGATAACATATTTTTTGAAATCCTCATTAAGCTCAAAAACATAAAACGGAATATTGAGGTTATCGGCAACACGCCTTGCATCTTCAATATCCTCAGGATTTCCGCTACCCTCATCACCAAAAAGAGACATAATTGCCCCTGCCGTTTCGTAACCTTGAGCTTTTATTATATCTGCCGCCACGGAGGAATCCACTCCCCCGCTCATAGCAATCAAAACTTTAGCCATAATCATCTTCCTAAAAAAACAGGGACGAATCAAATCGTCCCTTTGTTGTAATTAACCGCAATGGTCACAATGGTCGCAACCACCTGAGCATGAGCCGAAAATTGCAGGGTCAAGCTCTATTCCGTTTTTGGTGTAATAATCGGCAATAGCTGCCTTAACAGCTTCTTCTGCAAGCACTGAGCAGTGAATCTTTGCGGGTGGAAGTCCGTCAAGAGCTTCAACAACAGCTTTGTTGCTGAGTTCAAGGGCATCTTCAACCTTCTGACCCTTAATCAACTCGGTTGCCATTGAGCTTGTTGCAATAGCAGAAGCACAACCGAATGTGTTGAACTTAACGTCGGTGATTACGCCGTCATTGATTTTGAGATATATTTTCATAATATCGCCGCATTTTGCGTTGCCAACTTCGCCAACGCCGTCTGCGTCATCCATTTTGCCGAGGTTTCTCGGATTTTCAAAATGGTCCATAACTTTTTTACTGTAAGCCATTTTCACTTTCCTCCTTCATAATACGCTCCCAAACCGGAGACATATCACGCAATCTGTTAACCACCTTGGGCAATTCTTCAATAATGTAATCTGCCTCTTCGGCGGTGTTATATTCGCTCAAAGAAATTCTCAGCGAGCCGTGAGCAATTTCGTGAGGAAGACCGAGAGCCAGAAGAACGTGGCTGGGGTCAAGCGAGCCTGACGTGCAGGCAGAGCCGGAGGAACCGCAGATTCCTTTTAAATCGAGATAAAGAAGAAGTGACTCACCCTCAATACCCTCAAAGCAGAAGCTTACATTGCCGGGAAGACGGGCATCCCTGCCACCGTTGAGCCTTGCACGGGGAACAATGGGGAGAATACCGTCAATGATTTTATCTCTTAAAGAACTGATGTATACTGAATTTTTATCAAGCTCGGCGCAAGCTTTTTTGAGTGCGGCAGCCATACCTGCAATTGCAGGAAGATTTTCGGTACCGGGACGCTTATTTTTCTCTTGCGCACCACCGTGCATAATGCCCATAAGTGAAATACCCTTTTTGCAATAAAGAGCACCAACACCCTTGGGACCGTGGAACTTGTGTCCGGAAAGAGAAAGCATATCAATATTCTGTTCAACAACATCAATCTTGAGATGACCCACTGCCTGAACAGCATCAGTGTGGAACAACACACCTTTTTCACGGCAGACTTGTCCGATTTCTTTAACGGGCTGAACAGTGCCGATTTCGTTGTTTGCATACATAATTGTAACAAGGCAGGTCTCATCTTTGATTGCATTTGCAACCTGCTGTGCTGTTACATAACCATCCGCGCTGACATCAAGATATGTTACCTCAAAGCCTTCTTTTTCAAGCTTCTGAAGGGTGTGAAGAACAGCGTGATGCTCAAAAGTGGTTGAAATAATATGATTTTTATTTTTGCGGCTGCCCAATCTTGCAGCATTACGGATTGCCCAGTTATCGGCTTCTGTGCCACCTGAGGTGAAATAAATCTCGTTCACATCGGCATTAAGGCAATCGGCAACATCCTGCCTTGCAGCAAAAAGCACCTCAGCAGCTTCCTGACCAACATGGTGGAGGCTTGAAGCGTTACCGTAAGCGGAGGACATACAATCCACCATAGCATTGATTGCTTCGGGGCACATTGCTGTGGTTGCCGCGTTATCTACATAAACTGTTTTCATTATGATAATCGCCTGACTTTCATTTAACCTATCTCTATGGTAGGTATTATACAACACATAACCACCCGATTCAATAGTTAACAATATAGAAAAGGCTGTATCGGGTAATTGGTTTTTTGTTAGTCTTTCCTAATTTTAGCAACAAGTGATATACTCTGCTCAATGTCGGCAACGCCGTAAACCGTTGCACCGTTCAACTGCCAGCCTTCAAAGTGATAGCCATCGTCGCAATATGCACCTGCATTGGGCATATCAGCAGAGTCAAGGGTGGCACCAACGGGAACACGCACGGTGTCAATAACCTCACCGTCAGGGAGGCAGAAATAAACATTACAGTCCGTTCTGCCTGAGAGCACAATTTCAGATGCCTTCACCTGCAAGGGATATGTTTCCATAACCGTTCCGTCATAGGTAATAACTGCATTTTTGAAATTTGCCACATCATCGGCTTTAACGGTGCTACCGTCGGAATCAACTGTTTTAATGTTATCAAAGCTTACGATGATTTTATCGCCGGCTTTGACCCCACCATCACCTGATTTCACCTTAAGGGTCAGACTCGTGCCAGAAACAGCATCAATCTCTGCTTTAAAGGTGTAATCCTTGATTTTTTCAGTTGTGCTCTGAGTGGTTGTGCTTTTTTCGGTTATATCTTTATTCGCGGATGTAACCTTGTTGGTGTATCCGCTGTCTGTCTGAACATATGTCGATGATGTGGTTGACTGCTCATCAGGAGCATTTGTTTCCATCTTTTCGTTGACATACATAACGCCTGCAGCACCCACAACAGCAAGAGCCGCAAAAGTTGCAACAAACTTTTTCATAATTATATTATCTTCCTTTTAGTTTTCCTTAGAAACCTGACGAATATACGATTTGAAGAATGATACACCATCTTTGAGAACAGAAATGGGGCAACGCTCGTTTGTGCCGTGAGAGGTTGCGATAAGCTCAACTGAAAGGTTAAAAGGAGCAAAGCGGAGAACATTTTCGCTGATCTGCTCATAGAAATAAGCGTCTGTACCACCCATAACAAGATAGGGAACAACGGCAACAGCCTTGTCGGTATACATTGCACCTGCAACAGTTTCAATTGCATTGAATGCTCTTGAATCTGTAGGTGAAAATCTTGAAGGCTCTTTTGCTCTGAGGCATTCAATTTCTGCATCCTTATATCTGATTACCTTGCGAAGGTGTGCTTCAACATCCTTTGATGTTTCACCAAAAATGGGGCGGAAGTTAACAGTTGTGCTTGCTCTCTGAGGAAGCACGTTGGGAGCCGGGCTACCCTCACACATTGTAACAGCTGTTACTGTGCGCACAAGACAGGCAAGGAAAGGAATTCTCTTGCCGAGGAATTTAATCAGCGGACCAAAAAGCTTATAGTTGCACATAAGCATACGTGCAGGGAACGAAGCTGTTCTGCCCACGCGCTCAAGAAGAGTGTAGATAAAGGGAAGGAGCTTGATTTTGAACTGATTGTTTTCAATATCAAGAATTGTATTAGCAAGCTTACCGAGGCCATTGTGGTCGGGAGCCTGTGAAGAATGGCCGCCCTTGTCTGTAACTGTAATCTTGAAATCGCAATAGCCTTTTTCTGCCATGCCGATTGCAAGAATATTGGTTTTGATGATGCCCTTGAGGTCAACGGAAATAATTGCACCGCCCTCGTCGAGAACGCTGTCGAGGTGGATACCTCTGTTTTTGAGAGTTTCAACAATTGCACTTGCACCGGGGTCATTGGCGCAAACAACCTCTTCGTTATGACCGAAGCAAAGGTAAACATCTCTCTCAGGTACGTAACCTTCCTCAAGAAGTGTTTCTACCGCTTCCATTACACCGATAAGATGATTCTTTATATCAAGAGCTCCTCTGCCCCATACAAATCCGTCTGCAACAGTACCGCTGAATGCAGGATAAGTCCAGTCATCTTCTGTACCGGGAGTAACAGGTACAACATCCTGATGAGCAAGCATACAAATAGGCTCTTTTTCGGGATGTGCGCTCTTCCAATGGAACATAAGACTTCTTGTTGAAATAATCTGTGGATCAAGTTTTTCATGGCAAAGAGGATATGCCTCTCTTAAAAATGCATGGAACTCATCAAACTTTGACCAATCAACAAGACTTTCATCTCTGTTTGAAATAGTAGGAATTTGAATAGCCTGAGAAAGATGATTTATATATCTGTCCAAGTCAACATTTTCAGGCGGTAACGTATCTGCATCTGAAACGGGCTTTGATTTGTAAGTGGTTGCGGCACGAACCATACTAACACCTACACCTGCTACAGCAGCAATACCTAATCCCTTTTTTATAACTGATGTTTTTTTCATATAAAAACAC
>JAZQYU010000065.1:0-73256 GCA_045633685.1 Acutalibacteraceae bacterium | reverse complement strand
GGACAACGAAAAGCTCGCTTTTGCATATGTTGTTTCCGAAGACACGGTAACGGAGCAGCTTAAAAACTGGTGCAAACCCTTTAAACTTGAAAAGAGAATGCTCGCAGACGGAAGCTTTGAAGCGCTTCCCACAGGCGATGAAGAATATTATTACGGCGTAAATGAGCCTACGGGCGCAAAAGCACCCGAAAAGCTTGTTGAGTTCGACGGTGTCGGCACTGAATGCACAATGGATGAATTTGTTGCACAGTTTACTCTTGACGAGCTTATGTATATCGTGGGCGGTCAGAAAACAACAGGCGTATGTAATACGGGTTCATTCGGCGGCATCGAGCGTCTCGGAATTCCTTATTTTCCGACTGCTGACGGTCCCGCAGGTCTCAGACTTGAGCCCGAAACAGGTATTCCGACCACTGCGTGGCCTTGTGCAACGCTTCTTGCCTGCTGCTGGAATCCCGAGCTTGTTTATGAGGTAGGCGCTGCGGGCGGCGCAGAACTTCGCGAGAATAATCTTGCAATCTGGCTTGCACCCGCTCTTAATATCCACAGAGACCCTCTCTGCGGCAGAAACTTTGAATATTATTCGGAAGATCCTTATCTCACGGGCAAAATGGGTGCCGCCGCAGTTGAGGGCATTCAGGCTCAGGGCGGCTCAGCTTGTCCCAAGCATTTTGCCTGCAACAATCAGGAATATAAACGACTTGTCAACGACTCCAGAGTTTCCGAAAGAGCGTTGCGCGAGGTTTATTTGAAGGGATTTGAAATCTGCTTTAAAGAAAGCAAGCCCAAAAATATAATGACCTCCTACAACAAGATCAACGGTGTGTGGAGCTATTATAACTATGACCTTGTGACCTCAATTCTCCGCGGTGAGTGGGGATATGAGGGTTGCGTGATGACCGACTGGTGGACAAAAGCGGGCAAAAGCCCATTGTTCCCCAAGGTTTATGACCAGGCTTACCGTGTGAGAGCGCAGGTGGATGTGCTTATGCCCGGCGGCGGAAGAACAGGCAAGCGTAAGCCCGACGGCTCCTTGCTCAGATATGTTGACGATGGCGGAATTACCCTTGGTGAAATTCAGCGCAGTGCAAAAAATATTCTCAATTTTGCAATGAATTCAACTGCATATAAAGAATAAAACAATCCGGCTTCCTGAACGCTGAGCGTTGATAAGGAAGTCGGATTTTTAATGCGGAAATATTGAATTAAGGTTAAATGGTGTAAAGAAAAAACAGAGCATCGCTGCTCTGTTTTTAATATCATTTTCTTGATTTAATCACTCTTGCGGGGGAGCCTACGGCAATTGAGTAGGGGGGGATAGGCTTAACAACAGTTGAGCCTGCGCCGATAACGGAGCCTTCGCCGATATTGCCGGAATACATAACGCAAACGCCCATACCAAGGTAGCAGTCATTGCCGATAGTTACCTTTTCACAGTGACCGCCCTGAGAATAAATTATTCTTTCGGGGTCGTCATAAATATGAGAGTAGGGTGTGAGTGTAATATTCTGAGCAAGAAGACAATCCTCACCGATTTCAAGACCTCTGTGGCCAAAGAGGGTTGTGCCTGTGCCGATGTATGAGCCGCGGCCGATGTTGATGTAGCCGTCGTTCACGCGCTCTGTGTCGAGATACACTCTTTCCTGCAGGCGGACATTGTCACCAAGAGTGATACCGCCCTCACCACGGGCAAGAAGTGTGCATCCGTCTTTGATTTCAGAATCATTGCCCAAAGAAACAAATTCGGGGTTAACAATTTTAACTCCTGCACCGATTCTTACGTTTTCACCCATAAACTTAAGCTTTGTTCTGTAATATTCAACCCTTGCCTTGGCGGCGTATTCTGAAGGGTCGTTCATAATAACGGTTTTATAAAAGCTTTCTTTTTCTTCGTCGTTAAGATTATTAAAAATATCTGTAAAAAATCCCATAATATTACCTCCGTTTCGTATAAAACGATACCACATTGGTTTTTAAAAATCAATACAGTTTTTTGATAAAAACAAAATAATTCATTGATTTTTAATTTTTAAATTGATATACTGAAAACGATAAGTTAAAAGGAGGCGTTTTTATGCTTTATCCAAAAAATCAGGACAAGATTCTCAGCGAAGAACTTTTTAAAAATCCCACTTCCGAATATCGTTGCACACCGTTCTGGGCCTGGAACTGTGAGCTTAATGATGAATATCTTCACAAGGAAATTGACTTTATGAAAGAAATGGGTATGGGCGGTTTCCATATGCACACCCGTGTAGGTCAGTCCACCGAGTATCTTTCAGAAGATTATATGAATTTTATCAAATCCTGCACAGAAAAAGCAAAAAAAGAAAATATGCTTGCCTGGCTTTATGACGAAGACAAATGGCCCTCAGGCTTTGCAGGCGGATTTGTTACCAAAAAGAAAGAAAACCGTCAGAAGTTCCTTTTGTTTACCCAATATAAGGAAGAAGGCAAGGGAGAGCTTCTTGCCCGCTATGACATTACTCTTGATGCTGACGGATATCTTGAAAGCTATAAGCGTCTTGCAGACGGTGAAGAGGCACAGAATCTTCCCCGATATGCATTCCTTGAAACAGAGGAGGAAGACCCCTGGTTCAATTTCCAGACTTATGTTGATACTCTTTCAAAGTCAGCAATCGATGATTTTATAGAGGTTACTCACGAAAAATATAAAGAAGCTGTTGGAGAAGATTTTGGCGGAGCCGTGCCTGCGATTTTTACCGATGAGCCTCAGGTTGCCCGCAAAAACAGTATGGACTATGCCGACTCTGACGAAGAAGCAAAGATGCCCTACACCACCGACTTTAACGAAACCTACAAGGCAACTTACGGAGCCGATTTCCTTGACACACTTCCCGAGGTTGTGTGGGAAAGAAAAGACGGCAACCACCTTGCGAGATACCGCTATCACGACCACGCAACCGACCGCTTTGTGGAAGCCTTCTGCGACAATGTTGGTGCATGGTGCAAAAAGAACAACATCCTTCTCACAGGCCATATGATGGAGGAGCCTACTCTCGAAAGCCAGACCTGTGCCGTTGGTGAAGCAATGAGAGCTTACCGCTCATTCGGTCTTCCCGGCATTGATATGCTTTGTGACAGCCGCGAATTCACAACAGCAAAGCAGGCAGCAAGCGCAACTCATCAGTTCGGTTACCCCGGTGTTATGAGTGAGCTTTACGGTGTAACCAACTGGGATTTTGATTTCAGAGGTCACAAGCTTCAGGGTGACTGGCAGGCGGCTATGGGCATCAGCGTGCGCGTACCTCATCTTTATTGGGTGTCTATGCGCGGTGAGGCAAAGCGTGACTACCCGGCCTCAATCGGTCATCAGTCATCCTGGTATAAGGAATATTCATTTATTGAAGACCATTTTGCAAGAGTAAATACTCTTATGACACGAGGCACACCCGACGTTAAAATCGGTGTTGTTCATCCCGTTGAATCATATTGGCTTCACTATGGCCCCACCGACCTGACGGGCGAAGCAAGAGAAGAAATTGACAAGCGTTTTCAGGATATTACCCAGTGGCTTGTTTACGGTACACTTGATTTTGACTATATCAGCGAATCCCTGCTTCAGACACAGTTTGGTGGCGGAGCAAATGGCTTCAGGGTTGGAGAAATGAACTACGACGTTGTAGTTGTTCCCGGCTGTGAAACCTTGCGTGCATCTACCGTGAAGGCTCTCAATGAGTTTGCCGACAACGGTGGCAAGGTAATCATTATGGGTGAGGTTGCATCTCTTGTGGATGCGCAGAAGTCTGACGCTCCTGCTCAGCTTGCCAAAAAATGTGAGTGTATCAGCTGGAGCAAAGCTGCGTTGTTCAAAGCGCTTGAAGAATACCGCACTGTTGAAATTTTCGGCAAATGGGGCAGCCATTCAGACAACCTTGTTTATTCAATGCGAAATGACGGTGACGGCAAAAATCTTTTCATCTGCCACGCAAAAGCACCCGACAGAAACCGTGTTGATCCAGAAGAGAATTATCTTATCACAATCAAGGGCGAATATAAGCCTGTGGTTATGGATACATATACAGGTGACATAAAAGAAATGCCCGCAACCTACAAAAACGGAAAAACCGTAATCAATTGGAGCTCTTATTCTCAGTCAAGCCTTCTTCTCCGCCTTGAAAACGGCAGAACAGACCTTGCGCCCGCGGAAAAAGAAGATCTGGGCGAGCTTGCATATCTTCCCAATGAGGCAGAGCTTATTCTTGATGAGCCTAACGTTTGTGTGCTTGATATGGCAGAGTGGAAAATTGACGACGGCGAATGGCAGACAAAGGAAGAAAACCTTCGCCTTTGCGTAAAAGCAAAAGAACAGCTTGGATTTTCAACTGACGCCATCCACGGGGCACAGCCCTGGGTTGTTGAAAAAGCCGAAGCAAAGAACACAATCACAACAAAGATGACCTTTGTATCAGATGTTGAAGTGGAAAATGCAGTTCTTGCCCTTGAAGATTTTGACGTGAGCGAAATTGTGTTCAACGGCAAAAAGCTTGAAAAAACCGATATGGGTTATTATGTTGACTTCTCAATCACCAAAACGCCTCTCGGCACAATCAACAAGGGTGAAAACGTGCTTGAAATCACAAAGCCCTTCACCGTTGTTTCAAATGTTGAAAATGTGTTTGTTCTGGGTGATTTCGGAGTTGAAGTAAATGGCACAGCAGTTAAAATTATTGAGCCTAAAAAGACTATCCGCATCGGTGATGTAACCCGCCAGGGCTTCCCGTTCTATGGCGGAGCAATGACATACCGCTTTAAGCTTGACGGCGGCAAAAACACCAGAATTCGCCTTGGCCTTTTTGCGGCTCCCTGCGTGGTTGCTGACCTTGACGGCAAGCGTGTGGCAAACGTGTCACTTGCTCCGTATGAAGCAAACCTCGGACGGCTCAGTGAGGGTGAGCACACACTTGATTTGAAAGTGTACCTCGGCCGAATCAACACCTTCGGAGCCCTTCACCTTTCAAACTATTCCTGCATATGGTTCGGCCCTGACGGATGGTATTCCGAAAACGAGCATTGGAGCTATGAATATCGAATCACTCCTGACGGACTTCTTACCGCCCCCAGAGTTTTTACAAAATAAAAACAAGACCTTGCAGAGAAATCTGCAAGGTCAATTTTTGTTATTCTGCTTGTTCGGTTTGAGCTGTTGTTGTGGTTGTTTTTTCTGCAACGAGTGCGTTCAAATCCTTGCCGAGGGCATCGGGGAACTGGTAATCGGCAAAGGGGAACTGCTGGTGAAGATATTTCATCTGGAATGCGACTGTCGGATTTGTGACGCCCAGATAGCTCTGATAAATTGCGGCATTGTAATACAAATCCGCAAGCATATCTTTATGTGCGTTTGCTTTGTAGCCTGGTTTTTCAACAGTAACGGTAAAAATGCTGCCGTTTCTGTTACAACTCACAAGCTGAACTCCGTTTGATTTTTCGTAGTTATCGGCAAGGGTGTTGTAATGCTCATAAAGATTTTCGATAAGTGACGGATAGAATGATGTTTTGATGGTGTAAACAACATTTACATCATCTTTTTTTACGCTGAGGTAACCGCTTGCAAGCTGATTTTTGTCAAGGGTGTCTGCGGGCTCATCTCCCTGATAATAAGCAAGAGGAACGGTGATTTCAACGGTTTCTTTTGTCAGGTCAAGAAGCGAATCCTTAACCTCAATCACGCCATCGACGCTTTCTTCACCCTGCTGAACAGCGGCAGCCTGGGTCTGACCTTCAACGTCATAATTCTGTTCCTTGACGCTGTTGTCGCTTATGTACCACACAAGAAGAACGAGAAAGAACAAAGCAATGAAAGCAGAAATGGCAATGACCGCGGTTTTACCTTTGGATTTCTGTTTCACATCGGGGTCAAATTCCTGCTGGTAATCTTTTTTGGGAGCAGCTTCAGGTGATGCATTTTTATTTTTTTTCATAAAGAGTCTCCTCTCAGACAATGCACTATAAAGGTATTATATTATATTACGAGCGTTTTTGTCAAATCAAAAATAAAGGTCGAGAACCAGCTTATCCTTACTTTCAATATATCCTACGGATTTTGTGCTGAGCTTTGTTCCGTAGGTGCGGTTGGCAGAGGCTGCAATTTTATAAATCTGACCGTTTGTAATAAGCTTTTTTACTGCGTTGTTGTAATTTTCCTTGGAGTCAAATCTGATTTCAATGTGACCGTCTTCAGCGGTGGCCATAACCTTTTCCAGTCTGCGGATGGCTTTGGTGTCCAGCTTTCCGAAAAGGCGGTCTGTTTTGGCAAAATAATTGGCTTCGGTGCTGTTGCATTCAAAAAAGTGAACAAACCCGGAATGGTCAGCAGAAATTTCATCTGCGCTCAGGTTCATATAAATATGGGAAAGGGTCTGCCCCTCATTCTGAGTAACAGGGTCATCCCAGGTGACATCAAGGTGATAATATTCGCCGTCGATTCTGATTATGTTCCACATATGCCCCTCGGTTTTGCCGTCAAAATTCACAGCGTCACCCGAAACGGTATAGCATTCAAGCCCTGCTTTTTCGCAAAGGAGCTTGGCAGCCTTTGAATATCCCTCGCATGCGGAAAGCCCCTCTGCAAGACAGCTGAATGCGGAAGAAGAGGTTTCGGCAACTTCAAAATCATAGGTACAGTTGTTGATGATATAGTCGTGGATAAAAAGCTCAGTTTCAAATTCGGTGGAATTTGCGGGGAGCTGAGCCAGAATCTGCTCGCAAATGGTGTTAAGAGTGTTGTTTTTGACTCTTTGCTCAGAGGGTGTCATAGCATAGCCCGGCTGAAAATAGCACAGCCCCTCTGAGGAAACGATGGTGTTGCTTCTGCCGAAGCACATAATTTCAGGGTTGTCATAGTTCAGCGCCTGAATAACCTCTGTCAGCTTGTCACCCGTCATCAGAGGAATCTGAATAAGCTGAGGGAACTCTGTTTCCGCAGTCATAATTTCGTTGAGGATGTGGTTATATGCCTTTTTCTGATCAATGCTGAGAAAAGAGAAATGATTTTTATATTCTGAGCCAAGGTCACTTTCTTCAGAAGAAACTTCGTTCCAGTTGATAACCGTATCCGAACCGAAAACTTCGTCAACGGCTTCAAGAATTTCTGTTTTGTGGCTGACGGCAACGGCTGCGACAATCAGTGCCACCGCAAGGCATAGAAATTTTTTCATAAATTCACCTATTTCAGTTCATCAACACTTTTAACGGCAACGGCTTTAGAACCTTCTTTTTGTGCGATGAGTTCAATAACATCAAGGTTGTCTGCGGTGTCAACAAAAGAAATGTTGCTGTTACCCGAAAGCTCGCCGAGAACGCCCTTGTAAATTTTCATAGGATTTTCCATATTTTCGGGGGTGAAATAGTTATCTGCCATTGCGCAGAACAAATCTGCCTGGCCTCCAAGCCCTTTTTCTTTAAAATATTTCAGATATTTAAGCATGGATTCCCCCTTGATTGTCTGCCTGCCGGGGGTGAGGATAAGGGTGAGGTCTTCGGTTCTGTATTCAATTCTTTCAGGTACGGTGTATTCAACACCGTCCATATAGTTGATTGCAAGGGCAAATGTGTTTTCGTCGGAAGAAACGTAGCGGTCAATGTCGATTCCGTATTCGCGGCTGACTGCATTCATAACCTCATTTTCTCCGCCTGATTCAAAGCTTCTGAGATAGCTGTCTTTAACAGCAAGAGGGCATATTCTGATTTCACCGTCGTCGGCATCCGCCTTGGCAAGCACCATAAAATAAATTTCTTTTTCGCCTGATTCAACGGTTTTGGTTGAAGAAACACTCATAAAAAGAATGGTGGCATCTCCCGTTTTGCCTGAAACAGCGTCTTCATCCTGAAAATCCTTTTCAAAAACGGACATAATTCTGTCGAAGTTGAAGCTGTCAACCTTTGAAGAAAGATACACGAGTGTGCCGCTTCCGAAAACAATAATAAACGCAACAAAGCCAAGGATGATGTATTTCCACATTCCTTTTTTATGCACCCTCACAGGGTTAAAAAGTCTTTCGTCTTTTCTGCTCATAAACTCACTTTACCTTTTTAAAATTACTGATGAATTTGCACCGATACTGACGGAAATTCCGTCACATTCTCCGTCACCGAAAATAACATAACTGCCGTGTCTGTCCTCGGGAAGAAAATATCTTATGGTGTGGTTGTTGGCATTGGAAATTACGGTGACATTGTCTCTTGAGTAAGCAACGCAACCCATTACCGCAGAAATAAATCTGCAAGGGGAGGAAGCAAATTCGGGGCAGTTCTTTCTTATTTTACCCAAAGAGCGATAAAATTCCGTAAGCTCTTCGTTTTCTTTGCCCCAGGGGAAAAAGCCTCGGTTGAAGGGATCCTTATAGCCCTCCATTCCCGCCTCGTCACCGTAATATATGCTGGGAACGCCGGGGAGGGTGAACTGAAGCACGGCGGCTTGTTTGAGAAGACGGATGCCTGATTCCTTTTTATCTTCAAGCTTTCTGCCCGACTGCCACGCCCTGTCGCGGTAGATACAGCTTTCACCTGCAAGGGCGGTGATTGCACGCTGAGTGTCGTGGGTGCCGATGTGATTCATCAGCACATCAATAACAGGCTTAGGATAATTTTCAATAACGGTAACAACCGTTTTTTCAAAGCCTTCGGCATTGCCGTGGCGCACAAAGTCAATTATGCAGTCAGCAAAAGGATAATTCATTACGCTGTCAAGCTGCTGACCCTGAAGATATCGGCGGCGTTTGCCGTAGCTGGATTTGTTGGAAGCATCCTCCCATACTTCACCGATAATAATGGCATCGGGTGAGTGGGCTTTGACGGCAGCTCTCAGCGCGTCAAGAAATTCGTCGGGCAGCTCGTCTGCCACATCGAGGCGCCAACCGCTTGCACCAAGAGAAAGCCACTTTCTGAGAATGCCGTTTTCACCGGAAATGTATTCAATGAATTCAGGGGTTTCTTCAATGATTTCGGGCAGAATTTCAATTCCCCACCAGCTTTGATATTTGTCGGGCCAATGGGTAAATTTGAACCAGGGGTAATAGGGCGAATCCTTGCTCTGAAAGGCACCGGTATCAGGGTATCTGCCGTTTTTGTTAAAATATCGGCTGTCACTTCCTGTGTGGCTGAAAACGCCGTCGAGAATGATTTTTATGCCAAGCTCCTCAGCTTTTTGGCAAAGAGAAACAAAATCCTTTTCGTTGCCAAGCAGAGGGTCAATCTTTTCATAATCTGCCGTGTCGTATCGGTGGTTGGAGTGAGCCTCAAAAATAGGATTGAGATAAATGCAGGTTACACCGAGAGAGCTGATGTAGCTCAGCTTTTCTTCAATGCCCTTGAGGTCACCGCCGAAATAGTCGTTGTTAAGCACCTTTCCTTTTTCATCGGGGCGCCAATAAGGCTCGCCGTCAATGTCGGTGCGGATAATTCTGTCCTGCGGGACATTTTCTTTTTTTGTGCCCGAGGAATAAAATCTGTCGGGAAAAATCTGATATATAACACCGCCCTTGATCCATTGAGGGGTGGTGAAGCTTTTGTCATAAACGGTGAACTGCCACTCCTCGCCAAAGGGAGCAAAGCAACCGTTGAGAGTGTCGCGGTGGCGGAAGATTTTACTCACACCAAAGCCGGTGTCATACTCAAAATGATAAAAATACAGCCCCTTTTCGGGGAACGAAAGCTGAATTTTCCACCATTCTTCGTTTTCACCCTGCATACAATCCCATTGCATTGAATAAGACTGTGGATATTCTGCATCTTTGGTAACAACAATACGCACACCTGTGCAGCCAAAATCTCTGGGAAGCACAATTCTGAAGGTGATTTCGGTTTCTTCCTTCACGGCTCCCAGTGGGAATTTGTGATATTCTTTTGTGGGAATATACGGAATATACATTACTGTTGCTCCAAGGTGTCTGAATTGGATTGAGATGAGCCTTCGCTCGTTTCTTCCGACGGGTTGGTGGGCAGAAGCGTTGTGCTTTCTGCAGTTGTTGTGTTTTGAGGAAGGTATGTTTTTGTGTCGTGATATTCGGTTTCTGAAATATCAAGCAACGCGTCAGAAATTACAAACCCCACCGCAATGAAAATCAGCGTTGCGGCAATGATGAAAACATATTTGAAAATGTTTTTGAAAAAAATCTTTCTTTTTTGTGATTCGCTTATAGAAAAGGAATCGTTATATTGATTTTCTTTAAAATCGGCAAAAGCTTTTCTGCGCCTTGCGCCTTTGTTTCTTTCGGTCAAAACAAGCAACTCCTTTCTATGCAAATACTCCTGAGCCCGTGATACCTGTTACTGCCATTGACAAAAGGGCAACATAAATAAACATTGCGGGGGTACCTCTGAAGGGCTCGGGGATTTTTTTGTTGCGGGCAATTTTGGTGAAGCCCACACTTATGAGCACTGATGCCACCACAAACGCAACACCGCTTCCGAATGCCGTGCCGATGCTTTCACCAAGGGTACTGACGCTTCGGTGATTGATGAGGGGGATTGCCATAACAAGTGTGTTCATAGCGCACATCGAAAGCTTTGTCATAAATTTTTTGTCGGGTCTGAGAATAATCAGGCTCAGCGCACCCGAAACAAAATAAACAACCGTCAGCACACCGAAAAAGATGAGGAAGTGAACGGAATTGTTTTGCTGTTCAATAAAGGGGAAGTAGTCAAGCATGCGGCATATTACGGCAGTGACGGTTGAAAAATAAATAATCATACCTGCCGTTAAAATAAGCTTCCCGGGCTTTGATGCCATTCGGATAGCTTCGGTTATTCCGTAACCGCCGTTGAACACAAGGTTCTGCACGATAACGGCATAAATTGCGGCGGCAACCATATCAAAAAACCACATTCTGAACACACCTCCTTGTGTTTGCCGGGTGGCAAATGTGTATAAAAACCATACTATGAGTTAAGAGCTTTTTCTGAATCTGTTTTTAATTGCGTAAGAAAGGGTAGCTTCCTTATCGTCGGTTTCGTCAAGGGAAAATTTTGTTTCAACCTCGCGAAGCTTTGAGGGCTGACGGCGGATAATCTGAGCCTTGTGGGCGGCAGAAAGAATGCCGATAACAAAGAGCCCGCCAAAGGGCATCAGCAATCCGCGGATGCCGTCAAAGCCCAGGTCAATGCCGAGAATTGTTCCGTTACCCAGAGCCTCACGGATGAGACCCACCGCCAGAAGAATTGAGCAATAGCCCGTGAGTGAAGCAATCGCGTCAAAAAAGCTGAGCTTTACCGAATGCTTAACGGCATATTTTTCACAGTGAACGCAGTTGAGAGAGTTCATCACCATTAAAGGAAGATAAATTCCGAGAGTTGAAAAAACAGAGAGAGAATATTTTTCAAAAACATACATCACAGGAAAAACAACCGCAATGCCGATGACGGAGTATATTCCCATTCTCACCCAACGGGGGAGCTTTTTTAACAAAAGGGAAGCAATTACCTCGCACAGAATAAGAGAAAGCGAAAAAACAACCGACAAAACGAGAGCGTTCATCACCGAGGTTGCCGCGGCGGCAACGGGGCAGATACCGATAACCTGCACAAGCACGGGGTTCCGCACAAATCCGCCGAGATAAATCATTCGTTTAAGTGAGGCTTTCTGCTGATTCAACAGCGGTCACCTCCTTTTTGCTGTGTAGCGGTGCAAAAATGTATTTTTCTGCAACGGGCCAGAATGCGTTTGTCAACAGCACGGCAAAGCAGCCGGCATCTTCAAACTCGCTCACCTGACCGAGAATAATATAAACAACACCCATCATCACGGAATAAAAAATCCGTTGGATATTTTTTCTGGGAGAAAGGGTTTCTTCCGTCACAAAGAAAACGGCAAGGCAAAGGGTAAAGCCGTTGCACATTCTCAGAAGAATTATTCTCAGGGAATTGACCGCAAAAAAATTGTCGGTGTTGATCGCCGTGAGAATTACCGCACCTGCGAAGCAGGTTAAAAGAAAGCTGAGAGAATTAAGGAATGCAGACGGGTGCCTTATGAGAATAAAAACAAGAATGCCAAGCAGGGCGCAGGCGCAGGTTGTGCCTGCCGCACCGGGAACGGTGCCGATGAAAGCGTTGATTAAATCAACAGCGGTCACAACGGGCGTACCCTGAGAGAGACTTGTGGCAATCGACACCGAGCCGAACTCGGCCGAAGAATAGTCAAAAAATAAATCAGGACGGCAGATGCTCAGAAAAGCAAGTCCTGCCGCAACACTTGAAAAGGGCGCGTGGTTAAGCGAGCCGAAGGGAGTTTTAACAAGAAAAATTGCAAATGCGCAGCCTAAAACAGGCATCCATACGGGAGCAGAGGCAGGGAGCATAAGGGCGGTGAGGCCTCCAATGAAAACTGCGTGGCAGTTTCTGACCCTGAACTTGTGATTTATGATTCTGCAACCTATATAGTCAAAAACAATTGCGCTCACAACGGACACAAGGGCGTTCACCAAAACGCCTGCGCCGTGAAAACAGAAAGAAATAACGAGCAAGAGACTGAGCCCGAAGCACATATCGGGATAATAAGTGCTTTTCTTTTTTTTGCGCTTGTTCAGCTTCGGCATCTGCTCACCTCTTTCCATATTTTATTCATTGAAAATATAATTAGTAGTACATTATAATTTGCATAAAGGGGGAATTGCCGTGAATATTCATTCAAGCGGAAAAAATAAATTTGTTGTGGAGCTGAGCTCAAGGGATATGCAGGAGCTGGACATTACATATGATGAGCTGGATTATTCCAGAATCGAGACCCGTCGGGTAATCTGGACCATTCTGCAAAAGGTGCGGGATGACCTTGGCCGTGATATCGACCCGTCTGGGAATCTTCTCATAGAAGCCTCAGCCGACGCCTGCGGAGGTTGTGTGCTTTGCTTCACAGTTGGTGAAAAACGCAGAAGTGCCGACCTGCGTCAGACCTTGAAGCTGACGAAAACCACCGACAGCGCGGTGTATGAATTCCGCTCTCAGGATGCTTTGCTTGATATGCTGAGAGTCGCGGAGGCTTCTGCGTTGAAAAACCGCAACCGACTTTTCAGAAACGGTGATTGCTACCGCCTTGTGCTCAGATGTCAGCCCGGCTGTGGGGTTAAAAGGCTGTTGGATGAATACGGTGTTTTTGTGGGTGGGGATTTGCTTACCCTCAGCCACACCTTTGAGCATTGGCAAAGTGCAGGTCAGGTTTAACGCAAAGCTTCAATTGCGGCAACGGTATCCTCTGCGCCGAAAACGGCACTGCCTGCCACCAACACATCAGCACCCGCCTCTTTAACCAAGGGGGCGGTTTTTTCGGCAATTCCGCCGTCAACCTGAATGTGCATAGGAATGCCGCGTCTGTCGCACTCTTCGCGGATAGCTCTGATTTTGGGGAGCATATCTGCCATAAAGCTCTGACCACCGAAGCCCGGCTCTACGGTCATAACAAGCACCATTGAAATTTTATCGAGATAAGGGAAAACTGCCTCTGCGGGTGTGCCGGGTTTTACGCTCAGGGCAGGGAGCTTTCCGTATTTTTTGATTTCTTCAATAGTTTCGTCAATATTGCTGTCACACTCAACGTGGAAGGTGATTCCGTCTGCACCCGCCTCTGCAAAATCTCTGATGTAAAAAAGAGGATCGCTTATCATAAGATGCACATCAAAGAATTTTTGTGAATGGCGGCGGAACATTTTCATCACGGGAGCGCCGAAGGTGATGTTGGGCACAAAGTGACCGTCCATAACGTCAACGTGAATCCAGTCGGCACCGCAACGGTCAATTTTTGCAATTTCTTCACCTGCTTTTGAAAAGTCGCAGGCAAGGATTGACGGTGAAATTAAAATCTTGTTCATCTTGCTATCTCTCCCGATTGAATTTTGATAAGGTTGCGGTAAACGGCAATGTGCGAGGGTGAAACGAATTTATCCTCGTGGATACTGCCGAAATACCAGCGTGTGAATTTGCAGGAGCTGTTGATTTCTTCAAAGTATGAGTTAAGACCCGTGAAGCGGACATTTTCCTTGTCTTTGAGGTTGAGAAAAGCCTTGATTTTCTGCGGAGGCTCGTGGGTGATGATAAAGTCAACCTCAAACTTTTCTTTTTCAAGGTTGATAACTCCGTTTTTCATTTCTTCAGCAGAGGGGATTTCTGCCTTGGACCAGGTGTTGTTTTCAAAGCGGATGTCAATGTCGGGGCTTTCACCGCCGCCCATTGCAAATATTTTTTCACCCTCAATTTCAAAAACACAGCCGCGAAGCAGATGATAGATGTTTTCTCTGATTTTGTGAGCCTTGCCACCTGCGAAATCAACCACCGGGTATTTTGAAAGCAGGTCAAAATTTTCGTGAGTTCCGTCAACAAAGCAGATTGTATAAGGCTTTTTGGAAAGCTTGTCCAAGGTCACTCTTTCACCTTTGTCACCGTTCCATATAAAGCCGAAATCACCGCAGATAATCAGGGTGTCATCTTTTTTGATGTTTTTGAACACCGGCTGTTTAAAAATCTTTGCATCGCCGTGCATGTCACCTGTTACAAAAATCATAGCTTGCTCCTGTCTGCAAAATATAAAATTTTATTACACTCTTTATTTTTGCGAAATTGTTTGATATAATATTTATGCTATTATATAATACAACAATTCATGGTGGTTTGTCTATGAAAAAAGCTATAATTTTTATAAGTATTCTCGTTTTAATTTTAACAACAGCGGCAATTCCTGCCTCTGCTCAGGATTATTCCTCTTATGTGGAGCTGAATTGCGAAATCGACTATATGATGAGCCTTGATGACGGCAGCGTGGTTATTTCCAAAAATGCGCAGAAAAGAGCCGCTCCGGCTTCAATGACCAAAATCACAACGGCGTTGGTTGTGCTTCAGAATTGCCCCGACCTTAACGAAACTGTTACCGTTTCCGAAAACGCACTCCGTGTGCTTCTCGGCACGGGAAGCTCTATGTCCGGTCTTAAAGCAGGGGAGCAGATGACTGTGCTCAATATGCTTCATTGTCTGCTTGTGCCCAGCGGTAACGATGCCGCCGTGGTGCTCGCAGAGTATGTTGCCGGCAGTCAGGAAAAGTTTGTGCAGATGATGAACGAATGCGTGCAGAAGCTTGGCTGCAAAAACACTCATTACGACAATCCCCACGGTCTTGACAGCGCAACCCACTATTCCACCGCTGAGGATATTGCAATCATTTCGAAGGCTGCCCTTGAATATAACGCGTTCAAAAACATAGTGTGTGAATCAAGATACACGCTTCCTGCCACCAATATGAACAAGGAACGCACCTTAATTAACACCAACTCCATTCTCAACCCTGCATATATAACATATTACAGAAGCTTTGTTAAGGGTATCAAAACGGGTCATACTGACGACGCAGGCTACTGCATTGCAACCTACGCCTCCAAAGACGGCTACAACTACCTTGCCGTTGCAATGAACGGTGATTACCGCGACTCCGATGGTGACAATATTCAGGAAAATCAGGCTTTTATGGATTCAATCCGTATGTATGAGTGGGCATTTGCCAACCTGAGCTACGAGCTTGTTGCCCCCAAGGATATGATGGTTGCTGAGGTAGGCGTGAATTATTCGTGGAAAACAGACTTCGTTCAGCTCAAGCCCAAGGCAGATTTCAGAACTCTTGTTCCCACGGGAACAGACGAGGGCAGTGTACTCATTGAACCCATTAAAAAGCCCGACACGGTGGATGCACCCATCAAAGCGGGTGATGTTGCTTGCAAGGCAAAGGTGATTTATGCCGACACCGAAATCGCAACAATCGACTTGGTTTATTCTCAGAGCGTGAGCAAAAACTATCTGCTTTATGCATGGAGTCTTGTTATGAGATTGATTTCAAGCACGGTGTTCAAAATTCTTTTCGCTCTTGCCGTGGTAGGCGTTATAGTTTATGTTGCTCTTGTTATGCGTTCAAATGTTGTTAGAAAAAAGAAAAAGAATCAGCTCAGAATTGTTAAGATAAATGAAATGGAAAAACAGCCTTCTGCCAAAAAGCAAGACCGCAATTACAAACCGAAGCATTAACAAAGCCTCCCTTTACACAAGGGAGCCCTAAAAAGACCGCAATTACAAACAAAATCCCTCATACATCGCGTATGAGGGATAATTTTATATAATCACAAGCGCCATAATTCCTGCAAAGGAAAGGGCGACTGAAATGATTTCTTTTACACTTGGTTTTTTGGCGGTTAAAAAGCCGAGGGCTGTGGAAACAATCATAACACCGCCCGTAACCATAGGGTACTGTGTGGAGGCAGGCACGTGGACAAGAGCAATGAGCAAAAGATAATTTGCTACCTTGTTGAGAATTCCGTAAGCGTTGAGATAAATGAACGAAGCCTTGTCAATTTTCGGAAGATTTTTTCTCACAAGCAAAAGAACAATTCCGGCAATTGCAACGGTTGCCGCCGCAGAGAGAATGGAATAACCTGCCGAGCTTGTTTTGGGATAGCTGCTTTCCTGAAAAATCTTTGAAAGAACGCCTGACATACCGTTGAAAATGAAAATTCCCGCGTAATAGATGTATCCTTTTTTGTTGCCGTTGCTTTTCTGAAAGGTGAGGCAAAGGGCAAGTGTGATAACCGCGAAACACACAATTTTGCCTGTGGTGAGAGGTTCGCCGTAAAAGAGAATACCTGCAACAAAGGGCAGCACCATACCGCCAAGCATTGAAAAAATCGAATAAAGGGAAAGGTTGATATATGCCAAAGATTTGAGACTGCAGAAAATGCAGGCTATCATATTCAGCGCTGTCACCACCGCCATAATCAGGGTGTACGGAGTGAACTCAAAGCGGAAACCGTTGATAACAAGAAGCACAACAAGCCCTGCAATGCTGCCGCCGAAAATAAAAATCATTGATGACGCGAGGTCGTTGCCGTTTTTTGCTTCAAATTTCTGGTTGAAGAAAAATTGAAAGCCGAACATCACAACCGCCGCAATAATTACACCATAATACAAAAAATCACATCCTCCTGACGGATAATTATACATAAAAAATGACCGCAAGTCTATATAAATTTATATTTTCCTATTGTAATTTTATTTTAATGTATGTATAATATATGAGTCGTAAGATGCGGGAGTAGTATGTTATGTACCATTTACCCGCTAATATCCCCGATTTTTCGGGGTGGAGGAGAAAGAACATGCTTGGGAAATATGTTCGTGTTAAAGTAACCCATCCCATTCATTCTCACAATGCGGAAGAGAATATTACCTATGACCTCAACTTTGGTCAGGTGGAGGGCAACAAGCGCTTCAACCTGACAGTCAAAGGCGCCTATATTATGGGCATCAATCATCCCGTTCGCAGTTTTGATGGCAGGGTTATAGCAATCGTCAGATATAAAGACAACGATTCTGTCTATATCGTGGTTGCACCAAAAAGCACAAGATTTATTAACATTGATATCATCGTTGCAATGAATTTTGCCCTTGAAGGCAGAGATTACACTCTCGACTGCCTTTATGAAAGGTCCTGCGGTGCGGTGGTGTTCAGAGAAATCGGCGGAATGACAAGGTTTCTTCTTATTAAAAACCGCAGAAGTGCCCATTGGGGCTTCCCCAAGGGTCACGTTGAAATGGGTGAAACCGACCAGCAGACGGCTTATCGTGAGGTTCTTGAAGAAACGGGAATTCACATCCGCTTTTTGCCCGGCTTTGTCACAAGAAGTCAGTATAGTATTCAGGGCAAGGTTGAAAAAAGCGTGAGCATTTACCTTGCAACCACCGATGACACCAACACAATCATTCAGAAAGAAGAAATTGAAGATTATGTGTGGCTCGGTTATGACAAGGCAAAAACCCGTCTCAAGTTTGAAAATGACCACGCTATTTTAGATAAAGCGGTGGATTTCATTGCCAAAAATAAAGTGAAAGCCTGAGGAAAAAATATGGATGCCATAATCCAATCTTTTGTCTCCCTTTTGCAGGATAAAATCCCCGAGGAAATGGTGGTTTTTGTCATTTCTCTTTTTCCGGTGTTGGAATTGAGAGGCGGCCTGATTGCCGCAAGCTTAATGGATATTGAATGGTGGAGAGCGTTTATTTTCTGCTTTTTGGGCAATATGCTCCCCATCCCCTTTATTCTTCTTTTCATCAGAAAGATTTTTCAGCTTATGAAAAAATGCGGCCCGTTGGGCAAAGTTGTGGACAAGCTTGAAGAAAAAGCCCACAAGCATTCCGACAAGGTTGAAAAATACGGCTTCTGGGGCTTGTTTGTGCTTGTTGCAATTCCCTTGCCGGGCACAGGCGGTTGGACAGGTGCCCTTGTTGCCGCGCTGATGGATCTGAGAATGAAAAAAGCTCTGCCCGCAATTGCTCTTGGTGTTTTTGTGGCAGGTGTAATCGTCGGTACTCTTTCTTACGGATTGGTAGGACTTTTCAATTAAATAAAAATTTAACGCAGAGGTTTCGGCCTCTGCGTTTTTTCAGGCTCCCTTGTGTAAAGGGAGCTGTCACGAAGTGACTGAGGGATTGTTTTGGGGTATTTTAAAGGGTCGTCGAGGACGCCGACCCCTACACGCAAATTCCCTCATTTTTATTTTAGTGTTGAATATTTTAAATAAATATGCTAAACTAAAATCACCACACAAAACTTAATAGGCGTATCTGAACAAGTGTGTATTTTTATTTCGGTAAAAATGCATGCTCATTTTGGCATACTTGTTTAGGTGCGAAAAGTTTTGTGTGGTAGCAAACGGAGTTATGCATTTTTCAGTGTGTGTAACTTCGGGGACACACACTTTTTCTTTAATGGGAGGAATTCAAAATGAAATATCGTTACAGGTTCTCTATGTATTTTGTTCAGATGTTTTTGGGTTACTTGGTTGTGTTGCTGATGTTTTTTATTATTCGTCTTATCGACAAAGACTTTCAGGGTTTGTGGGGTGCCACCCTTATCTTTATTGGTTCGGTTGCTATGTATTATAAAGAGTACAGAAAGAAATATGTTGAGTTGGATGAAACTTCTATGAAGTTTTATTCGTTCAGATTTAGAGACATTACCAAGAAAAGGGCGTTGGTTTTCGACGTTAAATACAAAGACATTTACGGATTGGGCGTAAGGTCGCTTCCCTTAATCGGGGTATGGGCAATTGTAGTGGAAGCTAAATATCTTCCCCATGGAATGACTATTTCATTTTGCTTCAAAAAGCACAAGGAGCTGTGGCGGAATCTTTGCAGAATTGTCAAGGAACACAACCCGGATGCATATATTGACAGCCGACTTGAAAAGTATTGTGAGGAATGAGCAATGAGCAGAAAGAAAAAGATAATTATACAAACAATTTTGTTTTTTGCTGAAATTGCATGTGCGTTTTTGTTTTTATGGTTTTTATTAGAAGATTACAAAATACTTAAATTTGTACCGCTTGCTGTGGCAGGTGTGATAATTGTTGTCCAGGTTTGGTTACGATTCTATAATGATGAGGAGCCGGAAGAATGGTACGGCAACATCAATGTGACGGAAGAACACGATGAATAAAATTAACGCAGGAGTTTGGTCTCCTGCGTTTTTTTAGTCTCCCCTGTGTAAGGGGATGTGGGTTTCGCTTGTCGAAACTCGGAGGGGTTGTTAAATCTACAATCCCTCAGTCTTTTTGCTTCGCAAAAATCCAGCGTCTCGGCTGCCGCCTCGGTCGGTGCTTCTGCTTCGCAGAGGTGTCCACCGGACACCCGCACCCTTTACACAAGGGAGCCTTAAATTAAATTCCGTCAAACACACCGTGGTGCTTGTTAAGGAGCATATAAAGATTGTTTTTGTAGCTCTCAATGGTTTGAGAAACAATTTCAACTGCATCTTCGCGGCCTCTGATTGTGTCAACCGAGGTTTTCTTTCCGCCTTCAAGCATTTTGTAAACCTCAAAGAAATGCTTCATTTCATTGTAAACGTGGTCGGGCAGCTCCTCAAGATTTTTGTAGGAGTTGTAGGTGGGGTCGTTGAAGGGGATTGCGATGATTTTGTCATCCTTTTTGCCGCCGTCGGTCATTGTGATAACGCCGATGGGGTAACAGCGAACAAGAGTCATCTGATTGATTTTTTCACTGCAGAGCACAAGCACATCCAACGGGTCTTCGTCATCGGCATAGGTTCTGGGAATAAAACCGTAGTTGGCGGGGTAGTGGGTTGAGGTGTAAAGAATACGGTCAAGGAGCATAAGACCTGTTTCTTTATCAAGCTCATATTTATTCTTGCTGCCCTTGGTGATTTCAATAACAGCATAAAAATCCTCGGGTGTAATTTTTTCGGCGGCTATGTCGTGCCAGATGTTCATAAATTGCCTCCTGTAATATATTCTGCCAGCAGCTTAAGGTCGGCGGTGGTGAGCCTTCCGTCATAATTGAGGTCAGCCGCGGCGGCTTCTTTGTCGTTATAATTCACTTCCGCATTGATAATCAGGCTCAGAAGCTCATAATCGTCTTTGTTTACTTCACCATTGTCATCAATATCGGCATAAAACGAAATTTCAAGGCAGTCAATGAGATTGCCTATGTGGTCATAAAGCTTAACAAAGCCGTTTTCATAAACTGCATCTTCATTATAAAACTGATCGATAATATAGTCGGTGCTCATATTGAGATAAACACCCGTGAGGTATCCAAGGCTCACCCTGAAGGCGGAATTGCCCTTGAGGGCAAGGTTCATTTCGTCGGTGAATGCCTTGATGCAAACATTATTGTAGCCTTCGGTAACGGTGTCGGTCCATTGAGTGTAGTCTTCACCCACTGTGAAATAGCTTTGCCCCTCTTCACCATAATATGAACGGGTGTGTGCGCCGTCAAAGCCTTCGGGATATTCCAACGGAATGCAGGCATTATATCCCTCGGGCACGTTGACGGTAACCACAACGCTGTAACGGCTGCCGGCTTTTATTGTAACAGCTTCGTCAAGGGGAATTGTGTAATATCCTCTGTGGTCAAGATGACCCGATTTTTCACTTCTGAGCAGACCGTTGGTGGGATGATCATCGTCCTTAAGACCTGTGTAGATTTTAACGGTGTAATCCACATCATTCTGCACGGTGTGGAAAGAAACGGCACGCAGGGATTCGAGGCTGTCGGCAGTGAAAACATTTGCCATGGACATAGTGGTTTCACCTGTTATATATGCCCAGCCCTTGTAGCCGAAGCCGTCGTATTGATAAATGTTGTCGTAATTGTCGGCACTTTCCATATCATAAGAAACAAAAGCGGAAAGTGAGGGGTCACAGTAGGAAATCCAGAAGTATCCGTCGTTGCCCCAATGCTCGCCCCAGGAATTTTTCACAAGCCACGCTCCGTCACGCTCGGGAGTGCGCTTGAAATTATCCTTGCTGAAATTATTATCCCAACCCACAATAACAGCGGTGTGGTTGGTGTTAGTGACGCTGTTCTGATAATATGCCGCACCGTTGACAGTGGGGTTGAGGAAGGTAAGGTTATAATAAAACGAAACGGTGATTGAACCGTTGTTGATGATTGATTGCTTGATGCCGGTTTCGTCATCGGGTGAAATATATTCGGAATTCTGCAGATGTGCAACGGAATTATAGCGTGCCTCTTCGCCGTAATTTCCCATAAGCTCAGGGAAGCCGTTGAAGGGTGCGTTTGCCTCTTCTTCGGCACCTGACCAACGGGCAAGGGCAAAAACAGAGCGCATCCAGTTGCCTCCGTCGGTAAAGGGTGAGGGGCAGAAAATTCCGTCACCGTAGGTGGGATCGGCTGTGTTGTCACTCAGGCTTTGAAGCCCGAACCAGGTCAGATGAGCTTCGGAATAGTCAACGGAGCTTACATCGGCAAAGCCTTTTTTAACGGCACTTGTTTCAGCCGCAGAAATGGCGGCAAAGGACCAGCAGGCACCTGTGCTTGCCTGATTTTTAACAGAAGTAACCAGCCCTTGCTCTCTTGCGTCAAATCGGTCGGGAATAACCGTTTCGGGCTCGGTGGGGGTTGTCTGGTCAGAAAACTGACTGTCATAAACGGTGTTGCCGTCACGGTCTTTGAGGGTGATGTTGAAATCAACGGTGTCAACCACGCTGATGACCTCAAGTTTTTCCATAATATCATTTTGGTTTATAATCTCACTGAGAGAGGGGAAAATTGCAATTAAAATGCTTAATAGGAAACTGATAATGGTTCTTATCACACTTATCCCTCCTTTTTATAATAATAACATTAAATAAGGTCAAATTCAAGTGGAATTGTTGACAATCAAACGCAAAGAGGGTAAAATGTAAACAACAGAACTCACGGAGGTTTTGAAATGAAAAACAAAAAAGTTAAAATTATTATAATAGTTGCTGCAGTCCTTCTTGTGGTTGCCGGTGCGGTAGTGGGCATTGTCGGCTACAATGCAGGCTGGTTCAGCCCGAAGGATGAGCTCACCTCAAAGGTGATTTATGACAAAACGGGAACTTATGTTGAAAGAGAAGAGTTTTATAACCGCGATGACGAGCTTCAGTATTCGGTAATCAAGGGCTACAGCGATGCCGAAAAATCAAAGCTTTCACGCGAAACCTATAAAAATGCTGCCGATAAAGTAACAAAAATCGTTTATTACAATGACAGCGGAAAAATTGCAAGTGTGGATGAATATAACGGCAAGAGCGCTCAGCCTGCCATTCATCGCGAGTATAGAGACGGTGTTGAAACGGGCAAATATTTCACCTATGAATACACATCCGACGGGCTCAATCTCCTCAACACAGTTGAATATGATGTCAACGGTGAGGTTGCCAAGAAGGTTAAAAGAGAATACAATTCCGACGGAAAAATAACCGTCTATCTTGAAATAGGCAAGGACGATAATCAGATTGCAAAAACTGTGTATGAATACAACGCTGACGGTCAGGAAAGCAAGGTTACCTTCTATGACGGTGAGGGTGAAACAGGCTGTGTTGACTATGTTTATGACAAAGACGGCAAACGAACAAGAATGAATGAATATATCAACGGCGAGCTTGTAAGCTACCGCACATATACCTATGACGAAAACGGCAACGCTCAGCAGGAAACCCATAACGTTGCAGACGAAAAATAATTATATATCACTCCGCAGGCTCGGGCAGACCCCCGAGTCTGTTTTTTGTTTGCGCAAAAGGAGTGTTCTCGTTGAAATATGTATTTTTTTGTAACAAACTATACAAATTGGCAGTAATAAAACCAAAGTTTTTTTGAATATAATAGTCAAAAAGTATTGAATAATCAAAAAAGTCTGTTATAATGAAAATGTGTAAGTTGGCGAAAATTGAGCACTTCATAGTTTTGGAAGACAAATTTCCGCCCTGACATCGTCAAAGACTTTTGTAATACCGGCGTATTTTAAGACGAAAGATTTAAATTTTAGGCATACAGGGTGCGATTGTCGCCAACTTATGTGTGAAAGGATGTGTAAGAAATGCAAAGAGAAATGCCGAAGAGCTATGAAATACCTACTTACCTCTTTCATCAGGGCTCCAATGCCCGGAGCTACGATTTCCTCGGTGCGCACAACGACGGCAAAGGCCACACGGTTTTCCGCACCTGGGCACCCAACGCCAAAGGCGTGAGCGTTGTGGGTGACTTCAACGGTTGGGACGAAGGCGCTGCCCCGATGACCAGAATTACCGACGGCGGAATCTGGGAGGCTGTTACAGACGAGCTCAGGCAGTTTGATGTGTATAAATTCTGCGTGACAGCTGCCGACGGCAGACAGCTTATGAAAACTGACCCCTACGGCTTTCACACAGAAACACGCCCCGCAAACGCATCCAAGTTTTATGACATTGAGGGCTACGAATGGCACGATTCCGAGTGGCTTGAAAAACGAAAGAAAACAAGCGTTTATGAAAGCCCTGTCAATATTTATGAAATTCACGCAGGCTCGTGGAAGCAGCACGAAGACGGCAACTTTTATTCCTACCGTCAGCTTGCAGATGAGCTTTGTGACTATGTTAAAGAAATGGGCTACACTCATGTTGAGTTTCTGCCTCTTAGTGAATATCCCTTTGACGGCTCGTGGGGTTATCAGGTAACAGGTTATTTTGCCCCCACATCACGATATGGGGAACCCAAGGATCTGATGTATCTCATCGATAAATTCCACCAGAACGGAATCGGTGTTATTCTTGATTGGGTACCTGCTCATTTCCCCAAGGATGCCCACGGTCTTTATGAATTTGATGGTGGTCCCTGCTACGAATATGACGACATCCGCAAGGGTGAGCATCTTGAATGGGGTACCAAGGTTTTTGATTATGGTCGCAATGAAGTGCGCAGCTTTTTGCTTTCAAGTGCTCTGTTCTGGATTGAAAAATATCACATCGACGGATTGAGAGTTGATGCTGTTGCATCAATGCTTTATCTTGACTACGGCAGAGATGACGGCAAATGGATTGCCAACCAATACGGCGGCAACGAAAATCTTGAAGCTATCGAATTTTTGCGCAAGCTCAACACAGTTCTTTTCACAGAGCATAACGATATTTTAATGGTTGCGGAAGAAAGCACCGCCTGGCCTATGGTGTCGAAGCCTGTCAGCGACGGCGGTCTCGGCTTCAATTTCAAGTGGAATATGGGCTGGATGAACGACTGCCTGAGGTATTTTTCTCTTGACGGCTATTTCAGAAAGTTCAATCACAACAACCTGACGTTCTCGTTTATGTACGCCTTTTCCGAGAATTTTGTTCTTCCCATTTCTCACGATGAAGTGGTTCACGGCAAATGCTCGTTGATTAACAAAATGCCCGGTTCTTATGAAGAAAAGTTTGCGGGTGTCCGTTCGTTTATGTGCTACCTTATGGCGCACCCCGGCAAAAAGCTTATGTTTATGGGCTCGGAATTCGGTCAGTTCATTGAATGGAACTATGAAAAAGGTCTTGATTGGTTGCTTCTCGATTATGATAAGCACCGTCAGCTTCACAGCTTTGTTAAAGAGCTCAACGCTTTTTATAAAAACACCCCCGCCTTGTGGGAAATAGATTTTTCCTGGGAGGGCTTTGAGTGGATTGTCAGCGACGACAACTCCAATTCGGTTATTGCCTTCAGACGAAAAGATAAGCAAGGCAAAGAGATTATCACAGCCTGCAACTTCACAAATGTCCGCCGCGAAAGCTATCGCATCGGCGTTCCCGTTGCAGGAACTTATGAGGTGATTTTCAACTCTGACGACAAGCAGTTCGGCGGCAACGGTGAAAGCTGCAAAAAAATCATCAGAAGTGAAGCAATCCCTATGCATTCACAAGAAAACAGCATAGACCTGGATTTGGCAGGATTAAGTGCTGTTTACATTAAACTCAAACGCAAAAATCCAACAAGAAAAAACGGCAAAACCAAGAAGGAGGATTAACAAAATGTCCAGAAAACACGAATGTATTGCCATGCTTCTCGCAGGTGGTCAGGGAAGCCGATTGGGAATACTCACCAAAAACATTGCAAAGCCTGCCGTGCCCTACGGCGGCAAGTACCGTATTATTGACTTCCCTCTTTCTAACTGTGTGAATTCAGGCATTTATACAGTTGGCGTGCTGACTCAGTATCAGCCCTTGGAGCTTAATGATTATATCGGCAACGGTCACGCTTGGGACCTTGACAGAGCCGACGGCGGTGTTCATATTCTTTCTCCCTATCAGCAGATTAAGGGCACAGAATGGTACAAGGGCACAGCCAACGCAATTTATCAGAACATCAATTTCATTGACAGATACAACCCCGAATATGTTGCAGTTCTTTCGGGTGACCATATCTACAAAATGGATTATTCCGATATGCTTGCTTATCATAAAGAAAAGAATGCTGACTGCACTATCGCAATGCTTGAGGTTCCGTGGGAAGAGGCTTCCCGCTTCGGACTTATGTTTGTTGACGACGAGGGCAGAATCACAGCCTTTGAAGAAAAACCAAAGAACCCCAAGAGCAACAAGGCTTCAATGGGTGTTTATATGTTCACATGGAAAAAGCTCCGTCAGTATCTTCTTGACGATGAAGCCAATCCTCAGTCGAGCAACGACTTCGGTCACGATCTTATACCCGCAATGCATGAAAACGGTGAGCGCCTTTTTGCTTATGCATTTGACGGTTATTGGAAGGATGTAGGAACAATCGACAGCCTCTGGGAGGCAAACCTTGACCTGCTCAATCCCAAGGTTGACCTTGACCTGACAGACGCATCATGGAAAATTTATGCAAAGAACACCGCTTCAACTCCTCACTATGTTTCTGCCGATGCAAAGGTGCAGAATTCAATGATTACCGAGGGCTGTGAGGTTTATGGTGACGTTGATTTCTCTGTTCTTTTCTCTGATGTAACAGTTGAAGAAGGTGCAGTTGTTAAAGATTCAATCATTATGCCCAACACAGTTATCAAATCGGGCGCTACAGTTCAGTATGCAATTGTTGCCGAGGGCGCAGTTATTGAGCCGGGTGCAGTTGTCGGTCAGCGTCCCGAGGATATGGAAAATCTTGAGGATTGGGGCGTAGCCGTTGTCGGTGCCGGTGTCAACGTTGGCGAGGGCGCAAAGGTTGCTCCCAAAGAAATGGTTGGCGAAGATGTAAAGGGGGAAGCAAAATGAGAGGCAATAACGTACTTGGAATAATATTCCCTAATGTTTATGACGAAGCTCTGGGCGGACTCACCGCTCTGCGCTCAATGGGTTCAGTTCCCTTCGGCGGCAGATACCGCCTTATCGACTTTCCGTTGTCATCAATGGTGGCTTGCGGAATGAGCAAAATCGGTGTAATCACCAAGAGCAACTATCAGTCACTTATGGACCATGTAGGCTCCGGCCGAGCATGGGATCTGGCAAGAAAGAATGACGGTCTTTTCATCATTCCTCCCTTCAACACAGCGGGCGCAGGCCTTCACTCCACAAAAATGGAAGGTCTTGCGGGCGCAAGAGATTTTCTTGAGCACAGCGATGATGAATATGTACTTCTTACAGACTGTAATGTTGTTTGCAACATCGACTATCAGAAGCTTTTCGATTTCCATAAGGCCAAGGGTGCCGATATTACCGTTGCCTGTGCAAAGGGCGTGGCTCCCAAGCTGAACAAATGGGTTGGCGTTACTCTTGATGATGACGCAAAAGTTGTTGATGCAGGCTTCATCACCGAAAACGGAGAGACTTGCTACGCACTTAATGTAATCTTTATGAGAAAGGCTTTGCTTGAACAGATTATCAACGAAGCTATCCGTGTTAACGACACAGACTTCGCCTCAGCCGTTATTATGAACAACCTTTCCACAATGAAGGTTTACGGCTATGAAGAAACAGGCTTTGTGAAGATAATTGATTCTATCGAGAGCTATTTTGAAATCAATATGTCACTTCTTGAAAAAGACAACCGTAAGGCACTTTTTTCAGGAAGAAAGGTATACACAAAAATCCGTGATGAAATCCCTGCAATCTACGGTCTCGGCTCAAAGGTTAAAAATTCACTTGTTACCGACGGCTGTGTGATTGACGGTGAGGTTGAAAATTCAATCCTTGCCCACGGTGTAACTGTTGCAAAGGGTGCCGTTGTTAAAAACTGCATTATTATGAACAACACCTACATCAGTGAGGGTGTTCACCTCAACTGCGTAATTGCAGACAAAGAGGTTGTTATCAAGCCCAACAAAAATCTTTCGGGCGACCCCACTTACCCCGTTTACATCGGCAAGAAAATTGTTATCTAAGGTGATTTGAATGAAAGTTTTATATGCTGCAAGTGAAGCTCTGCCCTTTATGGCCAGCGGTGGCTTGGGTGATGTGGCAGGCTCACTCCCTCAGGCTTTGAGAAAAAGACTTATCGGCTGCAGAATTGTAATGCCCCTTTATGATTCAATCAAGCAGGAGCTTAAGGATACAATGAAATTTGTGACCCACATTTCTGTTCCTGTTTCCTGGCGCAGACAGTACTGCGGAATTTTTGAAGCAAAGGTAGGCGGAGTTATCTACTATTTGCTCGATAATCAGTATTATTTCAAAAGAGACACAATCTACGGTCAGTATGATGACGCGGAAAGATTTGCTTTCTTCTCACGTGCCGTGCTTGAAATTCTGCCTCACATCGGCTTCAAGCCCGACATCATCCATTGCAACGACTGGCAGACTGCATTGACTCCTGTTTATTATTCAACAATGTATGCTGACAAGCCCGGCTACGAAAACATCAAAACTGCTGTAACAATTCACAACATTCAGTATCAGGGTGTTTACGGCAAAGAAATTCTCACCGATGTTTTAGGCTTTGGTGAAGAGCATTTTTCACTTCTTGAATATGACGGATGCGTCAACTTTATGAAGGGCGGCATCGAATGTGCCAACAAGGTCACAACCGTAAGCCCCTCTTATGCCAATGAAATTCTTGACCCTTGGTATTCCCACGGTCTTGATGCAATTCTTCACGAAAGAAAATATAAGCTTCAGGGTATTCTCAACGGCATTGACGTTGAAAATTACAACCCCGAAACCGACAGCAGAATTTTTGCTAATTTTTCTGCTGAAAAGCCTCAGAACAAAAAGAAAAACAAGGCAGAGCTTCAGAAACTTATGGGCCTTCCCCAGCGTGATGATGTGCCTGTTATTTCAATGGTAACACGCCTTGTTTCTCACAAGGGTCTTGACCTTGTGAAGGCTGTTGCTGATGAGCTTCTTGAAACAAGCGATGTTCAGCTTATTATTCTCGGCTCCGGTGATTGGCAGTATGAAAACTTCTTCAAGGAGCTTGCCGCCCGCCACAGCGACAAGGTCGGCTTGTGGATCGGTTTTGTGCCTGACCTTGCCCAGAAGATTTATGCAGGCAGTGACATTTTCCTGATGCCCTCAAAGAGTGAGCCCTGCGGACTTTCGCAGATGGTGGCTCTCAGATACGGTACCGTTCCCATTGTCCGTGAAACGGGAGGTCTTCGTGATTCAATCAAAGACAGCGGTGACGGTGAGGGCAACGGCTTCACCTTTGCCAACTACAATGCTCACGAAATGCTTTATACAATCCGCCGTGCTCTTGAAGGCTACGCCAACAAGGAAGGTTGGCAGATGCTTGTTCAACGCGCCCTTGAAAGCGATTACAGCTGGGGACGTTCCGCAAATGAGTATATCAGAATGTATAAAGCAATGCTTAAAGAATAAAAATCCGATGCAATAAAACGGAAGGCTGCGGTCTTCCGTTTTGGAGGTTTAAATGAAATCTTACTATATATATCTCATCCGTCACGGTCTGACGGAAGGCAACACCTTGGGCAAATATATCGGTCACACAGACGAATCCCTTTCTCAGGAGGGTATTGCCCAGATTGAACGAATGAAAAAGGATTATGATTATCCGTCAGCTCCCATTGTTTTTTCAAGCCCTCTGAAAAGGTGCATTGAAACAGCAAAGCTGATTTACCCCGCCTGTGAGCCTATTGCCCTTGAAGGGCTGATTGAATGCAACTTCGGTGAGTTTGAAGACAGAACTGCCGCCGAGCTTGAAGAACACCCCGTGTTCCCGGACTGGATTGCAGGCAAGCAGGGGGTTGCTCCTCCATTTGGTGAAAGCAACGAGGAATTTGCCAAAAGAATTGCCGAAACCTTTGTTAAATTGGTTGACGGACTTCTCAAAACAGGCACCCGCAAATGTGCTGTAATCACTCACTCTGGAGTGCTTAGCGCATTGCTTTCTTTCTTCGGTCTTCCCGAAGCACCAATGCACGAGTGGACTGTTCCCGGCGGTTGCGGATATGAAATCAGAATCACTCCTTCCCTGTGGTCTCAGGCACGCAAGGTTGAGGTGACTGCACAGCTTCCCTATATCCCCGGTGAAAAGGACGAGGGCTATGTGTCTGCCGAAGATTTTGATGCCGACTTCAATGTGGAAGATTATCTCTACGATTAAAACAAAAGAGAAGGAATATGAATTCTATGAAAAAATATAAAAGATGTGTCACCGTTGAGCCTTTTGACCAGCTTTCAAGAACGGTTTATACCACTGAACAGGGCTTGCCCTCTGACATTGCAACATCACTGGTTTTTGATAATAACGGTGTTCTTTATGTGGGCACAAGCAAGGGTCTTTCACGCTTTGACGGTGAGAAGTTCACCGAGGTTAATCTCGGTGTTGGTGAAGCTGAAATCGGTATGCTTTACTGCGACGGAAGCAATCACCTTTTTGTGGGTGCCGGCTCTTGCCTTGTTGAATACAACGGCAAAAAGGTTGTTAAAAGAGAGCAGTTTAACGCTGACATCAAGGATATGAAGGTTGATGAAGACGGCACAACATGGGTGCTTACCACGGCCGTGCTTTACAGAAAGTTGAAGGGTGCCGCTGATTATGACCTTAAGGTGGGTGTTCCCGGTGACGGCACAAAGCTTGCTGTCCTCAGAGATAACCGTGTTTATGTGGGAACTCTCGGTGGCGGACTTCACGCACTCACAGGCAAACGTTGGCATTGGTCGGAGCTTATGGAAGACCTCACGGGTCTTGTGAGCAACTACATCACCTGCGTTGAATATGATGCAGCAGGCAATGTGTGGATCGGCACCGACAAAGGCGTTTGTGTTTATGACGACAAGGGATATTGGCTTGATTCAACCAACACTCTCGGTCTTCCCGGAGCATCAATCACAGGAATGGCAACCGATGATGAGGGCAACAGATATTATGCCACCACTACCGGTCTTATCTGCCAGCACAACGGTGTGCTTACATATTACGGCTACAAGCGTTGGCTTCCCGACCCGTATGCAACCGATGTTGCTGTTTCCAAAGACGGCAGAATGATTTGTGTTGCAACAAAGGGCGGCCTGAGCATCATCGAAAAGAAAAAAATGACTCTTGAAGAAAAGGCTGTTTACTTCCGCGAAATGACCGAAAAGTATAATATCCGCAAGGACGGTTATTGCCGCAAGAGATACCTTGCCCGCTGTGGTGTTCTTGATGAAAATGAGGGTCATATAGAGGTAAGTGACAATGACGGACTTTGGACAGGTCTTTATGTTTCGGGCCTTTGCTATGAATACGCGGTGACCAAAAACGAAAAGGTTCTGGAACTTGCACGCCGCTCAATCAAGGCCATGCTCAAGCTCACCACAATCACAGGCAAGGACGGCTTCACCGCCAGATCCTTGAGATACAAAGACGAGCCCGGTTTCCAGAAGGCCGGCAACATTGAAGAATGGACAGTTGTTCAGGACGGTGAAATTGAATGGCTGGGTGAAACGTCATCTGACGAAATGACAGGCCATTTCTACACATATGCAAATTACTTTGACCTTTGCGCAAACGAAGAAGAGAAAAAAGAAATTGCAGATGCTGTGAGAAAAATTATGGATCACATCATCGAAAATGATTTCCACCTTGTGGATATCGACGGCAAGCCCACAACCTGGGCAAACTGGAATCCCGATGACCTTAATTCAAATCATAAATGGGTTTATGAAAAGGGAACAAACTCCCTCGAAATACTTTCATTCCTCAAAACGGCAGAGCACATCACCGGTGATAAAAAATATGCTGCTGTTTTTGATGATTTGCTTTCAAATTATCACTACGGTATGAATGTGATGCAGTACAGAATTCCTGACAACCACATTCTTCACATTGATGATCAGCTCTGTTTTTCAACAATTGTTCCGCTTCTTCGTTATGTTGAAGATCCGTCAGTACGCGCTCTTATCACAATGGGACTCACACACCATTGGAGAGACGAAAGAATTGAGAAAAACGCATTGTTCAATGTTGTTTATGGCTCTCTTACAGGTGAAAGCTGTGATCTTGATGTTGTTGTGGATGAACTTATTGATTATCCTCTTGACACAATCGCCTGGGAGGTTTACAATAGTCACCGTGATGACCTTAAATGGGATATGCGCCCTGTGGAAGCGGGTCTTCCGCCCCAGCTTTATGAGCCCCTTGAGCCTCATGAACGTCGCCTTTGTCACAATGACGGCAACCGTTTTGTTTGTGACTGCGGATGTGAGGATATTCTCAACAAGAAGGATGACCTCAACCCCAACGGCAGACCGATGTTCCCCGGCGGCGGCAGCAGCAGAGGTATGGAGCTCGAAGAACCCATTGACTATATGCACCCGTACTGGATGGCAAGGTATCACGGAATGATTAAATAAATCATATAAAATCATTTTAATTTTGAAAGGAGCAAATCCGATATGGATGACCCCGGCAGTCTAATACTCAAATTAGTTTTATTGTTTGTTCTTATTCTTGTAAACGCGTTTTTCGCAATGAGCGAGCTTGCAATAATCTCCCTCAATGATAACAAAATTGAGAAAATGGCAGAGGACGGCAACAAAAAGGCAAAAAAAATAGTGAAGCTCACAGAAAATTCCTCAAGGTTTTTGTCAATGATTCAGATTGGTGTTACCTTGGCAGGCTTCCTGACATCAGCCTCTGCTTCAACAACCTTTGCCGAAATGCTCACAGCCAAGGTTATGCAGGCTTGGCCGATGCTGCCCGAGAATATCATCAACGGTGTCAGCGTTGTGTTGATTACAATAGTAACATCATATTTCTCTCTCGTTCTCGGTGAGCTTGTGCCCAAGAAGATTGCGATGCAGGCTTCTGAAAAAATCAGCTTCAAAATCGTTGGCGTTCTGCTTTTCTTTTCAAAGGTTTTCAGCCCTCTTGTTAAGGTGCTTGCCGTTTCAACCAACGGTGTTGTCCGCCTGCTTGGCTTTAATCCTCACGCCGATGAGGAAACTGTAACCGAGGAAGAAATCCGAATGATGGTTGACGTCGGCGGTGAAAAAGGCGTTATCGAGGATGTTCAGAAAGAGATGATAAACAACATCTTTGAGTTTGACGACCTTGATGCAGGTGACACAATGACCCACCGCACCGATATGGTTGCCGTTGAGGTCAACGACCCGTTGCAGGAGGTTATCGACGTTTCTGTTGAAAACGGATATTCACGAATTCCCGTTTACGAAGACGACCAAGACAACATTATCGGTATTGTTTATATCAAGGATTTGCTTGAATATGTTGGCAAAAAACTGCCCAACAAAACCCTGCGCGATATTATGCGAAAGCCTTTGTATGTTCCCGAAAGCAAGGTGTGCGGTGATTTGTTTAAAGAAATGACCGAAAAACGCACCCAGATGGCTGTTGTTGTGGATGAATACGGTGGCACCGCAGGTATCGTTACCCTTGAAGATATTATTGAAGCTATCGTAGGCAATATTCAGGATGAATATGACGATGAGGATGAAGAGATTTCGAAGATTGATGAAACCACCTTCACAATTGACGGTGTAACAAATCTTGAAGAAATTGAAGAACTGACGGGGGTTGAAATTCCCGAAGGCAGCTATGATACACTCGCAGGCTTCATTATCAAAAATCTCGGTTTTCTTCCTCAGGAGGGTGAGATTTATGAGGTGATTTACGAAAATCTCAAGTTCACCGTGCTTGAAGTGGAAGAAAGACGAATAGAAAAAGTCCGTGTTGAAATTTCTCCCGTTGAAGAGGAGGAAGAAGGCGAATATAAGCTCTTCAACCGCGACAGAGAAAAAGATAAAAAAGACTAAAATAAAACTCGCTATCACCAAAGATAGCGAGTTTTATTTTATCCCATTCTGCGCGGCAATCAATTTCATCGCGAGGGAAAGGAGCCGCAATTAAGATTTGCAAAATAACTCTGATTATATTTAAAACCTTCTACTGTAGATGTTTTGCTACAGTAGAAGGTTTATTATTTATTGAAGCTTTCTTTTTTTATTTTGCTCTGTAACGGCAAAGATAATCAGTGGTATGCAACAGAAAATAGCATATACATATCTGCCGGCAGTAGCTCTGGGCATTGAAACGGCCACGGAAACAAACAATGAAAAAACCGGAATGAGACTGGCAAATGCATAAGTTCTTTTTTTAACAAAGAAACAAAGGCCGCAAATGCAAGCAAGCACATAATATAAAGCAGGGTTCCAAAACGGCTTGGTGAAGAAAGCGTATTTGCTGAGGTATGAAATATTTACAATTTTATCGTAAATATCATGAAGAACGGGAAAAACAGAATTCATATTTCCTTGAATGAAATAAGGTGAAACATGCGGTGGCTCAAGCATGCCTACTTCCATAGACATATTCCACAAAGCTTCAACCTCTGATAAATATGCTTTAACATAAGTTGCGGGATATTGCAAAAGCACCTTGAACCATATTTTAATAAATTTGAATAAATCCTCCGAAATAATCTCACCATTAAACTGTTCATGGAATTTAATTGCATCAACCGAAACGGGATCGTATGTTGTTTCAATTATGCTTATGGGTAAAATTTCATTAAGATAATTTTTAATTTCAGGAGAAAGAGGATTTCCGTCAGCTACGACACAGCATAACTGCTGCAATGGAATTGCGAGTGCTTCGGTAATTGAAGTTGCTTCAACATTGAACAACGGATATGCTCCGTATACAACTGCGAAATAAATCACAATAGAAAGGCAACTGCAAGCTGCAAAAGCTTTGCTGCTCTTTTTGAGAATAAAAATAATCAGAATAGTTGAGAGCACAGCAATAAGTATGCCATTACTTCTGAATAGGCACATTATCAAAGTGATAAAACAAAAAATGAATTTGTTTACATTTTTTTTGAGCCATATACCTTTTGAACTGCAGATTTCATAAGCAAAAACTGAATAGAGCAAAACAAAAGCTGAAAACAAAGTGTCTTTTACTACAGTGACACTGTTATATGTATGAACCGGATGGAGAGCAAAAAACACAATTGTTACATACCACAACCATTTCCACGGATTTTTCTTTCTTATGTAATAGCACAGGTATGCAAAAATTGCAGAAACAATAAGAGTTTGAACGATTACATAAAGCCAGGGACTGTAGCCTGTGATTCTTGTGGTCAGAATCATAAGCAAGGTATGAACAAGCGGGTGGTTATTGGATAATGGAGAGTCTCCCGAAACGATATACATTTGAGTGAAGGAGTCAGGGGTCATAACCCCCGGAAAGTAAAGTAAGAAAACAGAAAAATAGGAAGCGAAAATTATTGCCCATATCACAAAAAAGGAACTCTTTTTTGGGGAGGATTCAAAAGATCTGAAGTCAGATGAGGTGAATTTGTTGCATATATAAATCAGCACATAAAAAAGAAGATGCGTTAATCCGGCAACGGAAACCGCAAAAAGAAAAGCTGGGATTATTGACGAAAAGGCAGAGTCCATCTTGCTTGTCATGTTGTATGTAAGATATAGAGATATGCCTAAAAGTGCAGATAAAATAAAAACAAGAAGTTTAGAAGAAATCTGAAGTTTAGATATGTCAACATTACGGATAAAAGTAAAAATAAACGGAGTAAAAATCAATGCTAAAAAAGAATATGCTTCAAAATCGAAGAAGCAATACACTATAGAAAATGCAGAGAGAAAAGACAGAAAAAAATCAAAAACAGATTTTCTTTTTGAAAGGACTTTTTTAAGTGACATCGTTATTCTCCTTTTTGCTGTCAAAATCTTTTGCCTCTGATTCAAAATTTTCAACAGAAACCGTCTGAATCAGTTTGCGGATGCTTCGGTCATGTTTGGAAACTATAACAGAGAATGAGAAGCAAATGCCGAATATAGCGAAAATGGCAATCAAAAAAATAAGATTTGATGGGGTCTGTATTCCGAGAAAGGCAGTCAAACGGAAAACAATCTGAGGAAATATAGCTATAACAATGAGAAAAAATGATGCAACGAACCAAGCAAAAGCATATTTTAATTGCATGATTTTTTTTGTTACGGTTGTACCTACGATTAAAAATGAAGCAACCGCCAACACAATGAGTTCTATGCGGAGCAAATCACTAAGCATAAAAACACCTCCGTATTATTTGTTCTTTTGAAGGCAGACAAAAAGGATTGCAGAGCTGACTTTGATTATGTAATAAACAGATTTCCAGGCATTTATTGACGAAGTTCCTTCTGCTCTTTCAAACATATTGGCAGGCACTTCATTTATGGAAAATTTGTTTTTTGAGAGCTGAACCAGAGATTCAGGTTCGGGATAGTCTGCAGGATAATCACTAGCAAACAATTCAATAACCTTTTTGTTTGCAGCTCTGTAGCCAGATGTAGGGTCGCATACACAAACGCCGGCAAAAAGCTTGATAAGAACAGAGAAGTATCTGATGCCTAACCGACGAAGTTTTGTTGATTTAAAAGAGCTGGTGCTGTTATCAACAAATCTTGAACCTACACAGAAGTCACATTTATTACTAATTACCGGTTCAATAATATTTTCAAGACTCCCGATATCGTGCTGGCCATCACCATCAAATTGAACGGCAATATCATAGTTGTGCTTTTTAGCATAAAGATACCCGGTTTGAACCGCTCCGCCAATGCCAAGGTTTTCAACCAAAGAAATGTGATGGATGCCGTTTTCTTTCAACACCTTTTCTGTGTTATCTGTTGACCCATCGTTCACAACAACATAGTCAATATGGTATTTGCTGGTTTTTCTGTATTCACGGATATTGTTGACAACATTCAATATGTTTTTTTCTTCGTTATAGGCGGGAATAATCATTAAAACTTTCATTTGCACACCACCTTGAGTAAAGGTTTATTTATGGAAAAGGCGTTTGTTTTCGTAGTGGGGTTCGCAGCTCACATTGATACCGAGGCGTTTGAGGAGCTTTTTGTCTTCATCACCGATGATTACGGAAAAATGAGCTTCGCAGCCCTTGAGATTGTCAAGCTGATCCATTGCAAGCTTGGCAATGGGATTGGTCAGGGCAGAGATCGTCAACGCAATGAGCACCTCGTCTGTGTGAAGACGGGGGTTTCTGTGCTTGAGGTAGTTGGTTTTAAGCTCACAGATAGGTTCAAGCACTTCTGCTGCAATCAGGTCAAGGCTGTCATCAATACCGCCGAAGGCTTTGAGGGCATTGAGGATAAGGGCTGAGGCGGCTCCGAGGGTATCGGAGGTTTTGCCGGTTACAACTCTGCCGTCGGGCAGAAGGATTGCTCCTGCAGGGGCACCTGTATCCTGTGCTTTTCTGAGGGCGGCATCAATTGCGGGGCAGATGTCTGAGGTGATGCCTGCCTGATTCATAAGTATTTCGAGCTTTGTTACCTGATTACCGTCATCTTTGCCGCTGAGTCGCTCACAGCAGGCGTTGTAATAACGGCGGAGAATTTCCATTTTTGAGGCTTCGCAACAAACGTCATCGTCGATGATGCAGTTGCCTGCCATATTAACACCCATATCTGTGGGAGATTTATAGGGAGATGAGCCCTGAATACGTTGGAAAATAGTGTTCAGCACAGGGAAAATTTCAACATCACGGTTGTAGTTGACCGCAGTTTCACCGTAAGCCTCAAGGTGGAAGGGGTCAATCATATTAAGGTCATTGAGATCAGCCGTAGCCGCTTCATAAGCAAGGTTTACGGGGTGCTTCAGCGGAAGATTCCATACGGGGAAGGTCTCAAACTTTGCGTAGCCTGACTTGATTCCGCGCTTATAGTCGTGATAAAGCTGGCTGAGGCAGGTTGCCATTTTTCCGCTTCCGGGGCCGGGAGCGGTGAGCACAACCAGAGAATGTGTGGTTTCGATGTAATCGTTTTTGCCAAGACCTTCATCACTCACAATATGCTGAACATCAGAAGGGTAGCCTGCGATAGGATAATGGCAGTAGCAACGCACACCCAATGCGGTGAGCCTTTTGAGAAAAGCGTCAACAGCCGCCTGACCCATATAACGGGTGAGCACAACACTGCCCACATAAAGACCCATTTCGCGGAAGATGTCAATAAGTCTGAGAACATCATCTTCATAAGATATGCCGAGGTCACCGCGGATTTTGTTGTTTTCAATGTCCGCAGAGTTGATTGTGATAACGATTTCAGCATCATCCTTAAGCTGCTGAAGCATACGGATTTTGCTGTCCGGCTCAAATCCGGGCAGAACACGGGAGGCGTGAAAATCGTCAAAGATTTTTCCGCCGAATTCAAGATAAAGCTTGCCGCCAAAGTCTGCAATGCGATTGCGGATTTGTTCCGACTGCATAGAAAGATATTTGTTGTTGTCAAAACCGATTTTTTTCATCCAAAAGACCTCTTTCAACATAGTAACCATAACTCCAAATTAAAGTATATCACAAAAAAATATAAAGTAAAAGATAAATTGATAAAAAAATTAGCATAATGGAGATTTTTGTGGTATTATATCGTAAAGAAGACTTTTTTGGAGCGATAAAATGAAAGGCAAGACCCTGATTTCAGATTTCACACAAGGAAATATTGCAAAGCAGCTGTTCACTTTTGCAACACCGTTGTTTTTGTCGAGCCTGTTACAGGTGGTTTACAATATGGTGGATATGGCTGTTGTGGGTCATGTGCTGGGGAAGACGGGACTGTCTGCGGTCAGCGTTGGCGGAGATGTTTCAGGCTTTCTCACCTTCGTTGCAATGGGATTTTCAAATGCGGGGCAGGTTATAATTGCCCAATACATAGGTGCCGGCAAAAAGGAGCGCCTGGGCAGATTTATTGCAACAATGTTTTCTTTTATGACAATTGTTGCCGCAACGCTGAGTGTGGTCTGCTTTGTTTTCCGTCGGCAGATTTTAACTCTGATGAACACTCCCGAAGAGGCTTTTTATGAAGCGCTGGGTTATTCCACCGTGTGTATATTGGGTATGATTTTTATCTACGGCTATAATATGGTCAGCGCTGTTTTGCGCGGAATGGGTGACTCAAAGCACCCCTTTGTTTTTATCAGCATTGCCGCCGTGCTCAATATTATTCTTGACATTATTTTTGTCAAATATTTGTTTATGGGCTCGGCAGGTGCAGCCCTTGCAACGGTTATAAGTCAGGCCGTGAGCTTTGTGAGCTGTTGTGTATTTCTATATAAACGAAAAGCCGACTTCGGCTTTGATTTTCAATTGAAATATTTTGTGAATTGGGACGGAAAAATGCTCTCGGAGCTTGTGAAGCTTGGTGTGCCTATGGCTATCAAGAGCGCGTCAATTCATTTTTCAAAGCTGTTTGTAAATTCCTGGATAAATTCCTATGGTGTTGAAGTTTCGGCTTTTGCAGGAGTTGCCAACAAGGTCAACAGCATTGCAAACCTGCTTTCAAATTCGCTGAACACCGCCGGCTCATCAATGGTGGGGCAGAATATCGGAGCAAAGCAGTTTAAGCGAGTGCCCAGAATTATGGCAACTCTGTTTGCTTCAGGCATCTGCATTTCGGCGGTTATGTCGGTTATAATTTATCTTTTCCCCCGGCAGGTTTTCGGCCTTTTTACTTCCGACAAGGCGGTTCTTGCTGTGGCAATGGAATACCTGCCTGTGGCAACGGTTATGTTCTTCGGCAGTGCATTCCGGGCGCCGATGAATGCGTTGATTAACGGCAGCGGCATACACAAAATCAATTTTGCAACGGCAATTTTTGACGGAATAGTAATGCGAATCGGTCTTTCGGTGTTGTTTGGTTTAGCTCTTGAGATGGGCTATATCGGATTCTGGCTTGGTGATGCCCTGGCAGGATATACCCCGTTTTTTATCGGAATTGCATTTTATTTCAGCGGAAAGTGGAAAAACAAGGTGATAAAATAGCAAAAGGAGTTGGCAAGCGCCAACTCCTTTTTATTATCCTAATATAGGTTTATCCGTAAATTCAACCACAGGCTCACCTTTAATGCCGTCAGACTCAAAAACGGTGATTTCGTTTTCACCTTTTTTAAGAAGTGAGGCGGGGAGATATAGCGTCTGCTGAGGGCCGATTTCCCAATATCTGCCAAGGTTAAAGCCGTTGACTACCACAAAACCTTTGGTGAAATTGTCGAGCTTAACGAAGGTGTCGGCAGGCTCGTCAACGGTGAAGGTGCCTGAATAAAAAACGCTTTTTTCTTCGGGCACGGCGTCGGTATAAACCACCTTGTCGAGGTTATCCATAGGCAGAGTGTGAACCTGCCAGTCAAAGTGGATTTTGTCGTCAATGAGGAGTCTGCCTGCGATGCCCTTTTTGCGCATCATTTTGCTGCCGAAGTTTGCTCTGCCCATATTTTCGCAAAGAATGGTGAGCACGTCCCCCTTTTTGGCAGAAAAATTCAATTCAAGCTTATCATCGTTGATATAAACAATGCCCGCAAGGGTTTTGTTGATGTAAATCTGTGCGCGGTCACCAATGCTTTCAAAGAAAAGGGTGGCGTCATTGTAATCACGGTTGAGGGTTGAACGGTAAGCAATGTAGCCGTAGCCCTGAGAATATTTTTCCATACACAAGGGCACGTCAGAATGAACGGGGGAGGAGAGATTGTCGAGGTTAGCAAAAATGCCGGCCTGCTTGGTGAGGGTTGATTTTCCAAAAGACTTTTTAGCTCTGTCTGTGGGTATTTCGGGCAAATCACCGCCGATGTGTTTTTGAATAACCTCGCGGATAGCCATATATTTGGGTGTAACATCACCGCATTCTGATAGAAGAGCGTCGTAATCGTAGCTTGTTACGTCGGGAGCAAATTTTTCATAGTGGTTCGCACCGCTTGTAAATCCGAAGTTTGTGCCGCCGATGAACATATACATATTCACACTGCCGCGAGAGAGCATATCGTCAACGCTTTTGGCGTAATCCTCGGCAGAGGTGGTGTGATGCTTGTCGTCACCCCAGGCGTCAAACCATCCGTTCCACATCTCCATACACATTTTGGGGCTGTTGGGATAAAGAGTGTCGTGAGCTTTAAAGTTTTCTTCCACGCGGCTGCCGAAGTTGAGGGTTGAAAGGCAACCGTCAATGCTTCCGTCGAGAATGTGGTTTTCTTCTGTGCCGTCAGAGGTGAAAAGAGGAACATCAATTCCTCTTTTTTCATAGCCTTCTTTGAGATACTGAAGATATTTTCTGTCGTCACCGTAATAGCCGTATTCGTTTTCGCACTGGAGCATAATAATGTTGCCGCCGTTGGTGCAAAGAAGAGGGCGTATTTCATCAAAAAGGCGGTCAAGGTAACGATCAAAATATCTGATATAGGCCTTGTTAGAGCAACGGATTTCGATGCTTTCATCAGCCTGAATCCACCAGGGAAGTCCGCCGAATTCCCACTCGGCGCAGATGTAGGGGCCGGGGCGCACAATTGCCATAAGACCCTCATCAGCCGCTGTTTTAATAAATTTTGCAATGTCGAGAATGCCGGAGAAATCAAACTCACCGGGGTGCTTTTCGTGCTGATTCCAGGCGCAGTAGGTTTCAACGCAGTTGAGACCCATTGCTTTCATTTTTTTGAAAATATCTGTCCATGTGTCGGGCAGATTGCGAAAATAATGAACGGCGCCCGAAATGAGCTTTACGGGCTCTCCGTCTTTTATAAATTGATTTCCTCTGATTTCAAAAGTCATCGTATCCCTCCGGAAGCAAAGTATAATTTAATATATCATATCACAAGCAATAAAACAAGAAAAACCTGCCCGAAGGCAGGCTTAATTTGATTATGAGTTAATCTGAACGTTTAATTTTTGCGTTGAGCGTTTTGTCACGTTGTAAATAATCAGCCAGATGAAAAGATAGCCTGCAATGAAAATGCCGGTAAAAACAGCAACCGAAACAATCTGTGTTTTAAGCCAGCCGTTGAGCAGATAAATCAGAAGATAATCGGCATAAAGCAAAACGCCCTGAATGGTTGCGGCGGCAAAAAAGAATGCACAGGACTCGCCTGTGCATCAGTTTATCTATGCTTGTTTACAAATTCAATAAGTCTGTTCCAGTCAAGTCGGCTGAAATAATGAAGCCCTATGCGCTTGTGATAGCCGATGTCACCGTCGATTAAAACATCATCAATTTCGGGCAGCTTGTCATCACACACAAGACCTTTTTCAAATGCGGGGGAAGCCGCCGCACAGGCAAGGAACTGGGAATCGGGGTCTGCCCACCAATCCTCAGAGGCACTGCCAACCATAACATATCTCGGTGCAATTGAAGCAAGGAGATAGTGCTGGTCATAGGGCATAGCCTGTTCGTTTTTAACGTATTTTGCGTAATTTTCGCAGAACCAGAAGGGGAAACGAAAAACAATATCCTCTACTGTTTCACCCTTTGTGCCTCTTGCAAGGGCATCACCGCTGCAGCCTGAGTTGTTGGAATATGCAAACTTAAAGCGAGTGTCGGTTGCGGCACAGTAAAGGGCAGTTTTGCCAAGGCGGGAATGACCGCAGACAACGGCATTTTGGGTATCGAGGCAAGGGAGCGTTTCGGCGTAGTCCATTACTCTTTGAGCAGCCCAGGCCCACATTGCAATTTTGCCGGGGTCGGAGGGTCCGCGTTTGCCGTCGGGGAAAAGTACCCCTGCAAGGCCGTCAACAAAATCGGCATCGTCGTTTGTCACATCTTCATAACATAATGAAAGCACGGCAAAGCCGTTGTCCACAAGCTCCTCCGTTGGCATATATCGGTCGGGAACATCAGGACGGAAATTTATGTGAATAAAAAAGGGATGCCTGCCCTCCTTGGTGGGGAGAACACAGAAAAAAGGAAAAGAAAAATCTTTGCCGTTAACAACGCAGTGAGCCGTTACCTTGTTGATAACAGCTTTTCCTGCGCAGAATTTGGGGACAACCTCCTCTTCGCAGGTGAAGGTTACCTTTGAAGGCAGAGGAGGAAGAACCCCGTATTCCTCACGGCAGAGAATATCCACCATTTCTTCACGGGATTTAAGCTCGGGAAGACCGCGCTCCGCGAGAAGCTTGTTAATGTTTGTGTTCATAAAGCGCCCTCATTTCTTGAGAAAAATTTAAATGATAACTGTTCAATTACAAAAAACAGAATGCAACCTACACCATAGCAGATTATGTCGATAACAGAAAAAGACCTGCCCACAAGCGTGGAGATAAGAACGTTGTTTTCAAAACCCATAAGCTTCACGATGTCGAAATACTGGCAGATTTCCACCGCCACAGAAAAAAGAAAAACAAAAACGGGCAGAAGCTTTGCTTTAACAGGGAAAAATGTGCGGAACAAAAGGCAAAGCAGAACGGTGACGAGAATGTCGCCGCCATAGGGACGGATGAAGCTGTCATTGACAAAAAGAGCAATAAGAACTTCAATTGCAAAAACAACAAAAAACAAAACAGCATAAACAAGCCTTGATTTTTTCATTTTTTCACCTCATTTAAACAACTGTTCTTTTATGAAATTCAGAGTGTAGTGGTCTTTCACAAATTTAAGCCAACCAAGAGGCATTGCCGCTCTGGGCTTTGTCCACATTTTTTCTTCGCAGAAATTATAGTTGCTGAACTGATTTCGGATTTTTTTCACTTCTTGCAAAAATTCGTTATAAGGCTTGTTATTTTCTCCTTTTGCTACCTTTGAAACGGCAACAAGCCTTGGGAAAATAAACTCTTCAAGGCGGTTGTTATCGCTGATATATTCAGTCCATACCGGGGCTTCAATGCCGATGATATTCTTCTTGCTGTCTTCGGTTAATCCGGGCAAAGATGCACTCATTGAATAAACGCGGTTGAGAGGGGTGGTGAGATAATCATAATCAAGATAAACATATGAAAAAGGAGAAAGAATAGCCTTGCCGCCGGAGTTTATAAAATCAACACTTGCAGGCTGATTTTCTTTCCAGCATTGAATAACGGCACGCTTGTCAAGATTTTTGCCTTTTGCCGCTTCATTCCACACAATGGCATGTCTGCCCTTTGATTCAAGATAATCAATCAGCCTGTTCATAAAGCAGTTCTGATATTCGGCATAGGTTTCAACACCAAGCAATTTCATATGTTGCTGACAGTCGGGGCAGGTTTTCCAATGATCATAAGGAGCCTCGTCACCGCCGATATGAAAATATTCACCGGGAAAAATATCGAGAAATTCATCAATAATCTGAGTGACAACCTCAAAGCTTTTTTTGTTGGCAAGGCATAAAACATCCTTGAAAATGCCCTGGTGGGTTTTGATTTTAACAGTCTTCCCTCCGCATGAAAGCTCAGGCATAGCCGACAAAAGAGCACTCGAATGGCCGGGAACGTCAAATTCGGGAATAACATCAATTCCCTTTTCGGCGCAATAAGCCACAATTTCCCGTATTTCGTCCTTGGTGTAAACCCTGCCGTATGGCTCATTTACATGGGTTTTGCCAAAGTCAGAATAAGGGCGAACAGCGGCAACGGAGTTAAGCACGGGAAAGCTGCTGCACTCAAACCGCCAGCCCTGGTCATCGGTCAGATGCCAATGGAATTTGTTGAATTTAAGCAGGGCAAGGGCGTCGATAAGCTTTTTTATTTCATCAATTGACTGCATATGCCGAACGCTGTCAAGCATAAATCCTCTGTGTTCAAGCATAACCTCACCTCTTGAAGAGAGTGTAACATAAGAGATACAGTAAACAACAGTTTATTCAACTGAAACATTTCCACAATACCACCCTACAACACCGTCTTTTTTAACAATGTAGCCTTTTGAGTTTTTTGAAATAATTGATAATCTGTCTCCCTTTTTCACGGGAAGAATGTAATCTGTATAGTCGTAACATTCGGTTTCATTTCTTATATATGAGTTTGGCATATGTAACTTGCGACCGCTTTTTATGTGCTCAACAAATGAAAACTCTTTGCCTTTGTTAAGAATTCTGATTTCTTTGTTGAGCCAAGACATGTATATGGAATCATTGCTTTCGCTTTGATCATTCATAGCAATAACGCTTGGGATTTCGTCGTAGCTTATATGAGTTATCTTGTCAACAGAACAATTTATGTCTGGTATAATCAGAAGGTTTAATTGTCCGTCTTTTTTTATTCCACATCCGCCGTCGATTGAAATGATTTTTTTATCGCGGTCAATAATGGGATTCATTTGCGGTATTGATGTACCGTAAAGAACCACAGGCCAATGACCTGCAATTATGTATCGATCAAAACAGAAGGGAGTTTTTTCAGCAAAAGCATCGTATTTTGTCAGCTCAAAAATACCCATATCACGGTTGTTAAGAATCTCTTTTTCTCGCAAACCACCGTGAACAAAAACATACTTCTGCGTTTCCACAATGGTAGGCAAATTAGCAAGAAAGTTGAACTCTTTTTCAAAGTTAGTGATAACATCTTTTTTAGAAATAAGAATATCCTCGGGATTGTTTATAGTGTATCCGCATTCGGCTGCAAGCTCTTCATAAAAAGAAGTGCCTGTCCATTTTCTTAAACTCAAAATGTAGTTATAAAAACTACTCACATTTTCTTCCGAAAGCTCGTGAATCAGTTTTAACCTATATGCATCCACATTGCCGATAAGGGGTATGACATTTCCCTGTTTGCAAAGCTCCATAACAAAGCGTAAGGTTTTCAGATTTTCGGGACCTTTTTCAATTATATCTCCGACGATGAATAAAATATCATTATGACAAAAACAAGCCCTGTCCAGAACCTTTTTGAAGTAAGATAAATGTCCGTGGATATCACTTGTGACAAGAATCCGTTTTCCGGATTCTATGGTCATCTGTTCGATTCGTGTGGTTAAATCTATCATTTGCGGTTATCCTTTGGTTTTTATTATGCTTTACGATATATCAGATCTACCTAAACTATAACACATAACAATAAAAAATTCAAACAAAGCTTGCTGTAAAAAGAGCTTTATCGAAACACAAATATGACTCTTAAACAAAGAAGAAAAAATAAAAATCCCCGTTCGCAAGAACGAGGATTTTTGGTGGGTAGGGGTGGATTCGAACCACCGAAGTCGTCGACGGCAGATTTACAGTCTGCTCCCTTTGGCCACTCGGGAACCTACCCATATTAAATTAAAAAGCGTTATGGAGCTGGTGGACGGACTCGAACCCCGGACCTGCTGATTACAAATCAGCTGCTCTACCAACTGAGCTACACCAGCGAACTCAACGCTCAATTACTTTATCACAAACCGAGCGTTTTGTCAACACTTTTTTAAATATTTTTTAAAATTATTTTTCTTGGCAGGGTTCATCTGCTTTTCCTGTTTTCCAGAGGTGAATTACACCCTCATCATTGAGGCGCTTGAGCATAATGATAATTATCGGCAAGAGGAAAAGGCCGACAAAGCCGAAAATCTGTGTGCCGAGATACATTGCCGCAATTGTGATAACAGGAGGAAGACCAAGACGCACGGCAACAAGCTTTGGCTCTACAACCTGACGGATTATGAGAATAACCACATAAATAACCGCAAGGCCGATGGTGAGCGGGATGTTGCCTGTAATCAGGCTGTATAATGCCCAGGGGATCATAATGGTGCCTGTGCCGAGAACGGGGACAATATCCACAACACAGGTAATAGCGGAAATTATAAAAATATAACCTGCATCATATATACCCACAAGTTTTAAAATGTTGAGCCCGATAAAAACCTCTGTGAAGGTGATGAGCATAATTGTGCCGTAAGCCTTCAGAAGCTGTTTAAGTGTGGAAAGAAGAATAGATTTGCTTCGGGAAAGGATAGTTCTTCTTTGCTCCGGGAGCTGATTTTTAAGAAAGCCTACAAGACGGTCGTAATCGGAAGCCATAAAGCAAGAAGCAATAACCGCAATCACAATGGCAATAACAACCGAGGGGATTTCTTTAACAACGCCCCAGATTCCGCCTCCGATTGGGGCCAGCAATGAGGAAAGGCTGATTTCGGTGTTGGCGGCTGAATTCATAAGAATGCCGGCTGCTTCGGTAGCGGTGACCTCCTTGAATCTTTCAAGGCCTGAAATAACGGAGCCGCTGAGCTTTGTTTCAAGTGAATCAGGTAAAATTGTGATGATTCCGAGAACCCATTCCTCCACCTTTTCAATGAATGTGGGGAAGTCGTTGATTTTTTGTGTGATGAAGGATATGAAATCCTTGGCGGTTGAAACAAGCTGTGCCCCTGCAAGAGAAACAAAAGAGACAAGAATCAGCAACAGCGTCAGAACAAACACGGTGGAGATTATACCCTTGCCCTTTTTGATTTTTTTATAGCAGGCGTTTGTGGGTCTTTGAACAACCATTGCAATAAAAAATGCGAATATGAACGGTGAAACAAGCCCAAAGCAATATTTTAATAGTAAAAAAGAAATGCCTAAGATTAGAGCGAAATATAAAATGCTGACTATTCTGCCGAATCTTTTCTCAACAGTTGGTGACATAAAAATTTCTCCTTTCAGCAGTATTTTGTGTGAAGATTATTGCAATTAAAACTTTGTTATTTTTCCTGTTGCATACTGCAGGATTTTAAGAGCATCGGATGAATTGATTTTTCCGTCGCCGGTTACATCAGCAAGCTTTTTCTGACTGTCAGGAAGCGTGATATATGCTGTTGATGCCTGAAGCACAAGCAGAGCGTCACTTGCGTTGATTCTGCCGTCGGCATTGACGTCACCCTTTGTGCTGGTTTTGTTCACTACCACAAAGTTGAGCTTTGCTTTTGAAAGGTCAAAGCCGTAATCCTTTGAGTAGGGAGTATTTGTGCTCAGAATGTTGCCGTTGGCATAGTTTGAAAGCATAAACTTTCCGTAAGGGTTAGACTCGGATTTAACTGTTTCCGACGGAAGATAAATTGTGCCCTTGTCACCTGCTTTTGCGTCGCTTCTGACATAAATGGGGAATGTAACAAGGTCGTCGTCAACGCTTGATTTAACGGTGGTTGTGACGTTGGGGTTGGGATACATAACAACGGAATAGAAGCCGTATGCCTTTCTCTGGGCATCTGACCAGGAGGCGGGGTATGTGTCCTTGATTGCTGCTGCTGTCATTTTAGAAAATGGTGCCCCTGCATGTGCGCAGATGCCTGAGTATTTGCCCTCGGCGTCCCAGATGTAACAACCGGAACCCTGATCGGTGGATTTGAAAATGTTGGTTGAATAGTAAACGTAGGTCTGCAAATCACCAGCATAATATTTGGAGCCTGTTTTAAGGTGAAGTGTTACCCACACAACCTGACCGGGGTAAACATTGATTGTTTTGCCGTCGGTTGATTTGTATACTGTTTTGCCGGCGGAGTTGATGTAATCCTTTTTGTCCTGAGCCTGACCGTTTGCTGAAGCGTTGGAAACGCTCGCCTTAAAGGTGAAGGTTGCGGTTTTGTCGGCTGAGGCGGCATAGACATTCATACCCGCCAAAGACAAAAGCATTGAAATAACAAGTAAAACAGAAATTATTTTTTTCATAAATTAAGCCTCTTTCGGTTTTTTCATAGTAAGGCCGATTCTGCCCTTTTTGGTGTCCACAGAAATTACCCATACGGTAACTATCTGCCCCACCTTGAGCACCTCCGAGGGGTGCTTGATATATTTGTCAGTAATCTGCGAAATGTGAACAAGACCGTCCTGATGAACACCGATGTCCACAAAAGCACCGAAGTCGATAACATTTCTCACCGTGCCCTGAAGCTCCATACCTACGGACAGGTCGTTCATATCCATAACGTCTGAGCGGAGCATAGGAGGGGGAAGCTCGTCGCGGGGGTCACGGCCGGGCTGAGAAAGCTCCTTGATAATATCGTGAAGAGTGGGTACGCCCACCTCAAGCTGCTTTGCAAGGCTTTCTTCACCAAGCTTTTCCACAGCTTCCTTCAGTTTGTCAGTGTTGCCGTTGGAAATATCTTTTGCAGAAATGTTGCAGATTTCAAGCAGCTTTTTTGCAGCGTCATAGCTTTCGGGGTGAACACCTGTGTTGTCAAGCACATTTTTGCTTTCGGGCACACGCATAAATCCTGCACATTGCTCAAAAGCCTTTGCGCCCAGCTTTGAAACCTTTTTGAGCTGAGAACGCGAGGTGAAGGCACCGTTTTCTTCGCGGTAAGCCACAATGTTTTTGGCAACGGTGGAGTTGATGCCTGCCACTCTTGAAAGAAGAGAAGGGGAGGCTGTGTTGAGGTCAACACCAACGCTGTTAACAGCATCTTCAACAACGCCGTCAAGGGCGCTTTCAAGCTCCTTTTTGGGCATATCGTGCTGATACTGACCAACACCGATAGCCTTGGGGTCAATTTTAACAAGCTCAGCCAACGGGTCCTGCAAACGTCTTGCAATTGAAACCGCACTTCTGAGTGAAACGTCAAACTGGGGGAATTCCTCCGCGGCAAGCTTTGAGGCGGAATAAACAGAAGCACCTGCTTCGCTTACCACCATATATCCTGCGCCGGAAGAAATTTCTTTAAGCAGATCGGCTGTGAAAATTTCTGTTTCTTTGGAAGCGGTGCCGTTGCCGATAGCAATAATTTCGACACCATGCTTCAGAATGAGGGTTTTGATAAGAGCTTTTGCCTCAAGCTGTTTTGCCTGGGAATGGGTGATGTATGCAACGCCTGTGTCGAGCACTCTGCCTGTGGGGTCAACCACGGCAACTTTGCATCCGGTTCTGTAGCCGGGGTCAAGGCCGAGCGCAACCTTGCCTTTAACGGGAGGCTGAAGCAGGAGTTCACGGAGATTCTGAGAAAAAACCTTAATTGCATCGCCGGCGGCTTTTTCGGTGAGTGATGAGCGGATTTCTCTTTCAACTGACGGGTAAATCAATCTGTCATAAGCGTCTGCACCTGCTGCACGGACTGTTTCGGTGCAGGGAGATTCGTTGGGGGCAAGGGTTTCACTCACAATAACATTTGATGCCTTGACCGGGTCAAGGGTAACGCTGACCTTGAGGAAGCCTTCTCTTTCACCGCGGTCAATGGCAAGCACTCTGTGTCCTGCGATTTTATTGACGGGCTGAGAAAAATCATAATACTGTGTATAAACGCTTTCGGCTTCGGGGTCTGCGGCCTTTGATACAACCTCACCTGACACGGAGAAAAGATTTCTCAATCTGCGGCGGATGTTGGCATTGTCTGAAATATCCTCTGCAATAATATCCATTGCGCCCTGCAATGCGTCCTCAGCGGTTTCAACACCTTTTTCGGGGTCGATATAAGCCTTTGCCATTTCTTCGGGGTAGGGAGAATTGATTTCCTGAAGATAAATGGCAGCGGCAAGAGGCTCAAGCCCCTTTTCGCGGGCAACAGAAGCGCGGGTTTTGCGCTTTGGCTTGTAGGGGCGGTAAATATCTTCAATTTCCGCAAGGGTCTGTGCGTTTTCAAGGGAGGCGGCAATTTCATCGGTCATTTTTTCCTGACCTTCAATGGAAGAATAAACCTCCTCCTTGCGCTTTTCGAGGTTGCGCAGATATTCAAGCCTGTCTGCAATTGAACGCAGAGTCTGGTCGTCAAGTGTGCCGTGAGCTTCCTTGCGGTAACGGGCAATGAAAGGTATTGTGTTGCCGTCATCAATGAGGCTTACTGTGTTTTCAACCTGCCACGGCTGAATTCTGAATTCTTCGGTTAATTTTCTGATTATATCCATAGTGTGCCTTTCTTATTGAGCATAAATTGCATCTTTGGTAAAAAGAAGTGAAAAAGGAATTGAGTCGTCGATAAAGTAGATACGGAAAAAGACATTGTCTTTTTCTGCAACTTTGCACCATTTTTTGTGGCTTTCCTCCAACGAACCTGTTCTGTTGAATTCATTCACAAAATCGCGGATTTCGTTTGCTTCGTCCATTTCCTGAAACTTCATAAGGTTAAAGGTGGGACAGTTGCCGTCAACAGTTGCGGCAAAAAAGTCGCTTACGCCGTCAATGGTGTAGTTTTCGGTTGAGTCATAATATTTGCCGTAAAAAATGCCGATTTTTTTGATATTTTCTTTTTTGAATTCGGGCATAACGAAATTATCGTTTGAAAAAGCTCTGCGCAGATACTGGGATTTTTCGACCTCGGTTGTTTCAAGAACAATGCTTCCGCTGTTTCTGTATTGATATGTGGTGTTGTCTTCTTTGAAAAGAGGAGCATACTTTGAAGTGAAAATCTTTCTGATGCCCGACTGATCATCCAGAAGAAGCACACAGTCCTTGAGTCTTTCGTCATTTGCACTCACAATGTTGCCTGAAACAAATTCAGTTTCTCTGAATGTGAGAGTGTTTTCACCTGTGAACTTAACAAGAGTGTCATCTGCGCCGATGGGATTTTTTTCAAGCTGAGAAAAAATAACCGCAACCGAACCCACAACAAGGCAAAGAGCCACAAATGAAGAAATCAATATGGTTAAAAGCTTTTTGTTTTTCATATGTTACCTCGTTTTCAACTGTCTTACGTCTGTGCCGTCAAACTGAAGGATGGTGTATTCGCTGAGAATTCTTGACGAAATTCTTTGGGTATAAATTCCTTCAAGCTGTTCCATTGTCAGGTTGGTGCTGATAATGGTGGGCTTTGAAGCAAGAAGTCTTGTGTTGATGATGTTGTATATTGCCGAAACGGTGAACTGGGTGCTGAATTCGGTGCCCAGATCGTCGAGAATCAGAAGATCACATTCAAGAAGATTCTTTTCGGTGTCAGAAGTTTCACTTCTGCCGAATTTTTCATTTTCAAGCTTGTTGAGAATATTCTGTGCCGAAGCATAAATCACACCGTAGCCGCGGTTGATGACCTGACCTGCAATTGCAAGTGAAAGGTGTGTTTTGCCGAGGCCTGTGTTGCCAAGCATCAGAAGTCCGGGGGAGCGGCTGCTGAAATTTTCGGCATAGCTTTTGCAATAATCAAAAACTGCGGTCATTCTCTTGCGCGGTGTGATGTCGCCGCCGCGGTCGGGATAAAACGAAAGGTCAAAATTGTTGAAATTGCACTTGTCAACAGGGAATTGGCTGCAAAGCTTTTTGTAGGCAATGTTTTTGAGAAGGAGCTTGTGGCACGAGCACATAAATCCATCCCTGAAGCCCTTGTCGTTGCACTTGGTGCAATAATATTTTACCTTGAGATAATCCTCAGGGTATCCGTTTTCTTTAAGAAGCTCAGCACGTCTTTTCTGAGCGTTGAGGTTGGTGGTTTCGAGGAATTTTATATAGTCCTGTGAATCATCACCCATACCCAGAGCCTTGATGACGCTGAGGCCTGCGGCGGCCATTTCCTGTTCGATTTTAACAAGCTCGGGGAATTTTGCCGCTATTTCATCACGGTGAGCCTTCTGCAGCTTTTCCGCTTCGTTGCGGCGACGGTCAAGCTCACGGCGTGCCTGTTCATATTCTTGGGGGGAGTAGGTCATTTTTATTCTCCTTTGTTATAAACGGGGAGCTTGTCTGCTCTGCGTTTGAATTCGTCCATATCGTAAGATGTGCCCTGAAGAGCTTTGGAATTCTTTTTGGGTGCGGGGGCACTTGTCTGCTTTTCTTTTTCGGTGTCCTCAGGGGTACGGAAGCCCTTCTGATACCAATCCTTGAGGATGGCGTCCATATATCTGAAACTGATTTTTGCGCAGTTGTTCACCATAATCTCATAAGCGGAATAAATCATTTCCATTGAGAATTTGTATTCGTTTACCCAGGTCAGAAGGAATTGGGATTGGGTTGAAGTGGGTTTTGGATTCTGAATGCCTGTCAGTCGGATAAACTGATTCCACACCGACTGAATTGTGTTGAGGTTTGAAATAATCGCGTCAGCCTTTTCGATGGAGTCGATCTCCTTTTCACCCCAGGATTTTGCCATTTTTCTCATATATGAGTAGGAGGCTTTTCCGTTGGTGATGCAATAATCTGCAAGCATCAGAATAACCTCTGTGGGCAGACCGTAATCATCGTGCATCATAAGCAGTGAATACTGGCCGTCATAGCCGAGAGTTCTGCCGAGAATCTGCTGAACCTCGTTGAAAAGAAGCTCAAGCTGAGGGTCCTCCTTGCAACGGATTGCAATTTGTTCATAGCTTGGTTTTGTTTCAGGGATAACGGGAAGCTCTTTTTTGTGAGCCTCTGCAACCACGGGCTGAGTAACGGCTGCCGCGGGTACAATTTCAGAATTGAGTATGCCCACCGAAGCCCAATATCTCAATGCCTCTTCCACAGCGGAGACGGGCTTGCCTATCGCTTTTGAAATTGCGGCGGCATCTATGGGTGCGGAACCGTTTCTGAAAATCCACACAACTGTTTTAATCTGGGTTTCGTTTGCCATTTTGAGGTATCTGTCACTGATATCTGCCGGCAGACCAAACATATTTCCCCATACGGAGGGGCTGATTGAATAACTCATTTTAACGATACTGTTCCTTTATACATAAATATACAAATATAATTATACAGCAAAAATCACAAAAATGGAATGCTTTTTTAAAATTCTAAACACAAAATAAAAACCCACAACCTGTTGTGCAATAAGTTGAGGCGAGATACAATTCTTTTGTCAAAATGTAAAAAATAAGTTGTAATAGAAAAAATTTGTGCTAAAATATAGAAAAAGGAGGGCTTATTTATGGACACAACTGCAATTTTCAAAGTAAGCTACGGTTTATATATTCTCACCGCAAAAGAGGGCGATTTTGACAATGGGTGCGTAATCAACACCTTCTCTCAGCAGGCAAGTAACCCCATGACCGTGAGCATCACTGTCAACAAAATGAACAAAACCTGCGAGATGATTCAGAACACGGGTATTTTCAACGTTTCTGTAATTTCAGAAAATGCACCGTTTTCACTTTTTGAACATTTCGGATTCCATTCAGGCAGAGATTACAACAAGTTTGCCGATTATCCCAACAGCGACAGAGCCGCCAATGGTGTGTATTATATCCCTGGCTACACCAACGCATATTTCGGCTGTGAGGTGATTGAAACCGTTGATATGGGCACACACATTATGTTTGTGGCAAAGCTCACCGAGGCGGAAAATCTCACCGACTTTGCAAGTATGACCTATGCGTTTTACCACGCAAACGTCAAGCCGAAGCCCCAGCCTGCTCAGAAGCAGGGCTACCGCTGCAAAATCTGCGGATATTTTTATGAGGGTGAAACCCTTCCCGAGGATTTTGTGTGCCCCCTTTGTAAGCACGGCGCCCAAGATTTTGAAAAAGTCTGATATCTTACCCTCCCTTCGGGGAGGGTTTTTACCATATGTTGTGGTCGAAAAAATTATTGACCGATTTCATAAAAATGCTTGACTTATTTTGTGAAAGTTGATATAATTCTTTTCCGTGGTAAATTTTTATGCCACATCCTTGGCACGAAAGTGCCCATAAAGTCCAGAAGGAGGTGCTTTAAGAGATGGTTAATTACGAGACCATGTTCGTTCTTTCAGTAGCTAACGGCGAAGAAGCAACAGCTGCTATGGTAGAGAAGGTAAAGGCTTTGGTTTCTGCTAACGGTACTCTCGACAGCGTTGATGAATGGGGCAAGAGAAAGCTTGCTTACGCTATCGACGACGAGACAGAAGGTTACTATGTTCTCATGAACTTTGCATGTGAACCCGAGTTCCCCGCTGAGCTTGACCGTGTATGCAAAATCACAGACGGAATTCTTCGTACTCTCATCATTAAGAAATAAGGAGGATACTGAAGATGATTAACAATGTTGTTCTTATGGGCAGATTGGTGGCAACACCTGAGCTGCGCAGCACAGGAACAGGCGTTTCCGTTGCATCTTTTACCATTGCTGTTGAGCGTGCTTATGCTAAAGCAGGCGAACAGAGACAGGCTGACTTTATCGATTGTGTCGCTTGGAGACAGTCTGCGGAATTTATCACAAGATATTTCCAGAAGGGTTCAATGATTGCTGTAACAGGCAGCATCCAGACCCGTAACTATGAAGACAAAAACGGCAATAAACGCAAGGCAGTAGAAGTTGTTGTTGATAACGCAAGCTTCTGCGGCTCAAAAGCTGAAACCGGTTCAACCGGCGGCTACACTGCTCCTGCAGCTCCTGCTCCCTCATTTGCTTCCGCAAGCGAAAGCGATTTTGAGGAAATCACTGAAGATGACGATCTTCCGTTCTGATGAACGTCATCACAAATAATTAAGGAGGTTTGCAAAATGGCATACGATAAAAACAGCCGTCCTAACAGAAAAGGACGCAAAAAGGTTTGCTCTTTCTGTGTAGATAAAGTTGATTACATCGATTACAAAGATATCAACAAGCTTTCTAAGTACACTTCAGACAGAGAGAAGATTCTCCCCCGTCGTGTAACAGGCACATGCGCTGCTCATCAGCGTGCACTTACTGTTGCAATTAAGCGTGCTCGTCAGATCGCTCTTCTTCCCTACACAAACGACTAATAAAATTTCACCGCAGATTTTTCTGCGGTGTTTTTTTATGCCTTGACACAGGGTTATTTTTATAATAAACTTTTTACCAAGGAGGCGATTTTATGTTGTTAAAAATCATCGCTTTGGTTATGGCGTTTATAACGGGATTCTTTTCATATCCCCTGAGCTTTTTGCCGACTAACTTAGACACATCATTTGCTGTTACAATTGACAGCAGATTCACCCTCAATAACGAGGGGGTTGATGCAACTGTTGACGGCAAGGTGCTTGAAAGCAATGAGCTTGTGCTTGACAAAAAGGTGACTGTCGATTTTGACACTTATCTCACCGATTGGTTCAACTTCTTTGCCCTTGCTTATTCAACCGATGCTTATCTCAAAGGTGAAATAACCTACAAAACGGGCATCACCGACAAGAGTGAGGAATTTTTTCTTGAGCCTGCCGATAACGGAACGTTTTATTCTTTTATTGATAATTGCCTTGACGGCACCAAGGCAGACGGAATTTATTCAATTTCATTTGAGCCGCTGAATGTTGAAGCTGCAACAATCAGAGTGCACGGTATTTCTACCTTTAACCGCGAAATTCCCGACAGAGAGGTTTATATTGAAGCCGACGGTTACAAAATCGGTGTGGATATGCTTTGGGGTGGTGCACTCAGCTACCTTGAAGACACAAATTCTTCCGTTGAAGCGGTTAATGTTGACGGCAGAGTTTATGTCGATTCCAACGCAAGTGAGCGTTACGGTGTGAAGGCATTCAGCAAGAATGTTAATCTCATCAACCGCAGTGACACGGGCAGACTTGTTCAGCAGTCCTATTACGGCACAGGTGACTGTGAGCAGTATCAGGGCGGTGTATTTATGGACAACAAGTGGAACTATAACCCCGTTCAGGGTGGCAATCAGTATAACGAAAGCAGTAAAATTGTTGACCTGCGATGTGATGAAAATTCAATCTACATCAAGTGCCGACCCCTTGACTGGTCGCTCCCCAAAGAAAATATTACACCCTCTTATATGGAAGCAACATACACAATTGAAAAGGGAGCAGTTCACGTTGAGTGCCGCTACGTTGATTTTTCGGGCTATCCTGTTGTTTACACAAGTCAGGAAATTCCAGCGTTTTATTGCATTGAGCCGTTCAACAGATTTGTGTATGCAAACGGCGGTGAAATCAAAAGTGAGCCGGACCTGATTTTCTGGCCCGACGCAGGTTATCCCAATTTTGTTTCTGATGAAAACTGGTCGGCCTTTGTTGGTCAGGGTGAAAACTCATTTGGTATCGGTGTTTATGTTGAGGATGAGGACACATTCCTTTCAGGTGTTTTTGACCGCGGAGGAGATCTGGGTAAAGACCCGTCAAAGGGCGGCCCCACATCATACATAGCTGTTATCAAATTCAGAGAGTCAACAAGCTATGACCCGTACACATATGACTATTACCTTGCAACAGGCAACACAAACGAAATCAGAGCTACTTTCAACGCTTTATAAAAATCAAGGTGCTGACTTTTTTACGGTCAGCACCTTTTTATATCTTAACCTTTTTCAACATTTTTGTTACGGGACGGTATAACAAAAGCATAATCACAAAATTGCTCATGCCGTGAACAAGGTCAAAGGGGATGCCCGCAATCCACCATGAAAATGCGGTGGAAATTCCGCCCATAAACAGATACGGAATTGCGCACAAAAAGCCGAACATCAGCCCGAAAACGCCCGAAACCACAGCCCACATCAGGGGGGAATCATTCTTTTTGAAAATGCGGGTCACAAGAATCAGCAGCGGCCACGCATAAAGATACATAACCCACCAGATTCCGAAGCCGTAAATCACGCCCTCAATGAGGATGAAAACCGGCACGGCAAAATAAACTCTTTTGCCGAAATAAAGTGAAAAAATTATCAGCAGAAAAGAGGTCATTTCAATGTTGGCAAGGTTTGCCATTGCAAATTTAAAAACCTCAATAATTGCCACAAACAAAGCAACCAACGCAACGTCGCGGGTTGCTATTTTTATTGCTTCTTTTTTCATTATTGCGCAGGGGTGTAAACAATGCTGAACTCGTCACCGTCGTTGACGGGCTGAGAGTCAATGCCGTAGTTGCAGTATTCATCGTTTACATAAAAAGACCAGTATGCTCCGTCAGTTTCATAGACGGCACTTTCACCATTGATAACGGAAATTGTGAAGCCGTAGGGGCCTTCTTCGCCGTCATAAGTAAGTCCGTCAGCGTCATCCATTGCGCCGTGAAGATACTCGGAATCGGTTTTAACTTCATATTCGGTGGACTTGCCGTTGCTGTCAACAACCTCAATAATTACTTCCTTGCTGCCCTCAACAGGCTTCTCGCCGAACATAAAATATGCACCGGCAAGGGCTGCAACAAGCACCACAACAAGGCACACGCCGAGGATTTTTTTTGTTTTTTCTTTCATTTCAGATTCTCCTTTCTTTATCCGCAGTTCCGTTCCTTTTGTTCAGTGACAGACATTGCGGAATAAAGATAAAGCCCATTACCGTGAAGTAATGGGCAAGAAGATACAGATATAGCAAGGCTATCTTTATGCTTCAACCAGTTACTCGTGGTTCCACAATATCACCCCGGGCAGGTCTTCTGACTTGAGTATCATCACTTTGCTTCGTCTTCTCGGAAAAATCCAATGACTGCACACGGCTGAAACAAAGCTCCTCTTTCACAGCGACGAGTTCGTGCAGGAATTTCACCTGCTTCCCTTTTCACCGAATCAAGCTGACGCTTATCCGACACCTGAGATGCTCTATTCACTTTTTAACTGCATTTTTAATTTAACACACAAATCCGGGCTTGTCAAGGCTTATTCAACCATAAGGGCAATCACCGTCATATCGTCAGCGCGTTTACCAAGCATCCTGTCACATGCACATTGAAGAATGTGTTTCGCAAGTTGAGCGGGGCTTTCGGCACGGAAGGTCTTGAGCTCAGCCGGAATCCAGCCCCAGCTTTCCCCGGTGATTCCGTCAGAAACGGTGAGATAAATGTCACCCTTTGAAACGGCAATTTCACTTCTTGCCATATCCACCTTGTCAAGAATTCCCATAGGTGCTGATTCCGCTTCAAGAACCGAAGCTTTGCTGTTTCTGAGAATAAACGACGGTGCGGCACCGCATTTGTAAATTTCCAGCGTTGAATTTATCGGGTCAGCAATAAAAAGGTCAACCGTTGCAAGAGATTCGTCGGTGGATTTCATCAGCATTGCGCAGTTAACGGCAGAGGCGGCAGTTTTAACATCAAGCCCGGATCTGAGCAGGTTGCAGAATGTTTCGCAGGTGAAGGCGGAGTCAACAGCGGCGCGTGTGCCTGTTCCCATTCCGTCGCTGAGAAGTACAACCTGCCGCGAAAAAGAGTCACGGAAGCTTCGGTAATAGTCACCGCTGACCGAGTCGGGGGATGCGGGCTTCACCGCGGCGGCGATTTTGAAGCTGATCTTTGGCTTTTGTTTAAAAATCAGGGTATAAGTTTCATCCTTTTGCACAAGAGTGGGAAAATCCAGCTCAAAGCCTGTTTCTCTGCGAAGGTTTTCGGTGAGTTTAGTGACATTGAAATTGTCCTTGGGCTTTCTGAAGGTGAGGTTAAAATATTCATGACCTGCACGGTTGGTGCAAAGGGAGGCTGAAGTAATTTCTATGCCCATTTCTTCGGCGCAGACGGTACAAGCACGGCTGGGCTTGGAGCTGATGGCACCGGAATTGATTGCCGAAGCGCAAAGGGGGGCAATAATCGAGCCGAAATTCCTGAGCTGATTGCCTGTAATTTCCTGCAGGCGGCTGATTTTGTTGAGTGAATTTTCATTGGTGCAATAAACAAAGTGCGCCTGCTTCATAGCGTTTTTCATCTGCTCACTCCGATAGCAGGTGCTTTCAAAATTTTCGGGAAATGCCGAGCTGTCAAGGCGGTTTTCATTCAGTGCGGCGGCGATTTTGTTGTAGTGAATATCGGTGCTTTTTCTTATGGTGTTTATACAGCTTTCTTTGATTTCACACTCTGAGCATACCTTTTGCGCGGCATTAAAAAGTGAGGCTGTCAGCTCAGGCGCAACCATGGGGTGCAAGGTTTTTCTCACGGCATTGACGCAGTCACCAAGGCTCTCTACAGCGGCAGAAATTTCTTTGGCTCTGAGGGGAATTGCCGACACATCGGTGACGGTGTGCTCACTATGATTCGGGTCGGTTCGGAATATTTTTGACGGCACGGCGGACATAACCGCGGCTCCCAGCACGGCGGCAGGGAGGGTGGGGAAAAAGTCGGTGTATTCACCAAAGGCACATCCGCAAAAGCAGATTCCCACGAGAATCAGAGCGGTTTTGCCGCGGTGAATTGAATGAAGCGTGGGGCAGAGTATTCCGCAAAAGCAAAGGCAGATACACATAAAATCGGCTTCACCGCCAAGCCCGAGAGCAAGCCCTCCGCAAACGCCTGTGACAGCAGCCGCAAAAAAGCTTTTTTTGAAGGTGAAAAATAAAATTGCGCAAACAAAAATAAAAATTGCACCGAAATCACCTACGACACCCACTCCGCGAAGACTGCCTGTGAGCGCAGAGAGTGTGATTATCGCAAACAGCAGCTCCTTGTCGCTAAGGTCATAATTCAGCGGCTTTTCACGAAAAATCAGCTCTGCTCCCACTGAAAAAACAGGCACGGCAACGGTTGTCAGTACCGTTTCCGTAATAGCAGAAAATATCAGCTCCGCACTTAATTTCTGCGAAAAAAGAAAAGCGGAGTTCACAATCAGTGAGCAGATTCCGGGGCAGAGGGTGCGCAGCAATTTTTCTTTTCCGATGCCGAGATAATAAAGGCCGATATGTAAAATTGCCGTGGAACAAAGCACCGTTGCGAAGTAGCGGAAGGCTGAAATTCCTGACTGAAAAACAAAAACTCCCAATATTGCCCCTGCTGCACAGGGGAGAGAAAATGCAGGGCTGAGCGCCGCAGGCAGCGATGCCGCAAAAGGGGAAAAGCTTCCCATAAAGCAGGGCACGGCGGAAAGCAATCCCCCTGCCAGACTGATTATGACCTTGACCATAAGTGAGACGGCTTTTTTGTCACTCAACAGTTCGTTTATATCGTTTATTTTTTCTTTTACTTTCACAAAAACCACTCCTGAAAAAAGCATTTAAATCCACAGATATTTTACTTTTTATCTGTGGCAGAATATGTCGCTGTCAACAAGCAAAAAACTATTGTATTTTGTCGATATAGTATGATATAATGGTATAAGAAAAATTATGTGTTTAAACAGGGAGCTTTTATGGAAAAAATGACACAGAATGAAAACAACGGTCTCATCATCGGCAGAAATGCCGTAACCGAAGCTATTAAAAGCGGAAGAGTAATTGACACCCTTGTTGTTGCAAAGGGTGAGCGCGGCGGTTCAATCGGTCAGATTATCAGCCGTTGCAAGGAAAAAGGCGTTGTTATTAAAGAGGTTGAAAGAAAAAAGCTTGATATGATGTGCTCAGGTGCAGCTCATCAGGGGGTTGCGGCTTATGCGGCGGCTCACGAGTATTCAAGCGTTGATGATATTTTTGCCCTTGCCGAAGAAAGAGGGGAGGCGCCGTTCATAATCATCTGCGATGAGCTTGAAGACCCTCATAATCTCGGTGCGATATTAAGAAGTGCCGAAGCAGGCGGTGCCCACGGTGTGATTATTCCCAAGCGTCGCAACGCTTCTTTGAGTTATGTTGTGGGCAAGGCTTCCGCAGGTGCCGTGGAATATGTTCCCGTTGCAAGGGTTTCCAACATTGCCGCCACTATTGACGAACTCAAGAAGAGAGGTGTATGGATTTACACCGCCGATATGGACGGCAAAAATTGGTGTGAGGTTGATTATTCCGGCGGAGTCGGTCTGATTATCGGCTCAGAGGGTAAGGGAGTCAGCCGCCTTGTGAAAGAAAAAAGTGATTTTACCGTTTCACTCCCAATGAAAGGGAAGATAAATTCCCTCAATGCCTCGGTTGCTGCAGGAATTCTCATTTATGAGGTTTCAAGGCAGCGTTCAGGCATCGGACGAAAGGATGTTTAAGTTTGGCTAAAAACCGAAACGATAAAAATTGGTCAATGGATGAGGTTGACCGTCTTTTGAGCAGAACCGAAAAGGCTCCGCAGAAAAAAGAAGAAACCGTTATAGAAAACTTTGCAAGAACAATGCGCCTTGCCGACACTATGGTTGCAACCGAGGTAACTGCCGAGGAAGCCGCCAGAGTTGAATCGTTGGCTGAGGATGATACCGTTGTGCTCAGCGACAATGCCCGCCTCACCAAGGAAAGGGCAGATGCCGTTATGGGTGTTGCAAAGGCTGACACGGGGGATATTCAGATTTCTTCCAAAACCGCAAAGCAGAGGGTTTCCGATGTTTTGCAGGGGATGAAAAAGGCAAAGCTTAATCAGCAGGCAGAAGAAAAAACAGTTGCTGTTGACCTTTCTGAACCGTTGACTCCAAAGAAAAATCACTCAATGGAGGTTGACGAAAACCGTCGCAGATTCCTTGAAGTGATTGAAGTTAAAGAGGATGACGAGGCAGATGAGCACACAAGGGTTGTGGAGCGCCCCGGCTTTGTGATGAAGAAAAAAGAGGTCAGCGACAAAACCACCGACCTTGATTTTATGCCCACCCTCATTGAGGCTGACGATTTTATAAATAACATTGAAGAGGACGAACCCGAAGAGGTTGATGTTCAGGACCTGTGGGCTGAGGATCAGATTAAGCTGGTGGGCTTCGATTCGGAAGAGCCTGAGCCTGAAAAGGTGAATGAGTTTGAGGCTGAGCAGAATCTTAAAGTAAAGCGCAGAGAAAAAATTGACAAATTCAAGCTTATGGGTATTGCCGAGGCTGAGGAAGAATCCCGCGCAACCAACGGCAAGCTTGAAAAGCTTTTTGGTGAAGGCTCAAATGATGACAAAACCGACACCTCCGCGGTTAAAACAAATCCCGTAGGTGTGGAATATGTCAATATAAAGGATGCCAACAGAATCCGTGCAACACTCCACAAGGCAAAGAGGCTGTCTGCCTTGCGCCTTTGCGGTTACGGTCTGATAAGCGTCATAATGCTTGCGGCAAATATTATCTCTGCCGCTACCGTCGGCTTTGACGCAACTGTGTCTCACGCGGTTAATCTTGTGCTTCTCATTGCCTGCATTGTTATGGGTATGAACACAATCAACAGCGGAGTGATAGCACTTCTCAAAAAGCAGCCCAACCTCAAAACCTCGGTTATGCTTGTGTCGGCGTTTGCGTTTATTCAGAGCGTTGTTTCATTTTCACTGGAGGAATTTTTTGCGGTTGAAACATTTGTGATTTCATCCTGTGCCGCTTTTGCTTTTGCGGCAGATGAATTCGGTGATTATCTCCGCCACGCGAGAACATATGATGCTTTCAATTTCTGCACCGGCAGAGAAAAAGAAAATCTCCACTCAGTTCAGCGAGTGGAAAACAAGAATGATGAGTTTGAAGTGGGCAGAGTTCTTCTGATGAACAAGCCCGATGTCAGATATTCCTGCAAAACAAACTTCCCTGCAAAGCTTATCAGCAAGTGCGAAAGTGAGGTTTCCTCCGATAAGCTTACGGCTCTCCTTATGCCTATGACTTTTGTTGCGGCGGCACTTTGTGCGGTTATTGCAGGTGTTTTTTCAAAGAGTGTTGCGAGTGCAGTCACATCCTTTGCGGCGGCTGTCTGTGTTTGTGTTCCGGCTTTCGGCACAGCGGCAATTCAGCTTCCTCTCAGGTGGGTCAACAAGCGCCTTAACAAAGCAGGCGGAATGATTTCGGACCAGAAGGCTGTTGAGGATTACAGCAGAGCCAATGCTATTGTTATTGACAGCGCAGAGCTTTTTGACCAGCAGGCTTGCCGTTTGCACGGCATCAGAGATTTTAAAAAGGTTCGCATTGATGATCTGACTCTCTATGCCGCAGCAATGATGGTTAAATCAGGCGGCCCGCTTACCGCTGTGTTTGATCAGGTGGTGAGCAAGCGTGACCTTCTCCCCACCGTTCAGTCCTTCAATTATGAAGAAAGAATGGGTGTTTCGGGCTGGATTAACGGTCAGAAGGTTATTATGGGCAACCGTAATATGATGAAGCTTCACAATATGTCTTTGCCGGATATTTCTGAAGAAGAGAAATATACTTATGACGGCAGGAAGGTAATTTACCTTGCCATTGCAAACCAACTTGCGGCAATGATGGTTGTGAGCTATGCACCCAACAAAAAGCTTGCACCCTTTATCAGAAGACTTGGCACCGACGGTGTTACGGTGCTTCTGAGAAACTACGATTCAAACATCACAACTGATATGATAAACGAGGTTTTTGGGGTTCGATTCAACAACATCCGTCTTATCAGCAACACATCGGGAAGAATTTATAAAAAATACAGAAACCGTGTGCGCGAAACCTCAAAGGCGGGCATTCTTCACGACGGAAAGGCCTTCTCCCTTTTCAGAAGCTTTACAATGTCTTACTCCCTTTGCGGAACATTTAAGGTTGAAAATCTTATTCAGCTTATCAACGTTATAGTGGGCTTTGCCGTGATTGCGGTGCTCTCGATTTTTGATGTTATTTCAATCACGGGCGCGTGGCCGTTGCTTCTCGTTCAGGGAATAATGACTTTTGTTGCCTTCCTTGTTGCAAGAATAAGAGGCATATTTTAAAAAAGAAAGACTGTATCAGAGTTATAGTTATCTGATACAGTCTTAATTTGTTATTGTACCGTCACCCTAACAGCCGAAGCAATATTTCACAAAATCATCCAATGTGCTTTGAGCATCATATCTGATTTTTTTGAAATGCTCAGCCATATTTTTTCTTTCATAGCCGTTGGCAAGGGGGAGAATTTTCTGCGCCCATTGCTGTGCATTGCCCAAGGGCAAAAAGTCAACAAGGTCGGTTATGCGGCACTCGCTTGTGATTTTATCTGAAACAATGCAGTGCAGGGAAAGAGCTTGGGATTCGATAACCGCGTTGGGCATACCCTCATAAAAAGAAGGAAAAACAAGGGCATCCGCCGCGCTGAGAAGAGCGGGGATATCCTTTCTTGCTCCGAGGAAAAGTACCTTTTGGGAAAGGCCTTTTTCCTGCACCTTGGTGCGGATTTTTTCTTCAAGCTCACCTACACCCACAAGCACAAGCTTTGAATCAGGGTGAGCATTTGCAACCTGCTCAAAAACGTCAACGAGAAAATCATGGTTTTTGACACCCACAAATCTGCCCACGTGAATGAGGGTGAATTCATCGGTGATACCGAGGGATTTTCTTGATTCGGCTCTCAATTCATCGGAATATGAAAAAATGTCGGTGTCAATTCCGTTGTTGAGAATGTGAGCCTTGCCATTTTCAACACAGCCCTTGCCGAAGCAGAATTCAGCCGCAAGAATTGAGGGGGCAAGCTTGACATCGGGCACGATTTTAGTCAGGGGAGCTATAAGTGTGCCGAGCAGCTTTTCAGCCTTCCCGCCGTCGTCACCGGCACTGCTGGAACGGTGAATAAGACGCTTTGCCCCGCCGGCCTTGGCGGCAAGGAGGTCAAGGGCAACGCCCGCCTTTGCCGAGGAGCTGAAAACAGCCTCATAACCGTTTTCTCTGACAATCTTTTTTAAGGAAGAAAGGCAGGCGACCGGGTCTTTTGTTTTGGGCGGAATTCTGAAAATACGACCGCCGAGAGCTTCGACTTCATCGTCGTAAGCACAACGCTCCTGCACATTGACGCAAAAATCGAGCTGATATTTTTCTCTGTCAAGGCGGCGGTATTGCTTCATCAGAAATGTTTCTGCACCGCCCATATTCATGCTGCTCATACAGCAAAGCATTCGTTTAGCGCTCATTACGGTTCCTCTTTATTTAAGTTGATCAATAATTATTTTAACGCCTTTTTGTGGGCTAAATTCTTCAGCGTGGTTAAGGCAGGCAGGTCTCATTTGGTTGAGTATATCGGGATTTTGCGCAGCCTCAAGAAGAATATCCTTAAGCTTTTCTCTGTCTTTGACGCTGTAGATGATGCCGTCTTTACCGTGAGTGATAACCTCTTCGTTATATTTCCAGTCGGTTGCAATAACGGGCACACCTGCGCAGAAGGCATCAACAACCGTGCCGGCAAAGCCCTCACCCTCATACCAGGTGGGGAAAAGCATCGCAAAGCAGGAATGAAGCTCTTTTGAACTTGCGGCGGTGCCCTGAATGTAGCCCTTGTAGCTGATAAAGGGCTCAAAGCCTTTCTTCAGCTCTTCAAAACGTTCTGTATAATCATCATCGGGCAAGCCGTAAATATCAAGTCGGAGGGCGGTTCTGCCAAGGGCGTTGTTAACATATCTGACAGCTTCAATGGCATCTTCAATACCTTTTTCATAGCGGATTCTTGAAAAGGTACATACTCTGTAGGGCTCACTGTCGGGCATATAAAGGTCATCTTGTGAAATGGCATTGGTTTCACGGAATTTGGGCTTAAAAAAGACATTGTCAAAGCCCATTGCTTCAAGGCTTGTTTTCATTGATTTAAGCTCAACATAAATGCAGTCAAGCTTTTTGACGGGCTTGATGAGGGAAGGGTTTTTTTTGATAAAATCAATAAGCCAGCCTCCAACGACAACATAATGGAGCTTTCTTTTATAGATAGTGTTAAAAGCCTCAAACAATGCGGGCATAATCCTGAGCGCATTTTCACCGGGGAGCATAATGATGTTTTCGCATTCGCTGATAAGCTTCCGGCATTTAAGGGCAAATGCAACAGGGTTTCTGCTCCAGCCTCTTGTGTCAAGGGCGGCAACCTTATCTTCACCCAACTCTTTAACGAGAGCTGCGTGGATTGAACGCGTTTTATCCTTCTGTCCGCTGTTGAATTCCTCGCCAAAGGCGAAGTGTCCGCAGATGCCGACTTTATACATAAGCTCATTCCTTTAAATAAAATTCTTTCTTTTGAATTATACAACATCACCGTTTTTGAAGTCAACCGCAAAAAAGAGAAATAAATTGAAAAAACTATTGACAAACCGGCTGCGATAGTATATAATTCTCTCACAACAAAGCGGAACAAGTGTGTTCCCACCCAAACGGTGTCGTCCGTCAGGGTCAATAATCCGGCTCCCACGGGGGCATTGTGCTTATTGATTTTTATGCGGACGGTGAACTACTGTCCGCATTTTATTTTGGAGGTGCTTGAATATCAGTACTAAAGAACTGCAGATTAACGAGGAAATCCGTGATAAAGAAGTCAGAGTAATCGCCAATGACGGTGAGCAGCTCGGTGTTATGAGCGCAAGTGAAGCATTGAAGCTTGCTGAACAGAGCAACTTTGACCTTGTTAAGATTGCGCCCCAGGCAAAACCGCCTGTGTGCAAGATTATGGATTACGGTAAGTACCGTTTTGACCAGGCAAAGCGCGAAAAGGAAAACAAGAAAAACCAGAAGGTTGTTGAGATTAAAGAAATCCGCTTGTCTCTCAACATTGACACTCACGACTTTGAAACTAAGGTTAACCATGCAATCAAGTTTTTGAAGGCAGGCAACAAGGTTAAAGTGTCCATCCGTTTCAGAGGCCGCGAAATGGCTCATCCCGAACACGGACTTGTACCTATGCAGAATTTTGCCGAAGCTTGTGCAGAATACGGAACAGTTGAAAAGCCCGCAAAGCTCGAAGGCCGTTCTATGCTGATGTTCCTTGCGGCAAAAGCAGCCAAATAAACAATGAATTTTAATAAGGAGGAAAACCATTATGCCTAAAATCAAAACTCACTCAGGCGCAAAGAAACGCTTTAAGATGTCAAAGAACGGAAAACCCATCCGTGCACATGCAAACAAATCTCACATCCTCAACAAAAAGTCAACAAAGCGCAAGAGAGGTCTTCGTCAGACAACTGTTGCTGATAAGACAAACGTAAATCAGATCAAACGTCTTATTCCTTACAAATAATATCGAATTAAAATAACGGAGGTAACGTAACATGGCACGTATTAAGGGTGCGACAATGACTCGCAAGAGAAGAAATAAAGTGCTCAAAATGGCAAAGGGCTACTATGGCTCAAAGAGCAAGCTTTTCAGAACAGCAAAACAGGCAGTTATGAAATCAGGCCAGTATGCTTACATCGGCCGTAAGCAGAAAAAGCGCGATTTCCGTCGCCTTTGGATCACAAGAATTTCTGCAGCAGCAAAGATGAACGGTATGAACTACTCATCATTCATCAACGGCCTTAACAAAGCCGGCATCACTCTCAACAGAAAGATGCTTGCTGAAATCGCTGTTTCAGACGCAGCTGCTTTCACAGCTCTCACAGAGAAAGCTAAAGAAGCTCTTAAATAATAATCTGTAATCACGCCCTTTTTTGCTGAAGGGCGTGACTTTTTCATTAAATCGGCAAGTATTGAACTTTCAAGAGGTGAAATAAAATTGGAAAATATCACATCAAAAAACAACGAAAAAATCAAGTCTGCAGTGGCAATCCGTGACAGCGCTTCTCAACGACGCAAGAACGGAAATTTCTTTGTTGAAGGTGCACGCCTTTGCGGTGATGCGGCAACAAGCGGTGGAGATATTCTGCAGTTTTTTTTCACCGAAAAGGCAAAAGAAAAGTTTGCTGATTTTTATAACACCATTATATCTGTGGCAAAAGAGAGCTATTGCGTCAGCGAAGAGGTGAGCAAAAAGCTTTCTGACACACAGGGCCCTCAGGGGATGTTCTGTGTGTGCGCAGTCAGAAATAAAAACACAGTCGGGGATAAAATCAATCATCACGGCAAATATATTCTTCTGGAAAATGTTCAGGATCCCTCCAACCTTGGTGCTGTTGCAAGAACGGCAGAGGCAATAGGGATTGATGGTCTTGTTGTCAGTGGTGGTTGTGATATTTACAACCCCAAAGCTCTCAGAGCATGTATGGGTGCGTTTTTCAGGCTGAATATTATTGAATGTGACGATGTTGTCGGCTTTATCCGTTCAGCTCAGAAAGAGGGCGTTAAGGTGTATGCGTCCACTCCTCAGAGCTCCGCCATAAAAATAACAGAAGCCGATTTGTCCGACGGAGTTATTCTTGTTGTGGGCAACGAGGGCAACGGGGTCACCCCCGAAACAATGGCTGCCGCTGACGGCAAGGTTACAATTCCCATGCTTGGCAGGGCAGAATCCCTCAACGCCTCAACTGCGGCGGCAATTCTGATTTGGGAGATGATGCGCCGTGGCTCTTGAGCATTGGATACGCTATCAGCTGGCGCTTGGTGCGGGCTGCCGCAAAACCGGTGAAATGGTGTCTTATTTCGGCTCGGCAAAGGAGCTTTTTGAAAGCGGCGAGTACGAGTGGCGCATTTCAGGGATTTTCACCCCTGCACAAATAGAAAAGCTGAAAAATTCAACCTTGGATAAAGCCTATGAGGTTATGGAAAACTGCTTTAAATATAATTGCAATGCCGTGACTCCCGATGAAAAACTTTATCCCAGAATGTTAAAACCTCTTGACGATTTGCCCGCGGTGCTTTATTATCAAGGGGAGTTGAAGTTTTTAATTCATAAAATAGCTATTGCTGTTGTAGGCACGAGAGAGGCTGACGAAACAAGCCTTGCCGTTGCCAAAAGTCTGTCGGCTTCTATCACCCGTTCCGGAGGAATAATTGTTTCGGGCGGTGCGCTGGGGGTGGACAGTGCGGCTCATCTCGGTGCACTTGAAGCAGGGGGCAAGACTCTTGCGGTGCTGGGGTGCGGCTTCGGTACGGACTATCTTCAGTCCAATTCCGAGCTTCGCGAAAGAATTGCCCTTAACGGAGCCTTGGTTAGTGAATATCCACCACTTACCCCTGCAAACTCATACAATTTCCCCGTGAGAAACAGGCTTATTTCCGGCCTTTGCCACGGAACGGTTGTGATTGAAGCGGGTGTAAAAAGCGGATCGCTGATAACCGCAAACCTTGCTCTTGAGCAGGGTAGGGATGTTTATGCTGTGCCGGGCAACGTGATGAGCAGCAAATTCTTAGGAGTTCACAAGCTGATAAACGACGGTGCAAAGCCGGTGTTTTCTGCTTTTGATGTGCTTTATCCCTACGCGGTGAAATACCCCAAGGCAATAGATATAAATAAAATTGAAAATGAACTGCAAATGACGGATTCGGTGGAATATATCAACACCAAAAGCCGTATGGAAAAGAAAGAGGAAAGCTTTAACAAAGAAGCGTTTTCTCAGGTCAAGGATCTCAGCGGAATATCTGAGGACGCAAAAACCGTCTATTCGGTTTTCGGTGATGAGCCGATACATATTGATGATATTGCAAGAAAAACGGCAATGGATTTCACAAGAATTTTTTCTGCCGTGACCGAGCTTGAGCTGTGGGAGCTTGTTGAGCCCCGACCGGGAAAGCTCTATCTAAAAAAATGATAGGAAGATGTTCTATGTCAAAACTGATTATTGTTGAGTCGCCTACTAAGGTTAAAACAATCAAAAAATATCTGGGCAAGGAATATGATGTTACCGCATCTATGGGTCACATCCGTGATTTGCCCGCCGCCCGTCTTAGCGTTGATATAAAAAATGACTTTGCTCCCAAGTATGCGGTTATCAAGGGCAAGGAAAAGCTTGTTAAAGAGCTTAAGGAAAAGGTCAAAAACAGTGACGAAGTTCTTCTCGCAACCGACCCTGACCGCGAAGGAGAAGCTATTTCGTGGCATCTTGCGGCACTTCTTGACCTCGATGTAAACGCAAGTAATCGCGTTACTTTTAATGAAATCACAAAATCGGGTATTGAAGCAGGTATGAAGGCTCCCAGAAGCATTGACCTTGATCTGGTTAACGCTCAGCAGGCAAGACGAATTCTTGACCGCCTTGTTGGTTACAAGCTCAGCCCCTTCATTTCCCAAAAAATCCGCCGCGGTCTTTCTGCAGGTCGTGTTCAGAGTGTTGCGGTAAGATTGATTGTTGACCGCGAAAATGAAATCAGAGCCTTTGAGCCTGAGGAATATTGGTCACTTGATGCCAAATTCATTGCCCCTTGTCGCAAGATTTTTTCTGCCGCATTTGTGGGTGACGAAACAGGCAAGGTCAAAATCACCAACAAAGAGCAGGCAGACGCTTATGTTTCCCGCCTTGACGGTGCAAAATATAACGTAACCTCACTCAAAAAGGGCACAAGAAAAAAGAACCCTGCGCCTCCCTTTATCACATCCACTCTTCAGCAGGAGGCTTCAAGAAAGCTTGGCTTCCAGTCACAGCGCACAATGCGTACCGCACAGGAGCTGTATGAAGGTATTGACGTTGCAGGCATCGGCACAACAGGTCTTATTACTTATATGAGAACAGACTCTCTTCGTATTTCCGAAGAAGCAAGAGCTGCCGCAAACGAATATATTGTATCAGCTTACGGCGATAAATATCTTCCCGAAAAGCCAAGATACTTTAAATCAAGAAGTAATGCTCAGGACGGTCACGAAGCTATCAGACCGGCTATTCCCTCCCTCACTCCCGACAGAGTAAAGGGCAGCCTTACTGCTGACCAGTATAAGCTTTACTGCCTTATCTGGAAGCGCTTTATTGCTTCGTTGATGGCATCCTGCGTTCAGAACACGGTTAAGGCTGAAATCACAGGTGCAACCGATGAGGATATGGCAAAGGGCAAGTTCTGCCTTTTCACAGCCGCAGGCTACAGCGTTAAGTTTGACGGCTTCACCACTCTTTATGAAGAGGGCACCGATGATGAGGATGAAGAAGGCAACAAAAAGCTTCCCGAACTCAATCAGGGTGACAATGTAAAGCTCAAGGAGCTTCTCGGCAACCAGCATTTTACACAGCCCCCTGCAAGATTTACAGAAGCTTCACTTATCAAAGCAATGGAAGAAAACGGTATCGGCAGACCAAGTACCTATGCCACCATTATCACAACAATCACAAAGCGTGAATATATCAAGCGTCAGGCGAAGCTTCTTGTTCCCACCGAATTGGGTGAGGCAACAACAGGCCTTCTCAAGGAGCGTTTCCCCAAAATTGTTAATGCAAAATTCACCGCATCAATGGAAACTCAGCTTGACGAGGTTGGTGAGGGCAAGGAAGACTACATTCAGATGCTCCACACCTTCTATGATGAATTTGACAAAACCCTCCAGAAGGCAAAGGATGATATGAAAGACGTTAAAATCCGTCTTGAAGAGGATGTTACCGATATCCCCTGCGAAAAGTGCGGTCGTCTTATGGTTATCAAAACAGGCCGTTTCGGTCGTTTCCTTGCCTGCCCGGGTTATCCCGAATGTAAAAACGCAAAGCCCCTTGTTACCAAAACCAATGCAAAGTGTCCCAAGTGCGGCGCAGAGGTTATTGAAAAGAAGAGCAAAAAAGGCTACACCTTCTTCGGTTGTGACAGTTGGCCCACCTGCGACTTTATGACATGGGATAAGCCCACCGATGATAATTGCCCCAACTGCGGAAAGTCACTTTTCAAGCGTAAGGGCGGATTGCTTGTTTGCCTTGATGAAAGCTGCGGCTTTGAGAAAAAGGCAGAGCGCAAATCTAAAAAGAAAGAAGATTAACCATGAGTGATGTACTTGTTGTGGGCGGAGGTCTCGCCGGCGTTGAAGCCGCGTGGGCTCTTGCCAACAGAGGCTTCAGAGTGACTCTTGCAGAGATGAAGCCTCTCAAAAAATCCCCTGCTCACAAAAGTGAATATCTTGCCGAGCTTGTGTGCTCAAACTCCCTCAAGGCTGAGCGTCCGGGCTCTGCGGCAGGGCTTCTTAAGGCGGAAATGGAGCTTCTTGGTTCTCTTTGCGTTGAATGCGCCAAAAAGACCAAGGTGCCGGCAGGCGGTGCGCTTGCTGTTGACCGCGATGAATTTGCGCGCCTTATAACAGAAAAAATTCACGCCCATCCCAACATCACCGTTGAGTGCCGTGAAATCACCAAGGTGCCCGACGGCAATGTTATTATTGCCGCAGGCCCTCTTGCAAGTGACGAACTTGCCGATGACATAAAAAATCTCTGCGGCGGAAACCTCAGCTTTTTTGATGCCGCCGCACCTATTGTTACCGCAGACAGCATTGATATGGAAAGTGCCTTCACCCAGTCACGCTATGACCGTGGCGGTGAGGACGACTATATCAACTGCCCTATGAACAAAGAAGAGTACGAAGCCTTTTATGAGGCTCTTATCAGTGCCGAAAGTGCTGACCTTCACTCCTTTGACAAAAAGAAGGGTGTGTATGAGGGCTGTATGCCTATCGAAATTATGGCATCCCGTGGTGCGGACACAATGCGCTTTGGCCCACTCAAGCCTGTTGGCCTCCGCGACCCGAGAACGGGTCACAGACCCTGGGCTGTTTTGCAGCTTCGCAAAGAAAATGCCGACGGTTCAATGTATAACCTTGTAGGCTTTCAGACAAACCTTAAATTCGGTGAGCAGAAGAGAGTTTTTTCAATGATTCCTGCCCTCAGAAATGCCGAGTTTGTCCGTTATGGGGTTATGCACCGCAACACGTTTATTGATTCACCCCGACTTCTCAACAGTGACTTTTCTTTCAGAGGTCGCGAAAACCTGTTTTTTGCCGGTCAGATGACAGGCGTTGAGGGTTATATGGAATCTGCCGCTGCAGGTATTATGGCGGGGCTTAATATGGCGCTGAAATTAAAGGGCAAAGAAACGGTGACTTTTCCCGATTTTTCAATGATTGGCGCACTCAGCCGTTACATCAGTGACCCTACGGTCAAGGATTTTCAGCCTATGGGAGCCAATTTTGGAGTGTTGCCACCTCTTCCTGAAAAAATCAGAGACAAAAAATTGCGTTACGAAACGCTTTCTCAAAGAAGTATGGATTATATGAGAAAGGAGTGTGCAAAATTTAATGAAGTTTGAAGAATTACAGAATAAAATCGGCTATTCATTCAAAAATGAAGCCTTGCTTGAAACGGCTCTTACCCATTCTTCCTACGCCAATGAAAACGGCGGTTCACGAGTGGAAAGCAACGAGCGTCTTGAATTTTTGGGTGACTCGGTTCTCGGAATCATCACAGCCGAAAATTTTTATATGAACTACAAAAACCTGCCCGAGGGAGATCTGACAAAGCTCCGCGCTGCAACCGTGTGTGAAAAAAGCCTGAGTGAGTTTGCCCGCGAAATTGACCTGGGCAAGTATCTGCTTCTGGGCAGAGGAGAAATCTGCACCGAGGGCTTCAAAAGACCGTCTATTCTGGCAGATGCCTTTGAGGCATTGATTGCCGCCATTTATCTCGACGGAGGAATGGATGCGGCAAAGGGATTTGTTTTGAAATACATAGATGAAGCGGTCAAGAAGCACAGAGGCTTCAAAGACCATAAGACAGTTTTGCAGGAGGTTATTCAGCGTAACCCCGGTGAAATTATTGAATATG
>JAZQYU010000064.1:0-9992 GCA_045633685.1 Acutalibacteraceae bacterium | reverse complement strand
TGCCAGCCCCCTTTAGGCAAGGGGGCCAATATTTGCTGTAAAACGGGTTGATACGGCTAATATTTTCCACCTCATCAGTCACTTCGTGACAGCTTCTCCTCAAGGAGAAGCCTTAAAATTGCTTGACTTTTATCTTTGGGGAAATTATAATTTTCCTGTTAGGAGTGGTTATATGAAAACTCGTTTAAGCAAAATTATTTCAACAATCCTCGTTGCGGTTATGCTCGTTACCGCCGCGCCCCTGAGCGGATTCGTCGGTCTCGACCTTAGCCTCGACTGGCTCAATTTCACCACCAAAGCCTCAGCCGAGGAACTTTCCGGCACCTGCGGAGACAACCTCACCTGGTCTCTCGACACCGAAACAGGTGAGCTTCTCATCACCGGCACAGGTGAAATGTTTATTTATGATTCTTCTCCACCTTGGGGCAATTATCGCTCATCAATCAAATCTGTCACAATTACTGACGGAGTCACTACAATCGGAGCGTGGGCGTTCTCTTCTTGCACCAGCCTCATAAGTATAACCATCCCCGACAGTGTTACCGCAATCGGAGAAAGAGCGTTCGAAAGTTGCACCGGACTCATAAGTGTGATAATCCCCGATAGTGTCACCACAATTGGAAATCATACATTCTATAATTGTACCAGCCTCACAAACGTAACAATCCCTGACGGTGTCACCACAATTGAAGATTTTGTGTTCTGTAATTGCACCAGCCTCATAAGTATAACCATCCCCGACAGTGTTACCGCAATTGAAACTAATGCGTTCTATAGGTGTACTAGTCTCACAAGCGTAATAATCCCCGACAGTGTCACAACAATCGGAAATGAAGCGTTCATGAGTTGTGACAGCCTCATAAGCGTAATAATCGGCAAAGGTGTCACTACAATTGGTTATAATATGTTTATTTTTGGCTCATCTGAATTAGTACTTTATGTGCATAAGGATTCTTATGCTGAAGAGTATGCCTATAATAACTATTATGTTTATTATTACGTATATAGTGAAAATGAAGCGAAAATCATTTCTGTTACAGTAACATCAAAGTTAAGCTTTGAAATTAACAAAGAAACTTATACAATGACAATCAATTGCATCGGTGAGATGCCTTCTTTTGCCAGTGCAGATATACCATGGAAACAGTATGAGCCTTATATCAAACACATAATCATAAGTGATGACTGTACCGGTATAAGCAACAGCTCGTTTGCGTCTATGAACGGCGTCAGAAGTGTTGTAATCGGCAACGGCGTTACCTCAATCGGAGATTCTGCGTTCTCTTATTGCACCGGTCTCACCAGCGTAACAATGGGTAACAGTGTCACCACAATCGGAAGGTATGCGTTCGAACACTGCAACAGCCTCACCAGCGTAACAATGGGCGACAGTGTCACAACAATCGGAAGTTCTGCGTTCAGATATTGCACCGGCCTCACAAGCGCCACAATAGGCGACAGCGTCACAACAATCGGAAATTATGCGTTCTCTGGTTGCACCAGCCTCACTAGCGTAACAATCCCTGACAGTGTCACTACAATTGAAAATGATACGTTTAATGGTTGCACCAACCTCTCAAGTGTAATAATTGGAAGCGGTGTTACCTCAATTGAAAATAATGCGTTTAAAAGTTGTAGTAATCTTAAAGACATTGTTTTACCCTTTAGCGTGAAAAATATTTATGCTAATGCTTTTACTGATTGTCAGAGTCTTGAAAAATTGAAGATATATAACAGAGATTGTACTTTTGCCTCAGGTTGCACAAGTTATTACACAACAATCGTCGGTTATGCCGGCTCAACAGCCGAAGCTTATGCAAATGAAAATGGATTTGATTTTGAACTGATTGCTGACGATGACCACGAGCATATTTACAGCAATCCCTGCGATGCTGAATGTGATCTTTGCGGATATATCAATCCTGAATCAGGTCATACATATGACGATAATTGTGATACTGATTGTAATGTTTGCGGTGATGTAAGAACACCGAAGCATACAGATGAGAACAATGATGGAATATGCGATGTATGCGAAAAAGCTCTTTCAGATATTCTTGTTGGTGTTGAGCAAAGCTTCAAGGTTAAAGCAGAGGAGACAGTTTATATCAAATTTATCCCTGCAAATTCAGGTGTTTATACCTACTATTCATCAAGCAACAGTGATACTTTAGGCTATGTTTACGATGCCGACAAAAATCAGCTTGCATATAACGATGACGGCGGAGGTAATGGCAACTTCTCAATCACTTACACATTCAAAGCAGGCACGGTATATTACCTTGGTGTAAGATATTATGATTCAAGCAATTCAGGCGAAATTCCTGTAACAATCCGCCTTGATGAGCTTATCTGTGACCACAACAATACTCACTCGGAGCACAAGGATTCTACCTGCAGTGAACACGGTTATGACAAGGTTATCTGTGACGATTGCGGTGCAACGGTTTCCGAAACAGTAATAGACACCAAGCCTCACAGCTACAAAACAGTTGTTGCAAACCCCACTTGTCAGAGCGCAGGTATGGTAGCTTATTATTGTACTTCTTGTAAATACGCTTATGTCAGCGAAATCACCGACCCTGTTGACCACGATATGCGCTGGGTAATGGTAACCAAGCCTACCTCATCCGCCGACGGAGTGAAGAATTATTCCTGTTCTTATTGCGGCCTTGTGGAAGACACAAAGGTTGTTCCCGCATTCTGTTTCTCAACCAACGGCGTTGTGAATATCAATTTTGAAAACAACACAATCTCAGGCTTTGATGCCGGCGCAACCTCAATTGATGACTATGTTTCGGTTGAAACTGACGGCTATTCATTCAACTGCGACAGCGCAGTTATCGGCACAGGCACGGATATTGAACTCACCGACGGTGACACGGTTATCACCGAATTCACCGCAGTTATCTTCGGCGATGTTAACGGTGACGGCTGGTACGACGGTACGGATTCAATCATTGTTTCCTGCCTTGCCAACGGTTTGCTCACACAGGATAGCGTAAGTGAAGCGGTTTACAGAGCCGCCGACTGCAACCACGACGGAGTGATCGACTCCTTCGACGTTGCTCTCCTTGAGCAGGCAGGCTTGCTCCTTTCAGGCGTTGACCAGTCAAAGAGCAACGAAGAGCTTTTAACTGACGCGGCATACATCGAATACCTCGACCTCATCGACCAGACCCCCGATGAAGATGCGGCAGAGGACGAAGTCATCGAAACCCTCGAAAACGAACCCGAATCTCCCGAGGCAAGTGAAAGCGAAGCATCCTTGCTCGATTTGATAATGGCAATCATCAGAATGATTTTTGAAAGCATTTTTGCTTTGTTAAGCTGAATTTTTGCTCCCTGAAGCGTAATCAGGGAGCAATTTTTTATTGCAATTATATGATTATTATGTTATCATTTCTTTATAACGCGAAAGGAAGTTTTGTATGAGACCTATTGAAGAGTTTGTGAGAGAAACCGCCAATGCCGTTGTGCTTGGCGCAGGTGATCTTGTTTATAAATTAACCGACGGAAAATATCCGGCACACCTTTTTTCAAAGAATGTGCCGCATCCCTTTATCGGCACGGATGTTAAAATTGTCCGTCAATCAGACGATACAACCGCTATTGCGAAATTCAACCCTGACGGTACAATCAGCAATGATGAATTCACAATTCTTCTTGCAACCGATATGCACGTTGACCGTGATAACAAGCTTATCTACAAAGCAATGGATATGCTCTATAAACATATTGCTGATGTTAAGCCTGACCTTGTTGTTTTCACAGGGGACTTCCTTGTGACCGATTATCAGCAGTTTGACAGCGTTCAGTTTGCAAGATTTATGGAAGATATCGGCATTTACTGGGCATTTGTTTTCGGTAACCACGAGGCAAGGGAAGAAAAGGAATTTCACAAATATTTTATGCTCAAAAACCTCACAAAATATGAGCATTGCCTGACTAAAATCGGCCCGTCTGATTTGTTCGGCTTTGGTAATTTCTTTATTGAAATTTTAAATGGTGACGGTAACGTTTCACAGTGCCTTTCTCTCTTTGATTCGGGTCGAGATATTTATCCGAGATATATTGAAGAGTACAATCTTCCCAAAGAATATGAGAATACATACGATTTCATCAAAGAAAATCAGATTGTTTGGTACGAAAATCACATCAGGGCTTTGCAGGCAAAGCAGGGTGATGTGAAGTCAATGATTTTTATGCACATCCCGGTGCCTGAATATCAGGAGGTTATGGATTTTGACCCTGACGAAAAGCCTATTCCAACAGGCAAACCTTCAGGCAAGGCTGAAGTGATTTACGGTGAAATGCACGAAACCGTTGGTTGCTCCAAGTATAACAGCGGTCTTTTTGAAAGAGCGAGGGAGTTGGGCGCAACAGCATTTTTCTCGGGTCACGACCATATCAATGACTTTGCTGCTATGTATAAAGGCGTGCTTCTGGCTTATGTTCAGATGACAGGGTATGAAATTTACCATATGGGAGATAAATTCGGCCTTCCCGAAAGCGAATGGATGCAAGGCACAACCGTTGTGAAAATCAACGCTGAGGGTAATTTCAGGCTGAAGCAGAATTTCACAAGCAAGTTTTTGAAATAACATTTCATTGACAAAAAATTCTGTCAATGGTAAAATCTTCTGGTAAAAGAAAAATAAAGGAGCATTTTTATGAAAAAAATTCTTTCCGTTGTTTTAACAGCCGCAATTCTTTTGGGTATTGTTGCCGTTGGCGTAAATGCGCAGGAAAAGCCTGACCTTAATTTTGCAGTTGCGTCTGACCTTCATTATGTGTGCCCTGAAGAAGAGCTTGAAGAAAACATTCCTTATGAAGAAGTTTTCTGGCATGCTAACCGTCGTGCAGAGCTTCAGAATGAAGCAGGCTTCATCATTGACGAGTTTCTTCGTCAGTGCGCTGAGGATGATAGCTGCGATTTCGTTCTCATCCCCGGTGATATCGTAAATGACGGCCGCGTTGTTCTTCAGCAGCACCTTGATATGGCTGCGAAGTTTGAAAAATTTGAAAAAGAAACAGGTAAGCAGATTTACCTCATCAACGGCAATCATGATGCTTCTTACAATGAGGGAGATTTCACTCAGCAGGATTTCAAAGAATTGTATTATAATTTTGGCTGGGACAAAGCAATTGCAACTGATGATGATTCAATTTCTTATGTTGCTGACCTTAGCGACAAATACCGCCTTATTGCCCTTGACAGTTGCCACAGAACTGCTTCAACCGAAGACGGTATGGATACCGACAGAGTGATGTGGGTTTGCGACCAGGCAAAGCAGGCTAAGGCAGAGGGTAAATATCCTATCCTTATGATGCACCACAATCTTCTTGATCATCTTCCCGTTCAGCGTATTATCAGCCAGAACTTCATTATCAAATGGCATTACAGCACCGCTGAGCTTTTTGCCGACAGCGGTATCAAGCTTGTTTTTTCAGGTCATGAGCATTGCAGTGACGCTGCAACCTTCACAAGCTTGCTTGGTAACAAGATTTATGACTTTGCCAACACCAGCCTTATTATGTATCCTCTTGAATACAGAATGTTCTCTGTCACCGAGGATGAAATCAAGTATGAATCAAAATCGATCGATTCAATCGATGTTGATGCCCTCACTTCAACAGTAAAGGGCTACACACCCGAGCAGATTGCCCTTATGAAAGAGGGTATGAACGATGTTTATGCTCATCAGTTCTTCAAGGCAAGCATTCAGTACCGTCTTGGCAGAGATCTCAAGCTTGAAAGAATGGGTCTTGATGAAGATGCAATCTATTATGACTTTGTGGCTGCCGTTGTAAACGGGCTTAATGATACCCTTGATATGCCGCTTTACGGTGAGGGTAGCGTTCAGGAAAGAGCCGCTGAGTTCGGCCTTGAAATTCCCGAAAGTGATTATGAAAATCTTTGGGACCTGATGACAGAGCTTGTTGGTTTCCATTATTCAGGCAGTGAGTATTACGACCTTTACAGCACTGAGGTTACAATCCTTCTCAGAAGCGTTGCACTCCTTCTTCGCACAGAGTTTTCAATCGTTGGCGACAAAACTCTCTTCCTCATTGCTGAGTCTTTCCTTGAGGATATGGGCATCGGCTCTGCTTCCGAAGAAATTATGAAACTGGCAATTTCAGTTTTTGGTGAGGTTTCCGCCGCTGAATATGCTCTTGTTGCTCTTGCTTCACCAATTCTCTACGCTTTTGCTTATGATGATGACGGTGTTGATGACAACAACGGTGTTATTGAAGGCTACGGTACATCCTCCTTCACCACCAATGTTCAGAATCTTGGTGACAAATACTCAATGATTATTGAAAGAACTATTTTCTACGTAAAGCAGATGGTAGAAATTCTTATGAAAATAGTTGCTTAAAATTCAAGCTCCGGCATAAGTCGGAGCTTTTTTGAAAAGGTGATATTATGAATGCGGTTACTTATTTTTTCTGTTGGCTCCTTTCACTTATAATGGCTTTTCCCGGCATTGTTTTTTCTGCAGGGGATAGTGCCAACAATTATTCTTTTAAAATTGATGCTTCGCAGGTTGGGGATGAGCTTCCCAATGTTGTGAGCAATGTCAACGTCTGGGAAATGGGCAGTCAGTTTATTAACCCAACTGCTAATGACAAATATAACATCTTCGACTTTGTGGAATATGTTCAGCTTATGCAGTGTTCAGGCGGCAATACAACAAGAGATTTGTTTGAAGACCCTCTGAATTTCGATGTTCTTGACGACTATAAGTTTGATAAGCTTATCGACAACTGCAAGGGCATTCTTTCTCTTGGCGCAAAGCCCCACCTCAAGCTGGGCAGCGTCCCGCTCAAATATTCTACCGATGCCGTCAAGGGTGCGGATTTTGACACAAACATCTATCCGCCCGATGACTATGATGTATATTACAATTATATGGCGGCTCTTGCTCAGGCGCTTGTTGATGAATTCGGCGCCGAGGAGGTTCTCTCCTGGCGTTTCGGCGTTATGACCGAGTATGAAAACGAGCAGTGGTTCAAGGCTCCCAACGGCTCAATAGGTGACACGGCTGTTGCTTATTGCAAGCTTTATGACTACACCGTAGCCGCTTTGCAGGATGTAATCGGCAAGGATGTTTTTGTGGGTGCCCATTCAATGACTGTTACCGAAGGCCTTTGGGATGAAGAAAGCTTTATTCTTCATTGTGGCAAGGGTATAAACTACAAAACAGGGGAAAGAGGTACCCGTGTGTGCTTCCTTTCAGGCTCTTTTTATGACGGCAAGCCCGGTGAATACACAAGCGGGTATACCTTGCCCGAAACTATCAACTATCTTCAGATAACTGCTAAAAAAGCAGGGCTTGAAAATTTGATTTTCGGCATTGATGAAGGCAAGATTCTCTGCGGCAACACAAGCGGAAAAAATTCTGACCAGCTTCATACAAGAACGGTTGGTTATACCTATCAGGCAGCCTATGATGCACGCCTTTACAAGCAGCTCTTTGATACCAATGGTGACTATTTCTCTGCCTGGGGTTACCTTTCAAACGGGCTTCTCAGCGGATATCCCACAGTCAGCTATCACATTGCGGATTGTATTTCTGAATTTGCAGGCTCAAAGCGTGTTGATGTTCAGAAGGGTGATGCCGGTGTGATTTATAACAACGAGGTTGAAGCGGTTTCGGCCTATGATGAGGCTACGGGAACCCTCCGCATTATGGCATATAACTTCAAAAACAAGGTTAATTATAAAAAGAATGTTGACCTCAGCTTCGCAATCAATGCTCCTCAATTCAACGGCAAGCAGGTTAAAGTGACCGCTTATGTTGTGGATGATAATGCCAACTTCTTTGACGAATGGGTGAAGGACAGAAAGACCTACGGCATTGGTAACGATTGCTTCAGTTGGTCACCCGAGGACCCGCAGATTGAAAGCTACACAACCCTCGACGATGCAAGAGCAAGGGAGATTTATTTCACTCACCTTCGCGATAAATATGAGCAGTGCGCTCAGCTCAAGCCGGCAAGTGAAACCGTAACAGTTGAAAATTCAACCCTTAATCTTTCAACCAACCTCGCTCCCAACGGCGTAGTGTTCTATGAAATTGCAATTGTGTAAACAATTGCAATAAAATCGAAAGGAAGCGAAAATATGAAAAAGCTTATTGCAGTACTTTTAGTTGCTGTTATGTGTTTGTCTTTTGTTGCTTGCGGTAATAATACAGATAAAGAAAACACAGACAATAACGCAGAAACATATAACACCCAGATAAGTAATAAGAAAGCAGAAGCGGAAAAGGCAATTGTTGGTATATGGAAAAGTGAAAACAATTTTACCGCGACATTTAACGCTGATAATACTGCTGTGGTAAAGAATGAAGACGGTGAAATAACAAATGAAATCAGATGGAAATACGATGATGAACTTGAATTATATGTAATTGTTTTTCCACAACAAAATCCTCAACTTATTGGTACGTGTATAGAAAATGATAACGGTGTAGATTGCTTGGATTTAGGCAGTAAATTTTACCGTCAAGATGCATAATAAAGATTACCCTTAAAATATTAATTTTAAAAAAGTTAAATAGCTTTTCACAAAACAAAGGAGGAGAGATTCTGAATCTCTCCTCCTTAAACTTTGTTGTATTTTTCTATGTAACTATTGCAGTCTTACTGTGTAAATCTCATCTCTTTGTTCGCTGCCTCTTAAAACAATATCTACTGAATTTTCTTGCCAGGTGACTTGCCAATTATCTTTGCTGAGATTTCTTCCGTCATCGGAAATATCAGCTTGGTCGGAGATCCTGACTTGTGATGTTATTAATTTTTTTGACTTTTTTCCCATTCTAACATAGTGGGGTCACTAATTATTCTGAACAATCTATATGCTTGCGGCATTCTGTACAGAACAAAATATTTTACTAAAACCTTGCGTGACACACAGTTTAGTTTGTTAAGTTGTTTAATTGATGAATTAAGTATGTGATTGCACTTTTCCTTTTCAGATATGTTTTCTTTGGAAAAAGATAGTATATATCTTGCAAACAGTGTGCGTTTAATTGTTTCTATTGCAAATATTTTTTTTGCTTGTTTATCAGTTTCGCTAAGTGTATGTGTTAAGTAAACTTCACTAAGCTCAACTAAATCTTTACCATTGATTTTATGAACGAGTGAAGCTTGACGCTGAAAATAATAATACATTGCGACATGGACGTGGGTTACCTTCAACGGATGAGTCTTACACATAACTAATGCGTTGAAGAGTGCATCTTCTAAAACAATTCCTTCAGGAAATATTGTATTTTTAATTATACTTTTACGAAAAAGCCTTCCAGTGACATAGCTTTTAGTATTATGGTTTGAATAAATCTGTTCAAGACTCAATTCGTGTACATTAAGACTTTCAAATATAATATTTTCAAATTCGTTTTTTTTTGAAACAGTTTTTAAATCCGAGATTACAATGTCGGAGTTATGGGTGTTTTGGATTTTCAAAAGTGTTTCAAAGTGGAGTGGATGGATCCAATCGTCGGAGTCAACAAAAGAAACAAATTCACCCGAACAGAACCTTAAACCAGCATTGCGAGCAGAGGATAAACCGCCGTTTTCTTTTTTTATTATTTTAATTCGGTTATCGATTGAGGCAAATTCACGTAAAATATCATTGCAATTATCTGTGCTTCCATCGTCGATACAAATGATTTCAATATTTTTATATGTATTCTGTATAACCGATTCAAGACATCTTGCTAAATATTCTTCAACATTGTACACGGGAATAATAACTGAAATTTTTTCGTTCATTAATAAATCACCTATGGTTTGCTTATTTACATTAAATTATAGATATAAATATTTATATTGTCAAGTGCTATAAAACATATTTGAGAGTTGATACTTTAAGGAGTAGAACTCCAAAATATCTCCTCATTTAACTTTATATATCTATTTTAAAATATAAATACTATTGCAGTCTTACTGTGTAAATCTCATCTCTTTGTTCGCTGCCT
>JAZQYU010000063.1:0-40251 GCA_045633685.1 Acutalibacteraceae bacterium | reverse complement strand
TCTCTGCCATAAGAAGATTTACCACATCAGGGAAATCCTTATGGTTGAGATTTTTGATGAACCAGGTCTGGTCAGGATAAAGACAGGTTGAAGCATCAATCTTTTTGTCAAGAGATATGTATTTATCCTTGCCGTTAATTTTAGCAATTTCGATATAATCGTTGCTCAGATCAGTGCTGATTGTGCCTGTTGTTGCGCCAAGAGAAGCACCGTTTACATCAACATATCTGTCGGAAAGGGTGTCAGCATTTTCGGTTACGGGAACTGACTGCATTCCGTATTTGGTGATGTTGTAGTAATCGATACCCAATTCTTCTTTCTGCTGTGTGATGATATCTTCAGCAGGAATCTGAACATTATAATGGTAGCTGTCAATAAGGTCGATGAAATCGGCATACACATCCATATCCATACCGTCAAACACTACGCGTTTTGCTTCATCATAATACTCCTCCTCTACCATTGCCCAATACGAAGGGAATGAAGCGTAGGTATCTTTGAGAAGCCTTGGATAAAGATTGTATTTGATTTTTGGTAAAACGTTATTGACGGCTAACAAGGCAAGGTCAAGACCCTCTGTTTTGTTGGCAACCGTGAGGAAGCCCTGAATAAAATCTGTCATTGTTGCGTCAAGACCGAGGTCAATATCATAGAAAAATCTTTCAACACCGTCTGATTCAAGATAAAGGTTGCCGCAAAAAGCCTGTGAACAGAAATCAACACCCTTGAGTGCGCTGGCATACATAATATGGTCAGCAATATATTCACCGCCATACATTTCCATATATGCCATTGTGACACAGGTGCCGAGGCAACGTCCCGCAAGAGCAACCTTGTCGTGACCTGTAACCTCACATACAGCCTTGATATATTCATGAAGTCCTTCGGCTATCTGATAGGGAGAAAGACGCCAGTCATAATGATATCTGAACTGGTCAAATTCATAACCGCCGTTTACTGTGCTTGTGTTAAGGGTTTCTTTTGACCATTCCCACATAACGGTACTTCCGTTAGCGGGCTGACCTTTTTCATCGAGCTTGATTTCAGCATAAAGAGGGGTGAATTTCTCATAAAGCACGTCACAGAAATCATCCCAATCCTGAGTTACAACAGCAAGAAGAAAAACATCAATATTTTCTTCAACTGCAGCTTCAATATAGCCCTCGGGAATTTCAATGCTGTAAACCTGGTCATATGAGCCATCTTCCTGCTTGATGCCAAGTCCGTAGCCCTGACCCTCAACATAAACTGTGGGGATATCTGTGTAAACATCAAGAGCTGAAGCGCTTGGGAAAGAAACGGCAACCAGCGAAAAAACAATTGTAAGGCTCAAAAGAATTGAAAGTGACTTTTCGAAAAAACTTTTCATTTTTTCACCTCTTATTCAGCTTCATTCATTGACTCTGCAATCAACGCAAAAATTGCTTCAAACAACTTTTTCAAAGCATCCCAGAAAGAAACCTCCCACTTAACAGTGGTGTTTTCGTTATCAGCAGTCATAGGAACAACATTGTTGATTTCTTTGTCAAAAACAAGGAACTGAGGATAGCCCGCATTATCATCAACACTGAAATCAGGGTTGTTAATCATTTCTGCCATAAGAAGGTTGATTTCATCGGGGAATTCCTTATGATTAAGGTTTTTGATGAACCATGTCTTTTCGGGATAAAGGCAGGTTGAAGCATCAATTTTGTTGTCGGGTGAAATGAATTTGCCAAGGCCGTTTTCTTTGGCGGCGGCAATATAATCATCGCTGAGGTCATCGTTGATTGTGCCAACTGTTGCGCCCAGAGAAGCACCGGGAATATCAACATATCTGTCGGAAAGGTCGTCCCCGTTATTGGTTACGGGAACAGACTGCATTCCGTATTTTGTGATGTTGTAATATTCAACACCATCTTCTTCATACTGCTTTTTGATGATTTCTTCTGCAGGAACCTGAACGTTGTAATGATAGCTGTCAATGAGATCAATAAAGTCAGCATACAGCTCCATATCTGCGCCGTGGAAAACAAGCTCCTTTGCCTCTTCATAATAATCCTCACCAACCATAGCCCAATATGAAGGGAATGAGCCATAGGTATCTCTGAGAAGTCTTGGGAAAAGATCATACTTGATCTGGGGCAGAACATTGTTGATTGACCACAACGCAACGTCAAGACCGTAGGTTTCGTTGGCAACGGTTACAAAAGACTGGAGCAAATCGGTCATAGTCTGTGTAAGGCCAAGGTCGATGTCATAAACAAATCTTTCAACACCGTCGGCAGGGAGATAAAGATTGCCGCAGAATGCCTGTGAGCAGAAGTCAACACCCTTAAGCGCACTCGCATACATAATATGGTCTGCAACATACTCTGTGCCATACTTTTCTACATAAGCCATTGTGACACAGGTGCCGAGGCAACGACCAACAAGAGCAACCTTTTCGTGGCCTGTAAGCTCACATACTGTTTTGATGTATTCGTGAAGGTCATCAGCTATCTGATAAGGTGAAAGGCGCCAGTCATAATGATATCTGAACTGATTAAATTCATAGCCGCCGTCAGCAGTTGTGGGATAGTAATAAATTGAATCTCTTGACCATTCCCAGGTTGACTGACTGCCGTATTGAGGCTGACCTTTTTCGTCAAGCTTAAGCTCTCTGTAGAGATAAGAAAACTTTTCATAGATAACGTCACAGAAATCGCCCCATTGCTGTGTGAGAACTGCAAGAAGGAAAACATCAATGTTTTCTTCAACAGCCTGCTCAATGTAGCCCTCGGGAATCTGAATACCGTAAATCTGACGGAAGGAGCCGTCCTCTTCGGGAATTTCAAGTCCGTAGCCCTGACCCTCAATATAAACCGTGGGAATGTCGGTGTAAACATTGAGAGCTGAAGCTGACGGAAAAGCAACAGCAACCAAAGAAGAAATTATTGCAAGGCTTAATAAAACTGATAAAGCTTTTTTAAAAAACATTTATAATGCTCCTATTATTTTTCAATTTCAACAGGAAGAACAGCCTGTGTTTCAACATGTGAGAAGAAGAACTGCTCTCTTTCGGGAGTGTTGATGATAGTGACGGGCTTGATCTGGTTGAGCACCTTACCCTGTGAGCGGAGATACTCTCTGTAATCCCAATATGTTTTTTCCTTGAGGAAAAGAACCTCGGGAACGTTGATCATACCCCAGCGGCGGTATTTGAAATATTTTTCGTTATAAGCGCTGAATTTATCGTCAACAATCTGAATGTACTTCTGTCTTTCTTCCTCACTTACGGGCTTCTTTGCTTCAAGAAGCATTGTGTAACGGGGAGGATTTGTTGAATGGTCAGCATAAAGGCTGTGGCCGACAAACTCGTTATCCATTTCCTTTGCCAAGTCAGCAACAACAGCGTCAACCATTGCGGTGGATGTTTTTTCATTGGCAAGGTTCATGCCGAGATTGCGTCTGTAAAGGAACTCAATCTGGGGAGTGTTGTTATACATTCTTGTAACGGTAACAACGTCTTCCATTCTGTATCTGTAAAGACCTGAGTAGTTGGTAACAACAATTTCATACTTTTTGCCCACTTCGAGGTCAGAGATGAGCAAGGGTGTTGCATTTTCATCGGGATCTTCTTCATCGTCGTTAACAGGGATGAACTCGAAGAAAAGGCAATGAGGAAGAAGAACACCGTCGTGAACGTCAAGCTCTGTGGGCATTGAGAAGAAGCCCTCAGCAGCGGCAAAGCCCATATTGTGCATGGGGATGTCACCGATTGACTTGCGGAGCTTATCAACATAAACCTTGAGGTTTGAACCAACCATACCGTATGCCCATGTAAGGTTGGGCCAGATACGGGGAGCAATGGGAGTATCGAAGCCCTTTTCAAACTCGCGGCGGAGTTCAGCAGCTCTTTCGGGGTTGGGCTTGAATTTTTTTGAATATGCCTTGTAAAGGTCGGGAGTGATTTTGATGTTGGGGTTGATGATACCCTTTTCGATGTCATCGCAAAGCATTTCCCAGTTTTCTTCAAGGTAGTCAAACATTGTTGTAAGAAGTGTTGCAACAAGTGAGCCGAGATAGTTTACGTTTCTGTTTTCAAGAGCAAAGCGAAGCTGAAGATATGATGTATCAAGAAGCTCCTCGTGCTCGGGATAAAGCAATGATGTGGGAGAAGTGCAGAAAAATCTTGTGAGGGGCTTAAGGTATGTAAGGGGAACCTGACCTGCACCGTTGCACATTTTTCCGTCTTCAAGAGGATGACCTGTGAGGATAAGAACAAGAGGTCCTATCTGAGAGGGCATTTTTTTGCCAAGCTTTGCAAGATGCTTTTTGGTAACAGCAAGTGTGCAGGAAAAGCCGTGGCACTGCATATTCCACAAGTCCATAGCAGACTTTGGAAGGATTTTGGGCTTACCAACGCTGCCTGATGATGAGCAGTAACGAATGTTGGGACCTGTGAACATCGGATTTTTGCCTTTGTTTTTGATCATATATTCAACATAAGGCTCATAATCGGAATAGGTTGAAAGAGGAACCTTTGCCTGATATTCTTCAATGGATTTGATTTCACCCAAGCCAAGCTTTTTGCCCAGCTCGCTGTTTTTGTTCCAAGAAAGAATTCTTTTGAGGGTTTTACGCTGTGCGCCCATAGGGTCTTTGGTTGCTTTGTTGACCAAAGCCATAGAAGCTTCACCGAAAAGTACACCGATATCTGCAAGAGACATAAAAATCACTTCCTGTTTCATAATAATTCACTTTGTATTTTACCACAAAAAACCGGCCTTGTAAATAGCAAAACTGAACATTTTTGCCTTCTGTGTTGAAAAAGTGTTCAAAGAATGTTAATATTTGACCCTGAGTTAAAAAAACATCACAAAAAACATCAACTCCTGAATTAAAAGCCGATACTATATCCGTCAAATATTTTACAGTTGCAAAGAGATAAAAAATTTAGTATAATAACTTTACCAATATTTTTTTCAGGAAAGGTGAGAAATATGGAAAACACAAAAATCAGACCTTTTGGCTGGCGCGATAAGCTGGGCTATGCTATGGGTGATATGGGCTGCGGATTTTCGTTCCAGCTTGTTTCAACCTTTATGCAGTTGTTTTACCTTCAGTATATCGGCATCAGAGCAGAAGACTATGCAATCATCATTCTTATTTCAAAAGCATTCGACGCTGTTAATGACGTTGTTATCGGCAACCTTGTTGACACAAAAAGACTTGGCAAAAAGAGCAAATATATGCCCTGGATTATTGCCGGCGGCTTGATTCTCGTTGTTTTTAACGTTATGCTGTTTGCTCCCGTTACTGCATTTTCATATGCAGGCAAATACGCCTGGTGTCTTATCGGCTATTGTCTTTGGTCAATCGCCTACACAATGGTTAACGTGCCCTACGGCTCACTTCACAGCGTTATCACAAGCGACCCTCAGGAAAGAGTTTCTCTTTCAACCTTCCGCAGCATCGGTGCTGCTTTGCCCGCAATCGTGATTATGATTGTTCTCCCCGGTATTGTTTACAACAAGGTAACAAACCCCGTTACAGGCATTGAAGAAGAAATCCTCAAGGGTGAAACACTTCTCCCCGTTGCTCTCGGTGTTTCAATTGCCGCTTTTGCAACTCTCTGGGGCACAACAAAGCTGGTTAAAGAAAGAGTTCAGCGTGACGAAAATGCTCAGCAATCAACAGGTATGACAGCATTCTTCTCCGCTTTCAAATCCTTCTTCACCAACAGAGCTATGGTTGGTGCAACTATTGCGTCGGTAGCTTCTGTTGCACTGTTCAACTCAACAATGGCTCTCAACAATATGGTTTTCCAGTATTTCTTCCAGGACACAGGCAAGGTTGGTATTGCTATGATCGGCTCATACGCACCTATGATTGTGTTTATGGCTCTTTTAGGAAAGCTTACCGCCAAATTCGGCAAAAAATCCGTTATCGTAACCTGCATGCTCATCGGTGCAGTTTCAGGTCTTGTTTCATTGTTTGTTCCCATTTCAGCAGATATGACAGGTATGCTTATCTACATCGTCTGCCTTATGGGTCTGAATGTGGGCAATGCCGTTTTCCAGATTTCTGTGTGGGCAATTGTAGCTGACTGCATTGAAGTGAGCTACAGAAAAACAGGCAAGAGTGAGGAAGGCTCACTTTACGCTTTGTATTCATTCTTCCGCAAGCTTTCTCAGGGTATCGGTCAGGCAGTTGTTTCATGGGGACTTATTGCTATCGGCTTTGTCGAAGGTGAAAACGCAGTTCAGGCAGCAGATTTCGGTGACAAGGTTAAAAGCCTTTATTTCATTGTTCTTGCAGCAGGTTCACTCATTGCATTCCTTGCAATGGCATTTATTTACAACATCGGCAAAAAAGAAGAAGCTGAGCTTGCCGCAAAGTCCGAATAAAACAAGTCATTCTTTCAGGGAGGGTTATTACCCTCCCCTTTTTATATGCAAAAATCCGATTACCCTTTCGGATAATCGGATTGATTTATCTCTTTCTGCTCCAGAGGTCCGGGCTCAGCAATGCAAGAAGCGGGAAAATTTCGAGTCTGCCAAGGAGCATATCAATTATGAAAACTATTTTTGATAAGTCGCTGTAATGACTGTAGTTAGAGGTTGCGCCCACAAGCTCGAAGCCGGGGCCGATGTTGTTGAAACAGGCAACAACTGCCGAGAAATTTGTGCCAAGGGAATAGTCATCAAGAGAAACTATGGCAAAGCTGAAGAGAATAATCATACAGTAAACGGCAAGATAACCGTCAACGCTGTTGGCTACGGATTCCTTGACCGTATGGCCATCCATTTTAACCATATAAATTCTCTTGGGGTGAAGGGTCTGCTTGATTGTTCTGAAAATGTTTTTAACAAGCATCAGGAAACGTGAAACCTTAAGTCCGCCGCCCGTGCTTCCGGCACAGCCGCCCACAAACATCAGCATAAACAAAATCCCTTTGGAGAACGCGGGCCACTGCTCAAAATCAGCGCTCGAAAAACCAGTTGTGGTTATAATGCTTGTGACCTGGAAAAACGCGTGATGAACGGACTCTCTGACTGAGCCGTAGGCACTATAAATGTTTGCAGATATGAAAATAACTGAGGCAGCAATTATGCCTAAATATGTTCTAAGTTCCTCGTTTTTGAACACGTTCTTAATCTGCCCGAGAAGTAAAAGGTAATACATTGTGAAATTGATACCGAACATCATCATAAAGACAGCCAAAACATCCTGAACATATGGCGAATAACTTGCCGCACTGTCATTCACAATGCCGAAGCCGCCTGTTCCTGCGGTACCTAAAGCAAGGCACACGCTATCAAACAAAGGCATATCACCAAACAACAAAAAGAACATACAAATTACTGTAAGCAAAACATAAAGAACATACAGAATTTTAGCCGTCTGTCGAAGATGCGGAGTAAACTTGCTTACGCTGGGGCCGGTACTTTCTGCCTTCATAAGGTAAATACCCGAACCTCCGCTTTTCTTTGCCTGAGGAACAACAGCAAGCATAAACACAAGCACACCCATACCGCCCATCCAATGCATCAGACTTCGCCAGAGCAGATTGCACCTTGAAAGCACTTCCACATCATTGAGAATTGATGCGCCTGTTGTTGACAAGCCTGAAACGGCTTCAAACAAAGCATCAACATATCTCGTAATTTCACCTGTCAGCACAAAAGGAACAGCACCGAAAACAGACATTACAATCCACGAAATACCCGTAGCCGCTATACCCTCCTGAGCATACAGATTCGGCTTATAATTGCGGCTGATTGCAAACAGAATTAACCCGGTCAGAATCAGCATACCGATAACAGATAGGTACATCAGCATATTTTTGATTTCACCGTCAAACAACGCAACACTTGCAGGAGCAATCATAAAAGCACCTGTCAAAAAAACAGTGTATGCTGTTATACGGCAAACATATTTAACATTCATTGAAAAATTACCTCACAGTCAGGCTTATGCAAAAATATCGTTAAACTGCAAAATGGGGTCTTCTCGGTTGGTAACAACAATTACTGTATCGCCTATTTCGTAAGATGCGTTACCGTCGGGAATAACCGTTTTGCCTCTGTGAGTTATGCAGGAAATGAGAATGTTCTTTTTGAGCTTCACCTTTTTAAGAGGATCACCCACATGGCGGGAACATTCGTTAATTACAAATTCAAGGGTTTCGGCCCTGCCGTTTGCAATTCGGTGAAGGGCAACAGCGGCACCTGCCTGATTGCCGAGAGCACGGACATACTGCACAACGTTTGCGCTGCAAAGCTCTTTTGGGCTCACCATACTTCCGATAGGCAGGTTTTCAATCATACCTGTCATTTCGGTGCGGTTGATTTTGGTTACAATGTGAGGCACTCCCTGAGAATTGCCGTACATTGAAGCAATAACATTCTGCTCATCAACACCTGTGAGGGTAACGAGCGCATCCATTTCTGAAATACCTTCACTGTCAAGCACCTCCTGCGAAGAGCCGTCAGCGTGGATGATTGCAACCTCGTCGGGAAGAATCTCAATAAGATGCTCACATCTTTCACGGTCTTTTTCAATTATTTTAACCTTGATACCTGCATCAACAAGAGTCCTGACAAGATAATAGCTCACTCTGCCGCCGCCAATAATCATAACGTGGCGGATTTTTTTCTGCGTAACATCAAGCTTTTTGAGAAGATATGAAAGAATTGCAACCGGGGCTGTGACAAAAATGTGATCCCCTGCCTTGAGCATTGTGTCACTTGTGGGAATAAATGCCTTGCCATTGCGTGAAACAACGCAGACGAGCACCTTCCTGCCCTTGAGAGCGTGGGTAAGGTTGTTGATGCTCACACCGTCAAGAATGCTTTTTTCGGGAATTCTGATTTCAACAATTTCAACACGACCCTTTGCAAAGGTTTCTCTTTTGAGAACACCGGGGAGCTGAATAAGGCGCAATATTTCCTGCGCGCCTTCCTTTTCGGGGTTAATAATCATTGAAAGACCGAGATCACTGCGCATAAGATAAAGCTGCTCGGTATATTCAGGATTTCGCACACGGGCAATTGTGTGAATAAAGGGATTAAGCTTGCGGGCGGTGAGGCAGCTGAGAATGTTGATTTCATCGGCGCTTGTTGCCGCAATAAACAGATCTGACTGCTCAACATTGGCTTCCTGCAAGGTTGCCATTGTGGCGCTGTTGCCAACAACTGTCATAACATCATATTGCTGAAGATTATCTTCCATAACGTCACGGTTTGTGTCAACCAGAACAATATCATGACCCTCATCAGAAAGAAGCCTTGTGATTGCCTGACCGACCTTGCCGTCACCTGCAACAATTACATTCATTGAACAAAATCCTTTCACTGCAAAGCAGTAAATCTTTTATAAATCGTTGGTATTATATATCTTTTGTTTTAAAAAGTACAGATGTTTTTACAAAAAAATCCCGATATCACGAAGATATCGGGATAAATTTTAAAATTACATACCGAGAATTGAATAAATCACTTTGAAAACAAGCTCAACAAGCTTTGTGAATGTGAACTGATTGAGCAAATCATCAACAGCTCCCATGATGCTGTCGTCAGTTTCTGCTTCAACAGGATAGAAGCCCTGATTGATAACATCGTTCTGAAGGAACTGAGGATATTCTTCCATATCAAAAACTGTGAGCTGCTTTTCGCTTTCAAACATAATTCTGTAAAGCTCACCGTGACCGTCGTGAGTGGTGGAGTGGAGCATATCCTTGATGAACCATGTGTTTTCGGGCATAACGCAGGTTGAAGCGTCAATCATTCTGTCGGGAGACATAAAGTTCTTTTCGGGATATTTTGCCTGAACATAATCTTCGGGAAGGGTTTCACCAATCAGAGCACAGGTTGCACCCATTGAAGCGTATTTTGTGTCAACAGTGCCGTCAGAGGTTTCTCTGTGAGCGGTTACAAGAGGAGTTCTCTGCATATCGTAGCCGAGAACGTTATACATTGTGGTGCCGCTTGCCTTGGCCTGGGCAACAAGCTCTGCACACTTTGCCTGAACCTCGTAGTGATAGAAGTCAAGCTTTTCAATAAGCTTTGCATTCTTAACAGGGTCAAGCTGCATAAATTCTTTGCCTGATTCGTAATATTCATCGGGAACAAAGCTCCAGATGCCGGGCAATGTGCCGAAAATCGGGATAAGGCATTCTGCAAAAACTCTGTCCTTAAGGTTGAGAATAAGGTCATCGGCAATAAGGAGAAGTGAATCCCACACACCTGCCATATCAAGTGACTCAATCAAAGCAAGAAGGATGCCTGAAAGGAAGTCACTGCCAAGCTCGGGAAGAGCCTGAGACGCATAGTTTTTGAGAGCGTTCTTATCGATTTCAACAAGACCGTTGTAAAGCTCACCTGCAACGGCTGTGCCCTGAAGGGGGCAACACTGGAAAATGATTGTTTCGATGTCTGCTGTGCCGTAAAGACGGATGTAAGACATTGTTACAACGCCGCCCATGCTTGAAGCGCGGAAGCGGACTGTGTCGTGCTTTGTGATTTCTTTGACTTCCTGAATAAACTGGTGAAGAAGCTTTGCATTTTCAACAGGGTCAAGTCTGAAATCGTAGCCGAAATAGTAGCTGTAATCAAGACCGTGGTCAGCTGAATCGGGGTGGAATTCTTCGCAGGTTACTCTGTCACTTGAATTGCCGTTTTCGTCAAGAGTGAGCTCACCGAAAACAGAATTTACGCAACCGATGAGAACGTCACCGAAAGCGTCATAATTCTTGTCGGCAACAAGCTTAACAGCCGCAGGAACAATGGGAAGAAGGTCGGGAAGAATTTCACCGATTTCGGGACGGAAGAGTGTACGCTCGTTCTCTGTTCCCTCATCAAGGGTGAGAGTACCGCTGCCAAGAGCAGCAACATAAATCAGCGGAGCCTCACCGCAGTTGCATTTATCGCTTGTTGCAAATGAGGGCATAACTGCCACAACAAGAAGCACAACAGCGAGAAAAACGGATAATACCTTTTTCATATAAACACCTCGTTTAAAATTGATAGCTTATTTTACCATATCGGCAGTAAAATTTCATATATACATTTTTGACAAAAAAAGACTCTCATTTTTGTGAGAGAAATTGCAACAACAATTGCTTTTGGCAGCATAAAACAGTATAATTAAGTATAATCTACGCTTCGTAGACAAAATCTACTGTCCGTGAGTTGAAAAAGAACTCTACTTGTTGCAGAATGAAGCCACCAAAGGAGGTTTCAATATGGAAAAGAAAACTATAGGCACTTTCCTCGCCGCGCTGAGAAAAGCCAACGGAATGACACAGCAGGAGGTTGCAGACAAGCTGAATGTTTCTAACAAAACCGTCAGCAAATGGGAGCGCGATGAGGGCTGCCCCGAAATAATGATGCTCCCCGCCATTGCAGAGCTTTATTCCGTCACAGTTGATGAAATTCTGCGTGGAGAAAAATTTTCAAATGCAGTTCAGCAGGAAGTAAAAAGCTCAAAAAGTGAGGAACGACTGAAATACCTCATTGAAAAAGCATCGGTGAAGCTGACAAACAGCTCAATTATTTCAATTGTGCTTGGTGCCGTTGCTCTTTTGCTGTCATATACAGTCAGCGATATTGTATATAACTACAATGTTTTGTGGGTTGGCTATGTAATCATTCTGCTTCTCATCGGAGCTTCGGTTACAGTTGCACTGATTGCGTTCAACAATTTCGTTTCAGGTGTTAAAGGTGAAGGCTTTGCAGACAATCAAGGAATTGAAGCCATCAGCAAAAAAGCAATTAATTATATTACAATCGTTTCATTTTTATCGGTTGTATCATTGCTCGGGCTCATTCTTAATATCATTATGGACGGCCCCTCAATGCTGTTCGCCGCCTTACCTGCTACAGCGGTTGCAGGAGGATTGGCGGCTTACAAAATCCACTCGGTGCTTCACAAAAAATATAAAATCTCCGAGCCTGAGCTTTCACCGGAGGAAAAACGCTGCCGCAAAAAGCACATTAAAACAACGTCGGTTATCATTGCGGTTATAATCATTGTGTCGGTTGTTTTCCCCTTTGTTTCGGTAGCAGTCGAGTCAACTATCCCCTGCAAATTCTGCTTCACCCACGCAGTGGGTTATCAATATCCCAACCTTGAAGCAGCCGAGAATGAATATTACAAGCTAAAGGATTATGTAACAGACTATCGTTGCCTTTATTATCTAACAGATGAAGAATACCGGGAAGACACAGATAAATATGTTTTATATCTGCAGGAGCTGAACTATGTTTTTAACGAAGGCAAAAACGGTTATGAATTGTCGGCTGTAACTGCCCTTACTGCTGAGAAGCAGTTTGAATTTGACTCTCACCAAGAAGCACGGGAATTCAAGCAACAGAACGTTTACCAAGAGGATTCACCTATGGGCGAGCTCCAAAGAAGCATTGAATTTGATGACGAAACCCTTACTGTGAGCTATAAATTCAACAGAGATTATATAGGTCAGGCTTTTGATATTCTGCCCGTGTTTGTAATCATAGGTGCCTGCGGATGTATTGTTGTTTTCGGTGCTTCCGCTGCCGTGTATTACAAAAAGAAAAAATCCCACTAAATCCACAAAAAGCACAGCAGTTTTAAACCGCTGTGCTTTAACTTTATTTTGCTGATACTATTGCAATTTCGATAGCCTGACCTAATTCCATTAAAAAGCTCTTTGTGTAAAGGCCCACCTTGTACGCAACCTCTTTTGCCTGCGTGCCAAGGTCTTTTTCTTCCTCGGGCTTTTCTTCGTCAGCGAAGGCTTCTTTCACGGCATAATATGAAGGCTTGGGATTACCATCACCGTCAACAAGGCCCCATTTGGTTTCAACAGGGCATTCCTCCTGACCGCAAACATAACAATCACCGCTGTCGTGCCAACAATAAATGAATGAGCCGATTACAAAATCAAGGGACATTATTTTGGGAATAATATATGAGAAAAACTCTGCCTGACCCTCGGGAGTGTGAGGAAAGTCGTAAAGCCCGTAACCTGCCTGAAGCTCGGTGTAAAGATGGTTTGCATACTCATCATTAAACATCTGATCTGCTCTGTACTCAGGAGTTTCATCGGCATATTTTTCAAATTCTGCTGCCAAATCCGGCGGAAGCTTTGAGATGAAATTGTCAATATCCGCAGCCGCTTCAGCTTCATTGGCATAACCGTATTGCCTGAGAATTTCATTTTTTTCTGCTCTTGTTTTCTGCTCACCAAGGCCGATATAACCAAACTCGCAAACAATAACAGGCAATCCTGTTACACGCCTGACAAAGCTGAGAATTGCAATAATCTGATCAGAATTTTTCAAAACATTTTCAAAGCAGCCAAGGTACATATCAACGCCGATATAATCACAATATTTGTGATATTCAGCCATTTCAAAAGGCATTGAAGCTATGAATGTGCCTGTCATATTATAGCCCACAAGAACATCACCCTTAACCGGGTTCATTGCCTCAAGCTGCATACCTATGAATTCATATGCTTCGTCCATTGTAAGAGGATAAGTAAAACGGTCAACTCCCATTTCATTGGTGACCTGAATTGCACCCACAAGACCCTTCAGGTCTTCAAGATAAAAACGGGCAATATCCTGAATTCCTTCAACATCCTCGGGGTTTCGGGGGTCAAGACCGTATGCAATATAATCATCAGGATAAGGAGTGATTGCCATAACCTTCATTCCGTTATCAACATATTCCTGAATTTCGGCCTTCCATGAAACATAGCCTTTGTCAAGCTTGCCGTTTTCATCAAAGGGAAAAGGAATATCGTCACGAATCCAGCCGATGTTTGCCTCGTGAAGCAAATCATAATCGGGGTCAGCGTGGCAGATGCCTTTCATATAACCGCCTGCCTTTTCTTCCGCAACGGCAATTTCCTTGTCGTAAGGTGCAAGGGGGTCGTAGCAAATCATTGTTGCAAAAGGAGTGATAAGCGCAAGGATGAATGCGATTACAGGGGAAAAGATTGTCATAAGAGCAGACATAATAGCCCTCCTTATTTTCTAAATTGATATTCTGATTTTACAATAAAGACTACATTAAGTCAACAAAAAAGAGGCAAGTTCTGACACTTGCCTCAAAATGTTTATTAAATTAATAGATACCCTGAGCAATCATAGCATCAGCAACCTTGAGGAAGCCTGCGATGTTTGCACCTGCAACAAGGTCATAACCATAGCCGTACTGCTCAGCAGCCTTTGCAGAGTTATCGTGAATGTCTTTCATAATCTGCTTGAGCTTTGCGTCAACCTCGTCTGCAGTCCATGAATATCTCATTGAGTTCTGGCTCATTTCAAGAGCAGAAACTGCTACGCCGCCTGCGTTAACTGCCTTTGAAGGAGCAACAGCCTTGCAGTTTTCTTTGAGGTATTCAAGAGCTTCGTTTGTTGTGGGCATATTTGCAACTTCAATGTAATAAGGAACCCCGTTTGCAACGATTTTCTTTGCCTGTTCCATATCAATTTCATTCTGAGTTGCGCAAGGCATTGCAACGTCAACCTTAACACCCCAGGGCTTCTGACCGGGGAAGAATTCAACACCGAATTTATCAGCGTAATCCTGAACCTTATCACGGCCTGATGCACGCATTTCAAGCATGAAGTTAATCTTTTCTTCTGTTACGATTCCGTCAGGGTCATAAACATAGCCGTCGGGACCTGAGATTGTTACAACCTTACCGCCAAGCTCTGCAACCTTCTTTGCAACACCCCATGCAACGTTACCGAAGCCTGAAACAGCAAAGGTTTTGCCCTTGATATCATCACCGAAGTGGTTGAACACTTCACAAGCGTAGTATGTAGCACCGTAGCCTGTTGCTTCGGGACGGATGAGAGAACCGCCGTAGGGAAGACCCTTGCCGGTGAGAACACCGTTTTCATAAGCACCTCTGATGCGCTTATACTGACCGAAGAGGTAACCGATTTCTTTGCCGCCTACACCGATATCGCCTGCGGGAACGTCGATGCTGGGGCCGATGTGTCTGTAAAGCTCAGTCATAAATGCCTGGCAGAAACGCATAATTTCTCCGTCGCTCTTACCTCTGGGATCAAAGTCAGAGCCACCCTTACCGCCGCCGATGGGAAGACCTGTAAGGCTGTTTTTGAAGGTCTGCTCAAAGCCGAGGAAGTGGATAATGCTTGAGTTAACAGAGGGATGGAAACGCAAACCGCCCTTGTAGGGGCCGATTGCTGAATTGAACTGAACACGGAAACCGCGGTTAACCTGAGTTTTGCCTGCATCGTCAACCCATGCAACGCGGAAAGAAACTGCACGCTCAGGCTCAACCATACGGCCGAGGATATCGTTTTCAACATATTCAGGGCGAACTTCAATAACTTTTTCAAGAGAAGAAAGAACTTCTCTTACGCACTGAAGAAACTCTGTTTTTTCACCGTCACGTTTTTCAACGGTGGATATTACTTTTTCAATATATTCGTTCATAGTATGAACTCCTCTCAAAATCGAACTGCGAAAATTATATTCTATTGACTTAAAATAATCTATATACAAATTACATCAAGTTTTTTGTAAATTAAAATAACGATTTGTACATATTTTCTAAAATTGATTTATTTTAATATTTGTCGAAATCTGACAGCCCCATTTTTGCCCTTATCAGCATATATTTACTCAAGAATGGCACAAAAAAGATTGATTTAAAATGTTATTTTTTTAACATTCTTTTCGTCAAATTCAAAAAACTAAGTCCGCATCGGTGCAAATAATGACTTTTCTTCGTCAAATTGCTCATCATTTATCAGTGTATGCACAAATTGACCAAAAGACACAAAAAAGCAGGGTGTGAGCCCTGCTTTGGTTAATATTCATTTTAAAAAAGCTTATCGGGGTTAACTTCATATTTATCTGTGAGGATTTTTACGAAATCAACAATCGCAAGAATTGCACCGATACCGAAACAACAGGTCATAACAATTTTGAAAATGCCCTTTTTGGTTTCACCGAGCATAAAGTTGTGGACACCGATTCCGCCAAGAAAAAAGCAAAGAATAGCCAATGTGATTTTATCGTAATTGCCAAGGTTATTGGCGGCAGGCTTTTTCTGAGCAAATCCGCAAGAAAGGCAAACTTCAGCGCCGGGAGCTAACTGATTGCCGCAGTTGTAACAGTAATTTGAACCGTCACCTGCTCTGACACCGCATTTTACGCAGATAGCCTGATTTTCATTCATCATTTCTCCGCAACTTTTACAATACATAAAAACACCTCTTTCATATTAGGTGATTCAATTCTATCACCGCTGTCGAAATGTGTCAATAGACAAAGTTAAAATAAATATGGTAAAACCAGTTAACAACAAAGCCCAATGCCACGAGAATAAAAACCGCCCTATTGATTCCGGTGTTTTTAAAAAGCCTACCGTCAAAAAGGAAATAAAGATACAGCAAAGGTGCAGACCAGAACATAAAATGATAGCCAAAGGCTGAGGCAAAATCAAAATTGAGTGCAGACATCCACGCCCTCGTCATTCCGCAGCCGGGACAAGAAATGTGCAAAAGCCGAAGGAATATGCAGCCAATGTCCATTTTGTAAAAAATGAATATAAGCAGAAAATACGCACAGGTAAACAGCAGCTTTTTGAGTAAATCTTTTTTGTTCATTTTTCTCCGATTTCATACAGCAAGGCAAGACCCTGCCCTGCTTGTTGGCGGTTGTAACTTGCAAAAAATCTACCACCGTCATTCCGTTTTCGACTTCAGCTCATCAGTTGCAAAGAATATCTGTTTCCATATAGTGGATACCCAGGTTGTAGAGGAATTCGGCATCCTTGACTGTGTTGACTGTCCAGAATGAGCATTTTACACCATTGTCAATAGCAAGCTGAATAGACTGAGCATCGTTCTGGTCAAAGTGGGGTGAAAACCATGCGTTGCCGAGGGTTTTTACTTCGTCAATTGCCTTCTGGTCAATTCTGCCGATAAGGTACCACAGCTCAATTTCATTATCAATGCTTCTGATTTTTTTAAGCTGCTCAAGGTTAAAGGAAATGATAATTGCCTGCTTGCCCATTCCCCTGTCGTGCACGGCTTTGATTACCTTTCTGAGGTCGTCGATGTTGTCACCTTTAATCTCGATCTGCGGTCTTGTTTCGCTGCCCGCAAAAACATCCAGAAATTCTTCAAGAGTGGGCACGTGAAGAGCCTTGTTCCAATGGTTTGTGCCGTTTTTGAATGAAAATTTCTGCACCTCTTCAAGGGTATGATTACTGTAATTACCAACCTGCCACAGACGGATGCCCATATCTTCATTGTGGCTGAGTACCCACTTTTTGTCCTTTGTGAGAACGATGTCACACTCAGCAGAGTAATACCCGCGTCTTACCGCCTCTTCATAAGCGGGAATAGTGTTTTCGGGTGAAAACTGAGTTACGCCTCTGTGGGCGGTGAGATAAACCTTTTTATTGTCAAATCCGTTTTTTGAAAGAGGGATAAGTTCCTTCGGCTTTTTGGCAAAAGCCTTTGCGCAGGCGTTGAGAACAGGCACAAGGGCTGTGATTATTTTATTTACTGCTTTTTTAGACATAATATTACCACCTTCTGAATTCATAATTTAATTTAAACATTCTTTTCTGCCATTGTCAATAAAAATAAAAAACTATTTGCGATTTTGGTTATATATGTTATAATATGGCTGATAATACATAAGAAGGTGTTATTATGAAAATTACGCTCAACCCCAACGAAGCGGTGGTTAAAGCCGTGAAAGAAGGACTTAAGAAAACAGGCGGCTACTGCCCTTGCCGCACTCAGCGCACAGAGGAGTACAAATGCATGTGCAAGGAGTTCAAAGAGCAGATTGCCGACCCCGGATACGAAGGCTTCTGCCACTGTTTTCTTTATTACAAATCATTAGAAGATTAAAGGAGGAATAATTATGGCAGAAATCAAGCTTACAAGTGCCAACTTTGAGCAGGAAGTGTTGAAGTCAGACATCCCCGTTCTTGTGGATTTCTGGGCAACCTGGTGCGGACCTTGCATGATGCTTGCACCCACTGTTGAAGAAATTGCAAACGAATATGAAGGCAAAATCAAAGTGGGCAAGGTCAACGTTGACGAAGAGCAGGGTCTTGCAATGCAGTTCGGTATTATGAGCATTCCCACCCTTATGCTTTTTGACGGCGGCAAGGCTGTGAAAACAGAGGTTGGTTATATGCCCAAAAATCAGATAGAAAAAATGTTTGAATAACATTGACATAATACTGATTTTTGTGATATTTTTGAATTACAATAATTTTTACAAAGGAGAATTATTATGAGCAAATACGACGGAACAAAAACACAAAAAAACCTTGAGGCTGCATTTGCAGGTGAATCTCAGGCAAGAAACAAATACACCTACTTTGCTTCAGTAGCAAAGAAAGAGGGTTATGAGCAGATTTCTGCCCTTTTCCTCAAAACAGCCGATAACGAAAAAGAACACGCAAAAATGTGGTTCAAAGAGCTTGAAGGCATCAGCAACACAGCCGCAAATCTCGCCGCTGCCGCTGACGGTGAAAACTACGAGTGGACAGATATGTATGAAGGCTTTGCAAAAGACGCTGAAGAGGAAGGCTTTGTTGAATTAGCCGCAAAATTCCGCCTTGTTGCCGCTGTTGAAAAGCACCACGAGGAGCGTTACAGAGCACTTCTCAAAAATGTTGAAACCGCTGCTGTTTTTGAAAAGAGCGAGGTTAAGGTTTGGGAATGCAGAAACTGCGGCCACATTGTTGTTGGCACAAATGCTCCCCAGCTTTGCCCCACCTGCGCACATCCTCAGGCATATTTTGAGCTTCACGCAGAAAATTATTAATAGTTTGATTTTTGAACCACGGTTTTCCGTGGTTCTTTTTTGTTTACAAAGCCGCAATAATATGTTATATTTAAAAAGGAGGTGCGTATTTATGAAAAAAATAATTTCTTTGCTCCTTGCTTTGATTTTAATTGTTTCAATTCCCGTGAGTGTCAGCGCAGTATCACTCAGCGAAGGCACAACGGCTCTGACAAAGCAATTCAAGTTCGGTGAAGGCCCGAAGGCAGACGGTTATTCTGTTGACTACCGCTACTACTCCCCTGTCAGAAGCGGCGACAGCACCAGATATCCCCTTGTTATCTGGCTTCACGGCAACAAAAACGGAACTTATGACGGCAAACAGGTTTATGATGTTGTAAACTGGTCAAGCAGTGACTTCCAGAAGCGTTTTTCTTCAGCCGGCGGTGCATTTGTTTTTACTCCGCGCTCACGAGAGGAGCTTGGCTTCAACTGGGATGCCGAAGAGATGCTCCCCGCATTGAAGGCGGCAATTGACAGCTTTATTGAAAAGAATAAATCAAACATCGACCTGAGCCGCATTTATATCGGCGGATTTTCAATGGGCGGTATGATGGCACTTAAGGTTCTTGCTGAATACCCCGAAATGTTTGCCGCGGCTTTCCCCTACTGCCCCGCTACTTACATTTTAAAGTCCGAGGCCAAAAAATTCAAAAACGTGCCCGTGTGGATTACAGCCAGCACTCAGGACCCGACAGTTGATTTTCAATACACTCAAAGCACCTGGAACAATATTATTTCAGCCTCAAAAGTGAAGGGTGATTGCAGATTTTCAACAATGACCGATGTCTGCTATCCTGACGGCTCTGCCGCCGCAAGTGACCATTACGCCTGGTTTGCGGTAAGATACGATATGTTCACCACCAAAGGCAAGGATTATTATAATATGTCCACCGTTGACGGCAACGGCAAAAAGGTGACACTCACCTACCCCAACGGTATGATTTCGTGGCTGTCGGCACACACATCTGACTACGGCACGGACAACAACGGCTCTGTATCATTTTTTGAACAAATCAGAGAGTTTATCCGCAACACGTTTGACAAATTTGTTGCGGCAATCAAAAATGCTGTTATGAATATCGTTTTATGAGGTACATTATGAAGAAGCTTTTATCATTATTTCTTGCGATTGTAATTTTGGGGCTGTCCTGTTTTGCGGCAGGCGCAGTTTCACTCAATGACGGGCTTGACGCTCTCAAGGCTGAATTCCTCCCCGCTGAAGGACCTGAGGTTGACGGACTTTCAGTTGACTATCGTTATTTTTCACCTGTTAAAGAAGGTGACACCGCAAAATATCCCATTGTTATCTGGCTCCACGGCCTTGGAGAAGGCAAATCAGAGGGCGCACAGATTCAGAAAAACAACATTGCCTACTGGGCAAGTGACGAATTTCAGGCAAGATTTAACCCTGTAGGCGGTGCGTTTATTATTGCCGCACGCTCAAGAGAAGAAAAGGGCATCACCTGGGACAACAGTATGATTGAGCCGTTGAGAGCGGCTATCGACGATTTTATTGAAAAGAACAGCGCAAATGTTGACCTGAGCAGAATTTATGTCGGCGGATTTTCAATGGGTGGCAAAATGACGCTTAAAATGGCAGTTGCTTACCCCGAAATGTTTGCAGCGGCCTTCCCCATTTGCCCTGCCTGGGCTTTGGGAAGTGAGGCAGCAGAGCTGATTGCCGATATGCCCATCTGGCTCACATCCGGCAAGCTCGACCCACTTGTTAACTACAACCTTGCTGTTACCCCCACCTGGAAAACAATTGTTGCCGCGTCAAACGTTGCTGAAGATTGCAGATTTTCTTCACTTGCAACAGTACGCTACCCTGACGGCAAACGCACCACAAGCAGCCACCACGCCTGGTTTGCAGTGAACTATGATATGTTTGCAATTGACAACGGTGATTATCCCGATATGTACACCGTCAACGGCTTGGGAGAGGAAGTTACTCTCACCTACCCCGACGGTATGATTTCGTGGCTGACCTCTCACACATCCGACTTTGACGGCGTAAAAGGTGTTGATAAGGGCAACCTTGAAACACTTGAAGATACCGATTCATTGGTTACCGCTGATTCAATTGCCATGTTTATTGACAGCGTAATCGAAACAATCCGACAGTTCTTCAACGATATATTCGGCTCCCTTTCTCTGGGCTGCTAAAAAATTAACCTCTTGCAGAAAGTTGAATTTCTGCAGGAGGTTTTCTTTTAGTCGTTATAGGCTCCGCGAGCCCACAAAATCCATTTTGAGCGGTCAAGGGGATTAACTCCGCGGCGCGGGTTGATATGTTCGAGTCCGTCCCGGCATTCACGATATCCGTAAAACGACTGACTGAGCACAGCCTTGCCTGACGAAAGAGTTGCAAGTCTTTCGGGAAAATTCATAGAGGTTGCAACAGGCACAATCGCATCAAGTGTTGCGATACCTGAACGGATAACAGGTGCATCATACTCACCGTCCATTTTGATGATTTCGGAAAACACCTTACCCGAAAGCTCTTCAGGTGCGGTTACCCTGATTTTCAGCAGCGGTTCAAGCACCGTTGAGCCGATTTCGGAAAGTCCGTTCATAAATGCCATTGGTGTGCATACGAAGAAATCCAGCGGATGCGTGTGTATTGTGTGGTGCTCACCGCCAACGAGAGTGCATTTGAAATCCGTCACCTCCCAGCCGTGAAGACCTTGTTCAAGGCAGGAATTGAATGACGTGCGGATGTGGGACTGATAGCGATAGAAGCATTGATTATTAGGTAATCTGCCATGATACGAAACACCGTAGCCTCTTGGCATAGGCTCAAAATAAAATTCAACCACAGCCCAGCAAGGCTTCGGCATTGTGTAACGCGCCTTGGCAAAGCCCTTACCCGCAGGAGTTTCTTTGTAGATAACCGTGGGCGGTGAAAACTGAGCCTGAATGTCATAACGTTCTTTGAGAAGATTGCCGAGCACTTCAAGCTGAATTTTGCCCGTGGTACTGATAGTGATTTCTTTCTGCCCGTTTTCCCACTTTGCGTCAATATACGGCTCCTCGTCGGAAAGCTCACCCAAAGCCGCCGCAAGAGCAGGAATTTTAAGTGGGTCGTTATCATCAGGGGTTACCTTAACACGCAAAAACGGGTTAACAAGCCTTGCAGAATCACTCACCGCAAGAGAGCCGATGAAATGACCTGTCTTTGCCGACGGCAGACCGCAAACAGCCGCAACATCACCGCCGACGATGAGCCCCGTATCGGTGCTTCTGGCGCCCGTAAACTTTTTAATCTGTGAAACCTTTTCTTTAACCGTCGGCTTTGCTTCAAGCTCAACAGCATCAGTCTGAACAGTCAGCTTTTCTTCGGGCGCAATCAGCTCCACCTCATCCCGGTTAGCAATTTCACCGCCAAAAAGCCTGATGTGAGAAATTTTACCCAAGGATTTGTCGTGCTCAATTTTGAAAATTATTCCGCACAAATCCTCCGTTGCCCTACGGGAAGAATCCGGCATATAGCTGACAAGAGCATCTGCAAGCTCGCGGACACCGATTGAATATTTGGCGCTGCCCATAATCACGGGAGTGAGCCTGCAGGCTGAAATTTCATTTTTAACAAGCTCAGTTGCTCTTTCAAACGAAAGCACCTCTTCCGAAAGAAAAGCGTCAGCCGCTTCATCGCAAATATCAGCAAGAGCTTCTGTTGCGCGACGGCAGAATTCATCTTTATCAACCGCGGAAACAGTAGGGTTATCAAGCCCCTCGTTTTCAACCTGAGAAAGCACAAGATGAGCCTGGGATGAAATGCCCCTAAGCTCAGCAACCACCTGAGCCGAATCTGCCCCTGTGCGGTCAATTTTGTTAACAAAAATTATTCTCGGAAGCTTCGCAGAATCAAGGAGCTTCAGAATATTTTCGGTGTGGGCGCGCACACCCTCCACCGCTGAAACAATCACAACTGCATAGTCAAGGGCAGAAATCGCGCGTTCAACCTCACCGGCAAAGTCGATATGGCCGGGTGTGTCAATGATGTTGACGGTTACACCGTTCCACTCCGCGCAGGCAGTTGCGGTGCGCACGGAAATACCCCTCTGCTTTTCAACAGAAAGGCTGTCAGTTGCCGCGGTACCGTTGTCAACACTCCCCGCCTGACGGATTGCACCCGTCAGAAAAAGAAGCTGTTCGGTGAGAGTCGTCTTTCCCGAGTCAACGTGAGCAAGTATTCCGATGTTGTGAAAAACAGCAGACATATTGAATCTCCTTACAAAAACTGAAAAGATTATATCACCTATTGCGCTGATTTTCAACATAACATTTATATGTTGACTTTTAAACACAGTTGTATGTATAATAGCATTGTAAAGGAGGTTGTTTTATGCAATGCCCAAAATGTAACACAATGAATTCCGACAATGCAAAATTCTGCAACGGTTGCGGCGCAAGCCTCACCGCTTCACCCGCACCAAAGAACAAAAAGCTTCAATTTTTCAAAGGTCCGTCAGACGGTGGCAAGGGCTACGCCGCTATTATGACCGCGCTGATGGTTTTTCCTGCAACGTTGTGTGTAGCAATTGACCTTGTCTTCCACAAGAATGACGGCTGGTGCACATACGTTGTTGGTGCAATAATTGTTGCGTGGATTGTTTCCGTTTTTCCTGCCCTGCGCATCACCCCCGCCCCCATAACGGCGCTGATATGTATGTTTTCGGTGCTGTCGTACGTGGCATATATAATCGGCAAAACCGGTGAAATCCATTGGTTCTACAAGGTCGGTCTGCCGCTGTTCATCCTTGCAACCATATTCATTTCGGTGGATGCCACGCTCATCGGCGCAGGCAAGTTCAAGGGGTTGCATATGCTCTCACTTGTGAGTGTTGAAATTGCCGTGTATCTTGTGGCAATTGAAGCAACGGTGGATATGCTCTTGTTCAACGAAATCACAATCCGCTGGTCAGCAATTGTTGCGTGCTTCTTCATTTCGGCAGTTGCCCTTTTTGAAGCGTTTCAATATGTCCTCAAGCTGATGAAGAAAAACAAGAATAAATAAAAGAAAGAACCTTCCTGCTAACGCCGGGCGTTGATAGGAAGGCTCTTGTTCATTTCATCAGTTTTCTTAGTTCCGAGGGCTCACGGGTGGTAATGTTATCAACACCCAGCTCCAACGCCCTGAGCATATGCTTTTTCTTGTTGACTGTCCATATTGAAACCTGAAGTCCCTCGCGATGAAAAATTTCAACAAGAGCTTTGGAACACTTTTTGTGATGTATATTAAGCCCCACCGCACCAAGGTCACGAACCTTCCGCACAAGAGAGCACAGATACTTTTCGTTGTTCTTTCTAAACCCGTTCACCCTAAAATTGAGCCAATATTCAACCTGTGGCGTCTGCTTTCTGACAGCCGCCACATCTTTTCCGAAAATACCTGTGTAAAAAAATCTGTCGGTTATTCCGTGTTTTCGGGCAAGCTCAGTTACCGCTTTGAGATTGTCAACGCTTTTGCAGTCAACATTCACCAAAAGACCGTCAAGCTCCGCCACCAAGGCAAAGGCTTCGTCAAGGGTTACGCATCTGCCCTTTGCCTTACCGTGAGAAAGCACAGCTTCGTTATCATCGGTAAAATTGAGATCAAATTCAACTATGTCCGCGCCACTTTCATAGCCCTTTTTAATTGCTTCTAAGGAATTGTCTTCAGTACCCTCGCAGCCTGTGTGCGCTGTCAGAGTGAAGCCACCGTGCAAGACTGAATTAACCATAGATTACCCTTTCGTTGATGTTAATTTATCCATTCACACACCAAGTGCTTTTTTGAGAGTTCCGCCAAGGATATTTTCTTTGGCGGTGTCGGAAATATTAAGGCTTCTGAATCTTTCCATTTCATATTTGATATATTCAGCATCGTGAAATGGAAAATCAAGACCAAACATACTTCTTTCGTCACCGGTCTGAGCAATAATTGTTTCAAGCTGCTCGTTGGTGAGTGTCCACGCATCCTTACCGTCACGGTCGCTGACAGAAGTCCAGCCCGCAAAAACTCTGGGTTGAACACCGAAGCGTGAATTGTTGCACATCACGGCAAGGCTTTCGTTGAAGAAATGATATCCGCCGAGATGTTCAAGGCTGAAGCGGAGATTTTTGAAAAACCAGCCAACCTCGTCATACAGAATCGGACGCACGCCCTTGAGCCTGTGCCAATGCATTCCGCAATGGAAGGTGATAAAAAGTCCAAGCTCCTCTGCCCTTTCATAAACCTTGAAAGCGTCCTCTCCATCGATATCAAATTCCTGATAAGGCGGATGCATCTTGATACCCTTAAAGCCGAAGTCGGCAATGCGATCAACCTCATCACGAAGATTTTTTGTGAAATCCACTGTGCCGAAGCCATAGAGGTCAGACTCATTTTTCAACGCCTTTGCAAGCCATTCGTTGGGAGTGTCAGTGCGTGCACATTCCTCAAATCTGTCGGGAAACGGTGCAAAGCACACCGCTTTATCTATTCCGCAATCGTCCATAAGGCGTTTAAGGTTGTCAATTGTGCCCTTTGGTTTGATTTCCTCAGGGAAAACATGAGCATGGTTTGCAAAAATCATAGCTATACCTCCTTCAATTTGCCGGAACACTCTTTTGCTTTCAGTTTAACACGGCATAGTTTTTGTGTCAACAATGAAATATCAGTACAAAAAGCACTTAACTTTCTAATCAACAACAAACCCTCCGAAAAACCGCAAGGCTCCTCGGAGGGTTTTAACTTTTATTCAGCGCAGGGAGTTCCGAGGTTTGCTTTTTCGCAGGAATAGCGGATTTCTCTTTGCATAATTCTGCGTGCATTGTAGATATTTTCTTCTGCTACTTCTGCAACAACCATCAACTCATAATGTGTTTCCACAAGCTGATCAACGCCCTTGTAAACAGGAGCTTTTTTGAAAATGTCGGGATACTCTGTCGGAAGCTCTGACAAAGCCTCTCTCACGGCTGATTCTGCCGCTTCAAGACTATCCTCATAGCTTACAGGCACATTCACAACTGCAACGGATGTATTGTCTGAAAGATTAACAAGTGAGCTGATTTCACTGTTGTTAATGATGCGGACATTGCCGCCGAGATCCTCGATGCTGACTGTTCTCAGGCCAATTGACTTAACCTCACCGCGGAAGCCGTCGATTGTGATGATGTCACCAATTGCAAATTCACCCTCAAGCACGATGAACAGGCCGGTGATAATATCTTCAATCAAAGACTGGGCACCAAAGCCGACAATAATGCCTATGATACCTGCAGAAACGAGGATTGCTGTTGTGTTCACGCCAAGGCAACCGAGGGCAATTATTGCACCAACGATATAAATTGCATAAACAAGCAGTTTGCCGATGAGCTGATGAAGAGTTTCTGTGCGATTCTTTTTGTATCTGATGTTATTTGTAAGACATTTAACGATGCCTGCAACAACACAAGTTGCCACAATGGTAAAAGCTACCGCCGCAATTGCTTCAAAAGAAATTGATGATACGATTGATTTTGAAAAATATGTTCCGATAAAGCCGGAAACTGTTTCTCGGATATTCTCGGGGATAAATGTGAGGCGTGTTATGTTAAACAGCCCGACAATTACCAGAAGCAACGCTATCAGAATACCTAAAACACCGATGCCATTTTTGTTATTTTTCTTTTTCATATTAAAACTCCCTTTATCTGTTATTCTTCTTTGCGCGTACCGCAATGTTCACAAATGTATGATTCAACCGGCGAACCTGTATCCTGAACCCACGAATGCTCAGCGGGAAGAATTTCAGGCTGTCTGGGAACATAACCGCAATATTCACATTGAACGTATGCGGAATATCCTTCCTCTATGCAGGTCGGCGCCTGACCCATAATTTCTATATAATTATGCTCTGTCGGTTCTATAACTCGCTGCTCAACAAAGACAGTGCCGCATTCTGAACAATGCGAACCTTCGGTCAGGCCTTCTGCTTCGCAGGTCGGCTCAACAGCTTCATCGATAACCTCCGTGTGGCCGAGCGGTTCAATCTGTATAGCCTGAGCAAGCTCCGCATCGCAGATATCGCAGTAAACGCGGTCTGTCATACCCATATCCTCACACGTTGCGGGATAGCCCTCCTCAACAATCTCGTTGTGACCCGTTGCGGGAATGATTTCACGCTCGAGTATAACCTCATCGCATTTTCCGCACGTTATACGCTCGGTATAACCGTCATCTGTACAGGTCGGAGGAAGCTTTTCTTCATAGATTTCTTCATGACCGTATGCAGGTATGATTTCCGACTCAACAAGAACCTCGTTACAGATACCGCAGATGTACGCTCCTGTGTATCCTTCCTCGGTGCAGGTGGGTTCCTTGCTGTCTGTCAGCACAGGCTCACCGTGACCGAGCGGTTCAATTGTTTCTGCAGGAGCAAGAACTTCGCCACAGGCTGAGCATATAGTTGATTCCGTATATCCCTCATCAACGCAGGTGGCTTCCTTGCCCTCAATAATTGTTTCGTTGTGGCCTGTTGCAGGGATTGTTTCGCTTTCGCGAAGAACCTCACCACAGGTTCCGCAGTGCACTCCTGCCGTATGACCGTTTTCGGTGCAGGTTGCAGGCTGTGCGGTTATTGTTACCTCATTGTGACCCGTTGCGGGGATTGTTTCACTTTCGCGAAGAACCTCACCACAGGTTCCGCAGTATGTTCCTGCCGTATGACCGTCTTCGGTGCAGGTTGCAGGCTGTGCGGTTATTGTTACTTCATTGTGGCCTGTTGCGGGGATCGTTTCACTTTCGCGAAGAACCTCACCACAGGTTCCGCAGTATGTTCCTGCCGTATGACCGTCTTCAGTGCAGGTTGCAGGCTGTGCGGTTATTGTTACTTCATTGTGGCCTGTTGCGGGGATCGTTTCACTTTCGCGAAGAACCTCACCGCATACTTCGCAATACGACCCTGCTGTGTGTCCGTTCTCGGTGCAGGTCGAAGCTTTACCAACAACCCTTACCTCCGAGTGGTCTGCAATGGGTGTTTCATTCTGTTCAACAAGGATTTCTCCGCATTCAGAACAATGCGACCCTTCTGTAAGGCCTGGGGCTTCACAGGTTGCCTGAACAGCTTCATCAACAACAACTGCGTGTTCAAGCATAGGCAGAAGTTGTTTTTCTTGTATCACTTCATCGCAAACACCGCAGTAAATATAATCCGAATAGCCCTCTGCCTCACAAGTGGGTGCCAGACCCTCTTCAACTATTTCATCGTGACCCGTTGCAGGTATAATCTCCTGCTTGGTGAGTGTTTTGTCGCAAACGGAACAATGACTGCCTTTAGTTTTTCCGTCAGTTGTGCAGGTAACGGCAACAGCTTCATCCGTCACTTCTGTGTGTCCGAGAGGCTCAATCGGGGAGCTTTCTTCAATAACAGCGTTGCATTCTGCACATATTTCTGATGAGGTGTATCCCTCTTCTTCGCAGGTTGCAGCCTTACCGCTGACGGTTATCTGTTTGTGACCCGTTGCGGGAATAACTTCACTTTCTCTGATAACCTCGTTACATTCTGCGCAATATGTTCCTGCTGTGTGACCGTCTTCGGTGCAGGTTGCAGGCTGTGCAGTTATTGTAACCTCACTGTGTCCCGTTGCAGAAATAACTTCACTTTCTCCGATGACCTCGTTACATTCTGCGCAATATGTTCCTGCTGTGTGACCGTCTTCGGTGCAGGTTGCAGGCTGTGCAGTTATTGTAACCTCACTATGTCCCGTTGCCGGAATCACTTCACTGTCGGCAATAACCGTATTACAGTCGGAGCAATAGCTTCCCGCTGTTTTACCATCAGCCGTGCAGGTTGCAGGCTGTGCTTCAATTACAACAACCGAATGATTATTTGTTGCAGGAATTGTCTGCTGTTGTTTTATTGTTACACCGCAATCCCGACAATGACTACCCTTGGTCAGACCCGTATTGCTACAAGTGGGTGAAACTGCTGAATCAACAGCCTCAATGTGCGATGCCGGCTCAGTTGCCGTTCGCACAATTTCGTGACACACTGTACACTCGATGTGGCTTTTGCCGTCCTCGGTGCAGCTGCGCACAATGTCAACAATCCAACCGGATTCATTGTGACCTGCAAGTGCTGTCTGTCTGGAATCAAGCACATCGTTACACAAGGTGCAATGCTTTTCGTCCAGCCCCTGTGCAAGGCAGGTTGCGTTGATTTTGCGCACCCATTCCCCTGCAATATGTTCAAGCTTCGGCAGATTTCTGGTTTCTATTGTTTCGCCGCACTCGATGCAGACAAGTCTTTCTTCACCGTGAGAAGAGCAAGTCGGGGCAGCAACGGTCTGCCATCCGTCAGCAATATGCTCATGCTCAACCGAAACAGCCGGTGCATCGTTTCCCTGAGAAAATTCGGGCTCAGACTTCGTAAGGCCAAGCCTCTCGCTGATTGTGGGGCTTGCAAACACAACTGCCGCAACCGCAACAGTCATTGTCACGGCCTTGATTGTGCTGAAGGTTTTGCTCATCACCGAAACAGGTCTGGTCGGCAACACGGTCTCTTCTTCGTCAGATATTTCATCTGTTTCGCGCTTGTTCAATGAAACATAGCAATTCCGATTATATTCATCCTTGTGAAAAAAGCGTTCATCATATTCTTCAATTTCATTCATATGAGAAAATTCGTCTGATTTAAGATGCTCATCATACAAATCGTCTCTTTGAAATTCGTCTGAATTTTTCATTTATCTGCACACCTTCTTTCTGTTTTGCATATAATTCGGCACAATAACACTAATACAATAATGATTATATACCTTTATTTCCAAAAGCACATTGTACTTTAGTGCAGATTTTCACAAAAAAACCGCAAACTTCATCAGTCTGCGGTTATGAATGTTAAATTTATGCCCAAGGGTCTGCGCTGACAGGAACCCTGATATCTGCAAGCAGAAACTGTTCCCAAAGAAACCATTGACCCGTGGAAGGTTTGGTGCGAAGCTTAATCTGTCGTGCAGAATCTGCACCGCCTGACTTTATGTGAAGGGTGAGATAACCTTCATTAAAACTATCGCGGCTATAGGGATTTTCAAAAAATGTCAAAGTAAGAGGCTCGGTCGGCTCATAATTATTTTCGGGGGTTGCACCGTCAAAATATGAGCGCGGAACATAGTCCTTATCGCGAAAACGATCTGCAATAAACTGCTTATCATAAGTGCTGAGCCCTTTGGGACCGTGCAGAAAATTGAGCATTTCGCAAGAAGCTTCTTTATCTATCGGATAAACGCATAATGCCGCAATAACAAGAGCCGCTGTTTTTTCGGGAGATTTCAGGTCAGCTTCAGGCATTGACTGAAGCTGAGCAAGATTCACGGGAAGCTGAGAAAGATTAACCGAATATGTTTTGTTGCCCATCCCCGATACCGCATTCTTGGCGCCCTGAGCAATATTCTGCCCTGCCTGATTCACTGCAGAGCGTGCAGCCTGAGCAGCCTGCTTTTTTAACGTATCAAATAATGACATATACATTCCTCCGTTATTATAAATTAACATCAGGTTTATTATATCGGTTCTGACGCTATAATACATTGTACTTTAGTGCAGAAATTTTAAAAGATGGCACTTTTAAAGCACCATCTTTTTCCTATTCCTGCTTGTGGTCGTTGATTACAAGTCCGCATTCTCTTGCTCTGACGGCAAGCTCTGTTCTGTTGCGGAAGCCTGTCTTGTCGCGCATATTCTGGATATGCGCTTTAACCGTCCTCATAGACATGTGCAGCTTTTCAGCTATGACGGCATCAGTCTCACCGCCTGTAAGCTCGCGAAGCACCTCGATTTCCTTGTCGGTCAGGTCTACGCTAAGGGCGTTGCCGAGCCGCAGCATTGGCGTAGTATCGGGGTAAACAGATTCGCCGTTCATAGTTCTGTCCATAACATTTATAATTTTTTCTGCCGTGGACTCCTTATACCAGAAGCTGTCCACACCAATAGTTTTTGCTCTGTCAATAAAGCTGCATTCGGGCTGACTTGTTATGATTATAACCTTTATCTGCGGAAAATCCTTTTTGATTTTTGCCGCCGCATCAAGACCGTTTGCATTCATCGCGGTGCAGACATCCATAAGAATAAGGTCAATCGGATTAGTAAAACAATACAACTCCGCCACAGAGGCGCTGTCGATAGCGTGGGCAACCTCATAGCGTTCAGATTCTGAAACAAAAATTTCAAGAAGCTTTCTTGCCATAGGGTCATCTTCAACAATAAGAACCTTATACATATCTGCTCACCTCTTTCGGATGTTTTACGGTAGTGACGCAATGTTTGAATTCAAAGCAAGTAATTTAACACCTTTATCTATATAAATTTTATATTATGATTGTTTTAAAAACAAGTGGACTCAAGGGCTACTTTCGTTCAAAAAAGGCTACCTTTAGGGCTACCTTGCTCAAAGTATCCCTCTGTTTGTGTACCTTACACAATTTGACACATAGTTCGAATTATGTTATATTATCGTAGTAATAAATCAATTCGACAAACAAGGAGAGGTAACGTGACTACGGTTTACGGTATAATTTTTGCCGTTGCGCTCGCGATGATCGGTATTTATTTTTTTATTGACCGCAAGCGCGATATATGGCTTATGCTTTTATTTTTTTCAGTTGCAATTTGTGATTCAGGATATTTTTTACTGGCCGCGTCAGAAACACTTGACGCCGCATTGTGGTCAAACAGACTTGCTTATTTAGGCAGCGTTTTTCTTCCTTTTTCCTTATTGATGATGATAATGAACCTTTCGGGATTCAGATATCCGAAGTTCCTTCCGAAGGCATTGATCGGTCTTAATCTTGCGATGTTTTTTATTACCGCAAGCGGAGGCATCCTGCCTATTTATTATAAAAATGTTTCCCTCGGATTTTCTAACGGAGCTGCTTATCTGATTAAGGAATACGGCCCGCTTCACGACCTTTACAAAGTTTTTCTCTTTGCTTATTTTGCATCAATGGTTGCGATAATCATTTATACCGCAGTTAAGAAAACCGTTGTTTCAACCAAGCATTCTGTTTTCCTTGCGTTTGTTGTTATAGGCAACATCGCAACGTGGCTTGTTGAAAATATGATAGGCACAGACTTTGAGTTCCTTTCAATCTCATATATTTTATCAGAAGGTCTTATACTTTTCCTTTATGGAATTTTGCAGGATTACGGATTTTCTGATACTGAAAAAATTTCAGATTCGGCAACCGACTCAATATCCGAAGCTGATGAAAGCAACGCTGTGCCCGAAGCGATCAAATCCTTCAGCAAAAAACAAACAGAAAATATTTTCAACAACTGGAAGGCCCTTGATACGCTTTCGCAACGCGAAAAAGAAGTTCTTGCTTTTATTCTTGAAAACAAAAAGCGTAAGGTCATTGCCGAAACTCTTTTAGTGTCAGAAAGCACAATCAAAAAGCACACCTCCGCAATTTTCAAAAAGCTCGAAATAACCAACCGAACAGAACTTTTTGAAAAAGCAAAGGATTTCATTTAACATCAACATACAAAGTAAAAATTCAGCAGGCAACATCAATCAAAACGATGTTGCCTGCTTTTTTGTAATCTCATTTGCTACTCAAAAATTAAATGTATCTGTTCATTTCCTTCGGAAGCTTTACAGAAAGGACAAAACGAGGAGCTAAAACAATTTCCATTTCACCTTTTGCTCTTTCAACCTTTTTGCGAAGTGAGCTCAGTCCCCCGCCCTCAACCACCACATCTGACTCAGGGATTCTGCCGTCATTTGTGAAGCGGGCAATGATGCAATCGGGCATTGTTTCAATTTCAATCAGGAGCTTTTGCGCCTGAGCGTGTCGAACGGCATTGGTCAGCGTTTCGGCAGCTGCCGCAAGAATAAGCATCCTCGCTTCTTTGTCACGAGGCATTCTGCCCCTGACCTCAATGACCACACCTGCCGACTCTGCCGCTTTCACAAGGGTAGAAAGATGATCGGCATCCGACACAGGTTCCGCCTCCATACGCAGAACAGCAATGTTCCTTTTCCACAATTCAGGAACGCTCGTCAAATCCGAATCATCACTATCCAACGCGTGGCGTGTAACAATCAGCGCCCGACCGAACTCACTGTGAATGCGCATTTTTGTTTCAAGGCGTTCCTTGGAACGTGTAACCTCATCCACATTTTCACCGTGCTTGCGAAGTCTTTCGTTCATTTTTATCAAATCAGCATTCTTTTCTTCAAGGGTGTCGGTCAGACTATGATATTCAGTAACATCATTTGCCGTAATCTGAATAACCGAATCTACAACCTCTCTTGCAAACGACCATACGTGGTCATCCTTAAATCGTATTTCGGTTTTACCCTCCCCGAAAAACACACGCTCAACATCATCGTCAAGCTCGCCTTCGCTGACCAGCTTCCAGAACGCCTCGGCATTCTGCAAATCCGAACCGGTCAGCAGATAGCTGAGTCTGTTCATCTGATAATTCACAAGCTGCACCATTCCGTTTTCCTTTGCAAAGCAAAGTCCCGTGGGAAGGTTATCAAAGCTTTCTTTCACAGATAAAGGAGAAATCTTGTTTTTTTGCTCTTTTCTGAAATACAGAGCCATCCAAAGGAGATATCCGATATTGGCAGCGCTGACTCCGATTGCCACCCATATAAGCCCTGCATACCCACCGTGACTAAACTGAATATTGTTGACAACGGCATTCTGAAGCGTCGAAAAATAAACTAACGAAGGCACAGAAAAAGCGCTGAACACCAGAAGCACAACTGCCTTCATCAGCTGATTTCTTTTTGACAGCATACTGATGAAAAAGAAGGTGTCAAAAATCGTTACAAAAAGCAACGTTGACAGAATGACTGCGCGCAGATAAATATGCATCTGAAGGAAATCAGCCATCAGCGTCACCTCCCTTTGAGAGGGTTACATCAAACATAACGTCCTTTTCCTGAATGTCGTAGGTTATTTCGTTGTAATCAACTGCAAATTCGGGAATATGATTTTCACTTATATCGTTATTACAACCGATTTGCAAACGAAGCCTGACTTCACCGTTTTTGCAATGAATATGCACAAGAACTGCATTGATATCTTCAAGAAAGGCTTCAATAATATTTTCAAACAAGTCATATGCCAAAACAGCATATTCAACGCTGAGCATATCCTCGCAACGGCTGTCGAGCGATGTGTAAACATTGCTGAGTGAAATGTTATCAAGAGATTCACTGAAGCAATATTCCAGCTCCTTTGACGAAATACGGGTGTTTTCTTCATTAAGCAAAAGAAGATTGCTTCTTCTTTTTACATAAGCGCTGAGAATGCACACCTTGAGAAGTGACGCCTTCAGCTGTGACGGGTCAGCCTCTGCAGCTTCAATAAGTCTTTCCGCCTTTTCAAGCTGTGTAGAAACCTCACTTGCAATACGGTCATAAAGTCTGTTCTTTTCTTTAAGTCTTGCTCTGTTTTCCTTAAGCTCAAGCTCAGCCTTCAGGAGCACGTTGTTTTCGTTAAGACGCTCCTGAGTTTCACGAAGCTCGTTCATAAGCTTTTTGATTTCTGTCAGGTCATTCTGCCACAAGACGTAACCGCCCGAAATGGTTTTGCAGTTGAGAAGGATATCACCCATATCAACAGGCTTGCGTTCGGCACGGCGCATAACATCCTCGGGGAAATCGTCAGCACAGGAGGAAAGATAACAAGCCTGATAATCCTTGTCAACAATCTGCGCCGCAACGGTGGATATTTCAAAAAGCTCGTGATATCCCGTGTTGGAGCGGATAAGCCCGGACTGAATTGCACTTTCGATAAGCACGGTAATCAGCAGGCAATCTACGGCAACCAGGTCAAAGCTGAGCATATATTTTTTGTAAACAAGCCAGAAGCCTGCCGCAATTATCATAATAAGAATCGGCAATTTCTTGTAGGTGCGTTTGCCGGGAGTGCGGTTTTTGAGCAACAGCATTATTACAGAATAAAAGCCGAGTGTAACAAACCAACCGCAGACAAGGAAAAAGCCGAAGTTGTAGTCATAAACATAGTTGTAATTGTAAATTCCTTCGGGGAAGCAGAAAACAAGCTCGTGCAAATCGTTTGTGAAAACAAGCACAAGCAAAAGAAGCATAGGTATGTAAAGCAGCTTCATCTTCTTGGGCAGAACATAATTTTCGGGTTTGCCGACACATTGAACAACAAAAACGCCCAAAAGCGGAATCAGAAGCATCGGAATATAAAAAGCGTACCACAAATATCTGCCCAGAGGGTCGGTGTAATGAATAAAGTCCCATTTGATAAAACGGACATTCAGCCACAAAACCATAAGAATACCCACATAAAGGAGATACCGTCTGATTTGCTTGTTGAGAATTCTGTTATAAATCGAAGAACACCAAGCAACAAGAATACCCGAACGGATAATCTGCGAGGAAAGGCTGAAAATCATTCTGACATAAGCCGAATCTGACCTGTAATAAATTTCATGAAAAATAAAGCTGATGCCAACCAATACCGCAGCAAGGATTATATACACTCTTGTTCTTTGCTGAACTCTTTTCATACCTTCACCTCCCAAATTTAATATAACATAAATAAAACAATTTTTCTACATTTGCAGACAAAAAGCTGCCCGTAACGAGCAGCTTTTATTGGTTTCAAATCAGAATGTTCCGCCTGTGCCGCCGTGAGTTCTGCCTGAGGAGCTTGTGTGTGTTGAGCTCCTTGAGCCGCTGTCGTTATCATCATCGTCTGACTTTGCCTTTGCAACCTGACGAGTGTTTGAATACAGGAATCTCTCGTACTGTCTGTCCTGATCAAAAACAAGGCTGCCGGGACGGGCATAGCTCTGTGCATCACGCTTGAACACGTTATAGTTCTTTGATGTCATCTTCATTGTAACAACCATACCGCCTGTTGCACCAAAGAGAGCAAGCACAAACAGCCATATCGGGCTTACGCTGGGCTTCATTGTTTCTTCAGCCTTATTAAGGAAGGCATTGAATGCGTCGTTATATTTTTCTTCAAGAAGAAGTGTTTTCATTTCGGCATACATTTCTTCTCTGATTGAGCTGAAGAATTCCATCTCACCATCACCGTGAGTTGTGATGTAAAGGGCTCTTTCACCCTCTGCACCCGGCTTGAAGAGAACGAGAATACCGTCGTCATCTTCACCATAGCCGTAGCCGTTGTAATCATAGAAATCATCACCATACTCTTCGTAGGTCTTTCCCTCAAAATCGGTTACGGTAACAATTGCAATCTCCATTTCGTGCTCGGTGGTAAAAGCCTCACATCTTGCAATAAGAGCTTTTTCTTCTTCATCAGAAAGAAGCTCTGCCCTGTCAACAACAAGGGGAAGTGTTCTTTCAACACGCTGGAATTCAGTTGTGGGCTCGGTAGCCTCTGTGGGCTTTTCAGTGCTCTTTTCAGTTTCATTGCCGTTCAGCAAAGGAGCAGATTTGAGAATGTTTTCGGCCATTGTGTAAACAGCCTTAACACCGCTGAAATATGATTCGTTCTCGTTATAGAGAGTCATCATATTATCAACAACGGCGTCGCTGAAGACTTTTTCAGCCTGACCTGCACAATACCATGAATACACTTTGTCGGCTATATTATGTGCAATTACGATACCGTCGGGAGAATCTGTGAGAGCGTCATAGGAGGCTTCGCAAAATTCGGTGGTAGTCATTCCGTCTGTTTCGGAAATGATGCAGAAAACAATAGCCACACCGTACGTATTTTCGATTGTCTGCGCCTGAGCATCAAGCTCATTAAGCTCAGAAACTGTAAAAATATCTTCGGTATCAACGACATAGTCTTCTGTGTAAGCCGCTGCAGAAATTGTCATCGAAAGACAAAGGATTGCCGCGAATAAAAACGCAATTATCTTTTTAGTCATTTTCTGCACCTCCTTACAGCAACTCAACAATCCAGGCAATGCCGTAGGCAACAAGACCTGCCGCAAGACCGATAAGAGCACCGGTAAGCTTTGCTCTCTTTTCGTCTGTTGGGATATTGCCTACAAACTTACCTGTCTGACCGTTCATGGCGTATGTATAGGTATTACCGTTCCAAGTTGTGTTGACAAGCCACACGGGAAGAAGACCGTATCTGAAAAATCCGTTGGTTACATTCATATTGATATTCTTTTCAGTAACCTCGTTATATCCTTTTACCGTGTCTCTCTTGAATTCATCAAAAACTGCCTGACGGATTCGCTCGTTGGCTCTGACTGCGCTTTCATCAACGCTGACATCGAATTTATCGGCAACATAGCCTGCAAGGTACGCCGTGTTGAAATCAACCGCCTGTGAAAGATCAAAGGGCTCGATAGACTCCATAAGAGTGTCATCAATTTTCTTTGAGGCGTCAGCAGGAACATTGTCAAAGGTTACACTACCCTCGCGATAAATGTCATATGTATCGGTCTTGGTATATTCATAATTACTGTCGGACCAGCGTGTGATTTTTTCACCGTAGAAATTCAACTGCGAATAAGCTTCGCAGGAAAAAAGCCAATGAGGCACGTAAATGCCCTTGATTTCTTCAAGTTTATTATTATCAAGGAAGCCTTTGGGCATAAACTTTTTGCCTGCAAGATGCTTTTTAAAAGCCTCCTTGGCGGCTTTTTTATCAAGCTTGAAGGGAATAATAAAGTCGGGACGGTAAGCACCCGAGAACTGACCCTTCATAACAACCTGATTGCCGCAATAAGGGCAGCTTGTTGCGCCCGTTGCAGCATCTGCCACAATTTCACCGCCGCAGGACTTACAGGAATAAACACTCATTCCGTCAAGCTCACCCGCGCTCCACTGCGTAGCCTGTGAATTCCAGTTCACCGGCTGTGCCGAATTATCCTCAACCTGAGGCATATCGGTGATTTCAAACTCTGTATCACAGAACGGGCATTTAAGCTTCTGTGTGCCAACGTTGAATTCCACCGCGCCACCGCAACAAGGACATTTTTGTTCTAACATTGTTGACAAGGTTAATCAACTCCTTTTGTGAACATCTTTAGAATCGAATAAATTTCAGAAAAAATTTTGTATCCTTCTCCCGGTATCTCATCAGAGTCCGACACCGAATATATTTCACCATCTCCATATGTAACCGAGATAGTTGTCTGAGGAGCATCAAGGAGTATCAGCTCGCTTTTTTCAAGCTTTCCCCAAGAAAGAAGGCTACGGCTATAGCAGATGTGCTGAATTTCAGTCAGCGCCATAGGTCCGACCTCGATGGTGTAGCTCTCTTCCTCTGCGCCGACATAAGGACAGTCAGAATATGACAGATAGATCTTATTATCCTCGCCCGTGTAGATTTCTATGGAATTCGATCCGCCATCCATACCGCCGCCTGTATAGTATCTGCAGGAGGTGATTGTATAACAGAGCGGTCTTACCATTCCGGGACCGTCAAGAATATATCTGTCTGAACGATTTTTGAATATAACAGCACCGGCTGTTACTGCAATTGCAATCACCGCAATTATGATAATGGCAATTTTCATCTTTTTCATTGTTATTATCAACCGGGCATCTTTGCACCGCAGGATGTGCAGAACTCACCGCCGGTGTAGGGAGCACCGCAGAACGGACAAGCAAGACCCTGTGCCTGAGGCTGAACAGGCTGACCGTATGCGGGCTGCTGATTATAGCCCTGATTCATCGGCTGGTTGAAGCCGTTGTTCATAGGCTGGTTGAAGCCCTGGTTCATCTGCTGATTGTAGCCATTGTTCATAGGCTGGTTGAAGCCCTGATTCATCTGCTGATTGTAGCCGTTGTTCATAGGCTGGTTGAAGCCCTGATTCATCTGCTGATTGTAGCCATTGTTCATAGGCATACCATTCATACCCATACCATTGTTCATAGGCTGATTAAATCCGCCAGCGTGGGTGTAGCCGCCATTCATAGGCATACCGTTCATGCCCATACCGTTGTTCATACCCATATTGGGCATTACACCTCTGCCGGGAGTGAGGGTGTTGATGATATCCATTGCCATCTGCTGATAGCGGTTATATTCCATTGTGCCCATACCCTCAACGCGTGTGTCGTTGAGTCTTACTGTGAACTCATCAAAATAAGGATGATTAACAATAAATTTAAGGTCAAAGCTGTAATAAAAATTGTATCTGGGAGGAGTGTAGCTTACGCGCTGACCGTCTCTGCCCTGTGTGTAAATTTCATCTCTGTCTTCGTCAATATCAAGACTTACAGAGCTGAGCTGTGAAAGCTGAATAACATCGGGGTTTTCTTCACTCCAGCTGCCGGGAGTGTGGCGAGAAACAACAAATGTACCGTTTCTCTGGTCAACGTAGATTTTCTTGTTTTCACCGAAGGTCATTGTTGCGCTGAAGCCGGCAAGCACCTGCTTGTTCTGCTCTCTGTAAGCGAGCTGCTGCTTGATTTCTTCAATTGTTGAGCTTCTTCTTTCGCTGAAGAAGGGTGAGAGCTTCTTAGCGCAGTCCTTACACATATTGCCGTCTTCAAGCTTTCTATTGCCGAGAAGGCCGATTTTATCACCGCAGATATCGCAAAATTTCTTATCAAAAAGTCCCATGAGTTTTTCCTCCTAAAATATAAAAAAGTTTTATTTAATAAGATTTCCTTATTTAAATACGATTAAAATTATTTGATGTCGCTGTCATTGAAGATATCACCGCATTCGGGGCAGAACTTCGGAGCGTTAGTGGGGTCTGCGGGCTGCCATCCGCACTTATCACACTGATAAACAGGTGCGCCTAAAGGCCTTCGGCTTCCGCAGTCAGGGCAAAAATTTCCGTTGCTATATGCTCCGCAAGAGCATTTCCAACCGCCCTGTGCAGGTACGGATACAGAATTCATTGCCGCAATACTTGAAAGCATTTTTTCTGTTTTCGGGTCAAGCCGGATAACAACATCGTTAATTCCGATGAGGATGACGCCTGCCATTCCCTCCCAATCAGAAAAGAAAGAATCCTGCAATACAGAATCGGCCTGAGTCACAGTTTTTTGTTTCAGCTCATCCAGTGTGCATCCTGCCTCAAAAAGATTTGTAAAGGTTCTTTCAAATGAGAGTGAAGCTTCTTGTTTTAAAGTATCAACGGGAAGACTGCCGAACATGGTATTAAGCTTATTGGGGTCTGTAATCGCATAGTTAAGAGTTGCAGTAAACCTGACTTCTGAAAACAGCGTCATACCGTTCTGAACCACATTAGCATAAAAATGCCCATCAAATTGCAATCCTGTAAAAGGTTCCATAATATCCCCTCCGTATACTCAATTATTTAACATCTGAGCCATCGAAAATGTCACCGCATTCGGGGCAGAACTTCGGAGCGTTAGTGGGGTCTGCGGGCTGCCATCCGCACTTATCACACTGATAAACAGGTGCGCCTGCAGGCTTCTGTGAGCCACAGTTGGGGCAGAATTTACCTTTGTTAACCGCACCGCAGGAGCAGGTCCAGCCTTCTGCCTCCGCAGGCTTCGGGCTTCCGCATTCTGTGCAGAAGTT
>JAZQYU010000062.1:0-5633 GCA_045633685.1 Acutalibacteraceae bacterium | reverse complement strand
TTTACCGTCAGGTGTTTTGCCGATAACGATACCTCTGCCGGGGTAGGTGTTTGAGCTGAGAGTATCTTTAAGATTTGCAATATCATAAGTTGCCATTTGAAATTCTCCTTATTTATCCTGTGAAATTTGTTTACTTACCAGCTGAACAGCCTTGGGAAGAATAATCCATTCAGCCTGTTCCATAACTCTTTTCTGCAAAATTTCGGGTGTGTCACCGTCAAGAATGTCAACAGCCTTCTGGAGAATGATTTTTCCTCCGTCGGGGATTTCGTTAACAAAGTGAACAGTTGCGCCCGTAACCTTAACACCGTATTCAAGGGCGGCCTCGTGAACCCTGAGTCCGTAATAGCCCTTACCGCAAAAAGAGGGGATAAGAGCGGGGTGAACATTGATGATTCTTTCGGGGTAGCATTTTGTAAAATCCTCTGACAAAATGCTCAGGAAGCCCGCAAGAACAATAATGTCAATTTTGTATTCATCCAGCTTCTCTTTAAGTGCTTTTTCAAAAGCTTCCTGAGAGCCTGTGATTTTTTTTGTTATCGTGAAAGCGTCGATGCCTGCGTTGCCGGCTCTTGTGATTGCATATGCATCCGAAACATTGGAAACCACAAGCACAATTTCACCGTCTGTGATAACTCCGCTTTTCTGCGCATCAATGAGAGCCTGCAGATTTGTGCCGCCGCCTGAAACGAGAACGGCAATTCTTGCTTTTTGAGCCATAGCAGTCCTCCGTCAGCAGATAACGATTTTCTTCTCTGCGTCTTCGATGATTTCACCGATGATGTAAGCATCCTCACCTGAAGCCTGAAGAGAAGCAAGTGCCTTGTCAGCATCTTCCTTAGCAACAACAATGCTCATACCGACGCCCATGTTGTAGGTGTTGAACATATCTCTTTCGGGAACATTGCCTGTCTTGGCGATAAGGTCGAAGATGGGAAGGATTCTGATACTTGCTCTGTCAACCTTTGCGCAGAAGCCGTCGGGAATACTTCTGGGAATATTTTCGTAGAAGCCGCCGCCTGTGATGTGAGAAATTGATTTAACAGTAACCTCTTCCATAAGTTTGAGAACAGGCTTAACATAAATCTTGGTGGGGGTGAGAAGAGTTTCACCGATGCTCTTGCCGCCAAGCTCAGCTACGGGAGTTTTGAGGTCAGCGTTTTCAACGTCGAAAACCTTTCTTACAAGAGAGAAGCCGTTTGAGTGAACACCTGAAGAGGGGAGAGCAATAATAACGTCACCGGCTTTGATTGTTTTGTTGTTCACAACCTTGTCCTTGTCAACAACACCAACGCTGAAGCCTGCAAGGTCATATTCGTCAACGGGATAGAAGCCGGGCATTTCAGCAGTTTCGCCGCCGATGAGAGCAGCACCTGACTGAACACAGCCTTCTGCAACACCTGCAACTATATCAGCAATTTTCTCGGGATAGTTCTTTCCGCAAGCGATATAGTCAAGGAAGAAGAGGGGCTTGGCACCGCAGCAGATAATGTCATTAACACACATTGCTACGCAGTCAATACCAACTGTGTCGTGCTTGTCCATAAGGAAAGCCATTTTAAGCTTTGTGCCGACACCGTCTGTGCCGCTTACGAGAACGGGCTTGGTGATGCCTGTGAGGTCAAGCTCAAAAAGACCGCCGAAGCCGCCGATGTCAGACATTGAGCCTGCTATCATTGTTCTTGCAATGTGCTGTTTCATAAGCTCAACAGCCTTGTAGCCTGCAGTAATATCTACGCCTGCCTGCTTGTAACTTTCACTAAAACTACTGTTCATTGTTCTATCTCCTTTTATTTGTTATATTTTTCTTCGATTTTTGCATTTTTTTCAAGAACAGCTTCGGAAGCCTTTGCTCTTGCGGCGTCAAGCTTCTGAGCCAATTCATCATCACTTGCGGCAAGAATTTCAACGCAGAGCAATGCAGCGTTTGCAGCGCCGTCGATAGCAACTGTTGCAACAGGAATACCTGCGGGCATCTGAACTGTTGAAAGAAGCGCATCAAGACCGTCGAGTGTGGATGATTTAACGGGAATACCCACAACCGGAAGAGTTGTGTTGGCGGCAATGGCTCCTGCAAGGTGAGCGGCCTTGCCTGCGGCGGCAATAATTGCACCGAAGCCGTTCTTTCTTGCGTTCAAAGAAAAGTCCTTTGCCTGTTCTGGTGTTCTGTGAGCTGAGAACACGTGCACCTCATAGGGAACACCGTATTCATCAAGGGTTGTCATTGCTTTTTCAACAACAGGCAGATCGCTGTCGCTTCCCATAACAATACCGATTTTTTTCATTTGTGGTTACCTCCGATTTGTTTTTTTAGAGTGTAAAAATAAAAATGGACAGTCCTGCTTTGTAAAAAAAGGACTGCCCAGACGGTCGGCTGATTTAAGTTTTTGCTCCCCTGCGGTTACCCGCTTATCCGTCAGTCACAAAAACACTCCAATATCCTTGAAATTATACCATTATAATGTATGATTTGTCAATCATAATTGGTGGTTAATTTCCCTGTTTTTCACCGATTTTTTTGAAGATTTTATATGTATTTTATATCAATTTGACCAATAGCTTTTTTAAGTCCTTCAAACCTCAGATTCTCTTTAAATAAAAGGTTGACACATAATGTCTAAAGTGGTAAAATACTACGGTATATTTCATAAAGGAGTAGTATGAAAAATGGAAAATGTATTTGATACCCTTGTGGAAAGAGGACTTATTGCTCAGACCACTGATGCCGATAAAATCCGCGAAATGCTCGCAACAGAAAATGTTAAGTTTTACATCGGCTTTGACCCCACAGCAGACAGCCTTCATGTTGGTCACTTTGTGTCAGTTATGGTTATGGCTCATATGCAGCGCGCAGGCCATACTCCCATCGCTCTTTTCGGCGGCGGTACAGGTATGATTGGTGACCCCTCAGGCAAAACAGATATGAGAAAAATGCTCACAAGAGAAACAATTGAATATAACATTGGTTGCTTCCGTGAGCAGATGTCTAACCTCATTGATTTTTCAGAGGGTAAGGCAATTATGGTTAACAATGCCGATTGGCTTATGGACCTTAACTACATCAACTTCCTTCGTGAAGTAGGCGTTCATTTCTCAGTTAACAGAATGTTGGCTGCCGAATGCTACAAGCAGCGCCTTGAAAAAGGTCTTTCCTTCTTCGAGCTTAACTATATGCTTATGCAGAGCTACGACTTCCTCGTGCTCAACCGTAAATACGGCTGTAAGCTTGAGCTTGGCGGTGACGACCAGTGGAGCAACATCCTCGGCGGCGTTGAGCTTTGCAGAAGAAGTGACGGCAAGGATGTTTACGGTCTCACATTCCAGCTTCTTCTCACATCTGAGGGCAAGAAGATGGGCAAAACCGAAAAAGGTGCAGTATGGCTTGACCCCAAAAAGACAACTCCCTACGAATTTTATCAGTATTGGAGAAATATTGCCGACGCTGACGTTGTTACCTGCATGAAAATGCTCACATTCATCCCTATGAATGAGGTTAACGAATACGCAAAGCTTGAAGGCAGTGAAATCAACAAGGCTAAGGAAGTTCTTGCTTACGAGGTAACAAAGCTCGTTCACGGTGAGGAAGAGGCGCAGAAGGCTCAGTCAGCCGCAAAGGCTCTTTTCTCAAACGGTGCAAACTCAGAGCATATGCCCACAACCACTCTTGCAGATGACGATTTTGAAAACGATGAAATCGGTATCATCGATATCCTTGTTAAAACAAACATCGCAAAGTCAAGAGGCGAAGCAAGAAGACTTGTTGAGCAGGGCGGTGTATCTGTTGACGATGCAAAGGTAACCTCAATCGACTTCAGACTTGCAAAAGAAGCTCTTGCAGAAAACGCATCAATTGTTAAAAAAGGCAAAAAAGTATTCCATAAAATCACACTTTAAAAAGCAAACCCGGAAGATGAAAATTCATCCTCCGGGATTTTTTATACAGAAAGACAAGGAACGGTTCCATGTCTCGAAGGAGGGGGGACCGTTTGCGGTGGGAGGATACAAAAAGGTGAAAAATACATCGTAGGGGGTCCGCTTGTAGGGGCAATTCACGAATTGACCGTTGTTTTCGGGTTGCCGTAGTCGTCAACCCTTACGAAAGACTACCGTCAACATTGTAGGGGGCGATGCCCACATCGACCCGCAGACACCGCCAACCTTGTAGGGTGCGGCGGTTTCCGACGCACCGCAACCGCCAAACTACCGGTAACCGTGTATGGGAGGCTATCAGCCTCCCGTGAATTTTAAATCTGGGCTCATACAAAAAAAGAAAAACCACCGTCAAAGACGATGGTTTTTGGTGCAGGTGTTCATAAGGGATTATTTTTTATAAAACTTCATTAACACGCTTTTAACGGATTTTATAATTAAATACTTCTGTTCCTTTTGTTGAAGGAACAGCCATTTTAATAACAAGCGGATTATCCGTATTTTCTTCAACTTCAGCAGGAACAGAAATTGCAACCTGAACTGAAAAAGCATCACTCAAAGGTTCGAGATTCTTTAAAGTCATATCAGTTGAGCACAATTTAACATTGCCTAGTTTATCATTATAGGAGAATAAGTAGCCGTTGTTGTAATCAACACAAGGAATTGCTGAAAACATCAGGGAATCCTTTTTGCCGTCAACCGTCTTTATATAATCAAATTCAGTTTTTCCGATATTTTTAATTGAAAAATTGAGAATTACAAAAACCTTACCTTCATCAGCCACAATAGAATTATATGTTTCGGAAAACTCACATGATGTCAATATCAGTTCTGCACAATCAGTCGAAGCCATGGCTCCTACTGAATAATCTGTTTTTGATTCACCGCAAGCAGCAAAAGAAATGCACATTACAACAATCAAAAGAAAGGCTAGAATTTTTTTCATAATTATCATCCTTTTTTATTATTTGCGGAATAAGTAATGAACACCGCACAATCACAATTCACTTTTCTACTTTCCGCAAAATAAAAAAGTGCGCCAACCGAAGTTAACGCACCGAAAACGCAAACTCCGATTGTCGCTACACAAAACCAGATAAATGGGAATGACAAATCATCGCACGTTATCTGTGGAATTTGCAGTTTTGCAAAATTCAAAAATAACGTACGCAAAGATATAGTATCCCCATAAAAGAAAATACCATTCCCATATCATTTATTCGGTTTTGTGTAGCACATTTAGTATATCACAATTATTTAGCTTGTTGCAATAGTTTTAAAAAAATAAAAAATAGAGTATTCACAGTTCAAAAGCTTTGTGAATACTCTTATGATATAAATCTAAACGAAGTGAGAAACATACAAGTCTTTGCAAGCATTGAATTTGTGCATACAAATTCCACTTGTTAGGGCCAGCCCTAAAGCCCGTATGAATATACCAAAAAAGTCGCACTCCGAAAGGAATGCGACGATACATAAAATTATATCAAACTATATACAAAACTCTATTTAAGCAAAAAAATTGAGTATTCACAGGTCAAATCCCTTATGAATACTCAATGTGGAGCGGATGACGGGGCTCGAACCCGCTACCTCCACCTTGGCAAGGTGGCGCTCTACCAGATGAGCTACATCCGCATCTTTATGGTGCCTCCGGCCGGAATCGAACCAGCGACACGTGGATTTTCAGTCCACTGCTCTAC
>JAZQYU010000061.1:0-13444 GCA_045633685.1 Acutalibacteraceae bacterium | reverse complement strand
ACGCTGACGGTGTTATTCATCTTTCATCAACAGCAATGGGCGTCCACAGCGCAATTGTGGGCGAAACCCTCGGCAACGGCTACAAGCAGGCCAACACAAGCATCAACTGCTCTGACCGTAATCATAACCACATTTCACCCGACAACGTTGTTGACGCTTCGACGGGTCTTCTCCCCGACCACACCTTCTATTTTGACGGCCAGAATCATGAACAGACCGCCAGAAATGACGCTATCATTTCACTTGCAACAAGACTTCTTGCAACAGATGATATAAAGGATGTTTACTCCACCCCTGATTATCCCCAGTTCAACGGCAAAAGAGACCCACGCGCTCTTAAGAACACATATATCCCCGAAGCAAAAGCCGTTGACACAACAGCTCTCAGCGCAGAAGATGCCGCAGAGCTTGCAGCTGCACTTGCGCTGGCAGAGGAATTTGTTAACAGCACAGCCTGTTATGACGGTGAGCAGAAAATGGTTGAAGACAGACTTGTGGCAATTCTTGTTAAAATCGGAGCAAGAGAAGCCAAGGTGACCAAAGAGCCTGAAACCTTCTTCACAGACCTCAGCCTCTGGCTTTATGAAAATCACGGAACAGACGGATACTCTGAAAATCCGCTTATTATACTTGGTGCTGTTCCGCAGATTATAAAAGGACTCATAGCCGGTTAACGCAAACTATATGACTAAACCCCCGACTGCATATTAACTGCAATCGGGGGTTGTATTATGGATTTTGTTATTTATCTTTATTTTTATAAAAAAGATAAACGCCACCTACAACAAAGCCTATTTTCAAAGCCAAGGAAACCACTCCGGGGATATCGGAAATATCTGTGAGGGTACCGTTGGAGGCACTGCTGATGAAAGCAAGAACACCGATAACAAACAGCACAATCCCGGCTGTTCTGCCTTTTTTGGATGCAGACTTCTTTTCATTTTCAGGCAAATGCTGAGATATCGGCTCAACAGGTTGCTGATAAGACTGAGGTGCAGAAAATCCGTCACTTGATGAAATCTGTTTTCCGCAATCGGTACAAAATCTTGCACCGTCATTCAATTGGGTTCCGCAATCAGGACAAAACATTTTGACTCCTCTTTTCTTTTATTGCTTATAGAATATTTCCGTGTATCCGTCTTCGTCTGTAAGACTGAGCTCATCACCGCTTAAACTATAGACATACTGCATTGTTCCACCGTTTGAAAACAATGTTTCCTGAACAGTTATTGTCAAGTCACTTCCATCGGTGAAATATGTGAAATTCATCATTCTTTCCGAAGCATTCATAACCACTCCGTTTTCGTAAAAATAGCCTGTTTCACTATCGGAAAAGGTTATTGAATATTCACCTGTTTCACTAAGCCACGTGCCCTTGAGACTGCTGCCCCCTGCAAAATTCGCAATAAGGCCGATAACAGCAACAATGATAACTGCAATAGCAATAATTTTGCCTTTTCCGCCTGATTTTTGGGGCGTTGCTTTTGTTGCAGTCTTCGGTGCGCCAGCGGGATTGGGGTTTGGTGCCGGGTTGGAGGTCTGAACAGGTGCCGGATTGGGTGGAGCTGCTTTCACATGGCTATCTCCGGTTCTAATCTGATAACCTACAAAAGGATTTTCAAGACCGCAATGTGAACAGAATTTTGAGTCATCGGGAATAAGCTTTCCGCATCGTTTACAAAACATTGGTTTTCCTCCTTTTTCACTATATCAATGTTGATAATGAGATTATACCATAGCAATATTGTTTTTCATCTGCCGATTTCGACGGAAAATAAACCGATTTCGACGGAAAACAAGTTAACGAAATAACTCTTGCAGAAAAAGCCTTCTCGTGGTAGAATTAGCAAAAAGGTATGCAAAGGAGTGATACAGGTGAAAAGGATAATGTTCTTTTCGGAGTCGCTTAATGGCGGCGGTGCAGAAGCGGCACTTACCAGAATTATCGAATTGCTGTCTTCAAAGCACGATATCACAGTTTTCAGCCAGACCGACGGCGAAAAGCATACCGAACAAATCAAAGCCCTTTGCAACCACCGACCCTTTACAAAAAAAAGCGGTTCTTCACTATTGAACAAGCTGATTATAAAAGGATTCATTTCACTCCCTCCTGCTGTGGTAAGCCGACTTTATCTTCGTGGCAGATACGATATTGAGGTTGCCTGCTGTGAAGGCTTTTCGGCAAAAATCATCGGTGCATCAAAAAGGAAGAGCTATAAGGTTGCTTACATACACACCGATTTTGTGAATAACCCATGGAGTGCCGGCGTTTATAAAGACGGAGAGCAGGAAGAAAAAGAGTGCTATTCAAAATTTGATAAAATCATCTGTGTTTCTCAGACCATACGCGATTCATTTGTTCAGAAATACGGTATGGCTGAAAAAACAGAGGTTATGTATAACCTGATTGATGACAAAAAAATCAATGCGCTAAGCAAAGACCCGGCAACACTTGATGTTTCAAAAAGACCTGCTTTTTTGCTTGTGGGCAATTATCTTCAGGTCAAGGGTTATGACAGACTGATGAATGTGGCAAACAGACTCAGAAACAACGGATATGAGTTTTCTTTTACTATTATAGGAAGACCCGAGGAAAGAAATAAAATTGAAGCCTTGCGTGATAATTTCGGGCTTAATGATTATGTAAACCTTATGGGCTTTGAAGAAAATCCATATAAATTTATGAAGCTTGCTGATTGCTATATCTGCTCATCATATGCAGAAGGCTATAGTACCGCTGTATGCGAAGCAATTATATGCGGATTGCCTGTTATCACAACAGACTGCTCGGGAATGAAAGAAATTTTCGGCAGCAAGAATATCGGTATAATTTGTGAGAACAGTGAAAGCGGCTTATATGAAGCTGTGAAAAAAGTTTTGGACAGCCCTGTTTTATTGCAGGAATACAAAAAAAACGCCCTGTTGAGAGCCAAAGATTTCAGCTACGAAAGCAGAGCGAGATCTATTGAGAATTTTTACGAGAGATAGCAAAACCGACGGGAGGCCGTCGGTTTTATGTTTCTTTATACATTTCAACAAGCTGTTCAACATCGGTGATTTCATCATTTGCATCGGAGTCCTTCCAATACCACCAATGGAGCTTTTTGGGGTCGGGAGTATGCACCGTAGCATAGTAAATTGCACAGCGGAAGCCATAGAGTATGGATTTTTCCTGCACCTGCCCCCTTGTCAGACAAAGCTCGTAATACATTTCTTCGGCATCTTTTGCTCTGAGCTGAGCCACATTTTCGAAGCCGAGATCCGCGATAGCCTCAGCACAATCCTGCTCAATGCCGGGAATTTCGGAAATTATTTGTGTTTTAGACGATTTTTTCTTTATGTTGAACCACATTTTCAGCACTCCGTATCTTGACGATTGTTAAGCTTTCATTTAAAATATTGTAGCACTAAGTAAATCTGATTTCAATATCATATGAGGTTTTGTTTATGAGAATGAGAAGAAAAAAGAATCTTGAAAAGCGTCTTACCGAATGCGGCAACATTTTTGAGATTTACACAGAAGACAGAAATTTTAACGAAGCTATCAAAGAAAAGGAATATTTTGACTTTGAGAAGATTTTCGGCAACAACAATCCCATTGTGCTTGAAATAGGCTGCGGCAAGGGTCAGTTTGCCTGTGAATGGGCAAAGGCTCACCCCGACGTGAATGTTATTGCTGTTGAAAAATTCGGCAACGTAATTGTTCAGGCTTGCGAAAAAGCAGAAGCTATGGGGCTCAAAAACCTTTTCTTTGTTAAAGGTAACGCGGAATATCTCCCCCGTTATATTCCCGACGGAGTAGTAGAAAGAATTTTTCTCAACTTCTCCTGTCCCTTCCCCAAAAACAGACACGAGGTACACCGCCTGACACATAAGAGATTTCTCGACATTTATAAGATGCTTTTGGCACAGGGCGGTGAAATCCACCAGAAAACCGATAATATGAAGCTTTTTGAGTTTTCCATCCAATCCTTTTCAGAAAATGGTTTTGCTCTCAAAAATGTTTCTCTCGACCTTCACAACAGCTCAATAGAAGACAACATTGTTACAGAATATGAACACAGATTTTCTTCAATGGGTATGCCCATTTACAGACTTGAAGCATATTTGAAATAATTTGAATTTTTTTGTTAAAAAGTCTTTATTATTTTGATTTTTTATGATAGAATATGTCTATTGTGAAGTATTATGTTTAAAAGGAGTGAAAGGTTATGAATATAGCTATTATGGGTTACGGCACCGTTGGTTCAGGCGTTGCCGAGGTTATATCAAACAATCACGACAGCATTGTTAAAAAAAGTTCACAAGCAGAGCTTGAGGTTAAATATATTCTCGACCTTAGAGATTTCCCCGGCGATGTTAACGAAAGCAAAATGGTTAAGGATTTCAACATTATTCTCAACGATGAAGATGTTAAGATTGTTGTTGAAACAATGGGCGGTCTTCTCCCTGCTTATGAGTTTGTTTCTTCCTGCCTCAAGGCGGGCAAAAGCGTTGTTACATCCAACAAAGAGCTTGTTGCCGCTAAGGGTGATGAGCTTCTCGCAATTGCTGAAGAAAAGAACGTTAACTTCCTGTTTGAAGCAAGCGTAGGCGGCGGCATCCCCATCATCCGTCCTATCAGTCAGTGTCTTGCCGCCAACAGAATTGACGAAATCGCAGGTATCCTCAACGGCACAACAAACTTCATTTTAACAATGATGATTGATAAAAATATGAGCTTTGAAGACGCTCTGAAGCTTGCTCAGGATAACGGCTATGCCGAAAAGGATCCCACTGCTGATGTTGAGGGTCACGATGCCTGTCGCAAAATTTGCATTCTTGCCGCACTTTGCTTCGGCAAACACGTATATCCCGATGCGGTATACACAGAGGGCATCACAAAGATTTCTCTTACAGATGTTGAATATGTACGCTCATGGGGCGGCGTTATCAAGCTCATCGGCAGAGCAAAAAGACTTGACAACGGCAAGATTTCAGCAGTTGTAAGCCCTGCCCTTGTTAAAAACGGAAGTCAGCTTGCAAGCGTTAACGATGTTTTCAACGCAATCCTTGTCAGAGGCGACGCAACAGGTGATGTTGTGTTCTACGGCAAAGGTGCAGGCAAGCTCCCCACCGCCTCAGCTGTTGTGGCTGACGTTATGGACTGCGCACGCAACATAGACAAGCGCAAGGCTTTTGGTTGGGAAAGCGGAACCGACAACTATGTTGTTGATTATAATGAACTTGAAACTGCTTTTTATGTTAGAACAAAGGCTGACAACAAAGCTCAGGCACAGGAAGCTTTCAAAAACATCTTCGGTGAGATTGAAGTTCTTTCAAGAAACGGTGCAGAGGGTGATGAACTTGCATTCGTTACACCTCTCGGTGTTGAAAAAGAGCTTAACGCAAAGCTTGAAAGTGTTGACGGTGTCAGCGTTCTTTCAAAAATCAGAGTAGTAGATTATTGATAATAGTAGGTGAATAAAGTTATGGGTCTTATAGTTCAGAAATTCGGCGGCAGCTCTGTTGCTAACGCTGAAAGAGTTATGAATGTTGCCAAAATTGTTACTGATACTTACAAACAGGGCAACGATGTGGTAGTTGTTGTTTCAGCTCAGGGTGATACAACAGACGACCTTATTGCAAAAGCAAAAGAAATCAACGAAAATGCAACAAAAAGAGAGATGGATATGCTCCTTGCAAGCGGTGAACAGATTTCAATTTCATTGCTCGCTATGGCAATTCAGTCATTGGGATATCCTGTTATTTCTCTTCTTGGCTGGCAGGCAGGTTTTTCAACAAACTCTGTTTACTCTGCAGCAAGAATCAAAAAGGTAAACACAGACCGTCTTAAAATGGAGCTTGGCAACAAAAAGATTGTTGTTGTTGCAGGTTTCCAGGGTCTTAACGACAAAGAAGACATCACAACCCTCGGCAGAGGCGGTTCAGACACAAGCGCTGTTGCTATCGCTTGCGCTCTTCAGGCAGACAAATGCCAGATTTACACAGACGTTGACGGTGTTTACACCGCTGACCCCAGAAAAGTTAAAAATGCCAGAAGGCTCAGCGAAATCACATATGACGAAATGCTTGAGCTTGCTACTCTCGGTGCTCAGGTTCTTAATAACCGTTCAGTTGAAATGGCAAAGAAATACAATATCGCGCTTGAAGTCATCTCAAGCCTTAATCCTATTCCCGGCACAATAGTCAAGGAGGTTGCTAAAATGGAAAAAATGCTCGTTAGAGGTGTTACTAAAGACACCGATGTTGCCCGTATCTCAATCGTAGGTCTTACCGATGTACCCGGTATTGCTTTCAAAATTTTCTCAAAGCTTGCCGCTAAGGACATCAATGTTGATATTATTCTTCAGTCAGTCGGCAGAAACAACACAAAGGACATCGCTTTCACAGTTTCAAAAGACAACGCTCCCGTTGCTATTGAAGTTCTCCGCGCTCTCCCCTTTGTGGATGAGGATCTCAAAATTGAATGCGACACAGACGTTGCAAAGGTTTCTGTTGTTGGTGCAGGTATGGAAACACATCCCGGCACAGCTTCAAAAATGTTTGAGGCTCTTTACAACAATGACATCAACATCCAGATGATTTCAACAAGTGAAATCAAAATTTCTGTTCTTATTGACGCAAAGGATGCTGATAAGGCTGTTGTTGCAGTTCACGACGCATTCCTCGGAGCATAATATGGAAATTAAAAAGACACTTAAAAATACTCTTTGTTGCGCTCTTGCCGGTGTTATGCTTTTTGGTTGCACCGCTTGCGGCAACAAGGATGATGACAATAACACGACTGTCCCCTCTTCTTCAGAGGTTCAGTCTTCTGCAGAAACAACTACTTTTCAGATTGAAAATATGAATCCTCTCACCGGACTTGCCGGTCTGAGCGACGAAGCTATGGGCACAAGACCCACCGCAGTTGTTGTTGAAAATTCCGCAGCCGCAAGACCTCAGTGGGGTCTTTCTACCCCCGATGTGCTTATTGAAGGTCTTGTTGAGGGCGGAATCACAAGAATGCTCCTTCTTTATTCTGATGTGAACGAAATCCCCAAGGTTGGTCCCGTTCGTTCTGCAAGACACGACTTTGTTGAAATTGCAGAGTGCTTTGATGCCATTTTTGTTCATTGCGGATGGAGCACCTATGCCGAAAAGAAAATCAAGGCCGACAAAGTAAACAACCTCAACGGTATCCAGTCGTACAGCCCTCAATTCTTTTACAGAGACTCTTCAAGAGCACACAAAGGAACTGAGCACACAGGCTACACAAACGGCAGCTACATCAAGGCAACCGTTAACGCTGTTGATTACAGAACAGATATCAAAAACGGTTATGAAAGAGTGCTCAGCTTTGTTACCGACGGCAACAGCATAAATCCGACAAACATCGGCAACAAAGTATCCTTCCAGTATTCAAGCTCAGCTAAATACACAATGAAATACAATGCAGACGACGGTCAGTACTACACCTATCTCGGCTCAAATGCAAGAAAGGATGCAAACGGCGTTCATCTTAACTACAAGAACGTTCTTATGCTCTATTGCAACGTTGGCTCTATGGGTGACTCCAAAGGCTGTGTTGATATGAAGCTTGAAAACGCCAACACAGGCTATTATTTCACAAACGGCGGTTATGAAGAAATCAGCTGGACAAAGACCGGTAGCGCTTCATCATCAAAGCTTGTGATTAAAACAAACAGCGGTGAAACTCTCACTATGAATCCCGGAACAACATACATTGCACTTGTTCCCACTTCACAGAAAAGTGCAACTTCCATCGCATAAAGCGAATATCAGGTGATTTAAATGAATTTAAAAGGCAGACATTTTTTAAAGCTTCTTGATTTCACTCCCGAAGAAATTGCTTACCTCATTGACCTTGCCGCAGAGCTTAAGGCAAAGAAAAAGGCCGGTATTCTTCACGATGATTTCAGAGGCAAGAATATAGCTCTCATTTTTGAAAAAACAAGCACAAGAACACGCTGCAGCTTTGAGGTTGCGGCTCATGACCTTGGTCTTGGAACAACCTACCTTGACCCTTCAAGCTCACAGATCGGCAAAAAAGAAAGCATTGCCGACACAGCCCGTGTTCTTGGCTCAATGTTTGACGGCATTGAATACCGCGGCTTCGGGCAGGAAATTGTGGAAGCACTTGCAGAATATGCAGGTGTTCCCGTATGGAACGGACTCACCAACGAATTCCATCCTACCCAGATTCTTGCCGACTTCCTCACAATCAGGGAACATTTCGGTTATCTTAAAGGCATCAACTTTGTTTATATGGGTGATGCCAGATACAATATGGGCAACTCACTTATGGTTGGTTGCGCCAAAATGGGTCTCAATTTCACAGCCTGCGCTCCTGATGAATATTTCCCCGACAAGGAGCTTATTGCTCAGTGCGAAGAAATTGCAAAAGAAAGCGGCGCACAGCTTCGCTTTATCACTGATCCTATGGAAGCAACAAAGGGTGCAGACGTTATCTACACCGATGTGTGGGTATCAATGGGTGAGCCCGACGAAGTGTGGAAAGAGCGTCTTGACGCACTTCTCCCCTATCAGGTTAACAAAAAGCTTATGGATAACGCCGGTGACCAGTGTGTGTTTATGCATTGCCTCCCCGCTTATCATGACCTTAAAACAGAAGTTGGCAAAACCGTTGGTGAAAAGTTCGGTCTTACTGAGCTTGAGGTTACCGACGAAGTATTTGAAAGTGAACGCTCAATCGTTTTCAAAGAGGCTGAAAACAGAATGCACACAATCAAAGCTGTTATTGCTGCAACTGTCTGATTTTTTGCAGAAAGGATGTGAAGGGATTATATGCCGATGAAGTTATTTTATATAACAAACAAGCTTGAGGTTGCTCTCATTGCCGAAAGATATGGTGTTGACCGCATCTGGGTTGACCTTGAAACCCTCGGCAAAGCCGAAAGACAGAAGCATATGGACACCGTTAAATCCCATCACAGCATTAAGGACATCCGCACAATTTCAAAGCTCCTTTCAAAATCTGAGCTTATGGTGCGGATTAACCCCTGGAACGAAAACTCACCCGCCGAAATTGAAAAGGTTATTGCCGCAGGAGCGGACAGAATTATGCTCCCTATGTGGAAAAGTGTTGAGGAGGCTGACGCTTTTCTCAGAACAATCAACGGCAGGGTCAAAACAAATCTGTTGCTCGAAACCAGGGAAGCGGTAGAATGCCTTGATGAAATACTTGAGCACCCGTTGCTTGAAGAAATTCATATCGGCCTCAACGACCTGCATCTGAGCTACGGACTTACCTTTATGTTTGAGCTTATCCCCAACGGTATGGTTGAGGCTATTTGCAAAAAAATCAAGGCCAAGGGGATTCCTTACGGCTTTGGCGGTATTGCACGCCTCGGTGAAGGACTTCTCCCTGCCGAAAGAATTATTGTGGAGCATCACAGAGTGGGATCCACAATGGCAAATCTTTCAAGAAGCTTTTGCAACACTGACAAGGTTGAAGACCTCAGTGAGGTTGAAAATGTTTTTGCCAAAAATATGCAGAAAATCCGTGATTTTGAAAAGACTTTAACCAACCTTTCTGATGAAGATTATGAAGAAAATTCAAAAGAAATCAGAAAATGCGTTAAAATTATTGTTGCAACAATCAAGGAGCGAAGAGAATGCTCGAATTAACAAAAGATAAGCTTTTATCTCTGGCTGAGGAATTCGGCGGTGCATTTTACCTACTGGATTCCCGTCAGTTTAAGGCTAACTATGAGCGCCTCAGCAATGAATTCAAAAAAATATACGGCAATTTCAACATTGCCTATTCATACAAAACCAACTATACACCGAAGCTTTGCAAAATTGTGAATGACAACGGCGGTTACGCAGAGGTTGTTTCCGACATGGAGGCAGAAGTTGCTCTGCGTGCAGGTGTGCACCCGACAAGGATTATATGGAACGGACCTATTAAAAACACCGCCAAGGTGAACGAACTCCTTCTTAATGGAGCAACAGTTAACCTTGACAGCGTTTATGAGCTTGATAACATTATTACCCTTGCCGAATCGCACCCCGAATCCACTCTCAACGTGGGAATCCGTTGCAATTTTGACGTAGGCGACGGTGTTGTTTCCCGTTTTGGGATTGATACAGACAGTGACGACTTTGAAAAGATACTCAAGCTGTTTATTGAACACCATAACATTCATCTTGTTAATATCCAATGCCACTTTGCCAAGAGAAACGTGGAATTCTGGCCTGCCCGCGCTGAGGGTATGGTCAAAATTGCAAAGCGTGTTGAGCAGACTCTCGGCTATCTCCCCCGACGAATTGATATCGGTGGCGGTATTTACGGCAATATGGAAGATGAGCTTAAAGCACAGTTCACCGCAAACATTGCAGGTTATGAAGACTATGCAAAAGCGGCTGCAACAGTGTTTAAAAAACATTTCCCTGACGAAAAGCCCGAACTTCTGATTGAACCCGGCTCTGCTCTTGCAGGTGACTGTATGCAGTTTATCGGCAGAGTTGAAACAATCAAAACCGTTCGCGGCAAAACCTACATCACAATGCTCGGCAGCCAAAAAAACATCAGTATGTCCGGCATCAATCCACCGATGAAAGTGATTTCAACAGGCGGTGAAGCAACGGAATTCACCGACGCTGACATTGTTGGTTACACCTGCATTGAGGGTGACGTGATGTATCATAATTTTAACGGAAGCATTGCCGTTGGTGATTTTCTTATTTTTTCAAACTGCGGCTCATATTCACTTGTGATGAAGCCTCCGTTTATTTTCCCCAACTTCCCTGTTATTGATATCTGCGGCGATGAGGTTGAAGTGATTAAAAATCAAGAGACCTTCGACGATGTTTTTCATACATTTTCTTTCAGGTGACATATATGTACGCTTTCAATAAATTTCTGAAAAGACTTTTTGACATTTTAATAAGCGGTGTTGCTCTGATTTTGCTCATCCCCGTATGGATTGCTGTTTCCTTTGCCGTAAAGCTTGACAGCAAAGGTCCCATTCTGTTTAAACAGGAAAGACGCACCAAGGACGGACGTGTGTTTGAAATGTATAAGTTCCGCTCTATGGTCGTCAATGCCGAAGGTATGGGTGCCGGGCTTTTCAACTACGAAAACGACCCGCGTGTTACAAAGGTTGGCAAATGGCTCCGTAGCAGCAGTGTGGATGAATTGCCCCAGCTCTGGAACGTATTTAAGGGTGATTTATCTCTTGTGGGTCCTCGCCCCTGCGTAAAATATGAGCTTGGTGACTTTGACACTCTTAACAAAAAATACAAAAAACGTTTCGAGATCAGAGGCGGAATCGCAGGTCTTGCCCAGGTAATGGGTAGAAACGAAAATTCCTGGGACGAAAAGGTTACATACGATAACCAATATATTGAAGATTTTAAGAAACAAGGCATTCTCCTTGATTTAAAAATTCTCTTTTTAACGGTGGCAAAAGTGTTTAAAAAGCAGAATATATACGAAGAAAAGGCGGATGACTCAATGGACGACGCCGAAGCCGCAAGACTGGCTGAGGAAGAAATTATCCGCATTGCCCACCTCCCCGACGATGATATAATTAACGTGTAAAGGATGACCGATATGAAAACTGACGTTGCAAACAGATTTATATGGTTCAAAGGTGAAATCATAAATGTCAACGATGCAAAAATCAACGTTCTTGCGCCCACATCTCAGTTTGGGTTGAATGTTTTTGAGGGCATCCCCTGCTATTGGAACGACGATAAAAAAGAGCTTTACGCATTCAGACTTGACGACCATTACAACAGACTTCTCCGCTCAGCAAGTTTGATTCAGCTTGACTGCCCATACAGCAAGTCTGATTTCCAAAAGGCTTTTGTTGATGTTATAAAAGCAAACGAATATGAAGAAAACCTTTCTGTTCGTCAGACATTGTTTGTTGACGGCTTCGGTTCCTGGGGTTCGGAAGGTCCTGTGGATATGTTTGTGGCACCCATCCCCAAGGGTAATACAAGCTCAGTTTATAACAAAAAAGGGCTCAACTGCTGTGTGACCTCCTGGAGAAGGATCTCTGACAACACTCTTTCTCCCCGCATCAAATGCGGCGCGAACTACATCAACAGCCGCGCAGGTCAGCGTGAGGCCGTGCGCAACGGATATGACACCTGCCTTTTCCTCAATGATAACGGCAAGGTTTCTGAGGGTCCCGGATCCTGCTTCTTTATGGTTACAAACGGCAAGGTTGTTACACCTCTGCTCACAGACAGCGTGCTTGAAAGCATTACCCGAGATACCGTGATTAAAATTGCAAAAGCCAAGGGCATTGAAGTTGAAGAAAGAACAGTTGACCGCACCGAGCTCTACACTTGCGACGAAGCTTTTTTCTGCGGCTCTGCAATGGAAATCACACCTGTTTTGTCCATTGACCAATATCAGATCGGTAACGGCACCGCAGGCGAAATCACCGCAATGCTCCACGAGGAATATCTGAGCATTGTCAAGGGTGAAAAAGAAGAATATAAAAATTGGGTAACACCGATTTACGGTGAATAATATGAACAGAGATTTTATTGACGGCCTTGTTTCAGTTATCACCCCGGTTTATAATGCCGAAAGATTTATTGCAACGGCAGTTGAATCGGTGATGAATCAAAGCTACAAAAATATTGAAATCATTCTCGTTGATGATTGCTCAAGCGACAATTCAGCAGAGATTATCCGCTTGCTGCAGAAGAATCATCCCAACATCGTGTATCATCTGCAAGAAAAGAATATGGGTGCAGGCGTTGCAAGGAACAAAGCTCTTGAGCTTGCGCAAGGTCAATTTGCCGCTTTTCTTGACAGTGATGACGTTTGGAAGCCTGAAAAAATTGCAAAGCAGATATGTGTTATGCAACAAACAGGCGCTCCCCTTTGCTACACCGCCATTGAAATGATTGACGAAAGCGGAGAGCGTGTTAAGTCAAAGCGTAGGGTCAAAGAAATCTGCGATTACAACTATCTGCTTCACAACACGGTTATCCCTACATCCGGGCTTGTGGTTGACCGTAAGCAATGCGGAGATTTCAGAATGCACCTTCGCAGAGGCGGACAGGACTATGCAACATGGCTCAAACTTATGAGAAACGGCGCCGTTGCAAGAGGCATTGACGAAGCACTGGTGCAATACAGAATGGTCAGCGGCTCGCTGTCCTCCAACAAATTCAAAAGCATTCAGCAAGTGTGGGAAATTCAGACACAAGACGAAAAAATCGGCAAAATCCCCGCCGCATTCCATGTTTTGTGCTTTGCTTTTAATGCACTAAAAAAATACTTATTTTAATATAAAACGGCCACCGATTTCTCGGTGGCTGAAATTATTTTATGGGGAAATATGTGAGGAGGAGTTCGAAGAATTTTTTGATTATGGTGATGATGAATTCGATTAAATCAAGCTCTTCTGTTTCGGTTACTTCACCGCTGTCCCCTGCTTCGGGTTGA
>JAZQYU010000060.1:0-7220 GCA_045633685.1 Acutalibacteraceae bacterium | reverse complement strand
TGATGTTTATACAGCAAAGGTTGCTTCCTACACTCATGGCACAACCTATGATATTATTGTTTCAAAAGAATTTCTTAATGAAAATGACAAGGTTCTTGTTATTGATGATTTCCTTGCAAAAGGACAGGCTTTGCTCGGCCTTATTGAAATTGTTAAATCTGCAGGTGCTGAACTTGTAGGCACAGGCATTGTCATTGAAAAAGGCTTTCAGGATGGTGGTAAGCTCCTCAGAGAAAGCGGCATAAGAGTTGAATCCCTTGCTATTGTGGATTCAATGGATGATAACGGAAACATCGTTTTCCGTGATTGATTGCGGCAATAATAAATTGCGATATAACAAAAAATGGAGGAAAAACAAATGAAAAAGATTCTTGCATTGCTTCTTGCAGTAGTTATGGTTCTTGGCCTTGCTGCATGTAGTGGCGGAAACAAAGGCGACGAAGAAAAGGTAGACCTCAAAGTAGGCTTCATCTTCCTTCACGACGAACAGTCAACTTACGACAAAAACTTTATGGTAGCTGCTAAGGCTGCTTGTGAAGAAATGGGCGTTGAATATGCTCAGAAGACTCAGATTCCTGAGTCAAGAGATTGCTACGATGCAGCAGTTGAGCTTATTGAGGTTGACGGCTGTGATATCATTTTTGCAGACAGCTTTGGCCACGAGGCATTCCTTATTGAAGCTGCTCAGAAGTATACTGATGTTCAGTTCTGCCACGCAACAGGTACTCAGGCTCACACAGCAGGTCTTGCAAACTTCCACAATGCTTTTGCTTCAATCTATGAGGGTCGTTACCTTGCAGGTGTTGCCGCAGGTCTCAAGCTCAACGAAATGATCGATGCAGGCAAAATCAAGGCTGAAGAAGCTAAGATGGGCTATGTTGGTGCTTTCACTTTCGCAGAAGTAATTTCAGGCTACACATCATTCTACCTTGGTGCAAAATCAGTTTGCCCCACAGTAACAATGGATGTTAAGTTTACAGGCTCTTGGTATGACGAAAAGCTTGAAAAAGAAGCTGCTCAGGCTCTTATGGCAGGCGGGTGCGTTCTTATCAGCCAGCATGCTGACTCAATGGGCGCTCCCACAGCTTGTGAAACAGCAGGCGTTCCCAACGTTTCTTACAACGGCTCAACTGTTTCAGCTTGCCCCAACACATTCATCGTATCTTCAAGAATCGACTGGACTCCTTACTTCAAATATATGATTCAGTGCGTAATGGACGGCAAAGCAATCGATGCTGACTGGACAGGCACAATCGAAACAGGCTCAGTTGTTCTTACAGAAATCAACGAAAAAGCTGCTGCTGCAGGTACTGCCGCTAAGCTTGAAGAAGTTAAGGCTAAGCTTCTTGACGGTTCAATCAAGGTGTTCGACACAGCTAACTGGACAGTTGATGGCAAAAAGCTCGAAAGCTACAAGGCTGATGTTGATACAGATGCTAAATTCGAAAAAGATACAGAAGTTATTGAAAACGGTGTTTTCTATGAATCAAAATTCCGTGCAGCTCCTTACTTCGATATCAGAATCGACGGTATCAAGCTTCTTGACGAAAAATATTAATTATCGGCTTATTTAAACTTATTATCTAAGGCGGGGAAACCCGCCTTAGATTGAATTTTGAAGAAATTGCTGTGATAGCAACAATTTCTTGAGAATTTTCAGAACGGAGGTTTACTGTGGACAGACAACCTGCAATTGATTTAAAAAATATAACCAAAAGATTCGGCACAAAGGTTATTGCCAATAAAAACGTAAATCTTACCGCTTACCGTGGTGAGATTCTTTCCGTTTTAGGCGAAAACGGAAGCGGTAAAACAACCTTGATGAATATCATTTCTGGTATTTATTTTCCTGATGAGGGTCAGATCTTCATTGACGGAAAAGAGGCGGTGATTTCCTCTCCCAAGGATGCTTTTTCTTACAAGATTGGTATGATTCATCAGCACTTTAAGCTTGTTGATGTATTCAGTGCGGCTGAAAACATTGTTCTCGGCATCGAAAACGGAAAGTACAACCTCAAAAAAAGTGTTGAAGAAATCAAAAAAATCATCAATCAGTACGGCTTTAACCTTGATCCTGAAAAGAAAATTTATGAAATGTCTGTTTCTGAAAAGCAGACTGTTGAAATCATAAAGGTGCTTTATCGCGGCGCTGACATTCTGATTCTTGATGAGCCCACAGCTGTTCTCACTCCTCAGGAAACAGAAAAGCTTTTTGATATTCTTCGCCGTATGAGAGATGACGGTAAGTGTATCATCATCATCACTCACAAGCTTCACGAGGTTCTTTCTCTTTCTGACAGGGTTTCAGTTCTCAGAAAAGGTGAATATGTCGGCACAATCAACACTTCTGAAGCTGATGAAAGCAAGCTCACCGAAATGATGGTCGGCAAAAAAATTGACCTCAACATCGAACGCTTTGAGCCTGAAAATCAGACCGACAGATTGGTTATCAATAACATAACCTGCCACGACAGAATGGGAACAACAGTTCTTGATAACATTTCTTTTACCGCCAAGAGCGGTGAAATTCTCGGTATTGCCGGTATCGCGGGCTCAGGTCAGCGTGAGCTTCTCGAAGCTATTGCCGGTTTACAGAAGTTGTCGTCGGGTGAAATTTTATATTATGCTCCCGATTCGGACAAAACAGAAAATCTCCGTGATAAAACCCCGATGCAGATAAGAAATATGGGTGTACGCCTTTCTTTTGTTCCTGAGGACCGTCTCGGAATGGGACTTGTAGGAAATATGGACATTGTTGATAATATGATGCTCCGTAGCTATTCAAAAGGACATTCCTTCTTCCTTAAACGCAAAACACCCAAAGACATTGCGATGAAAATCATTCACGATCTTGAGGTTGTCACCCCGGGCGCATCAACTCCTGTTCGTCGTCTTTCCGGCGGTAATGTTCAGAAGGTGCTCGTTGGCCGTGAAATTGCTTCATCACCAACTGTTCTTATGGTTGCATATCCTGTAAGAGGTCTTGACATTAACTCATCTTATCTGATTTATAATCTTCTCAATGAACAGAAGAAAAAGGGTGTAGCTGTTATTTTTGTTGGTGAAGATCTTGACGTTCTCGTTGAGCTTTGTGACAGAATTATGGTTATTGGTTCGGGTCGCATTACAGGTGTTGTTGATGCGCGAAACACATCCAAAGAAGAAATCGGTCTTCTTATGACAAAATCTAAATTCGACAGAAAGGAGAATGACAATGGCTGATATGTCCGGTGTTAAAAAACAGCGCGAACCATTTCTTCACGTTGTTAAACGCGATGAGCTTCCGGCTTGGCATGCGTGGTTGATTCGTGTTGCAACAATAATCATTGGTATGGTTCTTGTTGGTTTCCTTTCTATGCTCGTTACCGAAAAAGGCTTTTTTGAAACATATGAAATTATGTATAAAGGCGTTTTCGGAAAGCTCTTTGAAGGCTATACCACCATGCTGTGGAAGTATCTTCAGGAAATTGCAATTCTCCTTTGTCTTGCTCTTGCACTTACGCCGGCCTTCAAAATGAAATTCTGGAACTGTGGTGCAGAAGGTCAGGCGCTTATGGGCGGTCTTGCTTCAATTTTTTGTATGATTCAGTTTGGCGAAAAGCTTCCTTACGGTGTGCTTATTGCAGTTATTGCTGTCACAAGCATTCTTGCAGGCGCTGTCTGGGGCATAATTCCTGCTGTTTTCAGAGCTTTGTTCAACACTAATGAAACCTTGTTTACCCTTATGATGAACTACATTGCTACACAGATTATTGCATATTATGTTTATATCGAAGGTGGCGGATCAAACGTTATTAATCCTGTTTCTGCGGGTAATTTCCCAAAAGTGGGAACAAATGACTATTTTGTCAATATTGTTACTGTGGCTGTTATAACAGTGCTTATGTATGTTTACCTCAAATATAGTAAGCAGGGCTATGAGATTTCAGTTGTTGGTGAAAGTCGCAATACTGCCAAATACATAGGTATCAATGTTAAAAAAGTTATTATCCGCACCATGGCAATTTCAGGTGCTTTGTGCGGCATCACCGGTATGCTGCTCGTTGCAGGTAAGGATCACAGCATCAACACCAATCTCGTAGGTGGACAGGGCTTCACTGCTATTCTTATGTCTTGGCTTGGTCAGTTCAATCCATTTGTTATGGTTGTTATGACTGCTATTGTTGTTTTTCTTCGTTTGGGTGTTTCAAAGGTTGCCGATGCATCCTTGCTCAATTCATCCTATTCTGAAATTATGGTGGGTATAGTAATTCTTATGCTTGTTGGTTGTGAATTCTTTATTCACTATTCAGTTCGTTTTCGTAACAATAAAAGTAAGGGGGGAGACGCATGATCATTCAGTTTATTTGCCGTGCTATTCTCCTTGGCGTGCCTCTTCTTTTTGGCTCAACCGGTGAAATTATCACCGAAAAATCAGGTCACCTGAACCTCGGTATTCCCGGTATTATGTATGTTGGTGCAATCAGCGGCGTTGTTGGTTCGTTTGTTTATGAAAATGCCTGCGGTAATGATGCCGAAATGATGAACGGTTTCCTTGCTGTTGTTATTCCTCTTATTTGTTCAATAGCAGGTTCGGTTATAATGGGTCTTATTTACTCATTCCTTACCGTTACTCTCCACGCTAATCAGAACGTTACAGGTCTTGCTCTCACAACCCTCGGCATAGGTCTCGGTAACTTCCTCGGTGCTTCACTTATCAACATTACAGGTAGTGAGCTTCCTTCAATTGCGCTTACCAAAACAAGCTCGTTTTTTGCAATGGGACTTCCATTTGCTGATAAGCTGGGTTGGTTTGGCGAATTGTTCCTGTCTCACGACTTCCTGACATATCTTGCTGTTGCAATTGCGTTGATTACTTCTTTTGTTCTCAACAAAACAAGAGTGGGTCTCAACCTCAGGTCTGTTGGTGAAAGCCCCGCTACCGCTGATGCGGCAGGTATCAACGTAAGTCGTTACAGATATGTCGCAACATGTATCGGAAGTGCTGTTGCAGGTCTTGGCGGACTTCAGTATGTTATGTCGTATGCCAGCGGCGTATGGTCAAACAATGCCTTTGGTGATCGCGGTTGGATGGCAATTGCTCTTGTTATTTTTGCACTCTGGAAACCGTCGTTTGCGATTGTCGGTTCATTCCTTTTCGGTGCATTGTGTAATGCCAACAACTACATTCCCGGTCTCGGAACAGAAACTCAGGAGCTTTTCAAAATGCTTCCTTATATTGTTACAATCGTTGTGCTTGTTGTTACAAGTATGCGCAAAAAGAGAGAGCATCAGCCTCCTCAGGGTCTCGGACTTTCATATTTCAGAGAAGAGAGATAATTTAAGCGGGTTGCATTTTGTTATGCAATCCGCATTTTTGTGTTGAAGATTTGATTTTTCTGTGATATAATAATTCAAATTGATTTCGGAGAAAAGTTATGGCTATTGAAAAGGTAAAAGAATATTTTCAGCAGTTTGGCATTGAAAACAGAATTCTTGAATTTGACGTGTCAAGTGCAACTGTTGAGCTTGCCGCTCAGGCTCTCGGATGTGAACCCGAAAGAATCGCAAAATCCATCACATTGAATGTTGACGGCGGATGTGTTATGATTATTGCTGCAGGTGATGTTAAAATTGACAATGCTAAATATAAGGCTGAATTTTCCACCAAGGCAAAGATGCTTTCTGCTGATGAGGCACTTTCTATGACAGGACACGCTGTAGGCGGTATATGTCCCTTTGCGATCAATGACGGTTGCAAAGTTTATCTTGATGAATCACTCAGAAGATTTGATTTTGTATATCCCGCTTGCGGAAGCAGTAACAGCGCAATTAAACTCACCATTGAAGAGCTTGAAAAATATTCGGGCTTTATTAAGTGGATTGATGTATGTAAAATGAAGTAAGGTGCTATTATGAAAAGCTTTGACATCAAAACAAAAATTTATTTCGGTGAAAGCTCACTTGACCGTCTTGAGCAGATTGATTCTTCAAAGGTACTTATAGTTGCTGACCCGTTTGTGGTTAAAAGCGGACTTGGCAATCATCTCACATCAAGACTTGACAGAGCAAGTATAGATTACGAAATTTTCAGTGACGTCATTCCTGACCCTACGATAGATAAAATCACGCAGGGTGTTGCAGTGCTTGTGAAAAGTAATGCGGACACAATCATTGCTGTTGGCGGTGGCTCAGCTATTGACCAGGCAAAGGCAATGAGAGAAGTAGTGTGCAAAATGAATGAATATAAAAACAAAGAGCTCAGACTTATTGCTGTACCCACAACAAGCGGAACGGGCTCAGAGGTAACTGCTTTTTCTGTTGTGTCAGATACAGACAGCGGCAAAAAGTTTCCTCTTGTTTCTGATTCTATTCTTCCTGATGAAGCAATACTTGATGTTGAACTTGTTAAAACAGTTCCGCCTGCAATCACTGCTGACACCGGTATGGACGTTCTCACGCATGCCATTGAAGCATATGTGAGCAAGAATAACGATGAGTTTTCTGCCGCACTTGCGGAAAAGAGCGTTGAAATTGTCGGCTCTTTCTTGCTTCGCTCATTCCTTGATAATCACGATACTCACGCAAGAAGTAAAATGATGTGCGCTTCCTGTCTTGCAGGTATAGCTTTTAATCACGCAAATCTCGGACTTAATCACGGTATGGCTCATCAGCTCGGAGCTAAATTCCACATTCCTCACGGGCGCGCCAATGCAATGCTTTTGCCTCTGATTATTCAATACAACAGTGATATCAACAAAAACTCCCGCAGTAAAAAGGAATACCCAAATCACGTCCGCAAGTATGTTACTCTTGCGAGAATTCTGGGGCTTCAGAATTTTAACACAATCACTACCATCCGCGCTTTGGTGAGCTGGGTTGAATTTATGGCAAAAGAAATGGATATGCCGCTTAACGTTTCATCAATGAACGTCTGCTCTCAGGAAGAGTATTTTTCAGCAATTCCTGAAATGGCAGAGGCTGCTCTTGCTGATGCCTGCACTTCAACCAATCCGAGAACCCCCACTAAAGAAGATGTTATGAAAATTTACATAGACTTATGGTAAAACTATACCCCATCCGTGAGGATGGGGTAATTTATTAGTCTTCAATTGCGGCCTTTCGTGAGTTGATTTCTTTAAATATGTTCATATCAAACTTAGGCTCTCGGTCGTATGTATAAAGACCATTCTGTTCCTGTTCAACATCATATAACTGAGTGTAGCAGAAGCCGAACATCT
>JAZQYU010000059.1:0-3274 GCA_045633685.1 Acutalibacteraceae bacterium | reverse complement strand
GTGATATCTGTTGCAACAGCCTTGGCGCCTTCGTTGAAGTAAGGTGCAAGAGCTTCCTTATATCTGATTGCGTCTGTGTATGTAAAGGTTTCGGGGTCAGAAGGAACGTCGATTTTCCATGTGTACTGGAAGAAGTTACCTGTAAGAATATCATAGGGATAAACTCTTACTCGGTTTTCTGCGTCAGCTTCAACAATGAGCATCTGAGCGCAGTTGTGTGAATTTTCGGGAATTGTGTTGCAGGCCTTGTCAAATTCATCAAGCTCAAAATAGCTCAATGAGCCTGTGCCGAGGCATGTGTAATGCTGCTGGTGGATTGAGCGGGGGTCATTGATAGGAGCATGTGAATGTCCTGAAAAAACAAGAATCTGAGGGAAATCATTGTATACGATGTTAAGCTCATCTTCGCCCCAGTTTGTTGCGCCGTAAACTGTGCCGGAAACGTGAGGGTGCTGGAACATAAACACAGGCTTCTTGGGGTCATCCTTGTGTGCGGCTGTGAGCTGTTCTCTTACCCATGCAATTTTCTTGTCGTCAACACTGACACCGCTTGCAGGTGAAACTGCAACAAAATGGAAGCCGTTTACAACCTCGTGAGTGTCACCGTCGCTGTTGAGAATTCTCTTAAGCTTTTCATAAGCGGCTTCAACGCCGTTGCCGTGGAATTCGTGACTTGCGATTGAAACAATTCTCTTTGTTTCATTCTTAAGGTTAGTGTCAAAAATTTCCTTTGCTCTCTGGAACTGAGCCTCTGAACCGCTTGTTGCAAGGTCACCTGCAACAACAATGGCATCAACGTTTTTATATTCGGGGTGAGCTTCTGCAATTTTGTAAGCATCCTTGATTGCTTTCACAAGTCTGTCGTGTTCATCAGAATGCTCATCTCTGAGGTGAACGTCACTCATTGCGATGAAACGGATGACGGGTTTGAAAATTTCGTTTGCCATAATAATCTCTCCAATTCTAAAAAAGTAGTAAAGATAATATAAATAATAAGTGTGTACTGTTTACAAAATAGTAAAACAGCATTATCATTGAAGTAAATTATACTCTTGCTTTCATAAACTGTCAATTATATTTTTGCCTGTGGGGTGAACATAATGAAAAAAATCATCGGTAAACATTTTGTTTTAAGTGTGGTGATTATTCTTGTCTGCTTTCTGATAGCTGTCAAGGCTCTGTCTTCAATCACAACTGTTATTTTCGACAGCAAACAGATAGTCTGCCTTGACCCCGGTCACGGAGGTGATGATGTGGGTGCGGTGTATAAAAACAACAGCCGCTTTGAAAAGGACGATAATCTCAGCCTTGCTCTTAAGGTTAAAGCAGAGCTTGAAAAAATGGATGTCAAGGTGCTTATGACCCGTGAGGATGATACATACGTTTCCCTCAAAAGCAGATGCAAAACCGCCAACAGAGGCAGGGCAGACCTGTTTGTTTCACTCCACCGAAACAGCTCCTCCGACGGCACAGGTATGGAAATCTGGATAAAGGACAAACCGACACCCGAGGAAGAAAAGCTTGCAGATGATATTTTAACTGCGCTGTCGGATTCCTCCGCAATTCCTGCAAGGGGAGTTAAAAAGGGATACCGTGATTCAACTGGCAACAACTACTACGTAAATGCCAACACCAATATGCCCTCCTGCCTTGTGGAGGTTGGCTTTATCAGCAGCGAAATTGATAATGAAGATTTTGATAAAAACATTGATGCCTATGCCAAAGCAATAGCCGAGGCGATTTATGAAAATATGAATGATTGATTTTTCTTGACATTATTATTTGAAGGTGTTAGAATGCTCAGTAAAGGAGGAATTGCAATGAAAAAAGGATTTAGACTTTTATATCATTTTGTAGCACTGTTGGTTTCGTTTGCCTTGATTTACATTGCACTTGTTTTTCTTTCAGCCCCTAATTATCTTAGCGGTGAGAATAAAACATATTACTTTGATGATTTGTTAAAAACAGCTTCCTTTGATTTTGCCGAATATAGAATTAACTTTGATAACCTTAGAGAGGCTACGGATAGTGAAGTTGATTACTTAAATAAGCTACATTTTAAGTATGTTCCGAACTATAAGTGTATCGATAAGATATTTCTCTACAATGATAATTTCAGTAGGGAAAGCTTTTTTGTCAGAGCGTACACTGATAATGAAAGCTGTGTTGTGGGCTTTTGCAAAATCGGGGCAGAAGTCTTTGCAGAGGTCACTTGGTTAAGCAATGAGGATGTCCACCAGATAAAGCAGGCATTCTTTAAAGTTGAAGATTTGAATTTTTCTGAATTCAATGTTGAACCCAAAGAAGCTGAAGTGTCTTTGTTTGAAACTTCTGAAAATATATATTTTGGAATCAGCAATGTATGGATTTTGGTTTTGAGTATGTGCTTGATTCTTGTTTTACAATGTGTGACTTATAAGGTTGCGAATAAAAATAGCAAGAAAAGCTGCAAAAATAAAAAATAAATCTTGACTTTGAAGACAGGGGACGGTACTATGTCCTGACTGAATAATCGACACCCAAAAAAATAAATCCCTAACCCACCATTCCCTCTGGCGTTAATCCGTCAGAGGGGATTTTTGTAGGGTCAATTCACAAATTGACCGTTTCTTGCGGGTTGATGTGGGCATCAACCCCTACAAATAATAATCAAACAGCCTTCTCCTTGAGGAGAAGGTGCCGAGGAACGAGGAGGATGAGGTGTACTGGACTTTTACTGTGCCGTCACATTTTTTTGTTTTCGGGTTGCCGAGGTCATCAACCCTTACGAATGGTTGCCGCCAACATTGTAGGGTCGATGCCTACATCGACCCAAACAGCCCTCCTTGCCTAAAGGAGGGGGGACCGCTTGCGGTGGGAGGATACAAAAAACAGCAAAAAATTCAATCGTAGGGGGCCCATTGGCCGTCCGCTTTTACAGTCAATTCACGAATTGACCGTTGTTGGTGGGTTGCTGTGGTCGTCAACCCTTACGAAAGGCTCCGCAAGATTGTTTGGGTCGATGCCTACATCGACCCAAACAGCCCTCCTTACCTCAAGGAGGGGGGACCGCTTGCGGTGGGAGGATACAAAAAGGTAAAAACATCCATCGTAGGGGGCCTATTGGCCGTCCGTTTTGTTCTGTGCTTGTTCTCGGATTTATTAAAAAATCCCCCAGTCATTTTCTTTGAAAATGCCAGCCCCCTTTAGGCAAGGGGGCCAATATTTGCTGTAAAACGGGTTGATACGGCTAATATTTTCCACCTCATCAGTCACTTCGTGACAGCTTCTCCTC
>JAZQYU010000058.1:0-21402 GCA_045633685.1 Acutalibacteraceae bacterium | reverse complement strand
TGTAACAGTTACTGTTGCACCTGTACCAAGGCTACGTCCCTTAACCGGCTTAGTTGCAATTGTTACACCTTCAAAATCAAGATATGTGTTCTTGAGAGTGTTTGCTGAAAGGTTTGTTGTAAGACCGTAGATAAGCATATTCTTGGTGTCGATTACGCAAGTGCTTTCTGCGTTTGCCTGGAAGTAAGCCTTGATTTCAACCTCAAGGTTATCAATGGCTGTGGTGAGTGTTGCAACAAGTGCATCAAACTCAGCCTGGTTGGTGATATTTACATCACCTGCAAGGAATGCATCAGCTGCTGCCTTTGCATCAACAACTGCCTGAACAGAGTCAGCTGTGTAGCTGCTTGTGTCTGAGGGGATTCTTGCTACCTGAGCGTTGTAGTTTGTAAGGTCAAGAGGCTTGTATTCAAGAGCCTTTGTCTGTGTAACGATAGCTGCTGCATAATCGTTAACAAGTGCCTGCTCATCAGTCTTGAGACCTTCTTCAACTGAGTTGATAGCAAGGTTAAGTCTTGCAACTGAATCGTCAGTGTAAACATCAAGGTTTGAGGGAACAGCTTTTTTAGCTGCTGTTACTGCAGAATAGTCAGCGTCGTTAAGCTCAAGCTTTGATGCTGCTTCGTTAATTGCTGCTGCATAGCCTGCGATCTGGTCATTGTAGCGGATATCAAGGTTGTAAACAACTGCATCGATAGCATCTGTGAGAGCCTTGTAAGAATCTGCTGTGTAGTAAGAATAACCTTTGTTTGCTGCAGCAAAAGCTGTTGCTGTGTCAATGTAGTCCTGAGCGGCTGTCTTAGCAGCTGTAACTGCTGAATAATCGCCTGCTTTGTATGCGAGGTTTGAGATAGCTGTTCTGATAGCTGCTGCATAACCGTCAACAGTTGCCTGCTGAGTGATATCAAGGTCATAAACAACTGCGTTTACTGCCTGACGAACCTTAAGAACTGATGCTGGTGTGTAGAGAGAAGTGTTGATAGCCTGATATTCTTCAATTGCTTTTTCTACTTCTGTGTAGTCTGCAGCTGAAGGATCAAGGTTTGTGATAGCTGTTTCAATAGCTGTTGCATAAGCGTCGATCTGAGTCTGCTTGTCAACTGTGAGACCATACTTAACATTGTTGATAGCTGTCTGAAGATCAGCCCAAGATTCGGGAGTGTAATGATCAGGGTTGAGAGCGTCAGCCTTGTTAAGAGCGGCTGTAACCTTGCCGTAATCACCTTCAGCATACTGAAGTCTGCCGATAGCATCCATAATATCCTGAGCCATAGCGTCAACTTCGTCCTGATGGTCAAGATCGAGGTTATATACAACTGCATCTACTGCATCTTCAAGGTCTGCCCATGAATCGTCTGTGTAGTATGAGGGATCAAGTGCATCGTACTCATCCATAGCGTTGTTAACTGATGTGTAATCAGCCGTTTTAAGCTTGAGGAAGTTGTCGATAGCATAGTTAAGATCCTCTGCCATTGTGTCAACTACAGCCTGATTTCTGATGTCAAGACCGTAAGTGATCTGTTCATAGAACATTGTTACACGCTCATAAGATGCCGGTGTGTAACGCTGAGTGTCGATAGCCTTATAGCGTTCAACAGCCTTTTCAACTTCTGTGTAATCAGCGGCTTTATACTGGAGGTTATCTTTAGCTGCAATAATTTTGTCAGCCATATCATCAACATAAACCTGTTCGGTAATGTTCTTTGAACGGAAAGCCTCGCTGTTTGCTTCTGTGATAAGGTCATCAAGAGCTTTCAATGATTCCTCAGTATAAGGTGTTCTGTCAAAGCCTGAAGCATATTCGATAGCCAAATCAACCATTTCGTAGTTTGCGGGGTTGTATTCGAGAAGGTCGATTGCTGCAACAAGGTCAGTACCCATTTTGTTAACTGCGCACTGATAGAATGTTGTGTAATCAAACTTAACAGCGTTTCTTGCTGTTGCAACTCTTGCCCATGAGTCTGTTGTGTAATCATCGGGGTTAAGTGCTGACATTGTGCTGATAGCTGCGTTTACTGATGTGTAGTCAGCTGTTTTAACAACAAGTCCGTCGAGTGCAGCTTCAAGAGCTGTTTTTGCTGCATCGATTTCACCCTGAGAAACGTCTGAACGTGCACTGATGCGCTGAGCGTTGGTAAGAGCTGTTTTGAACTCATCCCAACCTGCTGAATAGTATCTTGCCTGAGGCATAATACCGATTTCTTCACCGTAAGGATCAACAGGTACATAGTAGTCAAGTGCATCTTCGATTGTACCGCGAAGGTCAGCCTTGTTATAAACAACAAAGCGGAGGTCAACTGAAGTATGAGCAGAAATCATACGGTCTGAAGATTTGTACCAAGCATAAACTTCAGAAATGAAGGTGTATGATGTCTGTTTTGTTCCGTCTTCAAGAGTTTCAAGTGAGTTAACCCATGTTGTTCCGTTGAAGGGAATAGCAAGACCGTAGTTTGAAAGTCTGTAGGAGTATGCATCAATTGTGCTCTGGTTACGGATGTAAATTGTCTGGTTGGTGCCTTCAAAAGCGAGCTGTGTTGAAGCAGTAGAGTTATCAATTGTTTCTGAATCCCATGACTGCTCACCGGGAAGAACGCGGATGTTCTGAACAGTACGTCTGTAGTCGCTGTCTTTCCAGCCGTTTTTAAGGTCCATAATTGCATAACGGAGGTTAATGTTAGCGCCGTTAAGAGCTGTACCTTTTGAAGAGTCGATATATGTTGTTGAAACAGGGCGCTGACGGTCAAGGCCGGTGTTACCGTATTTGTTACCGTCGCCATCGTCCTTAGCAAAAAGGAGCAAGCCGTAGCCATCGGCTGCAGCCGCTGTCTGGCTCCATGACTTCTCTGTTAAATCAACAAAATCGAAGTAACCATGTGACCAGCAGGTTTCATCCTCTTCGAAAGAAGTTCCTGCACCAACATCGTCCGGATTAGCGGGGTCAATATAGTATGAACCGAAGGTATTCTGACCGAGAATACGGTAAACGGCATCAAGCTCTTCTGCAGAGTGGAGCCAATGCTTTGTTCTGTGTGTGTCAATATATACACCTGCGGGCTGGATGATGCCTGCAACATATGAGCTGGCATAAGCTACATATGAGTTGGTAACGCTCTTGCCTGTGAGCTTGTCGGTGTATGTATAAGAATAACCGATTTCAAAGTCAAGGTATGAGCCTGCAGCTGCAGTACCACCTGAAATAGTCCAGATCCAGGTGTTGTTATTGGGGTTGGTCTGTGTAAATGTGATTGATGAGTTGTTTGTACAAGCAATAGTTACATTCTTGTTATTTGCGAGTGAAAGGTCGCAAGAGAATGTAATCTGTCCAAAGCTGGGTGTTTCACCTGCATAAGCTTCTGCTGTGTAGCTGCCTGAAATGGCAGGAACACCTGAAGGTGTTGCTGAAACGATTGTGGAACCCTTAGCCATTGAACCTGTTCCTGCTGAAACACGAACAACGTCGGGTGCTGTAACGGTAGCCATAGGAATGATTTCTCTACCTGTTCCGTCATCTACCATTGCCTGGTTTGCGCTCATTGTTTCACCTGTTGAAACTTCTACTGCTGATGCGCTCATAGGAACGATTGAGAGAAGCATAACAACTGTGAGAATAACACTGAGTACTCTCTTAGAGATTGTCATAACAATATCCTCCTTTAAAAATCTTGAGATATGTATAGATATAACTATACATTATGACACATTACAATTATATCCAATAGGAAATTAAAAGTCAACTACTTTAGCTCAATGAAGTTATTTTTTACATTTTTAACAAAAACAAGGGTCTGTTTTTGTATATTGCGAATTGCGAAATTAAAAGCAGGGGAAATTCCCCTGCCGTTTAATCATTCTTCTTTTTGCCTTTTACCTTAACAATTACAACGGTACCTGCACCGAGAGCCACAACTGCAACAGCAACAATTATAATAATTGTTTTGCTGTTATCCGGTGTTGTGCCGGTTGTGGTTGTGTCATCTGCACCATTTGAGTCCCCGCCGGTCTGCTCCTGATTTTCCTGCTCAACAGGCTTGTTGTTCTCATCGGTTACGGGTGTGTCACCGATTTCAGAATCGTTTTCACCCTCAACATTATCCTCCGAGGGCTGCTGAGGATATTCTGTTGAGCCCTCTGTTGCATCTGTTTTATCCACTACCGAAACAGACTGCTTCAAATCATAAGCAAAATTAACCTTGATGTCGGTAAATGTTTCTGTCTGACAGTTTGTGAAATCAACCGTTACGTCATTTTTTGCAAACTTGGTGCCGGGCACCTTTGCAAACTTAAGAGTTATAACAGACTTTTTGCCGCCAACCGATCTGAAGCTGAGCAGATTTGCCATTGAAACCTTGATTGGGTTTATCTTGGAATTGATGCTGGCAATTGAAGAAGATCCTTCGTCATCAAGGAATTTTTCAAAAGCCACGTAACCGTCACCTTTTTCACAGCTTTTGAGCTCAAGACGAACTCTGTCATAAGTAATGTCGGCATCAAGAGCACAGAAGCCTGTTCCGCCGTCATAATCGAGGGCAAGAACAACCTCATTGTCAGTTTCACTCTTCAATCTGAGGGTGAAATTGATTTCATCTGCCGCCGAAGCCGTAAACGGTAACAGAGATAAAACCATAATTGCACAAATAAATACAGAAATCAATTTTTTCATTTCAGTATCCTCCCGTTAAAAATAATATTTTTATATTGCTCAATGTCCTTTTCATCAAGCTCACCGTCAGCATTTATATCCATAGCTGACAATTGGGCAGGTAAAAACTCCCCTTTCCCCGTTTTAACAAGCTCAATAAGGCAGGACAAATCAAGACCGTCGCAAACGCTGTCACCATTGACATCGCCCTTAAGGCAAAGAGTGAAAACATCTGTTGCTTTGCCGTTGGAAATTGTAACGGTTGCGCCCGTTCCCACAACTCCCTTGAACGGCTGAGTGAAAGTGATTTTTGCCGAATTGTAAACATCAATATACTTTTCGCCGAACTCCTTTTCGGTCAGCATAAGGCTGTTGATATAAGCCATATCGCCCTCAACGGTAACTGTATCTGCCCAGCGGTAAAATTCGCCTGAATCAAACACCGCATAAAGCACCACATTGGTGTCGCCCATGGTCAGCTTTGCGCCGTCAGCATAAACTACCTTTCCGTTTTTCTGAGTTGCCCAACCCGCAAAGCTGAGTTTATCAAAAGTGAAGGTGTTTTTGTTGAGCACAACCGACTTACCCTTTGCCGCAAGCTGATGATTCATTCCGCCCTGCGCTTCACCGCCAAGGAAATTCACCGTACCCATAAAGGTCAGATATTCTGTTGTTGCCCAACCGACAGAGCCGTCACCATAATAAAACGCGCCCCAACCGTCCTTGAGCTGATGAACATAAATCTGCTCACCCGAGGCCAGCTTGTCTACCCTTGAATAAGAGGTTGACGGGCCGCTTCTGACATTGAGCGTGTCAACATTAACAGAATAAAAGCCAATGCCCTTCTGCGTGGAATTGTGATTGGAAAGCTGTTTGAGATAGGCGCTGCTCAACGACACCCAGCCAAGAGATTTGCCGAAACGGATTGCTCCCCAACCATTGTTGACGCCGTAAACGTATACCTGTGAGCCTTTTTGCAGCTTACCGAGAGAAAGATAATCTGTTCCCGGACCCGTTCTCACATTGAGGGACGTTGCGGTGATTTCATACATACCGAACCTCGAGGAATCAACGGGCATTTCATCATCGGGCTTATAATCAACAGAGCCGGGATAGCCGTTGAAGCCGTATTTTTTGATAAAGGTTGAATAATCCTTGTAGCAATGGTTGATATCCACCTTGCCCTTGATGCCGTTGACGGAGCCCGATTCGGTATATTGCCACATATCGTAGCTACCCTTGTAGGTGCAGGTGTCGGCATATTGTGCCACCCAGATTGAGCAATCCGAAAACTCCGCAGGATAAAGCAAATCTGTCATCCAATATTTATTAGCATACACACCGGGATAATATCCGTTTTCAAAAAGAGTGCGACAAAAAGCCTTTGCAATGTCGGTGCGTTTTCGGTTGGTGGTTGCGTTCTGCACTATATAATCTTCCATATCAATATATATGGGCAAATCAGGCTTGCAATTATATTTTTTTAGCGTTGCAATTATCCATTCAGCCTCTTCAACCGCTTCTTCAACGGTAACGGCAAGGGAATAAAAATAACAGCCGAACGGGATGTTATAAGTGGCACAACCCTGATAATGAGAATAAAACAAATCATCTTCGGCAATGGCATCGCGATAAACAGAGCCACGGTAACCGATGCGGGCAATCACTCCGTCAACCGAAAGTGACACCTTCTGCCAGTCAACAGAGTTGTTCCATTTGGAAAGGTCAACAACCTTAAGGTTTGCATCTTCGGGGCGGGCAGCACTGATTGAGCCGTTAGCCACAAGCATAACAGCCATAACAATAAAAACGCATATAATCCGTTTTACTGCCTTTTTAAACATAAACTTCCCCTTTTATACTTATTCATAATAATAGTAACATATTATGACTATTTTGTCTATACTTTGCAAATAACCAATTTTTGTGATATAATGCTTTTTGAAATTCAGAAAGGCAGACTCTATGAAAACAAAAAGTATTTTTGAAAACAATATTTTATTTATAATTTTTGCAATTATCTGCACAGCCTTATGGGGTACGGCTTTCCCCGGTGTTAAGCTGGGTTATGAGTGGTTTGGCATCGGCAATGATGACACAGGCTCAAAGCTGATGTTTGCCGGTGTGCGTTTTGCTTTGGCAGGGTTAATTGTGCTCGGGGTGTATGTAATCAAAAACCATCGTTTCCCCATTTTCACCAAAAAAGAAGCACCTGCAATTGCAGCACTTTCGGCAGTGCAGATTACAGGCAACTATTTTTTCTATTATCTCGGGCTTTCGGTTACGGCAGGCAGCATTGCAAGCGTGCTCAACTCCTTTGACACCTTCTGCGCCGTGTTACTCGTTCCGTTGTTTTTTAAAAGTGACAAGCTCACAGCCAAAAAGCTTGCGGGCTGTGCTGTGGGTATGGCAGGTATTGTTCTTGTCAATCTTCACGCAGGCAGTCAGTTTTCTTTCAGCCTTAACGGAGAGGGCTTCCTGCTGATTTCTGCGTTGATTTCTACCGTAGGAATTATGATAAACAAAAAGGCCTCAATGCAGATTGACCCGATGATTGTGACGGGATATCACCTGCTTTTCGGCGGAGCAATGCTCACCGCAATTGCCTTTGCCCTTGGCGGAACCATTTCCTTTGCAAACACCAAAGCCAACCTCTGCCTTGTGTATCTCTCGCTTGTGTCGGCGGTGGCATTTTTAATCTGGTCACAGCTTCTTAAGCACAACCCCGTGAGCAAGGTGAGCGTTTTTAAGCTTATGACTCCCATTTTCGGCAACGTTTTCTCCGCTGTTGCCCTTGGAGAAAACATCCTTGACCCTATGCACATCATATCTGTTATTCTGGTTGCGTTGGGAATTGCCACGGTAAACACAGACATAAAAAAACGGCACAGATAATCCGTGCCGTTCAACTATACCGTTATATCAGCTGTCGTTGCAACGACAGCTTTTATTATTGCCTGCGGCTCAATTTCAACCTGATGACCTATTTTGCCTGCGCTGACAGTAACTGTTTCAAGATTTAAAACATCCGAATGAAAAACTGTTCTCAGCGGCTTTTTCATTCCCACAGGACTGCACCCGCCGTGAACATATCCGGTTAGAGGTAGCAGTTCTTTTTGCTTAATCATCTCAACCGATTTTTCTCCAACGGCTTTTGCCGCCTTTTTCAAATCAAGCTGACCGTCTGACGGCACAACAAAAACATAGTAGCGTTTGCTCGCGCCTTGGGTAACAAGAGTTTTGTAGACCTCGCGGGGAGCCTTGCCGATCATAGCGGCAACAGTCACTCCGTCGGGAGCATTGCCGTCAGGTGAATGATACTCATGAGGAATATATGCTATTTTCTCCCTGTCGAGAATCCTCATAACATTGGTTTTAAAAGCTGCCATTATTCCTTACCGTTCCAGCAATATGTGCAGAGCTTGCAAGGCTCAATACCGATTGATTCAATCATATCATCAAGGCGGTGATAACGAAGGGTGGTAAAATTGAGCTCTTTGCGGATTTCTTCAATCATTTCTTCATAATTTTTGCTTGTGGGGTCTGCATAATCCGCAAGAACATCAGGGTCGTTTGCTCTTTCGCCCTCGCGTTTGAGAATAACTCTGCGGGCAATCAGATCAAGCTCAGAGCCTGAACGGGAGAAATTGAGATATTTGCAACCGTACATAATCGGGGGGCACGCAGGACGGATATGTACCTCTGCGGCACCTGAATTATAAAGAAACTCTGTTGTTTCACCAAGCTGTGTTCCGCGAACAATTGAGTCATCAATAAACAGAAGCTTTTTGCCCTCAATCAGCTTTTTAACAGGAATCAGCTTCATATGTGCAATTTTATTGCGCTGAGACTGATTGCTGGGCATAAAAGAGCGCGACCATGTTGGTGTATATTTGATAAAAGGACGTGTGTAAGGGATTTTTGCTTCATTGGAATAGCCGATTGCGTGAGCAATGCCGGAATCGGGAATACCTGCAACGCTATCGGGCTGAACATCGTCACGCTTGGCAAGAAGTCGGCCGCATTCATAGCGCATATGCTCAACATTAACGCCTTCATAGGTTGAAGTAGGATAGCCGTAATAAGCCCAGAGGAATGAGCAGATTTTCATTTCTTTTCCTGCGGGGGCAACTGTTTCACAGCTATCGGAGGTGAAGAAAACAATCTCCGACGGGCCCAGTTCCTTGTAATCCTCATAACCAAGATTAAGATAAGCAAAGCTTTCAAAAGAAGCGCAGAAGGCACCGTCTTTTTTGCCGATAACAACCGGGGTTCTGCCCACGCGGTCACGGGCTGCATAAATGCCGCTTTCCGTGAGGAGGATAATGCTCATTGAACCCTCGATTTTTTCCTGCGCATAGCGGATACCTTCAACGAGAGTTTTTTTCTGATTGATAAGTGCTGCTGTGATCTCGGTGGGGTTGATTGTGCCGCCGCTCATTTCAAGAAAATGAGTGTGACCGGATTTGAAGCAGTCTTTCACAAGCTCATCCGAATTGTTGATTCTTCCCACGGTTGTGATAGCAAAGCTTCCCAAGTGAGAATTAACAAGCAAGGGCTGCGGCTCAAAGTCTGAAATACAGCCAATTCCCAGATTGCCCTCAAGCTCTTCAACATCGCGTTCAAACTTCGTTCTGAAGGGAGCATTCTGTATATTATGAATTGCGCGCTCAAATCCGCCTTTGCCGAAAACAGCCATACCCCCTCGTCTTGTGCCGAGATGAGAATGAAAGTCTGTTCCGTAGAACAAATCAAGCACACATGATTCTTTTGATGCAACTGCAAAAAATCCACCCATAGTTTTGCCTCCAAGTGTAAGAGTAGGTTTATATTTTAATATATATCAATCGTTTCGTCAATTGACTATATTTGCAAATTTTACTTCTGTCTTTATATTTTTCTTGTCAATAACACCGCACACTCTATATGCCCCGTCTGGGGGAACATATCAAACGGTGTTGCGGATTTTATTGTATATCCGTTCTTTAAAAGAAAACGCAGATCCCTGGCCTGTGTTTCCGGGTTACAGGAAACATACACGACCTTTTTCGGTTTTGCGATGCAAAGTGATTTGAGAAATTTCAGGCTGCAGCCTGCCCTTGGCGGATCGGTGAACACCACATCAAACACGTTTCCCTTTTTGCATTCTTTTTCAAGATATGCACCTGCATCACCGCAAACAAAGCTCATATTTTGGGCTTCGTTCAGCTCCGCATTGATTTTTGCATCCTCCACCGCGGCAGAGTTCACTTCTACACCCACACCTTGCTTTGCATTCTGCGAAGCAATTATTCCGATTGTTCCCGTGCCGCAATAGGCATCCAAAAAGGTGCTGTCGGCGTCGAGGTCTGCAAGGTCAACGGCTTTCTGATAAAGCGCCTGGGTCTGACAGGAATTTATCTGATAAAAGGAGCGGGATGAAATTCTGAAGGTTTTGTCACAAAGCATGTCTTCAATATATCCGTTGCCGAAAAGAGTAATTTCTTTTTCGCCGTTCATAATCACAGCGTCGCCTGTGTAAATACTTCTGACAACAGTTGTGATTTCACCGTGCCTTTTCAAAAGCGCATTCACAAACTGATTTTCCTTCTGAAATTCACCTTCATTAGTTACAAGGGTAACCATAACCTGACCTGTTGCCCGGGCCACTCTCACCGTTGCACTTCGCAAAAACCCTTTTTTGCTTTGGTGATTATATAACTTTATTTTGAAGCTTTTGATCAACTGAGCAAGAGAAGCAAAAATTTCATCAGCAAGCTGTGGCTGAAGCAAGCATTTTTCAACTGCCGCAACTTCACCCTTTGCAGACTGATATATGCCCCATCTGACAGTTTTGCCTCTGTCTTCAAAAAAGACGGCACTCGCCTTGTTTCTGTATCGAAACTCTGCGGGTGCCGGAACAATCCTCTCAACGTTGCATATACCCGCCAAAGCTTTGTTTACCTTGCTTTGTTTAAGCTTAATCTGTTCGGGATAAGTCAGATTTTTGAGCTGACAACCCGAACATTTTCTTGATGCTATGCATTTTGCGTTAACGGTGTTTGTTTTCATAATCAATTCTCTTTAAAGTTGGTGTATTTAATTGTGGTTTTTGTGCCTGCATTTACAGGACCGCCGGAAATATAATCAAGATTAAGGCTTCCGATATAAAACGAAGTGTTATAGCTTATTTCTACCTCAACAAAATTTCTTGTGGAATAATCAATAACTGTTCTGAGCTTAACATTGCTGATTTTAACACTTGCTCCCGTTGAGCCGGCTTCATAATCGGCAATTTTGGCGCTAAGCTTTTCGTTTGTCATATAATCTCTTGTCAGGAGTGAAATTGCATCTCCGCCGTCGGGCGAATTCTTTTTGAGTGTGAATTCAAGTGTAACCTTGCTGCCCTCTGCCGTTGCCTTCATTTCGCTGATGTTTTCGGCAGTAAGCTCTCTGAGTCCGAAAACCTCCGTTACATCGTCACCTGCAAAATATGTGGATTCAAGAGAAGAAACGCCCATCATATCCCCAATAGCATTTTTCAATGCCTTGCGGTAAGAATCCGTAGCACCGCTGACAGAACCCAATGAGCCTGTTGAGCAAGAGGTGAGTGTGCAGGTGTCTTTTTTAACAAAGTCATAGGCATTGGCTCTGAAAAGACGCAATGAACCGTTGTAATAACGAAGGATGTTTTCCTCACCCTCCGGCGCAACGGCAACCACATTTTTGTCGGTAGGCTTCACGGTTTTGGTTAAATCCGTTGAAACGGTGACGGGTCGGTTTGTGGTTTTTATATCTTCATCACCTTCGTCTTTTCCGCAAGCGCAAAGACCCGCAATTGTGCAAAGCACAATCAGAAGCGATAAAATTTTAATCAGTCTGTTATTCATAAAATCACCATGTGTGGGAACTCGGCAAAAAGATGTGACATATCGTTGAGATAAGAAACCACAACATCGTCACCGTAACGGCCTGTCCCTTCCTGATAAAGTACAAATTTTGTTACGCCCGTATTGCTGAAGGATACATCAAAGCCTGTTCCGAGCGGAATTTTAAGCGCACTGAGAAAGAGTGATGTATTGAAGTTGCCGTGAGCAGTGAGCATAATCTTTTCGCCCGAATCAAATCTGCTGTGAAGATACTTCCACACCCTGTCAGCTCTTTCAAGGTTCCAATAATCATCGGTGCCTTTTGAAGTGACAATCATTCTTTCACTTTCTATTCCGCTGGCAAGCTTCACCGGGTAAATTTCTTTGAGCTCTGCCAATGTGAAGCCGAAATATTCATCGGGCACACCTTTTTCGGCAAGCTCGGGAATAATCTCGATTTCTTTTGCACCATTTTCAGGCTGAGCTTTTATAACCTCGTTTGCCGTTGAAAGTGTTCTTCTCAATCCGCTTGAAAAAACACAGTCAAATGGCAGATTTTCAAAGCGCTTGCCAAGAAGCTGAGCCTGGCGCAGCCCGTCGGGGCTGAGGGTCGGGTCTTCTTTGTCGGTGAAACTGACATTTTCTTGGCCCATATGACCGATATTGCCCATAGACTCACCGTGGCGGACAAGATAAACTTCAAATTTGATAACGCTCTGTGCCATATTACAATGAAAAATCCTCCGCTGTGAATTCGGGCATCACAGGGTCTCTGCGGGGCACCCTTTTAAGCGGATCATATTCAAATTTTTTGCAGGTTGAATCGGGCTTGCGGATTCCTGTCTTTTTGCAGAGAATTCCGCTACCGTCGGCAAGCTCAATTCCAAAGCTGCATATTGCACAAATCTGAGGCACTTCTTTGCTGTCGATAATATTCTTTTTCATTTTAATCATTCCTTGAATAAATCTATTCATTTCATATTCTATCACATTTTTCTTTTGGGGGCAAGGTCTAAAATTATTAAAGCAAACAAAAAAAGTAGTCCTGCCGTTGCCGGCACCGAAACAGACACTGTCCGCGGCAGAATTTCACCTGCATTTGAAAAAGCCGAAACTTCACAAGGAAAAATCCGAAACAGAACAAACGAAACAGCCATACTCACAACACCGTTAAAAATTCTTGCAACGGCAAAATGTCTGTATTTCAACCCGCAAACAGAAATGCAGCTCATCAGCTGCAGATGAACACAAATCCCCGACCACCCGAGAATCAATGCCGTCACAGGCAAAGGAAAGCTTTTTGCAGAAATTCCGCAGCCACCTGTTACCTCCGCTGTCATATTAAGCCACTTCTTCATAGTTTCATCAAAAGGCAAGGCATTCACAACACCTGAAAATGCCGAAAAAATCACTATCCATCCGCACACCCCGATAATCGCATCGATGCTTTCTTTCACCGACAAAACCAGCGGCGCCGATGTGTCAGAATGTGTCGGATAACATCGGTTATCCTTGTTATCTTTAAAAATACGGGAGATTACACCTGTAATCAACGACGAAACACATACGCTCGCAAGAAGCACTGCCCCTGCCCGTTGACTGCCGAGCATCGACACACCCACAACGTTAATCACAAAGGCGGGTCCGGGATTCACGCAAAAAAGAAGCATCCGCTTTGCCTGATTTGCTGTGAGTCTGCCTTTTTTCACACTGTCAGCAATCAGCCTTGCTCCCACGGGGAAGCCACCCACGAGGCTCATAATAAAAATCATTCCTGCCTCTTTCGGCAAATCAAAAAGAAAGCGGCACAGCTTTTCACTCCTTTTGCCGAGAGCTGCGGATATATCCGAATTCAGTATATATGCCGACATCGTCATAAACGGAAAAAGTGACGGAACAACCGTTGAAATGCATAGCTCCAGAGCCTGCCTTGCACCCTGAGATGATGCCTGAGGCTGAAGAACCAGAATCATTACCACCGCCACCGCCGTCAGAGCCTTTAATAATTTTTTAATGGTATTATTCACCCTTATCACCCATAGATATATATGAGCAAACAATCATTTTAACAACAGGAGAATTATATGAAAAGCAATAAATCTTCTTTTTTGCAACGGTTTGATTTGCCGGAGGATCTGACAAAAAACGGCTATCACATTGAAATTTTTAACTCCTGTGCCGTTGTTGACGGTTGCCGAAATGTCAGCGAGTATAACAATGGGGTTATCCGACTCAACCTTGGCAACACCATTGTCAGCGTCATCGGAAACTGCCTGACTATCAGAAGCTTTTCCTGCGGTCAGGTAACAATTGACGGCCACATAACTGCGGTTGAAATCGGGTGAGATTATGTTTCTTGTTGAATTCCTGCGCTTTGTCACAGGGTATGCTGAATTCACGGGTACAGGAGGATTCAGCGAAAGATTTATAAACCTGTGCTCTGTTCACGAAATCCCATTGTGGAATGTTGCATTTCACGACGGCTATTTCACCGCCCGCACCACCATTGACGGATATTTCAGAATTCCCGTATGCGCACGCAACAGCGGTGTTAAAATCAAAAAGACCCGCTCCGTGGGTATGCCTTTTGTTCTTAAAAGGCTGAAACCCCGGGCAGGACTTGCAATTGGCGCAATATTTTTTGTGGTGTGCCTGTCACTTTTGTCAAACCGTGTCTGGCTTGTTGATATCAGCGGCAACGGTGATATTGCAAAGGACGTTATTTTGTCTGCCACTCAACAGGCGGGACTTACAATCGGCAAAAAAACAAATGAATTGAATGTGGTTCAGGTATCTCTCAACACTTGCGAGGCCGTGGAGGGTATTTCCTGGGCAGCAATCCGTGTCAACGGCTGTTGCGTTTATATTGACATCACACCCGCAAGTGAAGCACCCGGTATTGAACAAAAAAACGGTGCGTATAATATTGTTTCGTCAAAAGATGCACAGCTTATTATTCTTGAAGCATACAAAGGCACACGACAAGCCAAGGTTTTCAACCCCGTTTTAAAGGGAGATATACTCATAAGCGGATTCACCGTTAACAAAGACGAAAGCGTTTCCTTCGTTCACGCTTCGGGTTACGCAGTGGGACGAACCGAAACAGAAATTTCTTCTTCGGTAAGCACCAACATATCCTGCAATAAATATACGCATTTCAAAAGCACCTGTTTCCTGCATTTTTTCGGCATCACTATTCCCGTCGGCAAAGCTCCCTCGGAATTTTCTCAAAAATTTGAGCAAAGCAAAATGGTGGTTTATGATGACAAGACTCTGCCGGTCGGAATAACAGTTGCCCGATATTATACCCAAAACGCGCAAAGCAAAAAAATTTCATCCGAACAGGCAAGACTGATTGCCGCCGGAAGCTTTATGAACGATTTTGCACAATTTTCACAAGGCAGGCAAATAACAGAAGCCGATGTGTCTTTTGTTAAAAACAAAAACTGTGTCGAAGCGCGGGGCAATTTCATCTGCTATGAAAACATCGGTATTGAGGCTCCTTTTCAGGCAGAAGAAACTCCCGAAAGCTGACAAAAGGCTTGTGTCAATCAAGACACAAGCCTTTAAAATTATGCTGTTATAAGACCTGTTGCAATTTGAAGAACGATCAATGCATCAGATGAATTTACTGCACCGTAACCGTCAAGGTTGGCGTTTTTCAACGAATCACCTACAAGGTCCTTGATGCCTGTTGCGTGCTGAAGAATCAACAACGCATCCGCTGCTGTTACAGCTCCGTTTTTATCAATGTCGGGGCTGAGCTTCGGAGTGTAGAAGGATCTGTCAACTTCACCGCAGATGCTGCAACCAAGCACATCTATACCCTGCTTTTTGTAAGAAGGAAGCACTGAGGTTGACATCTCCAGTTTGTGTCCTACGGGATCAATTTCTTGAGTTTCTGCAGCTTCACCGCAAACCTGACAAACCTTGTGCTTAAGGCCTTCAACTGTGCAAGTGGGCTCTGCTACGATTTCCCAATCTCCGGCGGTATGAGCCAGAACGGGAATTTCCTTGCTTTCACAAACTTCATCACAAGCTGAGCAATAAACGGTTTCTGAGCCGGGTCTTGCGCAGGTTGCGGGAATTGTCACTGTTTCGCCCTTTTTGTGACCTTCATGTGTTGTTGTTTTAGTGTCAATAACAACGTCACAAACTGCACAATGGAGCTCTTTTACACCATCCTGTGTGCATGTGAGCTCAGAAACAACTGTCCATTCACCATCTGTGTGACCGGGAGCTGTTGTTGTCTCTTTGTCAAGACCTTTGTTACATACTGTGCAGAATTTTTCCTTTATACCGTCAACTTCGCAAGTGAGCACCTGAGTTTCAATCCATTCGCTCTCGGTGTGACCTGTTGCATCCACCTCGCGGGTCTGAGCTGTTTCACCTTCAAAATGATCACAGTAACGGCATTTGAGTGTTTCTACACCCTTATCTTCGCAAGTAGGAGCAGTTGTAACAACCCAATCAATAACATGCTCTTCAACTTTAGGAATTTCTCTTTCTTTGAAAATGTGGTCACAATCCACGCAATATACAACTTCTTTACCTGCAGCATCGCAAGTTGCCGGAGTATGAACCTCCCAAACATCTTCTTCGGGAGCAGTATGAGTTTTTACGGGAATTTCTTCTTTTGAAAGAACCTTTGCGCAATCCTTACAGGCAATTTTCTTAACGCCTGCCTGTGTGCATGTTGCCTCAGGGTCAGCAATTTCAACAACCTCACCGTGCTCTTTGGCAGGGGCAACAGTTGTGTCGTCGTGAAGTCCGCAGAAGGTGCAGTCTTTCACAATTTTGCCGCCTACTTCACAGTCAGTATAAATAACCTGCTCTGTGTAGCAAGTATGCTCAGCAGAGTGGTATGGGCAAAGAATTTCAAATTCAACCTCTTTTGTGCCAAGATATTCTCCGCGGCCTGTAATCATAAGCTTAGCTTTACCGATTTCAATATTGTCTGTGTAATAAACAATGTAGTCAACGCCAAGCTTCATAAGCTGATTTTTTGAATTGTAAACCTTAAGGTTTGAAAGCTCAACGGGTGCGCCTGTGTAATAAACCTTTTCATCCGCGCCCTTGTGTGAGCAATCTGCAACATTTTCAAAATATTCAACCTTGATTTCATTCTTCTTTGCATAAATGTCAGCATCGGAATTTTCAAGGCATTTTACAACAAGGTTTTTGCCGGTGCCATACAAGCTGTTTGCACCGAATTTTGTGCTTTTGGATAAAACAACAATCTTCTCAAGGGCTTCACAGCGGAAAAATGCGGCTGAGCCCACGTTGGCAATGTTTTTGCTGAGGCTTACCCTTTTGAGAGTTTTGTTGTCGCGGAAAGCGTCATTTTTGATTGAAACAACGGGAAGCGGACCCATTTCATCTGAGGGGTCATCATATTCTTCGGGAATGGTAAAACTTTCAACATCCTTGCCGTTGAATTTAACAAGTCTGTAACCGCCAAGCGCTTCAACATATTCCCAGTCACACATTGTTGCAAGGTTAGCTTCAACTTCCATTTTGTTGGTATATGCGCCAAACTTGTTGGTAGCGTCTGCAAGAGTTCCGGGCTCTGCGGCATTTGTTACTTTAATAGTCATATCAAGTTCTCTGTTAAGGTCAGACAAGTCATTTGCCTTGAATCTGATTTTCATAAACTCGTCACCTTCATAGAAGGTAAATGACTGAAGAGTAATCATGCTCCAGTTAACTTCGCCGGGATTCTTTGCACTTGTGCTGAAAATATAGTCATTTTCAAGATTTGAATCACCTGAATTGATTTTATCAAGAGCCGCATTGAGACCCTCACCGTTTTCCATGCTGACAACAGAATAAACGTTGCTGTCAAAAGAAAGCGTAACATCAAGAGCCGCAACCGTGCCGAGAATGGAGCGGTCAAATTTGACTACAATCTCAAATTCCTCACCCTGTCTTGTCTGAACATCGTTAATCTCAAAAAGAGGGCTTGGCGCCGCAACAGATGACATTGATGTCATACCCAGCACCAGAGCAAGCGCAAGGATAAAAGAGATTACTTTTCTAAATTTTGAATTATTCATAGAAATATCCTCCCATAAATATTTATAGACATACTAATAATATTACAAATCAATCAATAAGTCAACTGATAAAAAGAAATAAAGCAAAACAAAAGCCGCTATGTGTCACACAGCGGCAAAAAAGTTGATTTATAGGGTATGATATCTCGATATACAATTTCAAGTGAAACTAATTTGCAAATCATAACAAGGAACGGTCGAGAACCGTTCCTTGTCTTTATCGTCACCCGTTTTTCTTTTTTGAGACTTTCCGGTAAATACCTTTGATTATATTGTGATTAAGCCAAACATATAAACAAATAATTCCGATGAAAACTAATTCTATGATAGAGAATATAATGACCACTAAAGTAGTAACACCTTGCTTGCTCTGATTGTAGCCTTCAATAGTACGATAAATTTCGCTTTCAGTTCGCGCATCAACGACCAAATTAGATTTCCCCAAAATATTGTATTCCTCATAGTACTTCAAAGATAATTTGTTACCTTCTGAAATAGATTCATACAACTCATCGACAGAACATTCTTCAAATGTTAGACGGCTCTTAAATAAGTACTTGGTTGAATCTGAAACAACAACCAACCAATTCTCTCTTGGGACTCTGACGAAGTATATATCATCAACAGTAATTTCAATTTGTTTGGTATCATTTACACTAATCGGTTGGCTACAGATAAACATATGTATCAAACTAAAGATGAACAACAGTTGGATTAAAACCAAAGCAATTACTGTTCGAAGTAGTTTTTTCTCTACTAAAGAAAACCTTTTCATAGGCTAATCACATTCCTCAACAAGACACAGTAAGACAGAGAACCGTCCCCTGTCTTTCCTTTTCTGATATGGTTCAAAGCGTGGTGATCAAGAGCGACAGCAATATACGCCATACGATGAGCTTCGTCCATTTTACGGAGCGTATCGACGTGCTCCATCAACTTTAACAAACAATTCTGAACGACCTCTTCACAATCTTTTGATTCAATATATTTACCGACTCTGAACATCATCCACGGCTTGTATTGTTTATAAAAATCTTCGAAAAATTGACGATCATCGTCAGTTAAAAAGACCTGAGTTAAAATCAAATTGCTCGCTCCTGTCGTAAAATAATATCTAGAATATATTACCATTATTCGACAAGATTTGCAAATATTATTTTTAGACCCGAACAGACAACAATCAAATTTGAAAAATGCAACAAGAAATATAAAAATTCCCTCTGACGGATTAACGCCAGAGGGAATCGTGGTTAGGGATTTAGTTTTTTGGGGAAGTTATTCGATCAAGACAGAGAACCGTCCCCTGTCTTTCGTTAAAATCAATCTGCTCGCCCCTGTCGTAAAATATTACTTGGGATATATTAACATTTTTCGACAAGTTTTGCAAATATTATTTTTTGACCCGAATAGATAACAACCTAAATTGCAAAATGGAACAAAAAACATAAAAATTCCCTCTGACGGATTAACGTCAGAGGGAATCGTGGTTAGGGATTCAGTTTTTTGGGGGCGTGATTCTGTCAAGACACAGAACCGTCCCCTGTCTTTTTAAGCCTTTGATTAAAAGATTGCGGGACAGTTATCTGTCAAGACATAGAACCGTCCCCTGTCTTTGATTGAGGTTATTCGGTCAAGACAGAGAACCGTCCCCTGTCTTTGCTGTCTTCAAGGTTTTCACGCTAACTGTCCCTGTATTTTTTAATAAATCGAATTAAGTATATCAATGGAAATATAATTAATGATGTTACCAAGAAAGAAAGACCGCCTATACAAAAAATAACAAAGAAATAGAAAGAATCTCTTTCAAATTCAACATAATAAGAAAGTAGTATCAGTAGCATATTTACAATTTCTAAAATGGCTCCACATAGTATAATGCCTGTTATTTTCTTTTCAACTTTTCTTCTTTTTAAAACAAACCTTGTTGTTAAAGCAGGAATAAGCCAAGGCGAAACAAAAATCACCAAAAACCATGCTGAGGCAAATAATACCAAAAGTACATCCTCTAACAATGGAATGGATTCAAAAGGTAAACTAATCAAATTTTTATTGAGTTTGAACATTTTATCACCAATTTAAGTTCCTTTCGTATTATTCCAAATCGTTTTATAACCAACTTTCAGAATTGAATCTAGAAACCTATCTCCCCCCAAATTGATTGGATTAGCGTGATCTTTCAGTTTGTTGGCCAAGTCTTCACCTATTACTTTTTTTACATTTCCAAAATAGTAATAGGCCATAGCATGACTATAAATTTCTTGAGCAATTTCATTAGCTGTTAACCCAATCCATGTGTACCACTTGCCAATTTCGCGACAAACCATTTTATCGGTAAAAGAAAGACAAACACTAAACTCAGTTCCGGAAATGTACTTGTCGTTTTCTTCATATTTGCCTTTTTCTTTACCATTGTACATGACTTCTGCGATATAGACCAAATCACCTATATTAGATACCCAACCTGTAAGCAAAGACAGGGGACGGTTCTATGTCTTCGCTACTTAAGCCATTTTTCGACTAGTCCCTTGCTAATACCCGTCAATCTTGATATTTGCCTTATTGATGCACCCTTGATATAGATTTCCCGAACACAATCTTCTTTCTTACTATCTGAAAGACTTTGAAATTCTATTGGGTTTCGACAACCGCAACATTCAAACATTAACATATTAACCTGTTCATCTGTTCTTCGCACTCGCTCTTTTTCATCAATATCCAAGCACCTGTCATCTTTAATTTCCAGATGAAACTCCGCAAAGGTATCAAAATCAAGCATCTCTTCAACAAAATCTGTATCAACAAAAAATTTATTATTGATATAATCATTATAACTACTGTATTTGTATTTGTCAATATTGTAACAAATCCCCGCTTTTATGGGATTTTGGTGAATATACCGTAACACCGTCAAAAAATATTCATCAGTTTCTACAGGCTCACTTCTGAATCTGTCTTGAAATAAATGCCCTGAACGTTGATATTTTGTGTTATACCAATACACGAACCTGCCGGCTATCCTCTTAATAATTTGTTCCACAGGCTCTTTTTCAACCCTAATCAACAAATGAATATGATTGCTCATTAAGCAATAGGCATATAATTTATACCCGCTGACAGTTTTCGTTTCTTTCAAAATCCATAAAAATTTATCAAAATCTTCTTCATCATTAAAGATTTGTTGCTTATTGATTCCTCTGAGCATTATATGATATATTCCGCTCTCGCTTATTTTTCTGGCTTTTCTCGGCATATAATCACCTCAAGACAAGCATATAACTTCCACCGAAAAAAATCAAGACCTAAAGTGACAACAGCTTTATAAAAACAAAAAACCGCAGATAAATCTGCGGTTAAATTCGTATTCGGTTACGCACCTTCAAAACTGAACAAAGGGGAAGCAAGGAGTAAAATGAGATTATTGGAAAAGACCAATCAAATAAAGAAATCGTAGAAAACCAAAACATGGTCAAGCCCTCGACCTATTAGTACTGCCCAGCTGAAGACATCACTGTCCTTACACCTGCAGCCTATCAACCTCATAGTCTATGAGGGGTCTTACTAGCTTATGCTATGGGATATCTAATCTTGGAGGTGGCTTCACGCTTAGATGCTTTCAGCGTTTATCCATTCCGCACATAGCTGCCCAGCCGTGCCATTGGCATGACAACTGGTGCACCAGAGGTGCGTCTATTCCGGTCCTCTCGTACTAGGAACAGCACTCCTCAAATATCCTACGCCCACGACAGATAGGGACCGAACTGTCTCACGACGTTCTGAACCCAGCTCGCGTACCACTTTAATCGGCGAACAGCCGAACCCTTGGGACCGAATTCAGCCCCAGGATGTGATGAGCCGACAT
>JAZQYU010000057.1:0-123737 GCA_045633685.1 Acutalibacteraceae bacterium | reverse complement strand
TGGGAGATCGTTACCTGCAGGAGCAGAGATAACTACCTTCTTAGCACCAGCATCGATGTGAGCTTGTGCCTTGTCTTTTGAGCAGTAGAAACCTGTGCATTCGAGAACTACGTCTACACCAAGTTCGCCCCAAGGAAGCTCAGCAGCGTTAGCCATAGCATAGATCTTAAGAGTCTTGCCGTCTACAGTGATTGTACCTGCTTCGTCATCAGCTTCAACTGTGTGAAGGTTCTGACCGATTGTGCCACAGTAACCACCCTGTGCTGTGTCATACTTAAGAAGAGTAGCAAGCATTGAGGGCTTTGTGAGGTCGTTGATAGCAACAACATCGTAACCTTCTGCGCCGAACATCTGACGGAATGCAAGACGACCGATGCGGCCGAAACCGTTAATAGCAACTTTTACTGACATTTGAATTACCTCCAAATATTTTAATTTTAAAATTAACCTTGTCTATTCTATATCTTTTTTATGATTTTTGCAAGTGAATTTGTTAATTTTTTAACCGTTGGCGTAATATTTTGTTATCTTTTACAAAAAAACCGTCGGGAGCAAGGATTTTGCTACATTATTACCAATATTTTTCACACTTTTGTTGAAAAAAATACCTCTTGCCGTTATAATATTCCGAAAGGCGGTGAAAAAATGGCAAGAAAAATTGAGTATATCATCGGTGATGACTACCACGGAGAGCGTGTTATCCGTTATCTCAGAGGTGAAGCAAAGCTTTCGGCAAAGCTTGTGCGCGCCCTCAAAAACTACCCCGACGGCATCACCCTCAATGGTGAGCATATCCGCACCGTTGACCTTCTTCATAAGGGTGATGTTCTTGCTGTTAACATTCCCCACCTTGACGGAGACATTGAGCCTGTGGAAATGGATATTGACATTGTGTATGAAGACGATGATATTGTAATAATCAATAAAAATCCGTTTCTTGCAATGCATCCCACTCACAATCATCAGGGTGACACCCTTGCAAATGCCCTTGTGCATCATCTGATTCAAAAAGGAAAGCCTACGGTTTTCAGGGCGGTGGGCAGGCTTGACAAAGGCACCTCGGGGCTTGTGGTGTGCGCCCTCAACAGCTACAGCGCCGACAGGATTTCGGATTTTTCTCAAAAGGAATACCTTGCCGTAGTTAACGGGAAGACCGACGGCGGCACGGTGGATGCGCCGATTATCCGACCCGACCCGATGAAAACAATCCGCGCCGTTGGTGAGGGCGGAGCGCCTGCAGTGACCCACTTTGAAAAAATCAAGGGTAACGAAAAAATGACCCTTGTGCGTGTGCTTCCCGAAACGGGGCGCACTCATCAGATAAGAGTGCATATGGCACATATAGGAATGCCAATTGTGGGTGACAGCCTTTACGGTGAGGATGAAAGAGGGCTTGGTCATCAGCTTCTCCACCGTTCAAAGCTTGTGCTGCGCCACCCTGTTACAAAAGAGCTTATGACCTTCACCGCACCGATGCCGTCTGATATGCAATCGGTTGCAGATGAAATAGATAATATGTAAAACAAACTGATAAAAAGCAACTTGCACTCGGAAAACTGAGTGCAAGTTTTTTGTGTAAAAATGTCGAATGGTGCTAAAACGGAAAAATAAACCCTCAGAACATCAGGCTTTACGGGGCTTATGTCCGGGCAGAGTCAGCTTTTCCAGCAAATTGACAAATGGCAGCCATATGACCGTGCACAAAATATTGAATACGGTGTGAACAAAGGCAATACCCCAACCGTCAATTTTCATTGTGTCCACCGCATCAAGAGAAAAGACAGCTTTTATAAACCAGAAAGCCGACAGCAGAACAACCGTTCCACCGATGTTGAAATAGAGGTGAACAAGTGCGGCTCGTTTTGCGTTTTTGTTTGTGCCCACGGAGGAAATCATTGCCGTGACGCAGGTGCCGATGTTCTGCCCCATGATAATGGGAATTGCGGAGCCGAATGTGACGGCGCCCGTGGCGGACAGCGCCTGCAGAATCCCCACCGAAGCGGAAGAGGATTGGATAATGGCGGTGATAAGCGTTCCCGCAAGAACACCGAGGAAAGGATTGGTGAAAAGGGTGAGAATATTGGCGAAGGCAGGCACATCCCTGAGCCCTGAAACGGAGTCGGACATCGCATCCATACCTGTCATAAGGGTGGCGAAGCCAAGAAGAACAAGCCCGGTGTCCTTATGCTTTTCGTTTTTTATAAAAAGATAAAGCACAATGCCCACCGCCGCCGTAACAGGCACAAAGCCTGATGGCTTGAAAAGCTGAATGTACCATTCATCACCGGCAAGACCCGTGAGACCGAGAATCCACGAGGTCACCGTTGTGCCGATGTTTGCACCCATAATGATTCTGATAGCCTGACGCAGGGTGAGGATGCCCGAATTGACAAGCCCCACAACCATAACCGTGGTGGCGGAGGAGGATTGGATAATTGCCGTTACCGCGATGCCGAGAAAAAATCCCTTCACAGGTGATGAAGTCATATTGGCCAAAACTGAGCCGAGTTCACTTTCTGCCTTTTTTTCAAGGGCACCGCCCATAAGCTGAATGCCGAAAAGAAAAAACGAGACACCGCCCAGAAAATTAAGCATATCAAAAATATCCATTGCAATCCCCTCCGAAACAGTCTTAATTATTTTATGCACTTTGCGGGGAATAAATGTATGGTGCAACAAAAAAGCACACCCGCAAAGAGTGTGCTTTGAGTTTATTCAGCCTGCTTGCCGGGGGCACCGCAGCATTTTTTATATTTCTTTCCGCTTCCGCAGGGGCAGAGGTCGTTGGGACCAACCTTTTTGCCCTTTCTGACAGGTCTTGCTTTTTCGCTGCCGTCAGTTGAGCCGCTTTCGCTTGTGATTTTAGCGGTCTGCTTTCTTTCGGTTTCTTCTTTGGATTTGATAACAACGGTGAGCATCTGCTTAACTGTATCCTCACGGATGTTGGTGCTCATTTCGTCAAACAAATCGGAGCCCTGAACACGGTATGCAACAACGGGCTGCTGCTGACCGTAGGCGCGAAGACCAATACCTCTGCGAAGCTCATCCATATCGTCGATATGATCCATCCACTTTGTGTCAACATTGCGAAGAAGAATCATTCTTTCAAGAGCGCGCATTGTTTCTTCACCGAGGATTTCTTCTCTCTTTTCATAAAGAGCGTGACCTCTTTCAAGAAGCATTTCTTTGGCGTCGGCTCTGTTTACCTTGTCGCCTGCAAAATCGTCGTCAGTAACAAGCCAGCCCTTGAACTTGGCGCGAAGACCTGCAACATTCCACTCACTTTCGGGCAGAGCAGAGGGGCAATAGAAGTCAACTGATTCGTTAACACAGTCTTCAAGCATACGAAGGATTGCGGGCTTGAGCTCTTCGCCGTTGAGCACTCTGTTGCGCTGGTCGTAAATGAGTTCACGCTGACGGTTCATAACATCGTCATACTGAAGAGTGTTCTTACGGATGGCAAAGTTCTGACCTTCCTTCTTGCGTTGAGCACTTTCAATTGATTTTGAAACCATTTTGGATTCAATGGGCATATCCTCGGGGGTGTTGAGGGCACTCATCATATTTGAAAGTCTTTCACCGCCGAAAAGGCGCATAAGGTCATCTTCAAGTGAAAGGTAGAAGCGGCTGGCACCGGGGTCACCCTGACGACCTGCACGACCGCGGAGCTGGTTGTCAATTCGGCGCGAGTCGTGACGCTCTGTGCCGATGATATAAAGACCGCCTGCTTCGCGAACCTTATCTGCTTCGTCCTTGATAGCATCCTTGTATTTCTTTTCAAGAGCCTGATACTGTGCTCTTGCTTCAATGATTTCTTCGTTATCGGTGTCGGCAAAGCCTGTTGCTTCAACAATGAGCTCTTCGGGGTATTCCATTCTTCTCATTTCGGCTTTTGCAAGATATTCGGAGTTACCGCCCAGCATAATGTCGGTACCGCGGCCTGCCATGTTGGTGGCAATTGTAACCGCACCGAACTTACCTGCCTGAGCAACGATTTCAGCTTCCTTGTCGTGGAACTTGGCGTTCAATACCTCGTGCTTGATGCCGTTGCGCTTAAGGATTTTGCTGAGCTCTTCTGATTTTTCAATAGAAATTGTACCAACAAGAACAGGCTGACCTTTTTCGTGGCAAAGCTTAATCTGCTCAACAATGGCGTCAAATTTTGCCTTTTCGGTTTTATAAACGGTGTCGGGATCGTCCTGACGGATCATCGGCTTGTTGGTGGGGATTTCAACAACGTCAAGAGCATAGATTTCGTTGAATTCCTGGCTTTCGGTCATGGCGGTACCTGTCATACCTGAAAGCTTTTTGTAAAGGCGGAAATAGTTCTGGAAGGTGATTGTGGCAAGGGTTTTGCTTTCGTTTTCAACCTTTACGCCTTCCTTAGCTTCCAACGCCTGATGAAGACCCTCGTTATATCTTCTGCCCAGCATAATGCGGCCGGTGAATTCATCAACGATGAGAACCTGACCGTCTTTAACAACGTAGTCAATATCTCTTTTCATAACGCCGATAGCCTTGATTGCCTGATTGATGTGGTGGGCAATTGTCATATTTTCGGCATCCATAAGATTTTCAAGGCCAAAATATTTTTCTGCCTTGGCAATACCTGATTTGGTCAGCGTTGCGGTGCGTGCCTTTTCGTCAACAACGTAGTCACCGTCTGCAACGTCTTCAACCTCCATTTTGCTTTCTGCCTCTTTAACCTTTGACATTGAAAGGGTTTTAACAAAGCTGTTGGCAAGAGAATAAAGCTCGGTGGACTGCTCACCGCGGCCTGAAATAATAAGGGGTGTTCTTGCTTCGTCGATGAGGATTGAGTCAACCTCGTCCACAACGGCAAAGGCGTGACCGCGCTGAACCTTGTTTTCTTTATAGGGCACCATATTGTCACGAAGATAGTCAAAGCCCATCTCGTTGTTTGTGCCGTAAGTGATGTCGGCATTGTATGCTGCCTGACGTTCTTCGTTGGTGAGGCCGTGAACAATAAGACCAACCGAAAGACCCATAAAGCGGTAGAGCTTACCCATCCACTCGGAGTCACGGCGGGCAAGGTAGTCGTTGACTGTAACAATGTGAACACCGTCGCCTGTGAGGGCGTTGAGGTAAGCGGGGAGGGTAGCAACAAGAGTTTTACCTTCACCTGTTCTCATTTCTGCAATTCTGCCCTGATGAAGAATAATACCGCCGATAATCTGCACGGGGAAGTGCTTCATACCAAGCACACGCCACGAAGCCTCACGGCAGGCGGCAAATGCTTCGGGAAGAATATCGTCAAGGGTTTCACCCTTTGCAAGTCTTTCTTTGAATTCGGGGGTTTTTGCCTGAAGCTCCTTATCGGTGAGCTTTGCAAAGCTCTCTTCAAGGGCAAGAACCTTGTCTTTGATCGGGTTTACTCTTTTGACTTCTCTTTTTGAGTAATCACCGAAAAGCAGTTTAATCAATCCCATTTTATCACCTCGGAAAATTCTGCGTATTTTTAATCAGTTTATTATATCACAGAAATGACATAAGCACAACAAGAAATTTGTAAATTTTCTGTGTATTGAAAAAAGCCTGAATATGTGGTAAAATGGCAAAAACCGCAGAGAGGAAGATTGTTATGCCTAAAAGAAAAGATTATATTTCATGGGACGAATATTTTATGGGAATTGCTTTGCTTGCCGCAAAGAGAAGCAAGGACCCAAGCACTCAGGTTGGCGCCTGCATTGTTAACGAAAACAAAAAAATTATGTCAATGGGCTATAACGGCTTCCCTATCGGCTGTGAGGATGACGATTTCCCCTGGGACAGAGAGGGTGACAGCTCTTATGACACAAAATATCCTTACGTCTGCCACGCTGAGCTGAACGCAATTCTCAACAACAAAGGCGGCAGCCTTGAGGGATGCTCAATTTATGTTGCGTTGTTCCCCTGCTGTGAATGTGCAAAGGCAATTATTCAGAGCGGCATCAAAAAGGTGCTTTATATTTCTGACAAATATGCTGACTCCGATTCAACAAGAGCTTCCAAAAGAATGATGGATGCTGCAGGAGTTGAATACAAAAAAATCGAAATCAACCACGGCACAATCGTGATTGACTTCGACGAAAATCTGGTATAAGAAAACGACCCTCATCAATCGAGGGTCGTTGATTTTTTAAAAAACTATGCCGAAAATGTACTTTTTCAGAATTCTGATAACAATTGCCTGAATCTTCTGAATAAATACACCGATATCTCCTGTAAGATCAAGGGGCTTATCGCTTGCGTCAACGGTGGTGATGGACTTCACGGTTTCGGTACCGTTTTTGTTTTCATACACCATAAACTGAGGATAGTTCTTGTCGGTTTTGACTGTGAATGTGCCCTTTGCTCTGAGGAGCTTGTAGATGAACATATCAAAAACCTTAGGGAAGTTATCGTGAGCAAGGTCTTTGACAAACCATACTGTGTCACGGTATGTAACATCTGAAACGTCAATTGTTTTGTCGGGTGAGATGTATTTGGCTGTGCCGTTTGCTGTGGCAGTTTCCATATATGCATCACCGAAGGTGGAGCCGATAGGCGCAGCAATTGTGCCGGGAACCTGAGTGGTAACTGCGGCGGTGTCATCGCTCTGCACCATAGGATTTTCCATAATGGGAAGAAGCTGGGTACCGTATTTGGCAATGGTATAAACGTCAACACCGTCAGCTCTCATATCAGCATAAATCTCATCAAGCTTAAGACGAACATTTTCGTGGTAGTTGTCTGTTTTTTTGATGATGCCTGCAAAAACTTCTTTAAATTCATCTCCGAAATAAGCAGTTTCATAGATGAAATCTTTGGCTTTTTCGTAAGAATCGGCAGAAAGCATTGCCCAGAAGCCGGGGCAGGTTGCATAAGTTTCTCTGAGAATTGCGGGGGAGCAATAGTTAATTGCGTCGGAAGCCTTGTTGTTGGTGAAATCAAAGCCGCCTGTTTTGTTGAGCACGTCAACAAGAAGCTTCAGGGTCTGATCTTCCTCGGAGTCGGCAATATGATTTTCGGAAATGTAGTCGATAGACTCCTGGGTTATCACAAGGTCACCTGTGAAGATGCAGTCAAGCTTGTCGGTGCCGTACATAATGGGGTTGTAGAGCACAACGTCTTCAATGTCGCTCCAGCCGTATTTTGCAAAGTAAGCGGAAACAACGTTTGTGCCGTAGCAACGGGCAAGGATTTTAACCTTGGAGTGGCCTGTTACACTTTTGACGGTTTTGATGTATTCGCGAAGGTCGTCAGCGGTTTCAAACGGGTCAACACGGCAGTCGTAGATGTAATAGTATTTATAAATTTCAGCACTTGCCTGCTCATAGGTTGTGACTGTTTTCGAGGGCTTGTGGTTATCTTTGACTGTGCTCTTTGACCACTGGAATTCGGGAGCGATGCCTGAATTGTTGGTGATGTTACCGTTCATATCAAGGGCATAGTCTTTATATTCTTCTGCAAAAATTTCTGCAAGCTTCTGCTCCATTCTTTCATATCCGGTGAGTGAGCTCATAAGATAAAGGGGTGCAATCTGAGTGATATAGCTTTCAAGCTCCTGGCCGGTTATGTAGGGAAGCTGGTGGTTTGAGTTGCTTGCGGGCTTGCTTTTGTCGGGAAGAATGGGGGTTTTACCGCGGACATAGATAACGGGAACGTCGTTGCATGTGCAGGGTGTAGCGGCGCTGACAGCGGGAAGCAGACCGACGCAAAGAATGACCACAGCCATAATCATAGAAATGACTTTTTTCATCTTTATATCCTCCTTGAATTGAATTTAATCATAGGGATTTTATCATACAGGGAAATTAAAGTCAACAAAATATACAAAATGTTAACAATTATTTCGTTTTGAAATTTCTGCCAACAGGTTGTAGAAGAAAAACCTTTGTGATATAATCGGAATCAGGAAAATAAACAGGAGGAGTACAAATGAAAATCAAAGAGCTTGTTTCAATTCTTGAGGGAGAGGTAGTTTTTGGCGAAGAATTCGTTGAAAACGAGGTGTTTGCCGCTTGCGGCAGCGATATGATGAGCGACGTGCTTGCCTTTGTTAAGGAGCAGGCTGTTATGCTCACGGGCCTTGTTAACCCTCAGGTGGTGCGCACTGCAGAAATGATGGATATGAAGTGCATTGTTTTTGTCAGAGGCAAACGCCCCGACCAAAGTATGATTGACCTTGCGGAAGAAAGGGAGATTGTGCTTGTGTGCACAAAGCTGGAAATGTTCAGCTCCTGCGGAAAGCTCTATGAAAACGGATTGAGAGGAGCCAGCGGAAAATAATGGAAAACATTAAGCTTCATTATGATGTTGACAGCAATGATTTTTCCTGCGCCGGTGAGGCTTCGGGCAAAATCAAAAGAACTCTCAAGGACCTTGGCTTTGATGCAACGCTTATCAGAAATGTTGCCATTGCTGTTTATGAGGGCGAAATCAATATGGTTATCCATGCGGAGGGTGGCGTGATTGACGCTGAAATCAGCCCCGAAAAGGTGACTGTTGTGCTCAGGGATAAGGGGCCCGGAATTCCGGACATTGAGCAGGCAATGACCGAAGGCTTTTCAACCGCGCCCGAAAATGTGAGGGCGCTGGGCTTCGGTGCCGGTATGGGTCTGCCAAACATCAAAAAATATTCCGACACTATGCACATCGATACCGTTATCGGTGTGGGCACAACCATTACTCTTACCTTCAATATTTAATTTTAATTCTGATTATTGACTCCTGACAAAAGGGGGACTGTTTATGAAAGAAAATCTTTTTCATTCCGTGCGAATGGACAGAGATAAGTGCGTGGGATGTATGAACTGCATCAAGCATTGCCCCACGGAGGCCATCCGTGTGCGCAAGGGGAAGGCAAACATCATCAAAGAGAAGTGTATTGACTGCGGCAAGTGTATCGCGGTCTGCCCCCACCACGCAAAATATGCCCAGAGGGAATCTCTTGAAAATGTTAAGAATTTCAAATATAAAATCGCGTTGCCTGCACCGTCGCTTTACGGTCAGTTCAACAATCTTGATGATGTGAACTATGTTCTCAGCGGACTCAAGCAGCTTGGCTTTGATGAGGTTTTTGAGGTATCGAGAGCTGCCGAGGTGGTTTCGCACGCAACACGACAGAGGCTCAAGGAAAACAAAACGGGCAAGCCCCTGATTTCTTCTGCCTGCCCTGCGGTGGTGAGGCTGATAACCGTTTCTTACCCCACCCTCATCCCTCAGCTTCTCGACATAAATGCACCGATGGAGATTGCGGCAATTATGGCAAGAAAAGAAGCTATGGAAAAAACGGGCTTCAAGAATGAAGAAATCGGCGTTTTCTTCATCACTCCCTGCCCTGCAAAAATCACGGCAATCAGAAAGCCGTTGACCCTTGACAAGCCCGTGATTGACGGCGCGGTTGCAATCAAGGATATTTACCCTGCCCTTGTGCACGAAATGGGAAGACTCAGCAAGGAAGAAAACCTGCTTGAAGACCTTCAGCAGTCGGGCAGAATCGGAGTAAGCTGGTCAACCTCCGGCGGTGAAAGTGCCGCCCTTCTTTGCGACAACTATCTTGCCGCTGACGGCATTGAAAATGTAAAAACCATCCTTGACGAGGTTGAAGACGGCAAGCTGGACAGTATGGAATTCATTGAGCTCAATTCCTGCACCTGCGGTTGTGTCGGAGGAAGTCTGACTGCGGAAAATCCTTTTATTGCCAAAAGGCGTTTGCAGATGTTGAGAAAATATCTGCCCGTTTCCTGCATAAAATATACCGATGAGGAGCCGGAAAGCGACAAGCTGGATTGGGAAAAGGCTCCTCAGGCAAACAACATTATGCGCCTTGCCGACAATATTTTTGACGCTATGCGTATTATGGGTGAAATCAATGACCTTGAAGCAAAGCTTCCCAAGCTTGACTGCGGCACTTGCGGCGCACCGTCGTGCAAAGCGTTGGCAGAAGATATTGTCAGAGGCTTTGCAGGCATCAACGACTGTATGTTCCTGACGAGAAATCAATATGCAAAATCAAACGATCCCGAAGCTGAAATGTTCAGAGAAATTCTTCCTGCACCTTTCAGAAAGAATGAGGAGGAATAATATGCTCACAGTAAAAGACCTTCAGCAAAAAGGGAATATGAAAATTCTTTGCCCCGATGAATTGCCTGACAGAGAAATTACCGGCTGTTACTGCGGAGATTTGCTCAGCTGGGTTATGTCAAGGGCGAGTGAGGGTGACGCGTGGCTCACCGTAATGGGCAACATCAACGCGGTGGGTGTGGCTGTGCTTGCCGATTGTGCCTGCGTTGTGCTCACCGAGAATGCCGCCTTTGATGACAATGCCCTCACCCGCGCAAGGGAAAACGGAGTTGTTGTTTTGCAAACAGAAAAAAACAGCTACGAAACAGCCGTTTTAGTTTCGGAATTATTGAAGGACTGATATTATGTTTTTCAGATACGATTTACATAACCACTCCTGCCTGTCACCCTGCGGTGACAATGATATGACGCCATATAATCTTGTGAATATGGCAAAGCTTTTTGACCTTGATGTGATAGCTCTCACCGACCATAACACCTGCCTCAACTGCCCTGCCGCGGTGAAGGTGGGGGAGGAAATCGGAGTGACTGTTGTGCCGGGGATGGAGCTTTGCACCGCAGAGGAAATTCACGTGGTATGCCTTTTTCCCGATGTTGAAAAGGCTCTGGCTTTTTCGGATTATGTCAGGCAGAATCTGCCGCCGATTAAAAACCGCCCGGAGATTTTTGGCGAGCAGAGGATTATGGACGAGAGAGATAATGTTATCGGCACGGAGGAGCTGCTTCTGATAACCGCCTGCAACATCGGTATTTATCAGGTGCCGGAGCTTGTGAAAAAATATGGCGGAGTGGCATTTCCTGCCCATATTGACAGGGACTCTTATTCCGTGATTTCCAACCTTGGCGGAATTGATTTGTCAATGGGCTTCGGCTGTGCGGAAATTACCGCTGAGGCGGATGTCGAGGAGTATTTTTCAAAATATCCCGACCTTCAAAAGATGAGGCTGCTGACCGACAGTGATGCCCATTATCTTGAAAATATGAATATGAACCCCAGACATCTGGAGCTTGAGAGTCTGTCGGCTCAGAGTGTGGTGGAATTTTTAATGTCGCAAAAATAATTTTGCGGCATTTTTTGCGGAAAAATGGCAATTTTCGTCAAGTCAGCGACGAAAAAACCACGACATATTGAGGTTGCGGCAGTGACACATAAACAAGGTGTAGATATCTTGACGATTTATAGTATATTTGTGCAGAAACCTTGATTTTTTAATCTATATATGTTATACTGACTTGAATTGGATTGCTATAAATTTAACAATCAATAAACAACCAGATTTATTTAAGGAGGAGAAAACTTAAATGCTCAAGAAAATCAGCAAATTACCTTTCAAAGGTACTCCCGAGCAGGAAGCACAGCTTCAGGCTGTAATTGCAGAATGCAAAGGCGACAACAGTCTTCTTATGCACGTTATGCAGCAGGCTCAGGGAATCTACGGCTATCTTCCCTTCGAAGTTCAGAAGATGATTGCCGACGGTATGGAAGTACCCGTTGAAAAGGTGTACGGAATCTCAACTTTCTACGCACAGTTCGCTTTATCTCCCAAAGGTCAGTACAATATCTCTGTCTGCCTCGGCACAGCTTGCTATGTTAAGGGCGCTCAGGATTTGGTTGACAAGCTTTGTGAAGAGCTCAAAATTGACGCCGGCGAATGCACAGAAGACGGCAAATTCTCAGTTGAAGCCTGCCGTTGCATCGGTGCTTGCGGTCTTGCTCCCGTTCTCACAGTTAACGATGAGGTTTACGGTAAGCTCGTTGCCGACGATATCCCCGGTATCCTTGCTAAATATCAGGCATAATTATGCGTGAATTATCCTTAAACATACTGGATATTTCGCAGAATTCTATATCTGCCAAAGCCACGGTGGTTGAAATTGAAGTTGAAGAGATTTCGGCTGACAGCACAATGACAGTCAGAATCAACGACAACGGATGCGGAATGAGTGAAGAAATGCTCGCAAGGGTCAATGACCCCTTCTGCACAACAAGGACAACCCGAAAGGTGGGAATGGGAATTCCCCTTTTCAAAATGGCGGCAGAAATGACAGGCGGCAGCTTCAATATAAGCTCCGTTGTGGGTGAAGGCACAAGGGTGACTGCTGTTTTTAAAACAGACAGCATCGACTTTACCCCATTGGGTGACATTGATTCAACGGTTATTACCCTTGTGACAATGAACACCCGCATCGATTTCCTTTATCGCCTGAAAATTGACGGCAGGGAATTCGTTCTTGACACAAAGCAGCTGAAGGAAATTCTGGGAGGGGTTCCCCTCAACGAGCCGGAGGTTGTGATGTGGATGAAAGACTACTTAAAAGAACAAACTCAAATAATCCGCGGAGGTGTTATATAATGAAAACACTTGAAGAATTGTTGGCAATCAAAGCCAGAGCTGAAAAGCAGATGAACGTCAGAGAAGAAGAGGGCGCAGGCATCAGAGTTGTTGTTGGTATGGCTACTTGCGGTATCGCAGCAGGCGCAAGACCTGTTCTTGCAGGCTTCGTTGAAGAAGTTGCAAAGAGAAACCTCAAAGACGTTTCAGTTAACCAGACAGGCTGCATCGGTATGTGCCAGTATGAGCCTATCGTTGAAGTTTTTGAAGAAGGCAAAGAAAAGGTTACTTACATCAAGATGTCACCCGAGAAGGTTGCACGCGTTGTTGCAGACCATATCGTTAACGGCAACCCCGTTGTTGAATATACGGTAGCATCTCTCGACAAATAAGGAGGAAAATTATGTATCGTTCACACGTGCTTGTCTGCGGCGGTACAGGCTGTACATCTTCAAACAGTCTTGCTATCATCGAAGCTCTTGAAAAAGAGCTTGAAGCAAAAGGCCTCACAGACGAAGTAAAAGTTATTAAAACAGGCTGTTTCGGCCTTTGTGCCCTCGGTCCGATTATGGTTGTTTATCCCGAAGGCAGCTTCTACAGCGAAGTTAAAGTTGAAAACATTCCCGAAATCGTTGAAGAGCATCTTCTCAAGGGTCGTATCGTAAAGCATCTTCTTTATGAAGAGACCACACAGACAGAAGATATCAAGTCAATCAACGAAACAAACTTCTACAAAAAGCAGAAGAGAGTTGCTCTTCGCAACTGCGGTGTTATTGACCCCGAAAACATCGAAGAATACATTGCAATGGACGGTTACCAGGCTCTTGCAAAGGTAGTTACAGAAATGACTCCCGAGCAGGTTATCGACGTTGTTAAGGATTCAGGCTTGCGCGGACGCGGCGGCGGCGGCTTCCCCACAGGTCTCAAATGGAGCTTCACAGCTAAAAACACAGCTGACCAGAAGTATGTTGTATGTAACGCTGACGAAGGTGACCCCGGTGCATTTATGGACCGTTCAATCCTTGAGGGTGACCCCCACTGCGTTATCGAATCAATGGCAATCTGCGGTTACGCAACAGGCGCAACAGAGGGTTATGTTTATGTTCGTGCTGAATATCCCATTGCTGTTGCACGTCTTCAGAAGGCTATTGATGATGCCCGTGAATACGGTCTTCTCGGCAAAGACCTTTTCGGCTCAGGCTTTGACTTTGACCTTCACATCCGTCTTGGTGCAGGCGCATTTGTTTGCGGTGAAGAAACTGCTCTTATGACATCAATCGAAGGTAACCGTGGTGAGCCCAGACCCAGACCTCCCTATCCCGCAGTTAAGGGTCTTTTTGCAAAGCCTACCACAGAAAACAACGTTGAAACCTTTGCAAACGTTCCTCAGATTATTCTCCACGGTGCTGAATACTTCAACTCCATGGGCACAGAAAAATCAAAGGGCACAAAGGTATTCGCTCTCGGCGGCAAAATCAACAACACAGGTCTTGTTGAAATCCCCATGGGCACAACTCTCCGCGAGGTTATTGAAGACATCGGCGGCGGCATCCCCAACGGCAAAAAATTCAAGGCTGTTCAGACAGGTGGTCCCTCAGGCGGATGTATTCCTGCAAGCCTTATTGATACAGCAATCGACTATGATAACCTCACAGCTCTCGGCTGTATGATCGGTTCAGGCGGACTTATTGTTATGGACGAAGACAACTGTATGGTTGACATCGCTAAGTTCTTCCTTGATTTCACAGTTGATGAATCCTGCGGTAAATGTACTCCCTGCCGTATCGGTACAAAGAGAATGATGGAAATTCTTGAAAAAATTACCGACGGTAACGGTACTCTCGCAGACCTTGACGAGCTTGAAAGCCTTGCAAACTACATCAAAGAGAACTCTCTTTGCGGCTTGGGTCAGACTGCTCCCAACCCTGTTCTTGCAACACTTCGTTTCTTCCGTGACGAATATATTGCTCACGTTGTTGACAAGAAGTGCCCCGCAGGCGTATGTAAGAAGCTTATGAGCATTTCAATTGTTGAAGACAAATGTAAGGGCTGTACCCTTTGTGCAAGAAAGTGCCCTGTTGGCGCTATCAGCGGAACAGTTAAGAATCCTCACGTTATTGACCCCGCAAAATGTATCAAGTGCGGCGTTTGTCTTGATTCTTGTAAGTTCGGCGCAATTGTTAAAGGTTAAGAAAAGGAGCGTGTCATAATGGAAATGGTAAATATTAAAATTAACGGCATGCCCTTGAGCGTGCCCAACGGCAGCACAATTCTCGAAGCTGCAAGATACGCAGGTATCGACATCCCCACCCTCTGCTATATGAAAGAAATCAACGAAATCGGCGCTTGCCGTATTTGTATGGTAGAAGTTAAGGGCGCAAGAAGCCTTGTTTCTGCTTGCGTTTTCCCCGTTAACGAGGGTATGGAAATTTTCACAAACTCAGAAAGAGTCAGAAAATCAAGAAAAACAACTCTTGAGCTCATTCTTTCAACTCATAACCGTGAGTGTCTCTCATGTGTAAGAAGCGGCAACTGTGAGCTTCAGGCTCTCTGCCTTGAATACGGTGTTGATAAGCCCGATCGTTTCGACGGCGCTCAGCCCGAATATGGTTTTGATGATTCAATGCCCCACATGGTAAGAGATAACAGCAAGTGTGTTCTCTGCCGTCGCTGCGTTGCTGCCTGTGCAAATCAGTCAGTTTCAGTTATCGGCGCAAATGCTCGTGGCTTTGACACTCACATCGGCTCAGCTTTTGAGCTTGATATCAACAACTTCGCTTGTATCGCTTGCGGTCAGTGTATCGTAAACTGCCCCACAGGTGCTCTTTATGAAGTTGACGACACCGCAAAGGTTCTTGCAGCTATCAACGACCCTGAAAAGTTTGTTGTTGTTCAGACAGCTCCCGCTGTTCGTGCTGCTCTCGGTGAAGAGTTCGGCTACGAAATCGGTACAGATGTTGAAGGCAAAATGGCTGCAGCTCTCCGTCGTCTTGGCTTTGACAAGGTGTTTGACACCAACTTCTCAGCTGACCTTACAATTATGGAAGAGTCACACGAGCTTGTTGAAAGAGTTAAGAACGGCGGGGTTCTTCCCATGATTACTTCCTGCTCACCCGGTTGGATCAAATACTGTGAGCATTATTATCCCGATCAGCTTGATCACCTTTCAACCTGCAAATCTCCCCAGCAGATGTTCGGCGCAACCATCAAAACATGGTACGCTCAGAATATGGGCATCGACCCCGCTAACATTTACAGCGTAAGCGTAATGCCCTGTACTGCAAAGAAATTTGAAGTTGGCAGAGATGACCAGAGCGCAGCAGGCTTTGCTGATGTTGACGCTTCAATCACAACCCGCGAGCTTGCAAGAATGATCAAGGGTGCAGGCATCAACTTCCGTCTTCTTCCCGAAGAGCAGTTCGACAATCCTCTTGGTGAGGGCACAGGTGCTGCTGTTATCTTCGGCGCAACAGGCGGTGTTATGGAAGCAGCTCTTCGTACAGCAGTTAAGACACTCACAGGCGAAGAAGCAGCAGACCCCGAATTCACAGAAGTACGCGGTATGCAGGGTGTTAAGGAAGCAACATACTCTGTTGGCGGTCTTGATATTAAAGTTTGCGTAGCAAGCGGAACAAAGAACGCTAAAGCAGTTATGGAAAAGGTTAAGTCAGGCGAATGTGACTACACATTCATCGAGATTATGGGTTGTCCCGGCGGGTGTATCAACGGTGGCGGTCAGCCTCACCAGCCTGCTTCAGTTGTTAACTCTGTTGACATCAAGGCTCTTCGTGCATCAGTTCTTTATAAGAGTGATGCTGCAAAGGATGTTCGTGTTTCACACGAAAACAGCGCAGTTAAGAGAGTTTATGATGAATTCTTCGGTGAACCCGGCAGCCACAAGGCTCACGAGGTTCTCCACACAAGCTATGTAAAGAGAAGCCTTTACAACGACTAATCAAAACTTACGGCTCAGGTTAATTCCTGAGCCGTTTTTTGTTGCAAACATATTTAATAAGTGATATGATTAAGCTACTAAAATTACGGAGTGATATTTATGGGAAAAATTGTTGCCATCGGCGGCGGAAGATATGACAACGGAGAAATTACAAACATCATCGGGGATATAGTTTCTCTTTGTGACAAAGAAAGCCCAAGGATGCTGTTTTTGCCAACAGCAGGCTATGACGATGTTGAGGGCGACCAGTATATGGAGCAGGCGTTCCGTGACAACGGCTGCACCACCGACAGATTGTTCCTCACCGACAAAACCCTTACGGAGGAGGATGTCAAAGCTGCAATTCTTTCGGCTGATATTATTTATGCGGGTGGCGGCAATCTTGAATTTCTGATGAACACCTGGAAAGAAACAAAGGCGGACAAATACCTTCTTGAAGCATATAAAAAAGGAATTATCCTTTCAGGCTACAGCTCAGGTGCAATGTGTTGGTTTGACTCAGGCTACGATGATTGCGGACCTGACCACAGCTTTGTTTTTATTGAGTGTCTCGGACTTCTTCCTTTCTGCAACTGCCCCCATTTTCAGGGCGGCAACTGGCCCAGCTTCGGTGAGGCTATCAAAACCCGCGATGAATACGGAATTGCCGTTGACAACGGAGCGGCTATCGTTTTTGATGAAGATGAGGTTTACTGCGTGAACGGTAACGAAGACGGTGACGTTTATTTTATCGACAAGAAGGATGGCTACAAGCAAATCAACATCACAGAAAATGCAGAAATTGTCAAAAAATTTTTAAACTGATGCAATAATCCGTCAATCTCAATCGTGTTAATGGTGAGAAGATAAAAAGGAGGACCGGTCATGACTGTTTTTATCAGGGGAAAGGACGCTTTCTCATTTGCCTTCAAGCAATTCACCGACACCGTTTATCGTGTTGCCTTGCATAACACCGCTAATTCTTCCGACGCGGAGGATGTGACACAGGAGGTTTTTATTAAGCTTCTGGAATCAGACAAGGCTTTCCGTGACGGTGAACATCTTAAAGCATGGCTAATCAGAGTGACTGTGAATCTGTGCCGTGACAAAATGAAAAAAGCAAGCCGTGAAACCATTGCGGAAAATGTTTTTCCTTTTGCGTCAGGTGAAGAAAAGCCCGATGTTCTTGAGACGGTAAAATCATTGCCGGAAAATTACCGCAACACCATTTATCTCCATTATTACGAGGGATATACCGCCAAGGAAATCGGCAAAATCCTTGATACCAAAGAAAACACGGTTTTGTCCTGGCTCAGCCGCGGTCGTGAGGCCTTGCGAAAAGAACTTGACGGAGGTTTTGACGATGAATAAAAAAGATTATATCAGTGCAGTAGATAAAATCACCGCACCCAAGGAGCTTCTTGATAAAATTGAAGCCCTTGACCCACCTGCAAAAAAGAAGGCTCCCGTGTGGAAAACCGTAACGGCGGTTGCCGCCTGCTTTGTGGCGGTTGTTATAGCTTTTTCGGGCATAATGGGTTCAACTCTCAAGGCAGAAAGTGAAGACGGAGCAGATATGCTTGCGGACAACGGATTTTCCAATGAAATGTATGCCGATGATGTGGTGGGTGATGTTACGGAAGACTCTGTTCAGAGTCAGTCTTCCACAGGCACAACATCAAAGCCCGCTGCAAACCGCAAAATTGTTAAAACTGCTTCATTGAGCATCCGCACCAAGGAATACGATGTGTTTATGACGGCTCTCAGTCAGAAAGTTGCTCAGTACGGCGGATATGTGGAGGCATCGGAGGAGTATAATTATTCTGCCAATGCAAACCGAAACGCTTCAATGAAGGTGAAGGTTCCTGCCGAAAGCCTTGATAAGTTTATTGAGGAGCTTTCCGTTATTGGAACAATTACATCAAAAAACATCACAAGCAGTGACATCACCGACAGCTATATCAGCGTGGAAAGCCAAATAAAGGCTCTTAAAACAGAGGAAGAAACCTTGTTAGGTATTCTCAAAAAAGCCGAAAATCTCAGCGATGTTATTGAGCTTCAGGACAGACTTTCTCAGGTTAGGGCTGACCTTGAAACAATGGAAAAGCAGAAGCAGAGCTATGACGGAATGGTGAGCTACTCGGGCATTACTCTTGACATCAGCGAGGTGGAAAGAGTTGTGGAGGGTGATGACACTTTCTTCGGCGAGGTGAAAGAAAAGCTCCTCAACAATCTTTACGATTTGGGTGATTTCTTCCGCGAGCTTGCAATCAACCTCATTGCCGCATTGCCCTATATTGCAATCGTTGCCGTCGTTGCAGCCGTTGTGATTGTTATTGTTAAAAAGGTAAAAAAAGGCTGAGAGGATATTTTTCTAATCCCCTCAGTTACTACGTAACAGCTCCCCTTGCGTCATCAAGGGGAGCCTTAATTTTATTTTATCGCTTCATATATGTCGTCAATTGAATCGCAGACAAGGTCGGGAACAAGGTTGCCCTCGCTGGCTGCAATTTCTTCCCTTGTGGTTTCACCCGTGAGCACAGCAACGGACAAAACTCCTGCGTTGTTGCCGATGGCAATGTCGGTGTAAAGTCTGTCACCGATCATACACGCTTTGTCAAGTGGGATTCCCGCCTTTTCACTTGCCATATAAATCATTGTCGGGTCAGGCTTGCCCGCATAGTGAGGCTTTTTGCCTGTTGCCGCCTCAATGCAGGCGGTGATTGCACCGCAGTCGGGAATAAATCCGAACTGTGAGGGGCAGGCAAGGTCGGGGTTGGTGGCAATGTAATCCACACCGCGGTGAATGAGGATGCAGGCTTCTTCAAGCTTTTTGTAGGTCAGCTCTGTGTCAAAGCCAACCACAAGCAGCTCAATGCCGTCTTCCAATTCGTCGGTGATGTTGAATCCCTCGTCAAGAAGGGATTTTTTGAAAGAGTCTGTGCCAACAACATAGGCTCTTTTGTTTTTGCCATAATTCTTTTCAATATAATAGGCAGTCGCCTGGGCAGAGGTGAAAAAATTATCTTCTGCCGCCTTGATGCCGATTGCGTTGAGGCGGGGGATATATGTTGCCACGCTCTTTGAGGAGTTGTTGGTCAAAAACATATATTTTCCGCCGTTTGCAACCACCGCATCAAGAAATTCAAGGGTTTTGCCTATGATTTTTTCGCTGACATATAATGTGCCGTCAAGGTCAAGCAAAAAAAGCTTTTTATCCTTTAAGCGGTTCAAAAAAATCACGCTTTCTTAATTTTTTTGGGCTTTCGGTCTTTTTCGTCAAGGGTGATGTAGAAAGCAAATTCCCACACGGCAACGGCAAACATCATAATCATTGCGCCGAAAACTGCACCGCCCATTGCAAAAACATCCACGTTTATTGTGCCTTCAAGCAAGCTTGAAGCAATGGCGGCAATGCCGTTGGTTGTGCCGTCTTCTCCAATAAGGAAAGAGGCAATAAGGTTAACAATGTCAACTGTGCCGTCTTTGAAAGGAGCGCCTGCTTTGCCGAAAAGGATGATACCTGCAAGAAAACAAGCACCGCCACCGAGGCCGAGACCGACAATTGTTTTGTATGCCTTTGTGAAAATGGCACATCCAACAATCACAAGAGCCACAACTGCGCCCGCTGCAACGCACACAAAAGAGGCAACAATCAGCTTTTTGATTGTGTCAAGGTCAGCGGGAAGTGAATTCCAGATTTCAACAATATTAAAATCTGAAGAGCTGTCACCTTCGGTCATCATCTTGAAAAGGCTCCACAGGCTTTCCTGAAATCCGAGACGGTTGCCGGTGAGCATATTGTCCTTGCCGCCGAAAAGGTTGATGAGAGAATATGCAACTGAATCTTCGTTGATGGAGAGAACAATTTCAAACAAAAGCTGGGTAATTAAAAAGGGGAAGGATGCTGCTGCGATAAGAGCAGTAACAATTCTGTTAACAATTTTCATTTCAATTACCTCTTTTAATTATTTGCCCCAAGATGATTTGAGGTCAACTGTACGGTTGATGATGAGATTGTCGGGAGTGCTGTCTTTGTCAACACAGAAATATCCCTGACGCATAAACTGGAAAACGTCACCGGGCTTTGCATCTTTGAAGCAGCCTTCAATAAGGCAGTCCTCAAGTACGGTGAGTGATTCAGGGTTAAGCTCCTCTGCAAGGTCGTCGGCTGAGCCGGGCTTTTCTGTTTTGAAAAGGCGGTCATAAATGTTTACTGTTGCCTTAACAGAATCTTCCTTGCTTACCCAATGGAGAGTGCCCTTAACCTTTCTGCCGTCGGGTGAGTTGCCACCCTTGCTTTCGGGGTCATATGTGCAGTGAAGGCAGGTGATGTTTCCGTCATCGTCAGCCTCATAGCCTGTGCAGGTTACGAAATAAGCGCTCTTAAGGCGAACCTCATTGCCGGGGAAAAGGCGGAAATATTTCTTGACGGGCTCTGCCATAAAGTCGTCCTGCTCAACATAGATCTCTCTGCTGAAGGTAACCTTTCTTGTGCCCATTTCGGGGTGGTCGGGATGAAGCTCAACGTCAATAGTTTCACTCTGTCCTTCGGGATAGTTATCAATAATAACCTTAAGAGGACGGAGAACTGCCATTGCTCTGGGAGCGTTGGCGTTGAGGTTGTCTCTTACGCAGGCTTCAAGAAGGCCGTAGTCAACAACGCTGTCTGCTTTGCTGACACCTACTCTGCCGATAAAATCCTTAACAGCTTCTGCAGGGTAGCCGCGTCTTCTCATACCGCTGAGGGTAACCATTCTGGGGTCATCCCAGCCTGAAACGTGACCTTTTTCAACAAGGTCAAGGCACTTTCTTTTGCTTGTTACGCAGTAGTTGACATTGAGACGGGCAAACTCAATCTGTCTGGGAGGCTCTTCAAAGCCGATTTCATCAATGAACCAGTTGTAAAGAGGACGGTGGTTTTCAAACTCAAGTGAGCAAAGAGAGTATGTTACATTTTCTCTTGCGTCTGAAAGAGGATGAGCAAAGTCATACATAGGATAAACGCACCATTTGTCACCTGTCTGATGATGTGAGGTGTGAGAAATGCGGTACATAATGGGGTCTCTCATATTGATGTTGGGAGAAGCCATATCGATTTTTGCTCTCAATACCTTTGCACCGTTGGGGAATTCACCGTCGGTCATTCTCTTGAAGAGGTCGAGGTTTTCTTCAATGCTTCTGTCGCGGTAGGGGCTGTTTTTGCCGGGCTCGGTGAGTGTGCCTCTGTATTCTCTGATTTCATCAGGAGTGAGGTCGTCAACATAAGCCTTGCCCTTTTTGATGAGCTTGATAGCGCATTCATAAATAAAATCAAAATAGCTTGATGCATAATAGCAGTTTTCCCACTTGAAGCCGAGCCACTTGATGTCCTCCATAATTGAGTCAACATACTCAACATCCTCTTTTGAGGGGTTGGTGTCATCAAGGCGGAGGTTGCAGATGCCGCCGTATTTTTCAGCAGTTGCAAAGTCAATGCAGATAGCCTTTGCGTGGCCGATGTGAAGGTAGCCGTTGGGCTCCGGTGGAAATCTTGTCTGCACTCTGGAGTTAACTCCGTTTTTTAAATCTTCGTCAATAAAATCGTGAATAAAATTCGACATTTTCAATGCGTCTTCCATTTTATTCCCTCCTAATCAAAATTTATATTTAATGTTATTTTTTACTGTTTTTCAAAAATCCAGACTCTGTTTTTGTAGTCGGTGTCTGTGAGGAAGGGGATGCCTGCGTTCATAAGAGTGTCGGCTGCCCAGAGCTCACCGTTTTCGGTCTTTTTGTAAACCGCACCTTTTTCAAGGCCTTGAAGATTCACATAATCAAGGGGTGAGTTTGCAACACCAAGGGTTGAATAAACCATAACGATAACGGTGTTTTTATCTTCCGAAATGAATTCAAGGGCGGTTACGTTGCCGTCTTCGGGGTTTCTCAGACGGAAAAGGTCACCTCTGTGGAAAACGCTGCCGTATTTTTCATAGAAATCAACCTGACCGCGGATAAGTGAAAAATCATCCTCGCTGAGCTTTGTAACATCAAGCTCGTAGCCGAACTGACCGGGAGCTGCAACATTGCCTCTCATTGAGAAGGGAGTTGTGCGCTGAACCTGATGGTTGGGAACAACTGAAACGTGGGCACCCATTGTGCAGTAGGGATAGCAAAGGCTTGTTCCGTGCTGAATTGAAAGCCTTGCCAGAGCGTCGGTGTTGTCACTTGTCCAGGTCTGGGGCATATAATAAAGCATGCCTGGGTCAAATCTTCCGCCGCCGCCCGAACAGCTTTCAAAAAGAATGTTGGGGTGGGCAGATGTGATTGCACCGAGAACCTTGTAAAGTCCGAGGATATATCTGTGATAAAATTCGCCCTGATGCTCAGCGTCAAGAAGAGCAGAGCCAACATTTGACATATTACGGTTCATATCCCACTTAACGTATTCAATATTGGCGCTGTCAAGAACGGCGTTTACGCTGTTGATAATGTATTCGCAAACATCATCTCTTGAAAGGTCAAGGGTGAGCTGATTTCTTGATTCGGTGCGCACACGATTTTTAACGTGAATACACCAGTCGGGATGAGCTTCATAAAGCTTGCTGATGGGTGAAATCATTTCGGGCTCAAACCAGAGGCCGAACTTCATACCGAGAGCGTTGATTTTGTTGCAAAGGCCGTCAATACCGTTGGGGAGCTTTGCTGTGTCAACAAACCAGTCACCCAGGGATGAGGTGTCATCATCGCGCTTGCCGAACCAGCCGTCGTCAAGAACAAAGAGCTTGATGCCGCCCTTCTGTGCTTTTTCGGCAATGGAAACAATTTTATCTTCATTAAAGTCGAAGTAGGTAGCCTCCCAGTTGTTGATAAGGACGCTTCTTTCTTCGTTTTTATATTTGCTTGTAACAAGACGGTTTCTGTAAAGGCGGTGGAATCTGCGTGACATTTCACCGATACCCTCGCCTGAATGCACCATAACAACCTCTGGTGTCTGGAAGCTGTTGCCGCTTTCAAGCTGCCAGGCAAAGTTGAAGGGGTTGATGCCGATATAGGCTCTTGTGGAATTGTAGGGGTCAACCGTTGCGCCTGCGATGAAGTTGCCGCTGTAAACAAGGTTGAAGCCGTAGGCAGAGCCGTTGGTTTCGGTAGCATCCTTGGAAACAAGGGCAAAGAAGGGGTTGTGAATGCCTGAGCTTGCACCGCGTGCGCTCCATACGTTCATATCACCCTTCATAAGGGGGGCGCGCTGAGCATAACGCTCTCTGCCCCAGGCGCCGCTTGCCTGAATCATATCGAATTTATCAATTCTGAAATCAACTGTTGCGCTCAATGCGCGTTCAATAGTGATGCGGTCAGCACCGTTGTTTTCGCAACGGTATGAGCGGGTGATTACATTGTATTTTTCAAAAACGGTGTATTGAAGGATGATGCTCACACCTGTGAGGTCATCGGTGAGGGTGATTTCAAGGCTCTGTGCTTCGCTCTCATCCTCAACATAGGTTGCGGGCAGACCTTCAAGGGGCTTTTTGCCGTTATAAACCTTGTGACCCTTGTAGCTGAAACGGGAAATGGTGCTGCCGTCCTTGTATCTTGCGTGGAAGCAGGGCATTCTCAGATCGCTGCTGCCGAAGGTAGAAAACTCCATAGGCAGGTTGTCGCGGCTGACTCTGTCACCGTCTTCGGTGATTGTGTCAACGGCGCTGAAGCTTCTGGGCCAACGGTAGGGAATAATGAGAAGCTGATTCATATCAGGAGTGGCTTCAAGGCGGTTACCCCAATAAAGATGAACGGGGAAATCCTCCTGAAGAAAGCCGAAAATATAGCTTGTTTTTTCACTCTGCAGGTGAAAAAGTTTATTTTTTTCATCAATAATAATTGCCATAGCTGCCTCCTATTAAAGAGATTTTAATGCATCTTCAAGTCTTGCTTTAACCTCGCCGTTGCCGAGAAGAGCAATGATTGCGTGAAGGTCGGGTGTGTTTCTGCGGGATGTGAGTGCAATTCTGATAACGGTGGAAACATCACCGACGTGACCCTTGAAGGCTTCGGGATTTTTCTTGAATTCCTTAACATTGGGGGTAAAACCGAGAGGCTCGCAAAGGTCCTTGATTTTTGCAAACCAGGTATCCTTATCGTCGTCGGCATTTACCACATCGGCATAAGCCTTGAGAATTGCCGCAACATCGTCAGCACCGATGTTTTCGGGGAAGATGTATTCGGGAGTGTAAAACTCCTTGTAGAAATATGAATAATAGTCCTTAACCTCACTCCATTTTGCAATATCCTTGCGGGGCTTGGGAACCTCACGGTCAATGTTGAGCATATTAACGGCAAAATCCTTGTCAGCGCTGAGGGCGTTGTAGAGGTCAGCGTCATATTCCTTTGACCAGACAAGAAGCTCGTTGTAAATATCCTCGGCCTTTTTAACTGAGATAACGTTTTTGCTCACGTCGGTCAGCTTAACAAGGTCAAAGAGGCAACCGCTGGGACTCATCTTTTTGAGGTTGAAGGGGAAAGAAAATGCGTCGGCTGTGGGGTTAGCCTTTCTCCAGTCTTCAAAGTTTGAGTTGAGAAGAGTGAGGAGATATTCTATAAGGCTTTCCTTGGGGAAGCCCTGCTCAACAAAGTAGCTAACTGCTGCTTCGGGGTCCTTACGCTTTGAAAGCTTACGCTTTGTGCCGTCCTCCTCATCAATTTTCATAACCTGAGGGGTGTGGGCATATTTGGGAACACGGAAACCGCAGGCCTTGAAAAGAGCAATGTGCTTGGGCACGGAAGAGATCCATTCCTCACCGCGGATAACGTGAGTTGTTCTCATAAAATGGTCATCGCAGGCGTGTGCGAAGTGATAGGTGGGGATACCGTCAGATTTGAGAAGAACCTCATCAATGATGTTTTCCGGCATTTCAATTTTGCCACGGATGATGTCATCAAAGAAAATTCTCTTATCCTCCTGACCGTCGGAGCGGAAGCGGAGAACATAGGGCTTGCCTGCATTGATGTTTGCTTCGATTTCTTCAAAAGAAAGGTCGCGGCACTTTGCCCATTTTCCGAAATAACCCCAGATAAGAGCGTCGCCCTTTTCCTGCTGTTCACGGATTGCGCTCAGCTCCTCTGCAGTGCAGAAGCAAGGGTAAGCAAGTCCCTTTTTAACAAGGTCTTTTGCAACTGTCTGATAAATCTCGGCACGCTGGCTCTGGGTATAGGGGCCGTAAGCGCCCTTTTCCTGATTGAAGCCGGTAACGCCCTCGTCAAAGTCAATGCCGAAAGCGTTGAAGCCGTTGATAATGGCAGAAACGCCGTCGTCAATTTCACGCTTTTTGTCGGTGTCTTCAATTCTGAGATATGAAACACCATCGGTTGCCTTTGCTGTGAGCACGTCAACCAATGCTCCGAAAAGGCCGCCGATGTGAAGGTAGCCTGTGGGGCTGGGAGCAAAACGGGTTACTCTTGCGCCCTCCTTCAGCTCTCTTGCGGGGTAGAGTGCTTCATAGTCCTCGGTGGTTTTTGTGATGTTGGGGAACAAAAGCTCCGCTAATTTTTCGTAGTTCATATAAAAATCCTTTCTTTAGGAATCATACATTATTAGTCACTCTACATTATCGCAGAAAATTGTCAATCTATCAAGTGATTTTGGCAATCAATTTAAAAATATTTTAAGTTTTTTTATATATCTATTGTAAAAACCGATATTTTTCTGTAAAATGAAAGAGTAAAATTCATAAGAAGGGGTCTTACTTATGGTAAATAAACCTACAGAAATTTTCTACAGAGCTTATCAGACTGCTTATAAAGGCGCAATGACATTCCTCAATTGGGATGAGCCTTACCTCCTCAAGGGTGAGGGTGCAGTTAAAAAGCTTCCTGCTCTGGTTAAATCAAAGGGTATCAACAACGTGCTTATCGTAACCGACAAGGGTCTTATGAGCCTCGGTCTTCTGAACGGTATGCTTGAAGAAATGGACAAGCACGAGGTTAAGTATGTTATCTATGACGGAGTTCAGCCAAACCCCACCATTGACAACATTGAAGAGGCAAGAAGAATTTATCTCAAAAACGGTTGTCAGGGCATCGTCGCTTTTGGTGGCGGCTCACCTATGGACTGCGCAAAGGCAGCAGGCGCAAGAGTGACCAACCCCAACAAGAGTGTTGTTTCAATGCGCGGTCAGCTCAAGATTGTGCACAAGCTTCCTCCCTTCTTCGCTGTGCCCACCACAGCAGGCACAGGCAGTGAGGTAACATTGGCGGCTGTTGTTTCAAACCCCGAAACTCACGAGAAAAACGCAATCAACGACCCCAAGCTCCGCCCCAAATATGCAGTGCTTGACCCCGAGCTTACACTCGGTCTTCCCCCTCACATCACATCAACAACAGGCATGGATGCGCTCACTCACGCGGTTGAAGCATATATCGGCCGTTCAAATGTTGCTTCCACCGAAAAATATGCCGAAGACGCAACAAAGCTGATTTTTGAAAATCTTGAAAAGGTTTATGAAAACGGCAAGGATGTTGAAGCAAGAGAAAATATGCTTGTTGCATCCTATTGGGCAGGCATGGCTTTCACAAGAGCTTATGTTGGCTATGTTCACGCAATTGCTCACAACCTCGGCGGTCTTTACGGCACACCCCACGGCCTTGCAAATGCTGTTATTCTTCCTTATGTGCTTGAATATTTCGGTGAAAGCGCATACCCCAGACTTGCAAAGCTGGCCGATGTTGCCGGAATCACCAAAGACGGAATGAGTGAAGAAGACAAGGCGAAGCTCTTTATCAAGAGAATCAAAGAAATGAATGCCAATATGAACATTCCCGAGCACTTTGAATTTATTGAGGATAAGGATATCCCCACACTTGTTGAAAGAGCGCTCAAAGAGGCTAACCCCCTCTATCCCGTTCCCAAAATTATGGACGAAAAGGATTGCCGCGAGGTAATTCTCAAAATCAGAGGTTAAAATTAAACACGGGTCGGTTTCCGACCCGTGTTTTTGGTATCTGTTATCTGAAAATTCCTACAAAAAGACCGATTATATTTACGAAGATTGCTGATATTATCTCAAGGATATTATCGGCATTTTTAAATTCCGGGGTGAAGTCTGCTTTCGCTTCTTCTGCTGACGGAGTAAATGCGATGTTGTCGATTGTGAGATCGGCATCATTTTTTGACTCAAAAACAAATTCAATATCTCTCACGGAGCCGAGCTTTTCGTTGGTGTAGCCGATACCGCCCTCATTGCCGTTGAGATAAATGCGGTTAAGGTCGAGGGTGATTTTGTGCCACTGTCCGTCGGCAGGGATAACCGCCTGAGGTGTTTTTGTGCCGTCAACTGCAGGTGCGTACCAGGTTACGGTGTTGACGTAATATCTCACACCCTTGAGGGTGATGTCCTCTGCGGAGTTATTTTTAACGTAAAAGCTCATTGTACCGTAATCGGTGTAGTCGCAGTCAACATCGAGGAACGCTCTGTCTTTTTCTTCAAGAACGAGCAAGGGCTTTGCTGAAAACTTGTTTTTGCTTTCTTTAACAACATTGACACCGTCTTCGGTGAAAGAAATTTTTGCATTGTTGCCCTGCCAGGTGGGGTAATAATTTGCATAGGGATCAACATCAATGTGCCATACGGTGGCGGTGTCGCAGTCTGCCCAGGGCTTGTCAGCCCAATAATGAGTTCCTATGGCTTCATCTGTGAGAAAAGCGCTCACAGGCAAGGCAAATTCTCCGCCTTGTGTGGCAAAAAGGTTGGCGTTGTGGTTTGAGGTGTAATAGGCATAGGAGGCGGCAACGGGATTCTTAATGTCTTCGTTATAAATTTTCAGCGTATCGGGGGATACGATTTCTGCCTGTGCGCCAACATAAATTCCGTCACTGCCGCAAACGGCAAAGCCCTTGAGGGATCCGCCTTTTGCCCTGAGTCCGCCACCAACATTGCTGAGGGTAACATAAACGCTACTGTCTTTGACCTGAGCTGATTTCACCGTTGCAGTTGTGTAAGAAGGGTAACGGCCATAAACCAGACCCTCGGCGGCAAAAGCCATTCTTTCACCCACTTCTTTTTTGCATTCGGGGTGAATTGCCCCTGCCGCGGGAATGTAGGTGGGTGAAACATCGTGAATTGCAACCACCGCGCGTGAATCGGGCTGTGAGGCCTGAATCTGCGTGAAGGAAATATTACGGTTGAAGAGAATTGTGTTATCTTCATCATAATAATAAGAAGCGAGCTGAGTGAAAACAATGGGCAGCAGCTCATCTTCAAATCGGAAAAGCTTTGAATAGGTTTTTTGCATAAGGTCAAAGGCGGCAGAATATTCCTCGTCTGTCCAGCGGAGCATAACATCGCTTTCACCCTGATACCATATCATACCTGCAATTGAAAAGTCCCTGATGCCTTCCATTTTCAGGTTGTAGTTGGCGGTCATATCGTGATAAACATAAATGTTTTCATCGACCCAATTGTTTTTGTCAATGTAGGTGCCTCTTGAAACAAGGGCATTTTTAACAACGGGGTCAGAGTCGATAGCTTCCCTTGAAAGCCAGGTGGCAATAGTTGTTCCACCAAGGGGAACGTTGATGATACCTACGGGCATATCAATGCTCTGAGTCAGCCTTTCTGCAAAGAAATAGGCAACTGCGCTGACAACGTAAACGTTATGCTCTTCTCCTGTGTACCACTGTGCGCCGGGAATTTCTCTTTGAGGCTCTGCGGGAGCAGGCCCTTTTGAACCTTTGTATTCGGGGATGTCCGGCACGGCAAGAACGCGGAGCCAACGGCTCAGCTTTTCACCGTTTGCATACATATCTGCACCGTATTTTGCCTGAGCAAGGGAATACTGCATATTGCTCTGTCCGCTTGCAAGCCACAGCTCGCCGAAAACAACATTGTTAAGGGTGCGGAATTCTGCGCCATTTAAGCCAAGAACAATTTTATACTCCTTGAAGCCGCCTGCGGGAGCATCAACAGGAACGGAAAATTCACCGTCTGCACCTGTTACGGCTTCACTTTCAAAAATAATATCATTGCCGTCAACAAGAGCCAATGAAACCACGCTGCCGGGGGTGCTTTTGCCCGAAATGAATGTGGTTTTGTTTTGTTGCAAAAGCATTCCGTCACCAAAAACGGAATAGAGCCGCGGTGTTGCACCCTGAGCGTTGGCAAAGGGAACACTGCACACAAGCATAGCAACAGCAAGAATAACTGCAAAAATCTTTTTCTTCATAGCTTTCACCTCTGAAAGTATAATATCACCTGCAAAAATTGATGTCAACTATTGGAATTTTGATTTTGGTGTGATATAATAATTCCGTATGATTTTCTGAAAGGGAGAAACACGATGAAAAAGCTGATTTCCTGGAATGTAAACGGAATAAGAGCTTGCATAACAAAAGGCTTTCTTGATGCTTTTAAGGCTTTGGATGCAGACATTTTCTGTTTGCAGGAAACAAAGCTTCAGCAGGGTCAGCTTGAATTGGAGCTTGAGGGATATCATCAGTATTGGAGCTATGCCGAAAAAAAGGGATATTCGGGCACAGCGGTTTTCACCAAAGAGGAGCCGTTGAATGTAACTGAGGGAATAGGCGTTGACGAGCTTGATACCGAAGGCAGAATGCTCACCCTTGAATTTTCCGATTATTATTTTATCACGGTGTATGTGCCTAACGCTCAGGACGGGCTCAAGCGCATTGACCACCGTTGCAGGTGGGAGGACGCTTTCAGAGAAAGGGTTTCTCTTTTGCAAAAAGAAAAGCCTGTGATAATCTGCGGTGACCTCAATGTGGCGCACAACCCCATTGACCTGAAAAATCCCAAGGCAAACGAGGGGAATGCGGGCTATTCTCAACAAGAAAGAGGCAAGTTCAACGAGCTTCTTTCTGCAGGCTTTGTTGACACTTTCCGTTTCTTTAACCCCGACCTTGAGGGCGCATATTCCTGGTGGTCATACCGCTTTCAGGCAAGAGAAAGAAACGCAGGCTGGCGCATAGATTATTTCCTTGTGTCGGATTATTTCAAGGATAATCTTGTTTCTGCCGCCATTCATTCTGAAATTTACGGCTCAGACCATTGCCCGGTTGAGCTTGTTATAAGGTGATGATTATGAAAACAGCACAGAAAGTATGGGTTATGATTTTATCTGTCACATTTGTGATTTCTGCCGCCGCGCTGGGGCTTAGTTATTTTGCTCCCGCGGACATTCTGCCCGGCGGCTATAAGGGCGAAAGCATGGAAAACGTTACGCCTCAATCCCTTGTGACGGAATATCCGCTTGTTCAGTCTGACGTTGACAATATTTTCTATTGCATCAGCCCTGACGGAACAGTTGAGTTTTATGAATTCGGCAAGGATATGCTTTCAAAATATTCCGGTGAGGTCAACACGGTTGAACTCAAGCCCTTGCTTACATATTACTCTGTTCCAATTACAGTTTATTATATTGAGGTTGAGGGCAAAACACTTGGCTACGGTCTTTTCACAACCGAAAAAACCAGAGCAGAGGTCAACCTTTATTCCTACGCTTTTGCAAAGCTTACGGACGCCCCTGCGGTTTACGGGCTTGACGGGAAGCTGCTTCTCATCAGCACCAACCCCGATGAGGTGTATTCTGCCGACAAGGTTTACACCGAGGCATTCAGCGTGGATATGGACACCAAAAAGTGCTCTCCCATAACCGCTCAGCGTGACCGCTCTGCCGACAGAACGGGCAGACTGTCCGAGCGTTGGTCAATGTTTACCGACAGCTACCTTGCCTCTGTTTCCAAAAAGGCGGGTATGATTTCCGGCAGACTTTATAACGAAGGCACGGCTGTTTTTGATGCATATGACCTTAACGAAAGCCTTAACACTCCCGAGGTTAAGGGGCTGTGGGGAACATACCTGCGCGAAACCGAAAACGGTGCGCTGGTTTACTTAAAGAAAACAGATGACGGCTTTAAGAGCGTTGAATTTATCGCAGAAGAAAAGGAAATTGCTTCTTTCAAGGGTGACATGAAAAACTTTGAGTTCAGCGGTGATTGGGTATATGACAAAGAAAAAGAAAAATTCACAAACCTTTTAACAGACAAAACCGTTGAAGGCAAAAAGCTTGATGGCAGAATCACAGACTTCTGCGCGAATGCCGACGGCTCCAAAATTGCTGTTGCATTGTCAGACGGTGACAGTCAGGCTCTGAGCATTGTTACCCCCGACGGCAAGGTGAAGCAGTATATCTGCGACACAGCTTTTTACGACTTGCAGTTCATAAACGCTGAAACCCTTATTGCAACTGCTTTCACAAATGACGGAACGTGGGTAAATTATATAATTACTGTGCAATAACTTATTGACAGATTAAGTTCAAAAGTTTAATATATACATTGTTTAATTAAGATTAGGAGAAACGCAAATGAAAGTCAGCAAATTACTTTTAGAAACACTCAGAGATGCTCCCGGCGATTGCATAATCGAAAGCCAGAAGCTTATGACCCGCGGCGGTTATATGAAATATATGCACAACGGTATATATTCACTTTTTGCCCCCACAAAGAGAATGGCAAAAAAGATTGAAAACATCATCCGCGAGGAAATGGACAGAATCGACGGTCAGGAGGTTATGTTCCCCGTTGTTATGCCCGCATCCTTGTGGCAGGAATCAGGCAGATACACAAGCATCGGCAGTGAAATGGCACGCTTCAAAGACAGAAGCGGCAACGATGTTGTGCTTGGTATGACTCATGAGGAGGCCGCTGTTCATCTTGCAAGAAACACAGCCAACTCTTACTCACACTATCCTTTTATGATTTATCAGATTCAGACCAAGTTCCGTGACGAGCCCAGATGCCGCGGTGGTCTTATCCGTGTGCGAGAATTCACAATGAAGGACGCATATTCTTTCCATACCTCACAGGAAGACCTTGAACAGTATTATGACCGTTGCTACGAGGCATACGACCGTATCTTCAAGCGCGCAGGCGCAAAGAACGTTGTTGCCGTTAAGAGTGACTCAGGTATGATGGGCGGCAGCATTTCTCACGAGTTTATGCTCCTTGCCGACATCGGTGAAGATACCCTTGCAATCTGCCCCGAATGCGGATACAAGGCAAATATGGAAGCTGCAGACGTTAAGGTTGAAAATGAAAGCTGTGAATTGGAAGAGCTCAGAAAGGTTCACACTCCCGACGTTAAAACAATTGACGATCTTTGTGAATTCCTTTCAATCCCTGCTTCAAAGCTCTGCAAGGCAGTTGTATATCAGAAAAATCTCACAGATGAATATATCATCGTGTTTATCCGCGGTGACCTTGATGTGAACGAAACAAAGCTCCGCAACTTCATTGGTGAAGAAATTCACCCCGCAATTATCACAGAAGAAAGCGGAATTGTTGCAGGCTTCATCGGTGCTGTTAACCAGAACGCAAAGGCTCAGCTCGTGTTTGATTCATCACTTGTCGGCCTTGAAAACACAGTTTGCGGCGCAAACGAGGTTGACTATCACTACACAGGCTTCAACGTTGCCCGTGACTTTGGCGAGGTTGAATATGTTGACGTTGCCAAAATTTATGAAGGTGCAATCTGCCCCTGCTGCGGCAAAAAGACAATTTCAATTTCCAACGGTATCGAGGTTGGTAACATCTTCCAGCTCGGCACAAAATACACAAAGAGCATGGATATGACATATCTTGATTCAAACGGTGTTGCTCAGCATCCCATCATGGGCTGCTACGGTATCGGTGTCGGCAGACTTATTGCATCAATCTGCGAAGAAAGCCACGACGATTACGGTCCCATCTGGCCCATTTCAATTGCTCCCTGGCAGGTTCAGATCTGCAACCTCCGTCAGAAGAATGAGGAGGTTTCTGCCGTTTGCGAAAAGCTTTATGACGAATTGCAGAAGAACCACATTGAAGTGCTTTATGATGACCGTGATATGCGTCCCGGCTCAATGTTTGCCGATGCAGACCTTTTCGGTATCCCCGTAAGAGTTGTTGTGAGCCCCAAGACCTGCGAAAAGGGTATTGTTGAGGTTTCATTCAGAGATAAGAGCTTCAAGGGTGAAATTCCTATGGATTCTGCAGTTGAAGAAATCACAAAGATGGTCAACGACCTTATGAAGCAGTACGATATTTAATTTTTTAAGCCGTTCCTTGTGAACGGCTGAAATTTTAGGAGAAAGATATGAAAAAGTTTTTGATTTATCTTCTGGTTGTTTTGGTGCTTGCAGGGGTGTTTTTCGGCGGTGCCGTTTTTGGTGAAAGAACTCAGCGCGACCTTCTTCTCGATGATTACAGCAGTGAAGAGGAAGAAATCACATCAAGCGCAGAGGAAGATGAGCCCCTGACTATCAATGACAGGGTGTTAAAGGAGATGCTTGAAGACAACTTCAACGACGGTGGAAAATACGACTATGCCACATATATTGATTGCTTTAAGCACATCAATGTGCGCCCCGACGGCTACGGAATAGCGGTTGCTTATGGCGGTGCAGGTGCTGGCAGCGAGGGTGAATATTGGTTCAGCACTGTCAATGGCGGAAAAACCTGGAGCTTTATTGAAGAAAGATATTATTACAGAGAAAACCATTCTTTTGTTTACCTTGATGATGTTGTAATCAGAACAAGCGGTTGCTCCGCTGAAATTTTTTCTGACCACGGAAGAAAGCTTTCAAAAGAGGTTTTGTTTACTGATGTGGCAGGTCTTTCGGACGAAGACGGTAATGCAACACCGAGTGTTGTGAGCGTCAACACAAAGAAAAACACTGTAATTTACGGTTTTGGCTCAAAAGGCGAGCCCGGTCAGATTAAAGCAAACGAATATACATACATTGCTGAATTTGACAAAGATTTGAACATTGTTAAAGAAATCTACAAAGAATAAAGATAGGTTGTGAAGAAATGTCAACATTACTCTGGCATAATGAGTTCATAGACGATTGGATGTGTGCCTTCCCTCTCGGCAACGGCAGAGTGGGCGCAATGGTTTACGGCAACCCTCATTGTGAGCAAATTGAAATAAACGAAGAATCCCTTTGGTGCGGCAAAAAAATTGAAGAAAAATATCACGCGTCACCCGAAGCGCTGGCAGAAATCAGAAAGCTGATTTTTGAAGAAAGACTTCAGCAGGCGGCAGACCTTGCCCGCGCAACCTTCCTTTCTGACCCAATTGCGGTGCGATCTTATGAAAGCTTTGGTGAAATTTTTGTTGATTTTTTTGACAAGTCACCTTTTTCGGATTACCGCAAGGAGCTTGAGCTCAGCGAGGCAATCAGCCGTGTGAGCTGGAAGAAAAGCGGAATGGAATTCAACAGCGAGTGCTTTGTCAGCGAAGAGTTTGATGCCCTTGTGTATAAGCTCTGGAACGACGGCAGACCGTTTTCCTGCAAGGTTTCACTCAAAAGAAAAAGAGACGCTTATTCTGCATCTCTTCGCGCTGATGAAATTCTTTTGAACGGCAGAATCAACACAGCCGACAGCCCCCTTTACGGCGAAGGCTGTGAGGGTATGTCCTTTGGCGGAAAAATAAAAATCGACACCGACGGCACACTTACCCCCGACCACGAATTCATTACCGTGACAGACTGCACTTACATAATAATTTATGGTGCGTTTGAAACAAATTATAATATTGAAAAATTTGACATTGATGAGGCAATAGATTACCGCGCAAAAATCAATGCCTGCCTTGAAAAAATAGGGGCAACAGATTATGAAGAAATCAAAGCCCGTCATATTGAAGAGCACCGCAGATGGTTTAACCGCGTTTCGTTTGATCTTTTTGCCCCTGAATACAGAGTGATTTCTGCGGACGAGCGTCTTGACGATTTTGGCGAAGGCAAGCCTGATAACGACCTGCTGACCCTTTATTACAATTTTGGCAGATATCTGCTGATTGAAAGCTCAGGCAAAAACGCCCGACTCCCTGCCAACCTTCAGGGTATCTGGTGTCACGATTTCAATCCCCCCTGGGGCAGCGACTTCCACACAAACATCAACTTGCAGATGAACTATTGGCCTGCAGGCTGCGCCAATATAATTGAAGCAGAAGAGCCTTTTATCAACTTTATGAAAAAGGTAAGCGTTCTTGGTCAAAAAACGGCAAAGGATTTGTTCGGCGCAAGGGGCTGGGTAATTAACCACACCTGTGACGCATTTGGCAGAACAGGAGTTCACGACAGCGTTGACTGCGGATTTTTCCCCATGGCAGGCCCATGGCTTTGCCTGAATCTTTGGGAGCATTATGAATTCACGGGTGACAGAAAATATCTTGAAGAGATTTATCCCATTCTCAGGGGTGCCTGCGAATTTGTGTGCGATTATCTTATTGAAGATAAAAACGGCTTCCTTGTGACCTCACCCTCCAACTCACCTGAAAATTCATTTTATTACACCGACCCCGACAGCGGAAAGCAGGAGAGTATGTTCACCCATGCGGCGGCAATAGATTTTCAGATTATCCGCTCTCTTTTCACAAGAACAGTTCATGCGTGCAAAGTGATGGGCGGTGACGGTGGATTTGCGGCAGAGCTTGAGGCTGTTATGAAAAAGCTCCCGCCGGTTAAAATCAGCGAGCGTTACGGTACCATTCAGGAATGGATAAAGGATTATGAAGAAACCGAGCCGGGACACAGGCATATCTCGCAGCTTTTCGGACTTTATCCTGATGACAGTATCAACGAAGGCGACCCCGCAATTTTTGAAGCGGCCAAGAAAACAATTGCCCGCCGAATTGAAAACGGTGGCGGTGAAACAGGCTGGTCAAGAGCGTGGACAATCTGCTTTTATGCAAGGCTCAAGGATGGCAACAATGCCGCAAAGCATCTGAAATATCTTCTTTCTAACTGCACGGCATATAACCTCTTTGATATTCACCCGCCTTTCCAGATAGACGGTAACTTCGGCGGAATTGCAGGTATGACCGAAATGCTTGTTCAAAGCCATCTGGGTTCACCCGACGCAAGAATTGTTGAGCTTCTTCCCGCACTTCCCGACATCTGGCCAAAGGGCAGAATCAACGGGGTCAAGGCAAGGGGTAACCTGACCTTTGACATTGAGTGGAGCAACGGTAAGGTAACAAAGGCTGCCGTCAGAGCTGAAAAAGAGTCAACACTCAGGCTCAGACTCAATGACCGCACAGGTGTGCCGAATGAAGGTAATTTTGAAATTGCCGACAGTATTCTTACTGCAGAAATTCCCGCAGGTGAAACAGTTACATTAACATTTTAAAGCAAAAGAGCAACCGATTTAATCATTGGTTGCTCTCTTTTTATTTCTTAATTTTTTAAAAAAATCGCTTAGAAGCTCCGACGCTTCTTCTGCCCTGTAACCCGATTCAATTTCGGGCTTGTGGTTATAAGGCAGGTCAAAAAGGTTGATTACCGATTGGCAGGAGCCTGCCTTGTGGTCGGTTGCACCGTAGGTCACCTTTCTGAGCCGCGAATTTATGATTGCACCGGCGCACATGGGGCATGGCTCAAGAGTAACAAACATTTCACATTGCCACAGCCTCCAGCCGCCAAGGTTTCGGCAGGCGTCGTTAATTGCTTCAATTTCAGCGTGGGCAAGGGCGTTTTTGCTTTTTTCACGTCGGTTTCTGCCGCGACCCACAATTTCACCGTCAAGGGTAACAACTGCACCCACGGGCACTTCGCCCTCTTCGGCAGCTTCACGGGCGAGGGCAAAAGCCTCGTTCATAATAGAATCTTTATCCATATATTTCACCCTAAAACATCAGAAGATTTGAGATAAACGAGGTTATCATCATCACAACGCAGACACCGATCATCACATACAGACTTTTTCTGTAAACAGCTTTGCTTTTGCTTTCGAGTGACTTTGAATGAAGAATTTTGTAAATCATATAAAGTATTGCGCCAAGCACCGCCGCCAATGCAAAATAAAGGAAAAAGTAACCGCCTGAGGATGTGACGGTGACACTCTGCATTGCAGAAAGAATGAGAATGACCCATCCTCCCACAACGGTGGGAGTTGTGCAATAAAGGGCAACCCTTTTTTTGAGGTTGAGGCTGCTTCGGGGCAAGGCTCCGCGCTGAAGGTCATTTGCCTTGAAATATCTTCTCAGGCAGAAGATGAAAAGCAATGCGGTGAGGATATACGGGGTTGAGCTGTTACCCTCGTATGAGGAATATACAAAAGAAATGAAAAGGAAAACAGCACCCGAAGCAAAAAGAAATCTTTTTTCGGATTTTGGTGCAAAGGTGAGTCCGAGGCTGTAGTGAGGCTCCTTGATAAACTTTTTGGCACACACAACGCCTGCAACCAGCAATGCAATTACAAGCCAGGAATAAACAGCCGAAAGAACAGGTCGGTCTATCACCACGCTTGATACAGCCGACAAAAGGTTGTTGGCGGCGTGGATGGCAATGGCTGTCCACAGGGATTTGGTGGAAATTGCAAAATACCCCAGCACAAGACCGGCAACAAAGGCAAAGGGAATCTGCAGCATATTGCTGTGCATAAGGGCAAAAATTATTGCCGACATTATAATTGCGAAGCGGTCACCGTATTTGCGCAAGGGGGGCATAACTATGCCTCTGATTGCAACCTCTTCTACAACTGCAGGAATAACCGCAACCTCAAAAATGAAAAGGAGAAATTCAAGAAAGGTTGCTGGATTTTCGGTTTCATAGGCGGAAAACTCAATGTCGTAGGTTGACACAAAGCCGGAAAAGCCTGTGGTGATATAGTTGCCGGCAAAAACCGCTGCCGTGCCTGCCACAAGAGCATAGGTGAAGGATTTTTTGCTCACAGGGGCATCAAGATTCATACACAAGGCCTTATCCTCAGGGGAATAAAACCTCTGAATAATTGTGAAGGGCACATAAATTCCGATTATGGTAACGAGAATTGTGAGAATTGCTTCAAGCAGAAAGCTTGTTTCAACAAAGGTACGCAGCCATAAAATAAAAAATGAAAAAACATATTGCACCAGCACAAAGCACAGAATACCCACACCTGCAAGAAGGCTCAGCTTTGTCAGGTGCCTTGCATCGCGGTTGAGAATAGGATCCTTTGGCATAAAGGGATTATTATAATTTTCATAAGTGCCGTAAAAATAACGGTTATCGCTCATAAAAATACCTCGAAAAATGTTGTATTGTCTATATTATACCTATATTCAGAAATTATTCAAGTATTGTATTTTAAACAAATTGTAAACATTAAATAAATGCTTGTAATAAATTGAATTATAGTATATAATTATTTGGTATATTAAAAGGAGTTGATTTAATGGACCCCATAAAGGTTGACTTTTCTTCAAACAATAATGACAGAGGGCAGGGAAAAAGCAAGGTTATTATGCCCCCCGAAAAAAAGGCACTCAAAATTGTTATCAATATTGTGCTCACTCTGATTGCAGGTGCGGTAGGTTATTATTTTTATCTTCCGGCTTTCAATTTCAAAGCTATTGAAATGTATATTTTTCTTGGCGCAGTTCTTGCGTTTTACTGCGGAGTGAACTACGTTACCTCAGGTGCACTCAAAACTCCTGACTACGCTCCCTATGCCAAAAAGAGCGCCAGAATCCCCATGATTTTAATCGGTGTGCTCGTTGCTGTGGTTGCAGTCGGCTTCATCATTTCTTCAACTGTTTTCAGAGCTAAGGATTACAGCGAAATTATCGACGTTCAGGGTGGTAACTTTGTTCAGGAGGTTGCAGACTCATCTGACGATTCATTTGCAACCGTTCCCAGAATCGACTTTGATACCACAGCTGTTATGGCTCAGAAGGCATTGAGCGGACTTTCAGAAATGGGCTACGTTTCTCAGTTCACCGTTCAGTCTTCTTTCAATCAGATTAACTACAAGGATGTTCCCGTAAGAGTTGCAACCCTTCAGTATTCCAACATCATCAAGTGGTTCACCAACCGCGACAACAGAATTCCCGCTTATATCATCATCGACTCAATCACTCAGAAGAGCGAGCTTGTGGTTGTTGACGGCGGCATTCAGTATTCAACTGCTGACCACTTTGCTCACAATGTCAAGAGACATCTTCGTTTTGAATATCCCACATATATGCTTGCAACACCCACATTTGAAATTGACGAAGAAGGCAACGCATATTGGATTTGCGCTCAGCTTGACAAAACAATCGGTCTTTTCGGTGGCACAGATGTTATCGGTGCAGTTATCTGCGATGCCGTAACAGGTGAATGTGTTTCATACACAATGGATGAAATCAGAAATGACAACACTCTTTCATGGATTGACTGTGTATATTCCGATGACCTTCTTGTTGAGCAGTATAACTACTATGGTCTTTACGGCGGCGGCTTCTGGAACTCAATCCTCGGCCAGAAGGACACTTATGTTACCACCGAGGGCTCAAGCTACCTTGCAATGAATGATGACGTTTATCTCTACACAGGCGTTACATCACTCACAAGTGACGAATCACTCACAGGCTTTGCCCTTATCAATATGCGCACAAAGGATGCAAAATACTACGTAATTTCAGGTGCAAAAGAAAGCTCTGCCGAAACATCAGCAGAAGGTCTTGTTCAGCAGTATGAATACGATGCATCATTCCCCCTTCTTCTCAACGTTGACGGTGAACCCACATACTTTATGTCGCTCAAGGATTCAAGCGACCTTGTTAAAATGTATGCTCTTGTTAATGTTGGTCAGTATTCAATCGGTGCTGTGGGCACATCTCTCACAGAGTGTATTGAAAACTACCTCAAGGAGCTTTCAAAGAACGGCATCAAGCTTGATGTTTCAACCGACAACATCACAGACGAAATCGGCTCAGGTGACGTAAGTGCACCTGGTGTTGTTGAAAAGGCAGAGGTAACAGGCAAAATCACCGACATCAGAACAGCCGTTATCGGCGGTGAAAGTGTGTATTACTTCAAGCTGGATACAGCCGAAAGCTACTATTCAGTTAAGGCAAGTGATGCTGAAAAGGTTATCATCTTCAACAAGGGTGACGTAGTAACCTTTACCGTTGACAAAAATGAGGGTGCAATCATTCCCGTTGAAAAAGTAAAATAAAAATTCAGAGCCTCCGTTAAGGGGGCTCTTTTAAGTGGAATTTATTATATAAGAATGGAAGATGCTTTCAAAATTTCTTGATTTTGGTTTGTTTGAGTGATATAATTCTTTTGCCAAATAAAAATTCAGTAAGGTTATTACATAACATAAAAGGAGAAAAGATTTATGTATACAACTATCATAAAAATCATTGCTGGTTTACTTGCAACGATATTTACAGCCTTAAATATTTCTACCGATATACCGGGCTTTTCTGACAGCAAAGCTTCCGCAACTGCCATTCAATATCTTAATGAAGAAAAAGGCTCTATGGATGCTGTTATAACAATCAAAACAACAACGGATGGTGACTATAAGCTTTATTGGGCAGATGAAAACAATGATATGCTTACATTTATGCTTGGTGACACAGAAATTCCTTTCAGCGAATTTGCTACTGTCAGCACATATTTTGGCGAAGGCTCTCTTGATCTTCCCGACTATACCGCAATACCTGCCGGTGCAGAGAATATTCTTGTAACCTTAGGTGATGAAATACTCGAAATCATTGAAATTCCCGAAGAAAAACTCCCGGATCGCGGTGATAAAGTATACTCATACGGTTCAATAAGTGACCTTCATTTTAACAGATATTTCACCGAAAACGGCGATGATATTGCAGAAACAACATTTGCTGTTGCACTCGACTTCTTTGATGAGGCGGATGTTTCTCTTGTTGCAATGCCCGGTGATATTGCGTATGACGGTGAATTGGAATCATTTATGATGTTCAACACAATTTCTTCGCAGTATGATTTTCCCGTTTACACAACAACAGGCAATCATGATATAAGAAAAGAATATGAAAAAGATAACTGGCTCGCCTATATGAATCCCGGCGCCTATGGCGAAACACGTGACGAAAATGTTGTTAACGTTGCCGATAACGGAATGGATTTTGTTTATAAAGAACCTGTTTCGGGGGATATTTTTATTTTTCTTTGCCAGTCATCAAATAACTACAGCATACTTTACAATTCTCTTCTTCAGCCCTCACAGCTTGATTGGCTCGAAGCACAGCTTGATGAACATAAAGACGAAACAGTGTATCTCTTCTTCCATACCTTCCTTAGCTCTACAGACGGAAGACTTTTCACTTCAACCGGCAATGTCCAAAACCATCTTGGCTGGTCATATCCTCTTGTTTACACCCCCGGTGCGAACGATGAAATCAGACTCAGAAACCTTTTAAGGGAAAATGATAACGTAATTTTCTTTAACGGTCATTCACACTGGGCATATCATATGCAGTATCTTAACTCCAATCTTAACATTTCAAAAAATGGTGAAGACGGAGCGACATACGTTCATGTTTCATCTGTTTCCTGCCCCAGAACAACAGGTGATTTCCAGATTCTCTGGACCGGAAATGACGGAGCTATGAGTGAAGGATATCTTATTGAGGTTTATGAAGATACAATGGTTTTATATGGTGTAGATTTTATAAACGGCAGAATCCTTGCTTATGCAACTTATGAAAGCGCAAAATAAGAGCGAAAAGCCTCCCGAAAAGGGAGGCTTGATTTTTGTTTACAGATACATATCGTCGTACATTTCGTATTGGTAGGCTTCTTCAAACTCACTTAAATCTGTGTTCATAAAGAAGTATGTGCTCAGCGCTGTGAAACCGATATAGAAAATAACGCCGAAAATTACGCTCACCAGTGCGCCTTTGCCGCAGGATTTGGCTTTGAGCGGAGTTTTATCCTTCCAGATAAGGTAAAGGATAAGACCTGCAACGGGAACAAAAAATCCCAACAATGCCCAGCCGAAGCTCTTCTTGTCTTCCTCAGCAGGGGCAACCTGAGTTTCACAGCTGCAACCGCAGCCGGGGCAGATAACAGCTTCGTCAAAAAGCTCATTGCCGCATTTAACACAATATTTCATATTACATCCTCCTTTGTTAAGGTGATTTCATTGTAAGTCAAAAGGGAGGTTTTGTCAATATGTAATATTTTCTGCGAATTTTTAAAAGAAAAGCAACAGTATAAATCCCCTTGAATTACAGATAATAACATCACAATTTGTAAATCAAGGAGAAATGAATATATGAAAGCAACAGGTATTGTGAGAAGAATTGACGATTTGGGAAGGGTGGTTATTCCCAAAGAAATCCGCAGAACAATGCACATCAAGGAGGGCGCACCTCTTGAAATTTTTACCGACACTCAGGGCGGAGTAATCTTCAAAAAATATTCCCCCGTGGGTGAATTGACCGACACCACCGACCAATATTGCGAGGTGCTTAACCGAAGCGTGAATATGCCCGTGCTTATTTGTGACAGAGACCATGTGATTTCTGTTTCGGGCGCACCCAAGCGGGAATTTGCCGAGCGCAGAATCAGCGAAGCCCTCGAAGACCTTATGGAAAGCAGGGCATCCTTTTTTGCAGAGGGCGGTGAAAAGCTTTTGCCCGTTGAGGGCGTTCCGCATCAGGCGCAGATTGCCGTGCCTATTATTTCAAGCGGCGATATTCTTGGTGCGGTTGTGCTTCTTTCGGCAGAAAATGTCCGCCCGTCACAAACAGACCTGAAGCTGGCGCAGGTTGCCGCATCCTTCCTCGGCAAACAGATGGAAGATTGATTGCAAGCCTGCAACTATCTTCATAAACAAAAACAGCAGTGTCCGTTAAGGCACTGCTGTTGCACTGTTTAATATTGAAAGTCACACTCGTCAAGAAGGGCTTTGACGTGTCGGGTTGTGTTGGCATAAATCTTTTTGCCAAGGTCAATGAGAAAATCATCATTTTTAACCGCGCACATTTTGGCAAATTCCTTGCCGATTTCCTCCGCACGGTCGGTACCTTTTTTCATCGCAAGGCGGTAGAATGTGAAGGCCGCACCATCGGCAATGTTTTTGTAATAGCCGTTTTCGTGCTCTTTGAGATAATCGTACATAGCGTTGCGCACAAGGTTTGACAAAATCTGGTCGTCAATGGCTTCTCTTGTAACTCTGCCGCAAAGGAATGTGATGAGCACCCTTGCCTGATACAAAAATTCGGCAGGGAGCTTGTCCTCACGGCGCAGAATCCCAAGCACCTCATCAGTAGGCTTCAGTGAGGCAAATTTTGCGCCAAGCTCCTGAGCTTTTTTTGTGTTGCCGTTGGCTTTGTGAAAGTCGATGTCCTTCACAAGGCCGTCAAACTCGCTGGCTTCTATGTCAGATTTTTTTTGATAGATTTTAATGTCACCGTCAAAATCAGATTTCATTTTATTTTCCTCTTATTTGTCTGCGTTTTCTGCGGCCTTCTGTTTGCGCTTGAGCTTGGCCTTGTAGCTGTTAAGCTCGGAAAGCTGCTTGTCGGGGGTCTGATAAGAACCGATTGTTACGCAATTTTTGTTAAATCTGCCGCGGAAGTTACTGCCGCCAACAGACAGAAGCTTGTTCTTTTTGGCAAAGGCTGTCAGATATTCAACCTGCTCGTCCGAATGCTCGGGGCACCAGATTTCAACACCGTCAAGGCCTTCGGCAGTGAGGCGGTCAAGCACGTCAAATGAAGAATAATCACCGGGGTGGGCAAGCACGGCAATGCCGCCTGCCTCATGAATGGCGTCGATAACAGCTTTTCCGCTTTCGAACTTGGCTCTTACAAGGAAGGGATGCTCCTCGCCGCCGAAAAGCTCATTATAAAGCTCACCGCAGATTTCGGTGGTCATACCGCTTTCGAGCAGAGCTGCCATAATGTGAGTGGTGTAGATGTTGGTTGAACCCTGAGCACAGCTGAGCACAAGGTTGGGAGTGATGGGATATTTCTGTGCAACCTTAAGCATCATATATTGAGCCGCCTTTTTGCGGGCAACAAGGTTTCTGTGGCAAAGACCCTCAAGCCTGTCGGGAGCGTCACAAAGATAGCAAAGGATGTTAAGTTCTTCACCTGTGACCTCGTCGGTTGCTGAAATTTCAACACCTGGAATGACGGTAATGCCTCTGCGTTCACCGATGATTTTGGCTCTCACGGTGCCTGCCATACAGTCAACGTCTGTAACCGCAATGGTAGAAATACCTCTTTTTTCGGCAAGAGTGATAATATCCTCAATGCCCATGGAACCGTCGGATAATTTGGTGTGACAATGCAAATCAGCTGACAAAAAAATCCCTCCTTCGGAAAAGACTGTAAAAAATGCGATATTTCCCTAAAATATCAACTATACAATGATTATAACACCATCATTTTTGAAATTCAAGGGAAAAGGAGAGATTTTTTGTCGCAATCGGCAGTCAGAAATTTATATCTGTCGCCTTAAAACACGCTTTCCACAACTTTTTCGCACCTGTCGGGGGAATAAACCCAATGGTCGATGTGTTCTGAATCTGTGAAATATTTTATTTTCGGATTCGGGTATTCAGCGTTGAAGGAGTCCACGATAATGAGCTTGATTTTCATCCTTTCGGGCACAATGCTTTTGATATAGACCCCTGCGTGGCTTCCTGCCTGCACTCCGGGGGCATATTCTGCAAGGCCGGCAAGGTTCGGCGCAAGTTCCACAAAAATCCCGTAGCTTTCAATGGAACGCACAATGCCCGGTACGGTCTCTCCCGGTGAAAACCCCTTTGCGTTCTGCTCCCATGTGCCGAGAAGCTCCTTGTGGCTGAAGGTGAGCCTGCCCATATCGTCAACGGATTTTACAATAACCTTAATCATCTGCCCTGTGGTGAACCGCACTGATGGGTGAGGAATGCGGGAAACGGAAATGCTGTCGATGGGCAGAAGTCCGTTGATGCCGGCACCGATGTCGAGAAAAACACCGAAATTTTCCATATGGGCAACTCGTGCCCTGATAACGTCACCGGGCTTAAGTCGGGATACAAAAGAATCGATACAATCCTGCTGAACGCTCTTGCGGGAAAGAATGGCATATTCTTCGCCGTTTTCGTCGCGGTCAAAGCCTGTAATTCTGAAAACAACGGGCTTATTTACCCTTGAAATAAGGGCAATGTCACGCACCGAGCCCGTGTCGATGCCCACGGCACCCTCGGAATATGGAATGATGCCGTACATACAGCCTAAATCCACCTTCAGGTTGTGATTTCGGTCGCAGAGCAGGGCTCTGCCTTCAAGCACCGTGCCCAGATAAAAAGCCTCGTGCAGCGCGGCAGAGGAGGATAGCGCCTGGATGTTTGATTTTTCGCTGATCAGCTGACCTTCGGGTCTGAAATCTGTCATAAGTTTTACCACCTTTGTTTTGTTGTTTTGCTTTTTATTTATATGCGTTTCTGTTGTTTTTATATTCTTTACAAAAGCATACTTTTGTGATACAATAAAATAGATTATAAAGAATGGGGGCGTTTGCGTGGATGTAAGGGTTGGCGATAAGCTGTTGATGAAAAAAAACCATCCCTGCGGAGAGAATGTTTTTGATGTTCTCAGGGTGGGAATGGACTTCCGCGTAAAGTGTGTCGGTTGTGGTCGTGAGGTTATGGTACCGCGTCCTAAAATTGAAAAAAACATTAAAAAAATTATCAGAGAAGAATAACCCCCGCTGTGAACTTGTTTGTGATGAAAGGAAGATTTTATGCTTGATAAACTGGCCGCAATAGAAGAAAAGTATGAGCAGATCAACGCCCAGCTTTTTGACCCCGATGTTGTGTCAGATATTGAAAAATATAAAAAGCTTATGCAGGAAACAAAGCATCTGACACCGATTGTTGAAAAATACCGTGAGCTGAAAAAAGCTCAGAATGATTATAACGAGGCTAGAATGATGCTTGACGAGGGCGGCCTTGACAAGGATTTTAAAGAAATGGCTCAGATGGAGCTTTCTGAAAATGCCGAAATCATTGAAAAGGCACAGGAGGAGCTTAAAATTCTTCTTCTTCCCCGCGACCCCAATGATGACAAAAACGTTATTGTTGAAATCCGCGGCGGCGCCGGCGGTGAGGAATCTGCACTGTTTGCAAACTCACTTTTCAGAATGTACTCAATGTATGCCGAGCCGAAGGGCTGGAAAACCGAAATTCTTTCTGCAAGCCCCACAGAGCTTGGCGGATATAAAGAAATCAGCTTTATGATTGAGGGCGACGGAGCATATTCGCGCTTTAAGTTTGAAAGCGGTGTTCACCGTGTTCAGCGTGTGCCCGAAACCGAAAGCCAGGGCAGGATTCACACTTCAACCGTTACCGTTGCCGTGTTGCCCGAGGCTCAGGAGGTTGATATTGAAATCAACCCTGCGGATTTGCAGATTGACACCTTCCGTTCAAGCGGTGCAGGCGGTCAGCACATCAACAAAACCGAGTCGGCTATCCGAATCACCCATATCCCCACGGGCACCATTGTTGAATGTCAGGATGAACGCAGTCAGCACAAGAACAAGGACAAGGCTATGAAAATTCTCCGTTCAAGAATTCTTGAAGCTGAGCGCGAAAGACAGAACAATGAAATTGCAGGTGAGCGTAAGGCTCAGGTTGGCACAGGTGACCGCAGTGAGCGTATCCGCACCTACAACTATCCCCAGGGCAGAGTCAGTGACCACAGAATCGGACTCACACTCTACAAGCTTGAGGCTATTCTCAACGGTGACCTTGACGAGGTTATCGACGCCCTTATTACTGCTGACACAGCAGAAAAACTGAAAGCAGATTCACAATGAAAACTCAACTTTACAAAATAAACGACACAACTCAATCAGCCGAAATTGAAGCGGTTGCCAAAATTCTGCGGGGCGGTGGCCTTGCCGCTATCCCCACCGAAACGGTGTATGGTCTTGCTGCCAATGCCCTTGACCCCGAAGCGGTCAACAGCATTTTCCGCGCAAAGGGCAGACCCAACGATAATCCGCTGATTGTTCATATCAGCGAGGTAGAGGAGATTTATCCTCTTGTTACCTCCTTCCCCGATAAGGCCAAGGCTTTGGTTGAAGCCTTCTGGCCGGGCCCGTTGACAATTATTCTCCCCAAGTCCGATATCGTTCCCAAGGAGGTTTGTCCGCGGCTTGAAACTGTTGCCGTGCGTATGCCGTCTCACCCTGTTGCAAGGGCAATCATCAAAGCGGCGGGGGTTCCTCTTGCGGCACCCAGCGCAAATTCATCAGGACTTCCCAGCCCCACAAAGGCACAGCATGTCATTGATGATATGAACGGCAAAATCCACGCCATTGTTGATGGCGGTGAAAGCAGTGTGGGTGTTGAATCCACGGTGATTACCCTTGCCACCGAAGTTCCTATGCTTCTGCGACCGGGAGGCATAACCCCCGAGCAGATTGAAAGCGTTATTGGTGAAATTGAAATAAATCCTGCGGTGCTTGAAGAACTGCCCGAAGGGGCGGTTGCCGCTTCACCGGGAATGAAATATAAGCATTATTCACCCGAAGCCCAGGTATATATTGTCAAAGGCAGCTTCCCGTCATTCCGTTGCTTTGTTGAAACAGTTGGTGACGAAGGTGACTATGCCCTTTGCTTTGACGGTGAAGAGCAAAGCCTTAATATAAATGCCATAAGCTACGGCGGTGAAAACCGTCCCGAACAGCAGGCGCATAACCTTTTTGCTCTTCTCAGAGAGCTTGACTCCAAAGGAGCAAAGCGGATTTTTGTCCGCCGACCTGACCCTCACGGAGTGGGACTTGCGGTGTATAACCGTCTTATCCGTGCGGCGGCCTTCAGAGTGATTGAGATGCCCCCGATTTACGGGCTGACAGGTCAGACAGGTGCAGGCAAAACCACCGTTGCCAATGAGCTTTTAAAAAAAGGCTGGCAGGTGATTGACTGTGACAAGGTTGCGCGTCAGGTTGTGGAAAAGGGTTCACCTGTTCTGCCTGAGCTTGCAAAGGCATTCGGTGAAGACATTCTTCTTTCAGACGGAAGCCTTGACAGAAAGGCTCTTGCCAAAAAGGCTTTTGCCACCGAGGAGGGCAGAGCAACCCTCAACGCCATAACTCACCCTGCAATCTCAAAGCAGGTGTCGCGGCAGATTATTGAAGAAAAAGATCGTTTCCCCGTGTTTGTGATTGATGCGGCACTTCTTTCAAAAAGCGAGATGTATCACTACTGCTCAAAAATGATTGTTGTGGCGGCAGATGAAGATGTCCGCCTCCGAAGAATTATGAGCCGTGATTCAATCACCCGGGAGCAGGCGCTTGAAAGAATAAAAGCACAGCCCGATGAACAATACTATAGAAGTATTGCAGATGTTGTGATTGTAAACAACGGCGGTGAAATCGACCTTTCGGCTATATTTTAACCCGGGGTTGAGTAAAAACTTGTCGCAAACAAAGAGAAGAAAAAATAAATTTTTAATATAAACCGACAGATATTTTTGTTTTCGGGAGGTACCATTATGTCAAAAGAAAAATCAGAGGTTGAGCTCCTTAAGGAAGAGCTTTTTATGGAAAATCAGCATACCGCAAAGGTGATTGATGACGCAGAAATGTCAGTTGCTTTTGAATTCTGCGAGGGCTACAAAAAGTTCCTCAATGCCTGCAAAACCGAGCGCGAAGCAACCGAATATGCTGTTGCCGCCGCAAAAGAGCAGGGCTTTGAAGAATTTGACAATACCAAAGCCTACAAGGCGGGAGATAAGATTTATTGCGTTAACCGCGGCAAGGCAATCATCCTTGCTGTTATGGGCAAAAAGAGTGTTGGCGAAGGCGTGAGAATTGCCGCCGCCCACATCGATTCTCCCCGTCTTGACCTTAAACCCAACCCACTTTATGAGGATAAGGAAATAGCACTTTTCAAAACCCACTACTATGGCGGAGTTAAAAAGTACCAGTGGGTAACGATCCCTCTTTCACTTCACGGTGTTGTGGTTAAAAGAGACGGTTCAATCGTTAATGTTAACATCGGTGAAAACGAGGGCGATCCTCAGTTTGTTATCACCGACCTTCTTCCCCACCTTGGCAAAAGCCAGATGGAAAGAAACGCCCGCGAGGTTATCAAGGGTGAGGAGCTTAACATTCTCGTTGGCTCACTTCCCTTCAAGAGTGACTCAGGCAGCGAGCTTGTGAAGCTCAATATTATGAAAATTCTCAATGAAAAATACGGCATTGTTGAAAGAGATTTTCTCACAGCCGAGCTTGAGGCTGTGCCTGCAATGCCCGTTTCGGATATCGGCTTTGACCGCAGTATGATCGGCGGCTACGGCCACGATGACCGCGTTTGCGCTTACCCCGCTCTTCAGGCAATTTTTGAGCTTGACGGTGCACCTGAATACACAGCCGTTACCGTGCTTGCAGACAAGGAAGAAACAGGCTCAATGGGTAACACCGGCCTTCAGTCAGATTATCTCAGATTTTTCCTTGCAGACCTTGGCAGGGCAGAAGGTCTTATGGGCAGAGATGTGCTTTCAAAATCAAAGTGCCTTTCAGCCGATGTTAATGCTGCATTTGACCCCACCTTTGCCCATGTGCTTGACCCCATGAATGCATCATTCATTAACAAGGGCATTGTTGTTACCAAATACACAGGCTCAGGCGGAAAGGGCGGAACATCCGATGCCAGCGCAGAGTTTGTGGGTGAGGTTGCAAGAATTTTTGACAACGGTGCAGTCAATTGGCAGTTGGGTGAGCTTGGCAAGGTTGACGAAGGCGGCGGCGGAACGGTTGCCAAATTTATTGCCAATATGAATGTTGATGTTGTTGATGTTGGTGTTCCCGTGCTTTCAATGCACGCCCCCTTTGAGGTTGTTTCCAAGCTTGACGTTTATATGGCCAAAAAGGCATTTCTTAAATTTTTTGAAGCGTAATGAAAGAGGCAAAAATAATGAAAAAAGTTCTTGTGCTTTTCGGCGGTGTTTCAAGTGAACATGATATTTCGCTGATTTCGGCAAAATCGGTTATTGAAAATATTCCGAAAGATAAATATGAGCCTGTTCTTATGGGAATCACCAAAGACGGTGAATGGTACCTTTACAGCGGAAGCGTTGAAGCTCTTCCCGAAGACAAATGGCTCGAAGATAAAGAAAACATCACCCCTGCAACAATTTCACTTTCACATGCAGACCACGGAATTGTTGTTTTTGGTGATGAGGTTAAAAAAATCAGAATTGATGTTGTTTTTCCCGTGCTTCACGGCAAAAACGGTGAAGACGGCACAATTCAGGGTATGCTTCAGCTTGCAGGCATTCCTTATGTTGGCTGTGATATGATTTCATCAGCCTGCTGTATGGATAAGGTTTATACCAATACTCTTGCCGATGCCGCAGGAATTCCTCAGGCAAAGTGGCTCGGTGTTAAGGAATATGACTATTTAAAAGAAAAAGAACCGATTCTCACAAAGGCGGAGGAATATCTCGGCTTCCCCATTTTTGTTAAGCCTGCCAATGCAGGCTCCTCGGTGGGCGTGAGCAAGGCTACCGACAAAAAAAGCCTTGATGAAGCAATCCTCAAAGCGTTCAGAGAGGATTCAAAGCTTGTGCTTGAAGAGGGCATTGCGGGCGCAGAGGTTGAGGTTGCCGTGCTTGGCAACGAAGAGCCCATGGCCTCTGTTGTTGGTGAAATTGAGGCTTGCAACGACTTTTATGATTTTGACGCAAAATACATAAATTCCGCAAGCAATCTCTATATCCCTGCCCGTATTTCTGAAGAGAAGGCGGAGGAGGTGCGCCGTGCCGCAGTCAATGCCTACAAGGCTCTGGGCTGCAGCGGACTTGCACGAGTTGACTTCTTCGTGCGTCACAGCGACGGTGCTGTTATGCTCAATGAGCCCAACACCATTCCCGGCTTCACATCAATCAGTATGTATTCAAAGCTTTTTGCCGCTTCGGGAATTCCTTACGGCGAGCTTGTTGACAGGCTCATTTGCTTTGCAATGGAAAAGTGGACAAAATGAAGTGCATAATTAAGATTGAAGATACCCATATCATTGACGGTGACAAAGAAGGCGCAGAAACTCTTGTTCAGGGTAATTTTACCTTTGCCGATGACGGCTACAAGGTGCGTTACCGTGAAGAGGGCGAGGGCTATGAGGGTTGCTTTGTTACGCTCAGCGTTGAGGGCAACAAGGTGACAATGACCCGAAAAGGTGCACTCACCACCGAAATGATTATGGAAGAAGGAAAGTTACACCCCTGCGCCTATGCTACCCCCGTGGGCATAATGGATCTGGGTGTATATACAAAAGAAGTTAAATCAGCCGTGACCAAAAACGGAGGAGTGCTGGAATTCGGATATACTCTTTCTGCCGCAGGTGATGAGCTGAGCGAAAATAAATTGAAGATTACGATAAAAAGAGGTTGATAAAATGAGCTATATTGTAAATCAGGTGCAGTCACAGCTTCGCGAATGTGTTATGAACGCTATCACCAAGGCTTTTGAAAAGGGTGAGGTCAGCGCTGTTCCTCAGACTGCGTTTAATGTTGAAATTCCTGCCGACAGCGCAAACGGTGATTTTTCCACCAACGCGGCTATGGCTTGGGCAAGAGAGTTGAGAAGCGCTCCCCGCAAAATTGCTGACGCAATAGTTGCCAATATTTCTCTGGAGGGTACATATTTTGCACGCTGTGAGTGTGCAGGCCCCGGTTTCCTTAACTTTTATCTTGACGGCAGCTATTATGCCGCAATTCTTATGGATGTTAAGGCAAAGGGCAAGGATTACGGCCGTTCAGATTTCGGCGAGGGCAAGAGAATAAACGTTGAGTTTGTTTCTGCCAACCCCACAGGTCCTATGCATATGGGTAACGCTCGCGGCGGCGCACTTGGTGACTGCCTTGCCGCTGTGCTTGACTATGCAGGCTATGAAGTAGAAAAAGAATTTTACATCAACGACGCAGGCAACCAGATTGAAAAATTTGCCCTTTCACTTGATATCAGATATCAGCAGATTTACAAGGGTGAGGAAGCCGTTGAGCTTCCCGAAGACAGCTATCACGGTGAAGATATCAAGGTGAGAGCTCAGGAATTTGCAGATGTTTACGGTGACAAATATATTGACGCCACTCAGGAAGAGAGAAGAGCCGCACTCACAGAGTTTGCTCTTCCCAAAAATATTCAGGCAATGAAGGATAACCTCACAAAATACCGCATTGAGTATGACACTTGGTTCAAAGAAAGCGTGCTTCACAACGGCGGTGAGGTTATGGACACAATCGACCTTCTCACAAAGAACGGCTACACCTACGAAAAAGACGGTGCTTTGTGGTACAAAAATATCGAAATTCAGACCAAAAAGCTTCTCGAAGCAGGTAAAACTCAGGACGAGATCGACAAGCTTGAGCTCAAAGATGATGTTCTTATCAGGGCAAACGGTATTCCCACATATTTTGCCGCAGATATTGCTTACCACAGAAACAAGCTTGAAGTGAGAAAATTTGACACAGCTATCGACATCTGGGGCGCAGACCATCACGGTCACGTTGCAAGAATGCAGGGTGCCCTCGATGCAATCGGCGTTGGCGGCGACAGACTTAAGGTTATTCTTATGCAGCTTGTTCGTCTTACTCGTGACGGTGAGGTTGTGAGAATGTCAAAGAGAACAGGCAAGGCAATCACTCTTGTTGATTTGCTTGAAGAAATTCCTATCGATGCAGTCCGCTTCCTTTTCAATATGAGAGAGCCCGGCTCACAGATGGAGTTTGACCTTGATCTGGCAGTTGAACAGAGCTCAAAGAATCCTGTTTATTATTGTCAGTATGCTCACGCAAGAATCTGCAGTATTTTCAAAAAGCTTGCCGCAGATGGCATTGAAGTGAGAGACTGCTCTGTTGAAGACCTTAAGCTTCTTGTTGCAGAGGAAGAAAAAGAGCTCATCCGTCACCTTGCTTCACTCACAAGTGAAATTGTAACAGCCGCCAAGAACTATGACCCTGCAAGAATTACAAGATATGTTGTTGAGCTTGCAACACTTTTCCATAAGTTCTACAACTCATGCAGAGTTCAGTGCGACGATGAAAATCTTATGCAGGCAAGAATTTATCTTTGTGCCTGTGTAAGAGATACGGTTAAAAATGTTCTCGAAATGCTCAGAATCACAGTTCCCGAGAGTATGTAATTTAAAAAGCCTCCCTTGTGTAAAGGGAGGTGGATTTTGCGAAGCAAAAGACGGAGGGATTGTAATGCAGAGAAAACACAACAAAGCGATAGTTCCTGCCGCAAAAATGCTTCGTAAAAATATGACTAAAGAAGAAAAACATCTTTGGTATGATTTTCTCAGAACATATCAGGTCAGATTTTCCAGACAAAAAGTGTTAGGAAAATATATTGCAGACTTTTATTCTGCCGAAGCAAAATTAGTTATCGAGCTTGACGGCTCACAGCATTACACAGATGAAGAACAGATAAGCGATGAGATAAGAACAGCGTTTCTTGAGGGATACGGGTTAAGGGTTATAAGAATACCCAATAGTGAAATTCACAGCAATTTTGAAGGCGTATGCGAATACATTGATACTGTTGTTAAACAATCCCTCAGTCAGCTTCGCTGACAGCTCCCTTTACACAAGGGAGCCATAATCACTGTCCCCGAGAGTATGTAATAATAACAAAAAACACGGGTCGATGAATTTCATCGACCCGTGAAAATTTTGCCTGATTATTCAGCCTTCTTTTTAAGCTCGTCCATACTGAGAAGAATGTCGCTTTCGCCCATAACCGAAGGAAGCTCGCCGTTCCACTTGTTCCATTTTACATAGTCAACGTAGTCGGGTGATTTTGCAAGTGCTTCCTGAATGAGCTTGATACTTTCGGCCTCGGCCTCTGCCTGAGTAATTTTCTGCTTTGCTTCAACCTCAATGCGGGCAAGGTCCTGTTCAGCCTTGAGTGCATTCTGCTGAGCAGTCTGCTTTGCTTCAACAGCGGCATTGAATTCTTCGGAAAAATCAAAGTTTACAATGTTGAAAATTTCAACGGTGAGACCGTATTGATTGATTTTGTCGGAAAGTGCGGTCTTAATCTGGTCGCCGACGGACTGACGCTTTGTGATAAGCTCCTCTGCGGTGTACTGTGCGGTCACAGCCTTGATGCTTTCCTGAATTGCGGGCACGATGATAACTGAGCCGTAATCCATACCAACGCTCTGATAAAGAGTGGCGGAAGAGGTATTGTTAACGTGGAAGTTAACCGCAACAACGTAAGAGATTATCTGAAGGTCTTTGGAAGAAGCGGTGCCGTCGGTTTCGATTTTCTGAGTGCGGTTGTTCATTTGCACAACGCTCTGCACAATGGGAGCCTTGAAGTGAAGACCTTCTTCAAGCACCTTGTCTTCAACAGCGCCGAAGGTGAGAACAACACCTGTGTGACCTGCTTTGACCACGGTGAAGCTTGTGGCAAGCACCGCGATAACGACAACGGCGCACACGGCAAGAGCAATGATTTTCGGTAGATTTTTGTTTTTCATATTATTTCCCCTTTCGATTTTCAAAGTCCGAGACTTTGTTATGAGAGATTACCATAACTGTCGGATTTTGTCAACATCGGGTGAAACGCATTTTTATGTCCTTTCCCAGAATTTGCGGTCCAGGGAACGGTATTGAATTGCTTCTGCAATGTGTCGCGGTTCAATTGTATCGCTGCCGTCAAGGTCGGCTATTGTGCGTGAAACACGCAGAATTTTGTCATAAGCTCTTGCTGAAAGCCCGAGTCGGCGGAAGGCGTTTTCAAGCAGTTCCATAGCCTTGTCGGTTGGTCGGCAAAGCTCTCTTGTGAGACCGGCGGGCATATGGGCATTGCTGGTGACCCCTGTGCCTTCAAGGCGGCGCTGCTGAATTTTGCGGGCATAGTCAACGCGCTGACGGATTTCGGCGGAGCTTTCACCCTTTTCGGTGTCGGAAAGCTTGTCAAAGTCCACGGGTGGCACTTCAATGTGAATATCAATTCGGTCAAGCAAGGGACCTGAAATGCGTGACAGATATTTTTGCGCCGCGCCTTTGGGGCAGGTGCAGGGCTTGGAGGGATGACCGTAAAAACCACAGGGGCAAGGGTTCATAGCGCACACAAGCATAACCGAGCAGGGGTAAGCAACAGTGCCCATAACTCGGGAAATAACAATTTTTTCATCCTCAAGGGGCTGTCGCAAAACCTCAAGCACGTTGCGGTTGAATTCAGGCAATTCATCAAGAAAAAGAACGCCGTTGTGCGCAAGCGAAATCTCACCGGGTCGCAGAGTCTTGCCTGTTCCGCCGCCTGAAAGACCAACGGGCGAAACCGAATGGTGAGGGGAACGGAAGGGTCTGTCGGTGATGAGTGAAACATCGTCGGGCAGCACCCCTGCAACAGAATAAATTTTTGTGGTTTCAAGGCTTTCCTCAAATGTCATTGACGGCAGAATTGAGGGGAGCCTTTTTGCAAGCATACTTTTGCCTGAGCCGGGAGGCCCCAGCATAATCACGTTGTGTCCGCCTGCGGCTGCAACCTCAAGGGCGCGTCTTGCTTCAAGCTGACCCTTGACATCGGCAAAGTCGGGGGCAAATCTCAGCGAATCTGAAGGGTTGGAATGGGGGAGACAGGGTGCAATCTTTTCAACACCGTGAATGTGGTTGACCACCTCGTAAACGTGCTCAACGGGAAGTACGTCAATACCCTTGACAACTGAGCCTTCGAGAGCATTTTCTTTGGGAACAAAAACGGCTTTAAGCCCTGAATCTCTTGCCCTGATGACCATTGGCAAAACGCCGTTGACCTTGCGGATTTGCCCGTTGAGGGCAAGCTCGCCCAGAAAAGCATATTCATCCGTTGAAGCGCGTATTTGCCCCGTTGCAACAAGCAGCGCAACAAAAATAGCAAGGTCATAGAGGGGGCCTTCTTTGCGGGTGTCGGCAGGGGCGAGGTTAACGGTAATACGGCTCACGGGGAAGGTGAAGCCGTTGTTTTTAATCGCAGAACGCACTCTGTCCTTGGCCTCGCTGACGGCCGTGTCGGGCAGACCCACAATTTCAAACTTGGGCATACCCTGAGATAAATCTGCCTCAACCTCAACGGAAAAAGCGTCCATACCGAAAAGCCCCATACTGTTCACTTTGGCAAACATTAAGATTCCCCCCAATAATTTATACATCAATTAAATCAAATTTGCGCAACTTTTTCAAGTATCTGCTTTAATTTTTACTCTTTTTGTGTTACAATACACGGTAGTAAAACCGAGGAGGGATATAATGCCCGAAGAAAAAAGAAAAACGGGAAGCATAAAGCTTCTTAAAAGATTTATTCCTTATTATAAAAAATACGGTTGGTATCTTGTGCTTGATTTAATCTGCGCAACGTTCACCGTTGTGTGCGAGCTTGCGTTGCCGGTTATTGCCCGCAATATTACCGAAATCGGCATCAACAACCCTGAATTGCTCACCCTTGCTTACATCGGCAAGGTGGCAGGGTTTTATCTGTTTTTGCGTCTTTTGGACAGCGCCGCTAACTACTATATGGCGGCAGGCGGTCACATTATGGGCACACGAATGGAAACGGATATGCGCCGCGATATGTTTGCCCATTTGCAGACACTTCCTTATTCATACTATGACAACACAAAAATCGGGCAGCTTATGTCGAGAATCACCTCCGACCTTTTTGACATTTCGGAGTTTTCTCACCACGCGCCGGAAGAATATTTTATAGCTTCACTCAAGTTTATCGGCTCCTTTGCCTACCTTGCAAGCATCAACCTGAAGCTGACGCTTATAATGTTCATTATGGTGCCGCTGATGGTGATTGTTTCAAAAACCTTCCGCGAAAGAATGAAAAAAGCCTTCAAGCAGCAGCGCCACGAGCTTGGCGAAATCAACTCAAGGGTTGAAGATACTCTTCTGGGCATCAGGGTTGTAAAATCCTTTGCAAATGAAGATGTTGAAAAAGAGAAGTTTGCCAAAAACAACAAAAAATTCTTCTCCGTCAAGCGTTCGGCTTATTTCAGCATGGCAGGCTTCCACACAACGGTGAGATTTTTTGACGGTCTTATGTATATTATGGTTGTGTGCGTAGGTGCGATTTTTATTATGAACGATGAAATCAAGCCTGCAGACCTGACCGCATATCTGCTTATGGTTTCCACGCTTCTCGGCAGTATCAGGCAGATTATTCAGTTCAGCGAGCAGTTTCAGCGCGGTATGACAGGCTTTGAACGTTTTACCGAAATTATGGATGTGAAGCCTGAGGATATCGATAACCCCAATGCACGTGACATTGAAAAGGTAGAGGGTGACATCCACTTTGAAAACGTAAGCTTTGCTTATTCCGAAAAGCTTGATGATGTTCTCAGCAATGTCAACATCCACATCCCCAAGGGTCAGAACGTTGCAATCGTGGGCCCGTCAGGTGGCGGAAAAACCACAATCTGCAACCTTATTCCACGCTTTTATGAAATCAACGAGGGCAGAATCACCGTTGACGGCATTGATGTCAACGATTTCACTCTTTCATCTCTTCGTGAAAACATCGGTGTCGTTCAGCAGGATGTTTATCTTTTCTCCGGCTCAATCAGAGAAAACATTGCCTACGGCAAGCAGGATGCAACTGATGAAGAAATTATTGCCGCCGCCAAAAAGGCAGGCGCCCACGAATTTATCACTGAGCTTGAAAACGGATATGATACTTATGTTGGTGAGCGCGGTGTCAAGCTTTCAGGCGGACAGAAGCAGAGAGTGTCCATTGCGAGAGTGTTTTTAAAGAACCCGCCCATACTCATTCTTGACGAAGCAACCTCTGCACTTGACAATGAAAGCGAAAAATTGATACAAAAATCATTGGAAGAGCTGTCAAAAGGCAGAACGACCTTGACAATTGCTCACAGATTGACTACTATAAAGAATGCAGATAACATTCTCGTCCTTACCAAAAACGGCATAGAGGAGCAGGGCAACCACAAGGAGCTGGTTGCAAAAGGCGGAATCTATGCAAGTATGTACGAGATGTATTCCAATTAAGAAAGGATAATAAACTATGCTTAAAAATGTACCTTCAATTCTCTCACCCGAGCTTCTGAAAATTCTTATGGAAATGGGTCACGGCGACAGAATCGTTATCGGTGACGGTAACTTCCCCGCCGCTTCAAACGCTCAGCGTCTTGTTCGTCTTGACGGTCACGGTGTGCCCGAAGTGCTTGATGCAATTCTCAAGCTTATGCCTCTTGATACTTATGTTGATAAGCCCGTTGCACTTATGGACAACGGTGACGAAGCCAACCGTCCTCCCATCTGGGCAGAGTATGAAGATATCATCAAAAAGAACGAGGGCGAAAAAGAAATCGAGCTTGTTGAACGCTTTGCTTTTTATACAAGAGCAAAAACTGCCTATGCAATCATTGCCACAGGTGAAACAGCAATTTATGCTAACGTCATTCTCCAGAAAGGCGTAGTTATCGAATAAGGTGAGATTATGAAAAAAGTTCTTGCTTTTGACTTTGGCGCTTCCAGCGGCAGAGCCATTATCGGTTCTTTTGAAAACGGAAAAATCTCTTTGCAGGAGGTTCACCGTTTTTCAAACGACCCTGTTAAAGTGAACGGCACCCTTTATTGGGATGTGCTCCGTCTTCTTCACGAAATCAAGCAGGGTATTGTAAAAGCTAAAATCGCAGGCGGTTTTGATGCGATCGGCATCGACACCTGGGGTGTTGATTTTGGCCTGATTGACAAAGAGGGTCGTCTTCTTGAAAACCCCGTTCATTACCGCGACCCCAGAACTGCAGGCCTTGTTGACGAGGCCTTCAAAACAGTTCCCAAAGAAAAGCTTTATAACATCACAGGCATTCAGTTTATGGAGCTCAACACACTCTTTCAGCTCATTTCTTTGCGCCGTCAGAGACCTGAGCTTCTTGAAAGAGCTGACAAAATGCTCTTTATGCCCGATTTGCTTGCATATTTTTTAACAGGCAACAAGTGTGCCGAATATTCAATCGCATCCACCTCCCAGATTATCGACATCGAAAGCCGCACCTGGTCAAAGGAGCTTCTTGAAGCTTTTGATATTCCCGAAAGTCTTTTTGCGCCTCTTGTTCAGCCGGGCACAGTTCTCGGTGAGCTGACCGATGAAATCTGCGAAGAGCTTGGCGTTGATAAGGTGCCCGTAATTTCCGTCTGTGGTCACGATACACAGTCGGCAATCACAGCCGTGCCTTGCCCCGAGGGTGATTTTGCATTCCTTTCTTCCGGCACTTGGTCACTTTTCGGCACAGAGCTCAAGGAGCCTATCGTCAACGAAACCTCACTTGAAATCAACATCACCAACGAGGGCGGAATTGACGGCACAATCGGTCTTCTCAAAAATATTATCGGTTTGTGGCTTATTCAGGAAAGCCGCCGTCAGTGGCAGCGTGAGGGTCAGGATTATTCTTATGCCGACCTTGAAAAGCTTGCCCTTAAAGAGGAGCCCTTCAAATGCTTCATCGACCCCGATGCACCTGAATTTACCCCTCAGGGAAATATTCCCGGCAGAGTTCAGGAATTCTGCAGAAAAACAGGTCAGTATGTTCCACAGAGTGTTGGCGAAATTATGCGTTGCATCTACGAAAGTCTTGCAATGAAATACCGCCTCACCTTTGAAAAGCTTTGCGACTGCACAAACAAGGATTATCCCGTAATCCACGTAATCGGCGGCGGAACAAAGGACGGTCTTTTGTGCCAGATGACCGCAAATTCCTGCGACAGAACTGTTAAGGCAGGTCCCATTGAAGCAACAGTTATGGGTAATGTGGTTGTTCAGTTTATGTCAGACGGCACAATCAAAGATGTTGCTCACGCACGACAGGCTGTTGCCGACAGCGAAACGCTCAAGATTTACAATCCCGAAAATGCCGACGAATGGAAAAATGCATATCCGAGATTTGTTGAAATCGCGAAATATTAAAACAGGATTAAACAGATAAAGCTGTCCTTCGGGGCAGCTTTTGTTATTGTCAGCATCGTAGGGGCGCCCATCGGGCGTCTGCCAAATTAAAGCAATTAAAACGGACTGCCAACGGCAGCTCCTACGAGTTCAGGTTGATATAAATTGCAGGAGTTCATTCTTCGACAAAAAATTAACAAAAACTATTGATTATCATTTTTTAAAAGTGTATAATTGTCTGTGACAGAAAATATCCGTGTAATCGGGTGTTAAAACATAGGAGGTAATACTATGAACTACAATATGCAGCTCACTCAGGACGAAATTGATGTTCTCAATGGCTCCAAGGGTGAAGCAATGGCAAAGGTTATGAAAACCCTTGTTATGTACGGTGATGCTTTCGGTGCAACCAAAATGGTTCCCGTAACAAGCGAAATGGGTCACCTTGTTACAAGCTTTGGTCTTAAGGTTATGAGCCCTGTTTATGATCTTATGGATAAGCTTATTGAGGGCAACGCTCTTTCAGCACAGAAGTTCTCTGTTGACCCCAGACCCGTTGACCCCAAGGTTCCCTCAAGCTTTCTTAAAAACATTGTTTTCAACAAGTTTATGTATTCTATGCAGGATAACTATGATGCTCAGCTTCGTAAGCTCGGCCTTGTTGATGACAAATCATACACCTGCACCTGCTATATGGACGAGGTAGGCAACATCCCCAACAAGGGCGACGTTCTTTCTTGGGCTGAATCTTCAGCTGTTGTTTACGCTAACTCCGTTCTCGGCGCAAGATGTAACCGCAACTCAGGTATCATTGAGCTCTTCGGCTCAATCGTTGGCAAGGTTCCTTATTTTGGTCTTGTTACCGATGAGGGAAGAAAGGCTACATGGATTGTTGAAGTTAAAACAACCAAAAAGCCCGAAGCTCAGGTTCTCGGCTCAGCTATCGGTATGAAGGTTATGGAAGATGTTCCTTTTGTTAAGGGCCTTGATAAGTGGATCGGCACAACTCTTGACGGCGACACAAAGGCATACCTCAAGGACTTCGGTGCTGCCACAGCTTCAAACGGTGCGGTTGGTCTTTATCACATTGAAAACCTCACTCCCGAAGCAGTTGAACAGGGTGAAAGCCTTGTTGTTGACAATGCTCAGGTTTATGTTATTGATGACGCAGAACTCGAAAGAGTTAAGGCAAGCTATCCCGTTATGTGGAAGGATAAGAACGCAACACCCAAGCTTTGCTTCGTAGGTTGCCCTCACCTTTCACACGCTCAGCTTGTTGAATGGACAGACAACGTTGTTGCAGGCCTCAAAAAGAGCGGTCTCAAGAAGGTTTCTATCCCCACAGTTTTCACAGCAGCTCCCGCAGTTGTTGAAGAATTTAACAAAACTCCTTACGCTAAAAAGCTTCAGGAAACAGGCGTTGTTCTCAGCCATATCTGTCCTCTTATGTATATGAACAACCCTCTTGCCAAGAAGATGCCCGTAATCACTAACTCAAACAAGCTCAGAACATACACAACATCTCGCTATTACACAAGCGCTGAGATTCTTGATATCATCACAAAGGAGGCAAAGTAAGATGAAACAGTTTAAAGGTAGACCTGTTGTAGCAGGCAAATGCACAGCTGATGCTCTCGTTTCTCACGGCGGTTTCAACACACTTGCTTCTTTCCAGAATGCTCTCCAGTTTGGTGACAAGCAGGCAAAATGCGGCGACCAGAACAACCCCGACCTTTACGGCAAGCCCATGGTAGGCACAGCTCTTTGTCTTCCTCAGACAATCGGCTCAACCACCGGCGGTATGGTTCTTTACTGCGCAAAGGTTATGGAAAGAAACCCCGCTTGTATGCTTTTCTCAGAGCATATCGACTCACTTGCAGCTGCAGGTGCAGTTATCGGTGCTGTTTGGACAGATAACCCCATGCCCGTTATCGACTGTCTTGGTGATGAATTCCTCAACTATGTTAAGGACGGAATGAAAATCACAATTGACGAAGACGGCACAGTTACAGTTGAATAATTAAATTTTTGAATGCGGCTCGGAAACGGGTCGCATTTTTCTTGATTTTAGCAAAATAATTGTGTATAATTGCATTCAGAAAGCAGGTGCACTATGGCAATCAAAATAGAAAACAGAACAAATGATGATGTGATTATCACGGTTTTCGGCAATGAGGTTGAACTCCCCGACGGCGAGGATGCTGTTTTTGAAGGGGAGGGCAGATTCACTCTTTGCGTCAGAAGAAAAAGAATTCCCGAAATGACAAAGCCGGCAAAGAAAAAGCTCCCCATTTATGAGGAGGATGCTGCCCCTGCCAGCCACGTACAGCTCAGAGGTGAGTTTGAGTTTGAGCCTATTTCGTCAAAGACGGTTGTAACCCTTACCCCAACAGCAAAAGTGTTTGACACCCTGCATGAGGATGCATTTTTTGTGGGCTACAAGGCAGAGGTTGCCGGGGGAAAGGAAGTTCAGTATAAGGAGATTTTCTCTGACGAAAAAATCAAAAAAGAATACAAATCAAAGCAGCTCAGAGAAGCACTTTTTCCTGTGGGAACGGTAGGAATCGGATTGTTCCTGCTGGGTGTTTATTGTTTGATTTTTGCATATGGCGGAAACCCTGTGAACTTTTTCGGCAACAAAATCAGCCTTTTGTATGCAGGGCTGATGACCGCCGCAGGAGTGCTTGTGACAGGTGTGTCAGTTTCAAGTGTTATCAAAATCCTTAAAAGGGTTAAAGAATATTCAGGAGGTATCTTGAAATGAAAAAATTAAGAGTAGCTATTATCGGTTGCGGAAGCATTGCCAACGGCTCACACATCCCCAACTATCTCAAAAACGAGAAGGTTGAAGTGAAATATTTCTGCGACATTATCCCCGAAAGAGCGGATGCCGCCGTTGAAAAATACGGTTGCGGCAAGGCTGTGTATGACTACAAGGAAATTGTAAATAACGATGATATTGATGCAGTTTCTGTCTGCACACACAATGATTTCCATTCAATAATTTCTATTGACTTTATGAGAGCGGGTAAGGATGTTCTTTGCGAAAAGCCCGCCGCAAGAATTCTTCCCGAAGCCCTTGAAATGCAGAAGGTTGCTCACGAGTGCGACAAAATTCTTTCAATCGGCGTTGTTAACCGCTTCAACGATTCTGTTAATCGCGTCAAAAAGCTTATTGAAGACGGCGCACTTGGTGATATTTATCACGTTTATGCTTCATTCCGCGCTCACCGTTCAATTCCAGGCCTTGGCGGTGATTTCACCAAAAAAGCTTGCTCAGGCGGCGGTGCATTGATCGACTGGGGCGTGCATTATATTGACCTTATTATGTATTGCTGCGGTGACCCCACACCCCTCACAGCAAGCGGTCAGGCTTTCTGCAAGCTTGGTAAGGATATGAAAAACTACACCTACAAAAAGATGTGGGCAAGTGACAGCGCAGATATTGAAAACGGTGTTTATGATGTTGATGACTCTGTAACAGGTATTGTGCGCACAGACGGCCCCGTAATTTCATTCACAGGTGCATGGGCGCAGAACATCGGCATTGACGAAACATACATCGACTTTATGGGTGACAAGGGCGGCATCCGCCTTGAATACGGCGAATATTTTCAGTATTTCACCGCAAGAGACGGTGCGTTGGTTGAAGAGAAGCACGATTTCCCCATGAGGAATCACTACGCCAACGAAATTGACAGCTTTGTTGATGCCTGCCTTAACCACAAGCCCAATCAGGCTTCAATCGACAACGCAATCCTCACCTCAAAGATTATGGATGGCATTTATCGTTCATCTGATGAAAACAGAGAGGTTACACTTTAATTTTGCAGCTTTTGGCTCCCCCCTATTGCTTATAGGGGGAGCTGTTACATAGTGAAAGAGGGGGTAAAGAAAGCACCCCTCGGGTTACAAAGAAAAGAAATCCGAAACCGTTGCCAAAAGATACGGTTTCGGATTATTGTTTGTATCAGTCTTTTTTGTATTCTGCAATATCTTCAAGGCGGCAGTCCAGAATTTTGCATAGCCTGTCGAGGGTGAAAGAACTCACGTTGTCATTCTTTCTCAGTCGGTCAAGCTGACCTGTGCTGATTTTATATTCCTTTATCAGTTTGTATTGTGAAATGTTCTTTTCTTTCAGCGTCTCCCATAACTTGTCATAAACAATCATCACAAATCCTCCAAGTTATCCTACTTGTTTTATAGGATAGGTGATTGCCTTATACTTGACAATTGCCCATATTCGGGCTATAATGCATTTACCAAATAAATGGAGGTAAGAATATGGAAAACTCAACTGAAGTAAAAAACACCAATCTGATAACCTGCAAACATTGTGGAGCGCAGATGGCAAAATCTGCCAAAAAATGCCCATCCTGTGGAGGAAAAAACAAAGCCAAAAGTAAGAAAAAGCTCATTGCTTTTGGTGCAATTGTGCTTGCAATTGTAATCTTTTTCGCAGGCAAGTCTGTTGTTAACTCAATAAAAATAAGCAGTATGGATTATGAGGCAGGAAACGCAGCAGTTATGCTTGCAGACCACAGATCAAACGAAGCTGCCGCAAACGAAAAGTATGGCGGAGAAGCATACAGCTTTATCGGAATAGTTGATACAATTGATTCATCTGAGATGAAAATTTGTGTTGACGGTAATCTGGTTGTTGTTGGTGCTTCACACAGTTATGGCGGCCCTGCGGTTGAGTGTAATCTTGGTCAGTTAAAGAACGAAGATTATTTTTATGAAAATGTGAAAGAAGGCAGCACGGTATTAGTTAAAGGAACCGTTAGCAGCATCTGGAACGGTACGATTAACTTGAATGCTTATTATATTGAACTTTATGAAGGTGAATACGAGTATACATATCTGAATGCAAGATAAAATACAACCTGCTTTGTTCAGAAAAAATCACGGGTCGGAATTTCCGACCCGTGTGTTGCTTTATTTAAGCATTTCTGCAATTTTATCTGCTGCCTGATTGATTTCTTCAAACTCTGCCAGCTCAACTGCACCCTTGTCAATGAGCTCGGCATTTCTGCTTCTGATAGGAAGCCTTGCGAGCACGGGGATTTCCCATTCCTTTGAAACCTCGTCAAGCTTGCTTTCACCAAAAACAGAAAGCTTCTTTCCGCAGTCGGGGCATTCGATATAGCTCATATTTTCAACAATGCCGAGAATGGGCACATTCATCATCTGAGCCATATTGACAGCCTTTTTAACAATCATTGTAACAAGATCCTGAGGAGTAGTTACAATAACAATTCCGTCAACGGGAATCTGCTGAAAAACAGTGAGGGGAACATCACCTGTTCCGGGAGGCATATCGATGAACATATAATCAACATCGCCCCAGAAAACCTCTGTCCAGAACTGCTGAATAATGCCCGAAATAACGGGGCCTCTCCAGATAACAGGAGCATCCTCACTTTCAAGAAGAAGGTTGATGGACATAACCTCGATGCCTGTTTTTGATTTGGCAGGGATAAGACCCATTTCATTCTGCATTGCAGGACCCTTAACACCAAAAGCGCGGGGAATTGAGGGGCCTGTAACGTCGGCATCCATAACAGCGCAGGCGTTACCCTTAACCTGCATTGCGGTTGCAAGCATTGAAGTCACAAGTGACTTGCCAACGCCGCCCTTACCGCTGACGATACCGATAACCTTTTTAACATTGCTGTATTCATTGCACGGAATGTGCATATCCTTTTCATCTTTGTTACAGCTTGATGAACAGCTTGAGCAGTTACCGCTGCATCCCATAAAAACATCTCCTATTCAAAAATAACTTTTTCAAGTGCCTCTGCGCTGTCGATAACAATCTGCACGCAGGGGCGCTTCTGATAATATTGTTCGTTTCTTTCGTCGGGTCGTGCCGGTTCCTTTTTGTCTCCAAGTTCCAACAGCTCACGGCAAACGATTGAGGGGTTAACCTTTTTAAACTCCTCAGAGTGCTCGCGCACCTTTTCGTAGCAGAGCATTTTGCCGTCGGCATCCGCACCGTCGGTTGCTCCGTATTTAAGCCCGATAACCATTGCTGCGCCCGAAACGGCACCGCAAAGCTCTCGTTGACGTCCGCAACCTCCGCCGAGACCTGCCGAAACCTTAAGCGCAGTTTCGGTATCCATACCGAAAACATCCGCATAGGCAGCAAAAACAGCCTGAGCGCAGTTGTAGCCTTCGCGGAAAAGGGCTTCTGCTTTTTTAACTCTTTCGCTCAAAACAGCACTTCCTTTCAACTTAACAGCATTATTTTAGCACAATAAAAATAAATTTCAAGGGAAATAAAAATATACTTTTATTTTTTGTCATTATATAGTATAATATAACCGATTATGAAAACGGAGAGGAGTAATCCTATGTCTAAAAATATTCTCGTAACAGGCGGCGCCGGTTTTATCGGCAGCAATTTCATCTTCTATATGCAGAAAAAGCATCCTGATTACCGTCTTGTGTGCCTTGACGCCCTCACTTATGCCGGCAATCTCCACACCCTTGACGATGCAAGATGTGACAACTTCCGCTTTGTGCTTGGAAGCATTACCGACAGAGAGCTTGTTTTTTCTCTTTTTGAAGAAGAAAAATTTGATGCCGTTGTTAACTTTGCGGCAGAAAGCCACGTTGACCGTTCAATTGAAGACCCCGAGGTATTTCTGAGAACAAACATCCTCGGCACCCAGGTGCTTCTTGATGCAACCAACAAATTCGGTGTTCCCCGTTATCATCAGGTTTCCACCGATGAGGTTTACGGTGACCTTCCCCTTGACCGCCCTGACCTTTTCTTCACTGAGGATACACCTATCCACACATCTTCTCCGTATTCTGCAAGCAAGGCCTCTGCGGATTTGCTTGTTATGGCATATCACCGCACATTTAAAACGCCTGTAACAATCTCACGTTGCTCCAATAACTACGGCCCCTATCAGTTCCCTGAAAAGCTGATTCCCGTTATGATTGCCAACGCTCTTGCCGACAAAAAGCTTCCTGTTTACGGTGAGGGTCTCAATGTGCGCGACTGGCTTTATGTTGACGACCATTGCAAGGCCATTGATATGATTCTTGAAAACGGCAGAATCGGTGAGGTTTACAACATCGGCGGCCACAACGAAAAAGCAAACATCGAGGTTGTTAAAACAATTATCAAGGCTGTCGGCAAGGATGAAAGTCTTATTACTTATGTGACCGACAGACCGGGTCACGATATGCGCTATGCAATTGATCCCGAAAAAATCAAAAATGAGCTTGGCTGGTACCCCGAAACACTTTTTAACGAGGGAATTCAGAAAACAATCAAATGGTATCTTGAAAATGAAGCCTGGTGGCAGAATATTCTTTCAGGTGAATACAAAAATTACAGGGAGTTTGATGAATGATGAAAAAAGCAGTTGCATTATTGCTTGTTGTTTTTGTATTTTGCTTTGCAGGGTGCAATGGTGACGACCTTGGTATGCAGACCATCAAGGATGATGAGCATGGCGTTGTTGAGTTCAACACGGTGAATTTCTTTGATTTCAGCGATTTTAAAAAGGAGCATACCGATACAGCCAAAACCGAAGGCTTTGTTAACACTCAGGCCAAAGAATTTCATAACAAAACCGATGCTAAGGATTTGGCATCAAAAGAGCTTCCCGACGGATTCAGCTACAACACCATCAGATTTTTTTATGACCAGACAGAGGATGTATGGATGGTTGAATATTCAACCGAAAACGAAGACGGCACAGTGAGTGCAAAATGCAGTGTTTGTATTGAAGGCACGGGATATACAAAACTTGTAGTGGAGGAATAAAAATGAGAGCAATAGTTACAGTTGTGGGTAAAGACAGAGTGGGCATCATTGCCGAAATCTGCACTCTTCTTGCTCAGATGAAGGTTAATATTATTGACATCAATCAGACCGTTATGCAGGATGACTTTTTCACCATGGTTATGCTCACCGATACAAAGGGAAGTGACCTTTCTTTTGGTGAAATCAGCGAAAAGCTTGACGCAAAGGGCGAAGAAATGAGCCTTTCCATCCGCATTCAGCGTGAAGATATTTTTAATTCAATGCACAAAATCTGAGAGGTGAATCGTTGTGATAAATATTTCAGATATTATGCAGACCAACGAGATGATTGACAGTCAGCATCTCGACATCAGAACAATCACAATGGGCATTTCCTTGCGTGATTGCTGTGACAGCGACATTGATAAATGCTGTGACAAAATTTATAACAAAATCGTTTCCTGCGCCCGCAATCTTGTGCCTGTGGCAGAGCAGATTGAGCTTGAGCTTGGAATTCCCATTGTCAACAAGCGCATTTCTGTTACCCCCATTTCAATGATTGCAGAAAGCTGCGACACCGATAACTATGTTCCCATTGCCAAGGCCCTTGACAAGGCTGCCAAGGAATGCGGTGTTAACTTCATCGGCGGCTTTTCCGCCCTCGTGCACAAGGGTTACACCAAGGGTGACAGAAACTTAATTAAATCAATTCCCGAAGCCCTTGCCGTGACCGAAAGAGTTTGCGCTTCGGTTAACGTTGCATCAACCAAGGCGGGCATCAATATGGATGCCGTTGCCGAAATGGGCAGAGTGGTTAAAAAGTGCGCAGAGCTCACCAAAGACACCGACGGTCTCGGCTGTGCAAAGCTTGTTGTGTTTGCAAACGCTGTTGAGGACAACCCCTTTATGGCGGGCGCATTCCACGGCGTTGGTGAGGCTGAGTGCGTTGTTAATGTCGGCGTTTCAGGTCCCGGCGTTGTTCACCACGCGTTAAAAAGCATCAAGGGTGAAAGCTTTGACATTGTTGCCGAAACAATTAAGAAAACTGCTTTCAGAATCACCCGAATGGGTCAGCTTGTGGCTCAGGAGGCTTCAAAGCGTTTGGGCGTTCAGTTCGGCATTGTTGACCTTTCTCTTGCTCCCACACCTGCAAAGGGTGACAGCGTGGCAAGAATTTTGGAAGAAATGGGTCTTGAGCATTGCGGAACCCACGGCACAACTGCCGCACTTGCCATGCTTAACGATGCCGTTAAAAAGGGCGGCGTTATGGCTTCATCCCATGTTGGCGGCCTCAGCGGTGCATTCATCCCCGTATCTGAAGATGAGGGTATGATTGAAGCTGTTAAGGTTGGCGCATTGAGCATTGAAAAGCTTGAGGCAATGACCTGCGTTTGCTCCGTTGGTCTTGGTATGATTGCCGTGCCCGGTGACACCGATGCCGCAACAATTTCGGCAATTATTGCCGACGAATCGGCTATCGGCGTTGTGAATATGAAAACAACGGCTGTGCGAATTATCCCCGTTGAGGGCAAGAGCACAGGCGACGAGGTTGAATACGGCGGACTTCTCGGAAGTGCCCCCGTTATGCCCGTTAACAAATATTCTGCAAAGGATTTCATTGCCCGCGGCGGCAGAATCCCCGCGCCGATGCATTCGTTGAAGAACTAAATCCCGGCTCCCTTGTGTTGAAATTCGCAATTTGTAATGCGTAATTCGGAATTTAATTGCGACATTCCTTTAAGGAGGTTTTAAAATGGGAAGCATCTTTTTTACTGCTGACAAAGTTATTTTTATTGTTTTTGTATTGTTTGTGATTTCCGTTTTTGCCTGTTTCTATATTTTTGCTGACTCGCAAAAAAGAAGGATGAACACTAAGCTGTGGGTGTTTCTTGCCGCAGTTTTTCACGTGTTTGCTCTTGCTGTTTATGCCACAGTTAAAAAGCCGAAATGCACAAAAATTGATGATGAATTCCTCGCCGAGGGTCACAAAAAATCAAGCGTTCCTGCGTTGCTGGTTTCACTTTTTGTCTGTATTATTGCGGTAGTTATGAATTTTATGGCGTTAGGCTATGTCAGCGGAACTGAAATGGAAAAATATGAGCTGACTTCAACCACCGTTTCAATCGAAACAGTTAAATTCAAAAGCCCCGAAATTGCACAATGGATTGAAGAATGCAACCAAGACCAAGACAATGATGTTTTTGTTTTGCGCAATAATGATTCAGTGGGCGAATTGGTTTATACAAAAGGTAGGATTGGGCCGGAAGAAAAGCTGGAATATTCAGAGATTGGCATTGATTCAACAAGAAAAGTCATCAGCCTGAAATTACCTGATGAAAGCACAGAGCCCACAGCGCAAAATATCACTTATTTCAAAACGGTAAACGTTGACCAAGAGCAATATTATGAAGACGATTGCTACGAGGTATGGGGCGACGATGAAAAAGAAATAGTTGTTTGTGAGACCGTTGCTGATATTGATGTTTTGTTAGAATAATTATAAATTCCAACCGAAGTTTACACTTTTTTGCGAGGATGTAAACTTCGGTTGCTTGTTTTTTATAGGGTAAAGTGATATTATTGAGCTAAAGGAGGGATATTTGTGTTCACAATGCTTGTGTCGATAATAACAACTGTTTTTATGTATTTCTGGTATGCGGTTATGGTGAGTGTAATCGGAATATACATATACCGCAAGTCTAAGCAATACAGAATGAATACCAAGCTATGGGTGATTGTGGGGGTTGTTTTTAATTTTGTGGGATTGTGTGCATTTCTTTATGCAAGGCGAAGTCAATTTCAGGATGTCTGCCCTGTGTGCTTTGCAGGGACACCCGAGGGCAGTGAATTTTGCCCCGAATGCAATGCAAGGTTGGAAGAAGTACGACCTAAAATGAAGCTGATACCCAAGGCTTTTATCATCATTTGTGCAATTATTTCCATTGGTGTGACGTTGTTTTCATTTTTTGCAATTTCTTCGTAGGAGGGATAATATATGGGTGCAATGCTTGTAAGCTTACTTGTTACCTTGCCGTTGATGGCGATTTTTTGGATAGCTTGCTTTTTATATTTGCTGTATGCGGTTGTGCCGATTGTGTTGAGCATTTTGATATACCGTCGCGCAAAAGAATACAGAATGAACACCTTTTTGTGGGTGGTTATGTGCCTTCTTTTCCGCTTTGTCGGGGTGTACGCATTCCTTGCGGCAAGGCGCAAAAGGTTGCAGGAGGTTTGCCCCAAGTGCTTTGCAAAAACACCTGAAGGCTGTGAGGTTTGCCCTGAATGCAAAGTAAAGCTTGAAGAAGTGAGACCCGAAGAAAAGCCTTCAGTTAAGGCTCTTGTGAAGGCCGGCACAGTGGCTTCTGTTGTTGCAATGTTGGTTTTTATCGCAGTGCATATAGCGCTTTTCTTTGGCTGAATTGATTCAGGCTTCTCCTCGAGGAGAAGCTGTCACGAAGTGACTGATGAGGTGTCAAAGCAGGTGTTAAATTAACACCTCATCCACCGCAAGCGGTCCCCCTTCTCCTCGAGGAGAAGCCTGTTTAAGGGAGGCATAATATGGCTTTTTTATCTTTTTTCGTTTTGCACGGAGTGTTGGCGTTGGTTGCTTTTGCCACTCTTTCGTGGCAGATTACATCCATTGTGATAGCAATTTATATTTTTAAAGATGCTCAAAGAAGGGGAATGAAAGCGGGCAAATGGGTGTGGCTCTCTTTGCTCAGCTTGTTGGGGTTCATTATATACATCGCCATAAAGAAAGATGACAGAAACAGCAAGTGTCCTTCTTGCGGCGGCGAGGTTAAAACAGGCTGGGATTTCTGCCCCGTGTGTTCGGTTGATTTGACCGGTTTGCAAAAAGAAGCTGTTGTTCAACAGAGCAAAGCACCGCTGAAAGGAGCTATTGCCCTTTATGTGCTTTTGCCGTTGACCGTGTGCGTATGTCTGGTTTGTACGGTGCTTTTTTCAAGCTCTCCTATCGGCGAATTTAAAAAACAGGTTTACACAATTGAAGAGCTTGCGGTTGAATATCCCACAGCCTATGAGTGGGTAAAGGAGTGCGACAAGGACAAGGAGCATGATGTTTTTGTTGATTACAGTGAATACAGAGACGTTGCGGTTATTTACACCAAAGGCTGGATTGCTGAAGGTGCAGAATTGAAGCTTTCGGGCAAAAGCAACTTCTTCGGTGCAACGGAAGTGAACATAAAACTGCCGCAAGGAGAGTTCATCGTCAGCGACGGTTACAACATAACCGTTGTGAGGGGCGTTGAGAAAAATTTCGACTGCATTGAAGCTTATTCAGGGGATGAGCAGGTGGAGGTCAAGCTTACCGAAGAAGGCATAATTTTCTGGTAAAAATTGCCGAGCCATACTTGTATTTTGCGGGAAAAGTGATACTATTGAGTTAAAAGGAGGGATATTATGGCAGAAAATATTTTTATTACCGTAGGCTTTGCCGCTGTGTGGCTTGTAATCAGGCTGATAGCGTGTTTTCGTGTGTATGACGATGCAAAGGCAAGGGGAATGAAAGCAGGCCGTTGGTCTCTGGGTACGGCGATTGTTCTTGTTCCCACACTGTTATTTTATGTGATTGTCCGCAAGGAAAAGGTTAAGTCAGTTTGTCAGAAATGCGGAAAGATTGGCTATAACAACTGGCGTTTTTGCCCCGATTGTTCATCGCCAATAGAAAAAAGAAATGAGTTGAAAACCCGGAAGTCAGAAAAGGCAGCTTTTGCGGTTTCGGTTGTGCTTTGTGTTGCTGTTTCTGTTTTGATGGTTGTGTTTGGTATGGATGTTCTTAAGGATGAGCCTGTTTCAACAACCGAATTGACGAAAGAAGAAGTTCAACAGCTTCAGCCCGAGGTTTACAGCTGGATAGAAGAATGCGATAAAGACGAAGAAAACGACGTTTTTATTCTTGATAGTGACCACTCTTTGGGTATAATTGTTTACACCAGGGGCTGGATTGGATGCGGTGATTATCTTGGTTATGAAACAGAGGCTACCGCTGAAAAAACAACGGTTAAAATTTTGTTGCCCGAAGAAAAGAGTATCAATGAAAACGCTTATAATATAACGTATTTTGACACCGTACATTCCGAGGCTTCGGTTTGTGCTGAGGATTTTTATGTGTATAGCAGTGAAGAACCGATAGAAGTCAAAACAACCGAAACGGAAGCTGATTTTGATGTGTTTGCAGACTGGTATTATGATTCGGATTATATGACAGAGAAAACCTTTGTTCAGGAAATAAATGGCAGTGTGCAGTGAGTGTAGTATTTTATTATAAAAAGCCGTGGGGTGACCCACGGCTTTTTTACGGCATTTTGCTGAGTTCTGATTTAATATCACTGCCTGCTTCCGAAAGTTTGCTGGAAACGCTTGTGATGCCCTCCTGAAGCTTGTTTGTTGTGGTTGATGCGGCTGTAGTTGAAGTGGTTGTTGTGGTTGATTTTGTGGTGGTTGAGGTTGTTGTGTTCGGCATATTATCCTTTGCTCCGCAGGCGGCAAAAAACAGGGATAATGCCATGGTTGCGCCGATGGCGGCAATATATAATTTTTTCATTTTTATCACTCCTTTTTATCATTTTTCCCTTGCTTTTTGCTTTAATACATCTTCTGAAAGAAATTTTTTTCAAAAAGCGGTAAAAACCGCTTAAATTCAATAAAATTTGCCTAAAATTTAAGTAAAAAATATTGCAAAAAATGGTGACAAATTAACTATTATATGTTATACTTACAAAGTATATAATTTTATTTCAAGGAGTAGGCAAAATGGAAATCAAAGAGGCTTTAGGTCAGATTATTAAAAATATGACAGCTACCGCCGATAATCTCGGCTTTGCGGTGGTTGTTCCCGCAGGCACAGAAAAGGGCGAGGTTCCCGTAAGTGTTGCCAACGGCAAATACACAGCCGCCTTCACAGGTGAAAAAGGCTCATTCAAAATTGAGGTTGTTGACGGTAAGGTTTATCTCAAAACCGCAACTGTTCAGTATAAGGATGCTGTTGAAGAGGATTACGCTCAGGCTTCTGCAAGCCTTTTTGAAAACGATGACCTCAGCGACAGAGACCTCCGCTCAATGGCAAACGAATTCAACGAAACCGTTGAAAAAACATATTCCAAAAATTCTCAGAAAAAGCAGCAGACGAGAATGCAGAACCCCGTTTCCAAAACAGCGGCTAAAAACGGCAGCGCATACTTTGATTCAAACACTCTCGGCAGCAGAATGGCTCATATGTATCCCGAATTGAAGGATGCATACAAGGCAAACGTTGAAAGATACGGCGAATTTTTGCCTGAGGACTTTTTCCTCAACCACGGCAACAAATTCATTGAAGCCACAATCAGAGAAAACGACCCCACCAAAATGCGCAAGCTTTTCAACTGCCTTAACGAAATTTATAACGACGGCACAAACGAGGTTCAGGGTGTAATCGTTGTTACAATTCTCGGCAGTCTGGCTCAGGAAGAGCAGATGCTTGCCAACTGCGTTGACTATATGGAAGATATGACTCTTTCCGTGGTTGAGGTTTGCAAACAGCTCAGACGCTCAAAATCAATGAGAGAAAAGCTTCAGAATCCGCCCAAATACAAACCCAAGAAGCAGAAAAGACAGAGATTTATGCCCGGCCAGCTCGGTCAGTAACGGAGGGAACAGATTTGGAAAATACAGAAAAAGATATTGAATTGACACAGCCCGTGGCAGAGGTTGAAGAAGCTCCCGAAGAGAAGCTTATTGAAAACCTTGCCGATGAGGAAATTGAAACTGTGGTTACCGAAGAATACGGTGCCGATCAGATTCAGGTTCTCGAGGGTCTTGAGGCTGTCCGCAAGCGCCCCGGTATGTATATCGGCTCAACAGGTCCCCGCGGACTTCACCACCTTGTGTATGAAATTGTGGACAACTCCATTGACGAAGCTCTCGCAGGCTTCTGTACTCACATTGAGGTTGAAATCCACCCCGACAACGTAATCAGCGTTCGCGACAACGGCCGTGGTATTCCCGTTGGTATGAACGAAAAAATGGGTCTTCCCACAGTTACCGTTGTTCTCACCGTTCTCCACGCAGGCGGTAAGTTCGGCGGCAGCGGCTATAAGGTTTCCGGCGGTCTTCACGGCGTTGGTTCTTCTGTTGTTAACGCTCTTTCCGAATGGATGGAGGTTGAGGTTTCAAGAGAAGGCCATGTGTGGGCACAGCGCTTTGCAAGAGGTAACGCAGTTAACGACCTGACAATCATCGGTGACACAGACGAATGCGGAACACTTATCCGCTTCAAGGCAGACCCCGAGGTGTTTACAGAAACAACCGTTTACGATTTTGAGGTGCTTCAGCGCCGTCTTCGTGAGTCTGCTTTCCTCAATGCAGGTCTTTCAATCACACTCACCGACAGCCGTGACCCTGAAAACATCGTTGAGCAGGTTTATTGTTACGAAGGCGGTCTTTCAAGCTTCGTTGAATATATCAACAACTCAAGAGGTCTCACTCCTCTTCACGAGCCGCCAATTCATTTTTCAGCTTCAATAAAAGACCGTTATGCAGAAATCGCAATGATGTATAACGACGGATATAACGAGACAATGCTTTCTTTTGCCAACAATGTTAACACCATTGACGGCGGTACTCACGAAACAGGCTTCAAAAACGCTTTGACAAGAGTATTCAACGACTACGGCAAAAAATACGGCATTTTAAAAGACGGCGACAAAAAGCTTTCGGGTGACGATGTTCGCGAAGGTCTCACCGCAGTTATCAGCGTTAAGCTGACCGAGGCTCAGTTTGAGGGCCAGACAAAGGGTAAATTGGGCAACACTGATATCACAGGCCTTGTTTACTCAACGGTTTACGAAAAGCTGATGACTTATTTTGAAGAAAACCCCGCAGTTGCAAAGGCGATTTTCACCAAGGCTCTTGATGCTTCACGCGCAAGAGAGGCTGCAAGAAAGGCCCGTGACCTTGCAAGAAGAAAATCTGCCCTTGAAAGCAACTCACTCCCCGGTAAGCTTGCAGATTGCACAGAAAAAAGTGCAGAGCATACCGAGATTTACATCGTAGAGGGTGACTCTGCGGGTGGCTCGGCAAAGGACGGACGCGACAGACATTATCAGGCCATTCTTCCTCTCTGGGGTAAGATGCTCAACGTTGAAAAGTCCCGTCTGGACAAGGTTATCGGCAACGATAAATTAAGCCCCGTTGTTATGGCGCTCGGCACAGGTATCGGTGAAGATTTTGATATTTCGAAGCTTCGCTACAACAAGGTTGTTATTATGGCCGATGCCGACGTTGACGGTGCCCATATCAGAACATTGCTTCTGACATTCTTCTTCCGCTATATGAGACCTCTCATTGACGAGGGTCATATCTATATTGCACAGCCTCCTCTTTTCAAGGTCAGCAAGGGCAAGAAATTCTTCTACGCCTTCTCTGACGAAGAAAGAGACCGCTGCATTGAAGAGCTCGGCGGCAGCTGTGACATCCAGCGTTACAAAGGTCTTGGTGAAATGGACCCCGAACAGCTTTGGGAAACCACTATGGACCCCCAGACAAGAATTATGCTCCGCGTAACTCTTGAAGACGCTATGAAGGCTGACGAAACCTTCTCAATCCTTATGGGTGACAAGGTTGAGCCAAGACGTGAATTCATTGAAAAGAACGCTAAATACGTTCAGAATCTTGATGTATAAGAAAGGAGTGACTTGTTTTGAGCAAGAAAGCAGACGCACAGCGCAGTGATTTTCCGGAACATCTTCTCAATTCAAAAATTGTCAATGTTGACATTGACAACGAAATGAGAAAGTCATTCCTGGACTATTCAATGTCGGTTATCGTGTCCCGTGCACTTCCCGACGTAAGAGACGGTCTTAAGCCCGTTCACAGAAGAATTCTTTACACAATGTATGAAAACGGACTTACTCCCGAAAAGGCATACCGCAAGTGTGCCGACACAGTAGGTTCTGTTCTCGGTAGATACCATCCCCACGGTGACGCATCTGTTTATGATGCAATGGTAAGACTTGCCCAGTCCTTCTCAATGAGATACACTCTCGTTGACGGTCACGGTAACTTCGGTTCAATCGACGGCGACCCTGCCGCTGCTTACCGATACACCGAGTCAAGAATGAGCAAGATTTCTGTTAAAATGCTCACCGATATTGACAAGAACACAGTTGATTTTGCTCCCAACTACGATGACCGTCTTAAGGAGCCCACAGTTCTTCCCACAAAGTTTCCCAACCTTCTTGTCAACGGCTCAACAGGTATCGCAGTTGGTATGGCAACCAACATTCCTCCCCACAATATGGGTGAGGTTATTGACGGTATGTGCTGCGTTATTGACAACCCCGATGCCACTCTCGATGAGATTATGGAGCACATCAAAGGACCTGACTTCCCCACCAACGGTATCGTTATGGGCAGAGCAGGTATCCGCGCCGCTTATGGCACAGGCCGTGGCAAAATCACCGTCAGAGCCAGAGCAGAAATTATTGAAAAGAAAAACGGCAGATTTGAGATTCAGGTTACGGAAATTCCCTACGGAGTTAACAAAGCCCGCCTTATTGAATCTATTGCCGATTTGGTTAAAGATAAGAGAATTGACGGCATTTCCGACGTTAACGACTATTCTTCACGCCACGGAATGCACATTTCCATTGATCTCAAGCGTGACGCTAACCCTCAGGTTGTTCTCAATCAGCTTTATTCCTACACTCAGATGCAGACAACCTTCGGTGTTATTATGCTTGCAATTGTTAACGGTGAGCCCAAAATTCTCACCCTTAAGGAAGTTCTTCAGCAGTATATCGACTTCCAGTGCAGCGTAATCCGCCGCCGCACAGAGTTTGACCTCAAAAAAGCTCAGGAAAGAGCTCACATTCTGGAAGGTCTTCTCACCGCTCTTGATTTTATTGATGAGGTTATTGAAATTCTCCGCAAATCAAAGAGCATAGCAGAAGGTAAAGAGGCGTTGATGGAGCGCTTCGGCCTTGACGACGTTCAGGCTCAGGCAATCGTGCAGATGCGTCTCGGTCAGTTGACAGGCCTTGAAAGAATTAAGATTGAAGATGAACTTGCAGACCTTAAAAAGAAGATTGCCGAGTTCCTTGAAATTCTTGCAAACCACTCAAAGGTGCTTGAAATCATCAAGCTTGAAGCTATGGAAATCAAAGACAAGTTTGCTGACGAGCGCAGAACAGAAATTATGAATGTCAGCGGTGAGGTTGATATTGAAGACCTTATTCCTGAAGAGGACAGTGTTTTCACACTCACCAACTTCGGCTACATCAAGCGTATGCCTGCTGACACTTATCAGAAGCAGAATCGCGGCGGTAAGGGCATCAAGGGTCTTACCAGAAGAGAAGAGGACTATGTTCAGACAATGTTCAATGCCTCAACTCACGATGTTATTGCTTTCTTCACCACCAAGGGTAAGCTTTATCGCCTTAAGGGCTACGAGGTGCCCGAAGCTTCAAGAAATTCAAGAGGCATCAACATTGTCAATGTTCTTCCTCTTGAAAACGACGAAAAGATCTCGGCTATGATTAAGCTTCCTCAGGATGATGAGGGCAAGTTCCTTTGTATGGTTACACGCAAGGGTATCATCAAGCGTTCCGCACTTGAGCTTTACAGAAACGTAAGAAAGTCAGGCCTTATTGCCATTAACCTCGATGATGATGACGAGCTTGCATGGGTAAGAGTTACCGACGGCAGCAACAACCTTCTTGTTGCAACAAGAAAGGGTATGTCAATCTGCTTTGACGAAAACGATGCAAGACCCATCGGACGTACTGCCCGCGGTGTTAAAGCCATTGAGCTTAAAGAGGGCGACGAGGTTGTGGGTATGTGTGTTGTTGATGAAAGCAAAACACTCCTCACAGTCAGCGAAACCGGCTATGGCCGCCGAAGCTCATTTGACAACTACCGTCTTCAGTCCAGAGGCGGCAAGGGTCTTATCAACTACCACACCGAAACCTACGGTGACATTGCCGTTGTGGCTGATGTTGATGAAACAGACGACGTTATCCTCATCGCATCAGACGGAATTATAATCAGAATTGCGGCTGATTCAATCAGCACCTTTGCACGTCCTTCTAAGGGTGTTCGTGTAATGAAGGTAACAAACGGTGAAAAGCTTGTTACTCTCACCACCGCCCAGAAAGAGGAAGAAGCTGAGGAAGGCGAGGAACAGCCCGAAGCACAGGAAACAGAAACTCAGGAAACAACACAGGAGGGTTGATAAATGAACATTGCCATTATTGCACACGACGCTAAAAAAGAGCTTATGACACAGTTCTGCATTGCATACTGCGGCATTCTTTCAAGACACAAGATTTTTGCTACGGGAACAACCGGCAAAATTGTAAGTGAAGCAACAGGCCTTGAAATCACATGCTTTCTGAGCGGTGTTCAGGGTGGAGACCAGCAGATTGGCGCCCTCGTTGCCTGCAACGAAATTGATATGCTTCTCATTTTCGGTGACCCCCTCAATCCAAAGGAGCAGGAGCCTAAAATCAACAGTCTTCTTCGTCTTTGTGACGTTCACAATGTTCCCGTTGCCACCAATATTGCCACAGCAGAGGCACTTGTTCACTCACTTGACCGCGGTGACCTTGACTGGCGCGATATTGTTAACCCCAAGAATAAATAATTATCAGGAGGGTTCCTTATGAACACTCTCGGCAAAACGCTTGTCGCAATCGGCGTATGCATTGTCGTTTTTCTCTCGCTCTTTCTCACAAGAGATTTCGGCGCTCCTGCCGGCAGAGCGGGGGAGGGCTTCGGCACTATGCGTGAAAGCCTTGAAGACAGCATAGGTGCGTCTTATTCCATTGAGGAAGAAATCGGACACGTTGCTTTTGACGACGGCGTAATATACATCACCAAAACCAAGGATCAGAAAATTGCGCTGAGCTATCTTTTCTTGAACTCTCAGGGCACAAAGTATTACCTTGACTCTTATTACATCATTTCTGACGTTACCAAAACTCAATGGTTTGTCAGCGAAAATGAAACCAAGACCAATTTCAGGATTACATCCGCTGATGAAATTATCACTCAGTGTGATAATATGCCTGTAAAGTTTGAGGAATACACAGTTACCCTTGGCGAAAAAGAAACAAAAATCAGGCTCTATTACAACAGAGCCCAATAATTCGGGAGAATTTATTTATGGCACTTATCACTAAGGCTCCCAGAGGTACACAGGATGTTCTGCCCTCCAAGAGCCATAACAATCGTTTTTTAGAAAACACATTGCTTGAAATTGCCGATGAATTCGGCTTCAAAGAAATAAGAACACCTGTTTTTGAACACACCGAGCTTTTCACACGCTCAGTTGGTGACACCACCGACGTTGTTCAGAAAGAGATGTATACATTCTTCGATAAGGGTGAGCGTTCAATCACTCTGCGCCCCGAGGGCACAGCAGGTGCCGCAAGAGCATTCCTTGAGCACAGCCTCTATAACGAGCCTCTGCCCCAGAAGGTTTGCTACCTTACATCCTGCTACCGTTATGAAAAGCCTCAGGCAGGCAGATTGCGTGAATTCCACCAGTTTGGGGTTGAATGCTTTGGCACAGCCGCACCTGCCGCAGATGCAGAGGTTATTTCATTGGCTTATGAAATTTTCGGTTTCCTCGGTGTTGAGGATATTCACCTTGAAATCAACTCAATCGGCTGCCCCGAATGCAGAAAGAATTATCATTCTGCATTGAAGAGCTATTTTGAGTCAAAGAAGGGTGAGCTTTGCCCCACCTGCCTTGAAAGACTTGACAAAAATCCCATGAGAATTCTTGACTGCAAGAGCCCTGTCTGCTCCGAAATTGCGGCAGAAGCTCCCGTGGTTATTGATTATCTTTGCGATGAATGCGGTGACCATTTTAAAAAGGTTCAGGAATATCTTGATGAAATGCTGATTCCCTATTCAATCAATCCTCAGATTGTCCGCGGTCTTGACTATTACACAAGAACTGTTTTTGAGTTTGTTTCCGATTCAATCGGTGCTCAGGGCACTGTTTGCGGCGGCGGACGTTATGGCGGCCTTATTGAAGAGCTGGGCGGCGCACACACTCCCTCTCTCGGCTTCGGTATGGGCATTGAAAGACTTATGCTTTTGCTTGAAGCTCAGGGCATTAAGCTTCCCGAAGCAAAGCGTTGCGACCTCTACATTGCACCTATCGGTGACAATGCAAGCATTAAAGCAGCCCGTCTTGTGCAGGAGCTTCGTCAGAGCGGCGTAAGCGCACAGTTTGACATTGTGGGCAGAAGTGTTAAGGCACAGATGAAATATGCCAACAAGCTTGGCGCAAGGTTTACCGTTGTTCTGGGCGATGATGACATTGCTGCAGGCAAGGTAAATGTTAAAAATATGGATGACGGCGAAGTTACCGAAATGAGCTTTGACGAGTTTTCGGAAGAATTTATGGAGCTTACACTTCAGCAGTCCGCCAAGGACCTTGAAAGTGCCGTTGCCAACGGAGATAATATTGACCTTAAATCATTTCTTGGAGGTTTGATGTAAATGGATTTTATGACAGGCTTGAAGCGCACCGACTATTGCGGTGACCTTCGTTTGACTGATGCAGGCAAAGAGGTTGTTGTTGCAGGCTGGGTTCAGCGTCAGCGTGACCTTGGCGCTCTTATTTTCATCGACCTTCGCGACAGAACAGGCATTGTTCAGCTTGCTTTTGATGAAGAATGCGCAAAGGAAGTTTTTGACAAGGCTTTTGCCGCAAGAAGTGAATTTGTGCTTATGGCAAGAGGCGAGGTAAGAGAGCGTTCTGCCAAGAATATGGAAATTCCCACAGGTGAAATCGAAATTGCCGTTAAGGAGCTTCGCGTTCTCGGCAAGAGTGAAACACCTCCCTTTGAAATTATTGAAAACTGCCAGACGGCGGAATTGACAAGACTCAAGTACCGCTATCTTGACCTGAGAAGACCTGATTTGCAGAAGAACATCATTCTTCGCCACAAAATCACAAAGGTTACCCGTGACTATTTTGATGAAAACGGATTTATCGAAATCGAAACTCCTATGCTCATCAAATCCACTCCCGAGGGTGCGCGTGACTTCCTTGTACCCAGCAGAATTCATCAGGGCACTTTCTACGCTCTTCCTCAGTCACCTCAGCTTTATAAGCAGCTTTCTATGGTTGCAGGCTTTGACAGATATATGCAGATTGCCCGTTGCTTCCGCGATGAAGATTTGCGTGCAGACCGTCAGCCCGAATTCACACAGATTGACCTTGAAATGTCTTTTGTTGATATGGAAGATGTGCTTGCAATCGGTGAAGGCTATGTTCAGCGCGTGTTCAAGGAAGCACTCGGTGTTGATATTCCTCTGCCTCTGCCCAGACTTACTTATGAGGATGCTATGAACCGTTACGGTTCAGACAAGCCCGACACCCGTTACGGTATGGAGCTTTACGATTTGAGCGAAACCATCAGAAATTGCGGCTTCGGCGTGTTCACAAGTGCAGTTGAAGGCGGCGGCAGCGTAAGAGGTATCACAGCCAAAAACGCTGTTAAAACACTCACAAGAAAAGAAATTGACAAGCTTACCGAAATGGTAAGAGGTATCGGTGCAAAGGGTCTTGCATGGGTAAGATACAATGAAGACGGCACAATGGCATCTTCATTTGCAAAGTTTCTCACAGAGGACGAAATGAATGCAGTGCTCAAAAAAGCAGATGCTCAGCCCGGTGACGTTGTGCTTATCATCGGTGACACAAAGAACTCAACAGTTCTTTCTGTTCTCGGTGCCCTCCGCGGTGAGGTTGCAAAGCGTCTTGATATCATTCCTAAGGATAAATATAACTTCCTCTGGGTAACAGAGTTCCCCTTCTTCGATTGGGACGAGGATACTCAGCAGTTTGTTGCAATGCATCATCCCTTCACTTCGCCTATGGATGAATACATCGACACCCTTGAAAGCGATAAGGCAAACGTTAAGGCAAAGGCATACGATCTTGTTCTCAACGGTGTTGAGCTTTGCTCAGGCTCAATCAGAATCACAAACCCCGACCTTCAGAAGAGAATGTTTGCTCTCCTCGGTCTTTCTGATGAAGAGGCTTATGCAAAGTTTGGCTTCCTCACCGATGCATTCAAATACGGCGCACCGCCCCACGGCGGTATGGGCATCGGCCTTGATCGTCTGATTATGCAGATGCTCGGCTGTGAGAGCCTTCGCGATGTTATCGCATTCCCCAAGGTGCAGAACGCAAGCGAGCCTATGACAGAGTGCCCCTCTGTTGTTGACGGCGCTCAGCTTGAAGAATTGGGAATTGCCCTTAACAAAACAGAAGAATAAAATTATGGCTTGTGAGCAAAACTCACAAGCCATTTTGTCAAACAAAAACGGGAAGAATTGATCTTCCCGTTAATTTTATTCTTTTGTAGCTGTATCAAAGTTGATTTCGTGCTTTGTTCTGGTGTGCTCACTGCCCTCAAGGTAGAGGATAGCGGTGTCACCGTCCCATTCAAGGCTGAAATTGTTTTTGGTAAGCGCTTCTTCACCGTTGTCAACCTCAACAGAAAAAACTGCTGTGCCCTGGCGGTGATGAGCGTCGCTGTAATATGCCTTAACGGTGTTGGATTTAAAAATTGTGGGGCTTCCCACTTCATAAAGCTCAATTACATATTCACCGTTGTCAGACTGACTTTTTGCAAGAAAATACTCAGTTTTGTTGTTGAGCAATCCTGAAAAAAGAATGAATAACACTGCCGCAAAAATCAACGCACTCTGAACAAAAGCGATGATTCTAAGGGTTTTTAATTTTTTGGTGTTCTGCTGCTGTTCCATTTTTTCAACCTTCCAACTCATTGATACTCTTTTTGAGGGCTTTAAGTCGTTTCATAACGTCGTTGGCACCTGTGCCAAAATAGTCATACAACACATTATACTCCATATAAAGCAAATTGTAAAGAGCAACATTATCTTTTTTCGGGGTATATACGGAATCTTTCAGCTTGCCCATAGCTTTTGCGGCGGTGAAGATGTCGGCATAGCCGCCGTTTTCTTCCCCTGCGGCAACTGCGGCATAAATTGAGCTGCCCAAAGCTCCGCATTGGGTTGTGCCTGCAATTTTAATGGGCAGATTCAACACGTCGGCATAAATCTGCATTGTCATCGGGTCCTTCTGACTGATGCCGCCGGAAGCAATAATTTCGTTAATCTTAACTCCGTTTGAAATGTAGGTTTCCACTATTTTGCGTGTGCCGTATGCCGTTGCTTCAATCAGCGCGCGGTATATATCCTCCGGCTTGGTGCGAAGCGTCATACCAAGCACCATACCCGTAAGGTCACCGTCAACAAGAGTGCTTCGGTTGCCGTTCCACCAATCAAGGGCAACAAGACCGCTCTGACCGGGCTTTTGTTTTTCTGCCTTCCGGCGGAGAAGCTGATGGATATTGATGTTTTGCGCCTTTGCTTCTTCAAAATATGACGGAGGAACGCAGTTTTCAACAAACCATGAAAAATGGTCGCCAACGCACGCCTGACCTGCTTCATAAGCATAAAGACCGGGGTAAACACCGCCTGCAACAACTCCGCTGATGCCGGGCACAAGATGCTCTTCTTCTGACACCACAATGTGGCAGGTAGAGGTACCCATAATGGCAAGGAGAGTATCGGGCTTTGTGATTTTAACTGCAGGGAATGCAGCATGAGCATCAATAATGGGAGCTGTCACCGTTGTGCCTTCGTTAAGACCGAGCTTGAGTGCCATTGTTTTTGTTAATCCGCCCACTCTGCTGCAAAGCTGAGCAATGGGATAGTTTAATTTATCTTCAACAAAATTTTCAAGGCGGGGGTCAAGGGCTTTTAAAAATTCCTTTGATGGGTAGCCGTCCTTGTGATGCCACAGACCCTTATACCCTGCACAACAGGTGTTTTTGGTGAGCACACCGCAAAGCTGCCACGTTACCCAGTCTGCCGCTTCAACAAAGTAATCGGCTTCGTCATAAATTTGCGGAGCCTCGTCAAGAGTCTGCCACACCTTGGGCAACTGCCACTCGCCGGACACCTTGCCACCGTAGCGCTTTATCCATTGCTGACCTGTTTTGTCGGCTTTTTCATTTATGATGTTAGCCTTGTCCTGCGCCGCGTGATGCTTCCACAGCTTGACGTAAGCGTTGGGCTCACTCTTAAATTCGGGCAGAGTGCAAAGGGGAGTACCGTCTTTTTTAACCGGAAGAATTGTGCAGGCGGTGAAGTCAATGCCGATGCCGATAACATCATCGGGAGAAACACCGCTTGAATTCATAACATCGGGAATAGTGTGACAAAGCACATCAATATAATCTTGCGGATGCTGAAGTGCCCAGTCGAGACCCAGGGGATTGCCGTCGGGCAAATGAGAATCCATAACACCGTGAGGATATTCAAAAATGCTGTCGGCAAGCTCAATGCCTGTTTTAACGTCAACAACAGCGGCTCTGCCTGAGGCAGTGCCGAAGTCAACACCAATAGTATATTTGCTCATAACATCACTCCTGACCCGGATATTATAAATCAAAAAGCAAAATATGTCAAAGTAAGCAATGCAAAAAAGCGCCCGCTGAACCTTGAGTTCAACGGGCTGCTTTGTTATCCTAAAATATTAAATACACCGACGAAAATGCCGAGAACCATAATTCCCGCAAGTGCGAGGGCAACAATGCGCACAAAATTATTGTTCATTATTCCACACCGACAAAGCCTTTCATATCTGCGCTGATTTTTTCGGTGAGGGTTTCAGAAGCGGCTCTGTCCTTGCCAACGGCGGTAACATAAATCTTGATTTTGGGCTCTGTGCCGGAGGGGCGGATAACTGCACCGTTGCCGCCGGGAAGAGCGTAAGAAAGCACATTTGACTTGGGAAGTGTAAGCTTTTCAACGCTGCCGTCAACAAGTGAGGTTGCCTCGCTTGTGAGGTAGTCATACACCTTTTCAACCTTCATACCGGCAATTTCCTTGGGGGGATTTTCGCGGAGGGTTGCCATAATTTTTTTCATTTTGTCCATACCCTCTGCGCCTGCAAATGCAAAGTTGAGGAGTGTGTTCATATACATACCGTGTTCGGCATAAATGTCTTCCATAACCTGATAGAGGTTTTTGCCCTCTTTTGCCTTGTAGTAGGCTGCCATTTCGCAGATGAGAGATGCGCCGTTAACAGCGTCCTTATCGCGGGCGTGGATACCTGTGAGGTAGCCGTAGCTTTCTTCCATGCCGAGGATGTATCTGTCAACCTCACCCTTTGATTCAAGCTCGGTAACCAATTCACCGATATATTTGAAGCCTGTGAGCAAATCGTAAATTTCACAGTTATATTCTTTGGCAACTGCTGTAATAAGATTTGTTGTAACAATTGTTTTGATAATCGCTGGGTTTTCGGGAAGGGTGCCCTGCTCTTTTTTGCAGGAAAGAAGATATTTTGCAAGAAGAACGCCAACCTCGTTGCCTGTCATAAGCTTGTATTCGCCGCCGTCATTAACAGCAATGCCTACGCGGTCACAGTCGGGGTCAGTTGCAAGAAGCAAGTCGCCGCCGATTTCGTTGGCCACTTTGATTGCTTCTTCAAATGCCTGACGGATTTCGGGGTTGGGATAGGGGCAGGTGGGGAAGTTGCCGTTGGGCAATTCCTGAGATTTAACAACGTTAACATCCTTGAGTCCCATTCTCTTAAGCACCTCGCGAACGGGCTTGTTGCCTGTGCCGTGAAGGGGGGCATAGATGATTTTGAGGTCGCTGCTTTTGGTGATGTCGGGATTGATGCATTCATCAAGAACTGCTTTGTAGAAGTCTTCATAAACCTCTTCGCCGATATATTCAATCATACCCTTTTCAACGGCTTCGTCAAAGTTGAGGGTTTTAACACCTGAGAACATATCAACCTTCTGCATATATTCGTATGTCTTTGCGGCGCCCTCGTCAGTCATCTGATAACCCAGAGCGTCGTAGCATTTGTAGCCGTTATACTGTGCGGGGTTGTGGCTGGCTGTGATAACAATGCCTGAAGAACAGTTCAGTCTGCGAACGGCAAATGAAAGCATGGGTGTGGGAACAAGCTCAGGGTAAAACCAGACCTTGATGCCGTTGCCTGCAAGCACCTCTGCTGCGCTTTTTGCAAAAACGTCAGAGTTGATTCTTGAATCGTGAGCGATTGCGATTGTGGGGTTTTCAAAAGCCTCATTAAGATAATCGGCAAGACCCTGTGTTGCCTGATTAACGGTGAAAACATTCATTCTGTTGGTGCCTGCGCCGAGAACTCCGCGAAGACCACCTGTGCCGAATTCAAGGTTTCTGTAAAAACGGTCAAGAATTTCGTCATCCTTACCTTCTATTGATTTAAGCTCGTTATAAACCTCGGGCACAGTCTGTGATTTTTCAAGCCACAAATTGTAAAGCTCGTTGATGTTGTTCATAAAAAATCCTCCTCTTATTTCTTGCGTTTATGTTCAGGCTTGTTAAGAGCCTTTTTTTCTTTGTTATGATGGCTGAATGCTGAATAAAACATACCAAGCAATGCACCGCCTGCGCAAAGAATCAGATCAACCATTGTGTCCACAAGACCCTCTTCGCTGTTAAAAATTGTTCGCTGAAGGTTAAGGCCGTAAAGACGGTCCATTGTAAATTCATAAAACTCCCAGCCAACAGAAATTGTGACCGAAAATGCCAGCGCAAAAAGTGAAGCCAGGGCGGGGCTGATACGCTTGTCGGTGGGCTGCTTTGATTGGATAATCACTGCAAGCTCATATCCGCCCACGGCGGCAATGTAGCCTGCAAAAAAATGCTCTGGCACGTCGATGTAAGCAAAATCGGTGAATTTGTTGACTGTTGTGCCAACCACGCAACCGAAAGCTATGAAGAAATTAAGCCCTGTGAAAATATTGTAGGGTACCTTAGTGATGAAGCTTTTTCCGCCGAGAAGCTGAAACAAGTCCCACAAGTGGGTAAAAATTATTGCGAAAATCGCCTGTAAAAATTCAACCGTATATCCCTGGAAAAACAGCACCGTGCCCCAGATGAAAAGGGCGGCGCGGCAAACCCACCAGGTAATCTGATGTGATTTGGGTATGACGGGAATGGAATTCAACTTTTTCAAAATTTTAACACTCCAAATATATAACAATACATTATAAATATACGACTTTTTGGCGCAAAAATCAATAACTCTTTTTAAATTATCATATAAATTTAATAACACTTTGAAAAATATGTTGCAAAAATGTGAAATATGTTTTATAATGAACTCACTAATGCAATTATTCAGGAGGTATTTACCATGGATGAAAACAAAGTAGTTGAAACAACTGAAAACAAATCAGACATCAAAGGCACAATCATCAAATGCGTTGCTGCTATCGTTTGCGTAGCAATTTTGATGGTTACTCTTTCTCAGGGCGTAACAAAATTGACAGAAAACAATGTTAAGGTTGCTGAAATCCTTGCAGCTTCAAATGCAGGCTCAGTTGACACAAACGCTCCCGTTGTTGATGATTCAACATCAACAGACGCTCCTGTTGTTGACGATTCAACATCAACAGATGCTCCCGTTGTTGACGATTCAACATCAACAGACGCTCCTGCTGACGACACAACAGCAGACGCTCCCTCAAACGATGCAGGCGCATCAACAGGCTCAAAAGCTCCCTCAACAAAGGCTGAAATCGTTGATTATTTCAACAAATCAGTTAACGGCGTAAAGACAGGCGCAAAAACAGTTGAGCAGAAAGAAGTTACAAACTACCTTGCAAGCAAAACAACAATTTCAAGCGGTATCCAGAGCATCTACAAAATGCTTGGTGGTGACGAATGGCTTGACGGTATGCTCAAATCAAACAGCCAGGGCGCAGCTACATACACAGGCGCAGACATCAAGGCTAAGTTCCCCGTTGAAGGCGAAGCTTATGCAAGTAAGCTCACAGTTAACGATGTAACAAACGCTACATGCACAGAAGCAAACGGCGTTTACACAATTAAGGTAACAACAGTTGCTGACGCCAAGTCAGACAGCGTTAAGCACGGCGAAGGCCACGCTCCCAAGGCATTCAATGTTATTCTTCCCGGCGTTGTTAACGACAACATCCCCGGCGTTGCTAAGAGCATGGTTGGTACAGCTTCAATGAATTATCCTTCATCAACAGCAACAATCACTGTTGACGCTGCAACAGGTCACGTTCTCACAGCAGAGTATGACCTCAAATGGACAATCAACTTTGATAAGATGGGTATCATTCTTCCCTTCGGTACAAAGTCAGTTTACAACATCAAATGGTAATTAAAGAAGGTTAGCAAAATGAAAAAGGAAGTTTTGATTGAAACATCTGCAAGACACATTCATGTTTCTCAGGCAGATTTGGAAACACTTTTCGGCGCAGGCTATGAATTGACTCACAAAAAGGACTTGTCACAGCCCGGTCAGTTCGCTTGCGAAGAAAGAGTTCAGGTTATCGGCTCAAAGGGTTCATTCCCCGCAGTTTCAATCCTCGGCCCTGTTCGTCCCGACACACAGGTTGAGCTTTCAGCAAGTGACGCTCGTTCAATCGGCGTCGCAGCTCCCTGCCGTGAAAGCGGTGACATTGCAGGCTCAGGTGCTTGCAAGCTTGTTGGCCCCGCAGGTGAGGTTGAAATTGATGCCGGCGTTATCGTTGCAAAGCGCCACATCCACGCAACTCCTGCAGACGCTGAAAAATACGGCGTTGAGGATAAGCAGATTGTTTCTGTTAAGGTTGAGTCAGACGGCAGAACACTCATCTTTGGTGATGTTGTTGTCAGAGTTAACCCCGCTTATGCCCTTGCAATGCACATTGACACAGACGAGTCAAACGCAGCATTTGCAGCTCCCGGCATGATGGGTGAAATCATCACTGACTAATCAGATTTAAAATAAGCGTTGTGTTCAAACGAGCACAACGCTTTAATTTTTGTTTCAAAAATTGGCATAAATAAATTTTGCTTCATAAGCAACAATATTACTGCAAACGCAATTTGTTGCGAAGGAGTGAAACACAATGGCATCATCAAACAAAATTGCAGTGCCCGAAGCAAAGGCTGCACTTGAACGCTTCAAGATGGAAGCCGCTGCAGAAGTAGGCGTAAATCTTAAGCAGGGCTACAACGGTGACCTTACCTCAAAGCAGGCAGGTTCTGTTGGCGGTCAGATGGTTAAGAAAATGATCGAGTCTTACGAAAACAGCTTGAAATAACCTTATAAATCAAAGGAGCTTGCTCATTGGAGCAAGCTCTCGGTTTTATAGTGAAAAGCTTTCGGGCAACAGCTTTTCAAGGGTGTGAGCCTTGGTGAGCTTGCCGTCAGAGAGGATAATCATAAAATCTTTGTCGCAGAATTCTGCCATAACCTGACGGCACACTCCGCAGGGAGGGCAGAAAGAGCTGATTTCGCCCTCTTTTCCGCCAACAACAGCAATGGCGGTGAATTCCTTTTCTCCCTCGCTGATTGCTTTGAAAAATGCTGTTCTTTCTGCGCAGCAGGTTGGGGAGTATGATGCGTTTTCAATATTACAGCCTGTAAAAACTCTTCCGCTTTTTGAAAGCAGAGCAGCGCCCACCTTGAAGGCAGAATAAGGCGCATAAGCGTTTTCCATAGCTTCAACGGCTTTGGCAATGAGTATTTTTGAATTCATCATAAAACCACCTCTTTTATAAAGTATATCATCATTTATTTGACTTTGTAAAGTGTATTTGATAAACTAACTTTTGTAAACATAGCTTTTGGAGGATTACATATGAACGAAACTATTAAAAATATTTTAAAAAGGCAGACTATCAGAGCATATAAGCCTCAGCAGATTACAGACGAGGAGCTGGAGATTCTTTCTCAGGCGGCTGTTAAAGCTCCCAGCGGAAGAAACGGTCAGCCCTGCCACCTGAGATTCGTTCAGAATCACGATTACCTTGAAGGGATGAACAAGGATTTTAAAGATGTTGTGGGTTGGGATACTCCTGCCTATACCCGTTGGGATGTTAATCCCGTGTATCAGACCGCTCCCACTCTTGCAATTATTTTTGCCGAAAACGAGAGCTATATGGATTCGGGCATTATGTGTGAAAACATTGTTATTGCCGCTGAAAGCCTTGGGCTTGGTACCTGCATTATTGCAAGCATCGGTGCACTTTTCAATGATGAAAAATCACTCAAATGGAAGCAGCTTTTTGACATTCCCGAAAACTACAAATTCCAGATAGCAATTGCAATCGGTTATCCTGACGAAAAGCCTGAGCAGAAGCCCAGATTTGACGACAGAGTAAAGGTTATCCGCTGATGAAAAAAGCAGTTGTTATACCTGATTCGTTCAAGGGCACCATTTCCTCTGAACGTATTTGTGAGATTTTTGGAGAAAAAATAAATAAGATCTTCCCGACTTGCGAAGTGGTGAAAATTCCTGTTGCCGATGGCGGAGAGGGGAGCGTGGATTGCTTCCTTAACGCTTTGGGCGGGGAGCGGATTGCCGCTTCGGTGAGTGATCCCTATGGTGAAAAAATTGAGGCAGAGTACGGGATCATTAACGGTGACACCGCTGTGATTGAAATGGCCGCCTGTGCAGGTCTGCCCCTTGCGGAGGACAGAAAAAATCCTGAGTTTACCACCACTTACGGCGTGGGTGAATTGATGCTTGATGCGGCAAAAAGAGGCTGCAAAAAAATCATAATGTGTCTTGGAGGCTCCTGCACAAATGACATGGGCGCAGGTGCTGCCGCTGCTGCGGGTGTGAAATTTTATAACGCCAAAGGTGAAGAATTTGTGCCTGTGGGCGGAACCCTTTGCGAAATTGCAAAAATTGATATTTCCCGGAAAAGTGCGCTTCTGAACGGGATTGAAATCACTGCGATGTGCGATATTGACAATCCTCTTTTCGGCAAAAACGGTGCAGCTTATGTATTTGCTCCTCAGAAAGGGGCAGATGAAAAACAGGTTGAGCTTCTTGATGACGGGCTTCGTCACGGCGGGGAAATTGTGAAAACGGATATTGGCATTGACGTGTCCGTTTTTCCCGGCGCCGGTGCGGCAGGAGGAATGGGCGCAGGAATGGTGGCTTTTTTCGGTGCCGAGCTTCGTTCGGGAATTGAAACCGTGCTTGATACTGTGGAGTTTGAAACAAAAATCAACGGAGCTGATTTTGTTTTCACAGGCGAAGGAAGGCTTGACAGCCAATCTCTCAGAGGCAAGGTGGTTTCGGGTGTTGCAAAAGTGGCAAAAGAAAAGAGTGTGTCTGTGATTGCGGTTGTGGGCGGATATGAAGCTGACCTTGATGCAATATACGAAATGGGCGTGAAGGCGGTTTTTGCAACCAACCCGTTACCCGTGGATTTTGAGCTTTCAAAGCACAAAAGTGAAGAAAATCTTGCCGCAACAGTGGAAAATATCCTGCGGATTTTATAAATTTGTTGAAAAAACAAAGACGGTGTGGTAAACTGATTTATAAGGCAAATTATATGAGGTGGTAAAATGGATTTTAAATACAGAATTTCCGTTATTATTCCGATTTACAATGTTGAAGAATATCTTGAAGCTTGTCTTGAATCATTGGTTAAGCAGTCTATTGACAAAAAGGATCTTGAGGTTTTGCTTATCAATGACGGCTCACCCGACAACAGCGAAGCTATCTGCAAAAAGTTTTGCGAGAAGTATGATTTCTTCAAATATTTTTCAAAGGAAAACGAGGGGCTTTCCAAAACCCGCAACTTCGGTATTCAGCACGCGCAGGGCAAGTACTTTGTTTTTCTTGATCCCGATGATGAACTTACTGAAAAGTCCTTGAAGAATCTTGCAGATTTCTTTGATAAGCACGAAAACGAAGTGGATATTGTCACCTACAAAATTGTTCCCGTTTATAACGGCAAGCAAAGTGAAGGCATCCATTTCAGATATAAATATCTTCAGTATCAGGGTGTTTATGACCTTACCCGCCCCGAGAATGTTTACATTACACAGACCAATGTAAACATCTGCGTTAAAAACAAGGGTAAGGATAACATTCTTTTTGATACCACCGAAAATTTCCGCCACGAAGACCAGAAATATAACATCGACATTGTAAGAGATAAAATGAAAATCGGTTACTGCACCGGAGCCAAGTATCTTTATACCAAAAATCCCGGCAGTATTACCAACACAATTTTTTACGCTTATTATATTTTTGAAACAACAATGGCTTTCTGGGAGGAGCTTTTTAACTCCTTTGGTGAAAGTGTTCCCCAGTATTTCCAGGCAATGTATGTAAATGACATCAACTGGAAAACCCGTTCAGATATTCTTCTTCCTTATCACTATGAGGAGGCTGAATTCAACAAGGCTGTTGAACGCATTTGCGCACTTCTTAAAAAGGTTGACGATTCGGTTATCAGCCGTCACCCCAAGGTTGACCCGCCTCACAAAAGTTATATGCTCGGCCTCAAATATGACAACGAACTCAGTGTTCGGGCAGGCTGTGCAGGTGTATCAGTTCTCAGAGAAAACAAGCCTGTTTTCTTTGAAAATACAGTTCCTTTTACTATCTGCCGCTTCAAGGTGGACAAGCAGAAGGCTTATATCGATGCATTTCTTCGTTCACCTATTCTTTCTTTTACAGATGACGTGAAGATTTATGCTCATCTTTCAGGCGAAAGCGATGCAAAAACTATTCTGCTTGAAACAGAAAATTCCGCATGGGATTATTATCACGCAAAAATCAAAACCAACAAATTTCACAGAGTACGTCTGGATTGGGACTATAAAAAATATTCTGCGATATATTTTTCTGTTGAAGTGGGTGACGAGAGCGTACCCACAAGGCTTGAATTCATAATGAATGCGCCCTTTGCAACAGATGTTCCTCGTCTTTCGGTGTTCCGTTGCGGATATGAATTCCAGCGTCAGCAGAACGGCTTTGTGGCTTTCAAAGCATCTGCGGCAGCAGAAAAGGCTGCGACCAAAAAATTTGAGAGAACTCTTATGCTCAAGCGTCCTCGCACCTTCGGTTGGAGATTTTTGTGCGCCAACAAGGTTGACCCGAGCCGCAGAATCTGGCTTTATTATGATTGCCGAAATGTTTATAAAGATAACGGATATTATCAGTTTATTCACGATTTTGATAAAAACGACGGTGTTGAACGCTACTATGTTGTTAACGACAATATGGACAGAAAAGACCTGTTCACACCCAAGCAGAGAAAATATATTATCAAGTTCGGATCAATCAAGCACAGAAGATTTTTCCTCTCAAGTGAAAAGGTGATCACAGCCTTTGCGGAGCATGAAAATATCAATCCTTTCCCCACATATGTGTGGAAATATTACACAGACCTTTTCAAGGCACAGGTTATATATCTTCAGCACGGCGTTCTTCACGCATTTTTGCCCTGGAAATATTCCAACGACAGGCTCAATGCTGTGGACAGAGAGGTTATCTCTACCACTTTTGAGGTTAAAAATATGACCGAGAATTACGGCTTCAGAGATTGCGACCTTATCCCTGCAGGTATGCCGAGATACGATTTCATTGACATTGATGCCGCCAAGAGTGAAAAGAAAATTCTTTTTGCCCCCACCTGGAGAAAATATCTTGTTGATAACGACAGAGGAAAAATTTCTGCCAACCCTGCAAAATTCAAGAAGAGCAATTTCTTTAAAGAAACTTATGATTTCCTTCATTCAAAGGAGCTTGAAGAGGTGCTTGAAAAGAACGATTGGTATCTTGATTTTAAGCTTCATCCCATTCTTGCTTCCTGCGCGGAGCTTTATGAGCTTGATTCAAAGCGCATCAGGGTAGCGGACAAGGCTGTTGATGAAAAGAGTTATAAGGTGTTTATTACCGACTTTTCATCCTTCTGTTTTGATTTTGTGTATCTTAAAAAGACCCTTATGTATTTTGTGCCTGATGATGAAATGTTCAGAGCAGGTATGAATGACTACCGTAAGCTTGACCTTCCGTTGGAGGAGGGATTTGGCCCCCTTGCTCACACAAGTGATGAGGCAGTGAAGTTCCTCGTTGACCTTGTTGAAAGAAACGGTGAGCCTGATGAGGTTTATGCAAAGAGAATGGATGGATTTTTCCTCCACGCAGACAAAAACTGCAGAGAAAGAATTTATGAATCCATCAAATAAAAAAACGAACCCTCGACGAGAATTTTTCGTCGAGGGTAAATTCATTTTTTCTTGAAATTTTCTATATCCTGCATCAACTTTCTGCTGACGGCAACCTGAAGCTTCTGCGCCTGAAGGAGAAGCTCTTCGTCTTTTCCGAAGCCGCTCAGGAATCCGTCGGATTCAAGGGTGAAGTTGCCGCTGTAATTTATGTCGGCAAGAGCTTTGGTGATTGAGTCCCAATCCATTCTGCCCATCATAGGCATTGTGTGCCTGTCGTGAACAAAATCATTGTCATGGATGTGGAGGGCTTTGATTCTGTCACCACCCATTGTGCGTATGCAGTGTGCCGCATCTCTGTTGGTAAGTCCGCAATGACCAAGGTCAAGGCAGGCAACAAGATATTCGCTGCCAACCATATCAATGTATTCATTGAACTCCTCTGGGTCGGAGCAGACGCTGTCGATGATGTGGCCGTTATGCGGGTCATTGCGCCACATATTTTCGCAGGCGATTTTTACCCCGTGTTTTTTGCAATATGGGAGAAGATCTGTGTAAAACTTTTTGTTAAGCTTTTTGAAAAAATCTTTGTTACGGTAATATTCTCTGAACTGCAACGGATGAACAATGAGAATATCGGCACCGAGAATCTCACAGCATTCAATTGATTTGACGGCAACGGCAAAGGTATTTTGGTAGTTGACTTCTTCACCGTCGTCCATTGAAAGGTTAAAGGGCGCGTGAGCCTGAACAAAAGGAATGTTGAGCTCGTCTGCCTTTTTTCTCATTTCTTTGGCTCTGGCGAGGTAGTCACCTTTAAAATAGCCGGCATCATCCCAATAATCAAGGTCGGCATCGAGGGCATCGAAACCGGCATTTTTTATGATTTCAATGGCTTTAAGGTCACCGAGGCGTGAACCTATCAGACCTGTGCTGGTTGTCAATAACATAATAATCAGTCCTTATTTGTTGTGTACCAGTTTAAATATTCACCGCTGAGCACGGCATTTGCACATCGCATACCGTCAACAGCCGAAGAAACAATTCCCCCTGCATAGCCTGCACCCTCTCCGCAGGGATAAAGTCCGCGCAGACTCACGCTCTGATAAAATTCATCACGGTTGATTCTCACGGGGGAGGATGAACGGGTTTCAGGAGCAGTGAGCACAGCATCAGGCATATCGAAGCCCCTGAGCATAGTGCCCATTTTAACGAGAGCATCTGCCATAATGTCGGTCACTTTTTGGGGAAGAACCTCTCTTATGTCACCTAACGTAACCCCCGTAGGGCAGGTGGGCTCAATGCTGCCGAGAGCAACGGATTTCTGGTTTTTGAGAAAATCACCCACAAGTTGAGCCGGGGCAGAATAATTTTCGCCGCCCTTGACAAAAGCCGTGTGCTCGATTTTTTGTTGCAAATCAAATCCGGCAAGAGGGTGATCGTTGCCGAAATCCTCGGGCTCAACACCCACGAGAACGGCGCAGTTGGAATTTTTGCCGTCACGGGCGCGGTAGCTCATTCCGTTAACAACAACTGTGTTCTCTTCACTTGCGGCGGCAACAACAGTGCCTCCGGGGCACATACAGAAGGTATAAGCTCCTCTGCCGCCCTGAGGATGACACGCCATTTTGTAGCTTGCGGCACCAAGGGCAGGATGACCTGCGAAGCTGCCGTATTGAGCCTTGTCAATAAATTCTCTGGGATGCTCAATTCTTGCTCCGACAGAAAAAGGCTTTTGCATCATGGTGATGCCGTGGGCATAAAGCATCTCAACGGTATCTCTTGCAGAGTGACCTATTGCTGCAATAAGTGCATCGGTTTCAAGGTCAACTGATTCACCGTTTTCGTTTATATATGTTACCCCGTGGATAACTCCGTTGGCGGCGATAATGTCAGTCATTTTACAGCCGAATCGCACTTCGCCACCCAGAGAAATAATTTCTTCTCTTAAATTTTTAACTATTTTGCAAAGCTTATCGGTGCCGATATGAGGCAGCCAGGAATAGAGAATATCCTCATCTGCGCCGAATTTTACGAAGTCAAGAAACACCTGACGGCATAGCGGGTCTTTAATGCCCGTAGTGAGCTTGCCGTCAGAAAAGGTGCCTGCTCCGCCTTCACCAAACTGAACGTTTGACTCGGTGCTGAGTTTTTTGCTTTGCCAGAAGGAGTTGATGTCCTTTGTTCTTGTTTCAACATCCTGACCTCTTTCAAGCACAATGGGACGAAGCCCTGCGCGGGCAAGGGTCAGCGCAGCAAACATCCCTCCGGGGCCGAAACCTGCCACAACGGGGCGCAGAGCGCTCTGACGCTTGTTTTCGGGCACGGTATAAACAAAAGGCTGAATTTTGTTTGCCTTTTTGCATTTTGCTAAAATTTTGTCCTCATTCCCGTCAACGGTAACATCAACGCTGTAAACAAAAAACAGGTTATCCTTTTTTCGTGAATCAAGGCTCTTTTTTGCAATTGAAAAGCTCTTGATTTTTGAAACGGGTATTTTCAGGCTTTCTGCGGTTTTGCGCAGAATGTCATCATTGGTGGCTTCAAGAGGGACTTTAATTTCGTTAACTCTAATCATACAGTCAAATCAGACATTGAATCTGAAAAGAACAATGTCGCCGTCTTTCATAACATATTCTTTGCCTTCACTGCGCACAAGACCTTTTTCCTTGGCGGCTGCCATTGAGCCGCAGGCAATAAGGTCGTCAAAAGAAATAACCTCTGCGCGGATGAAGCCTCTTTCAAAGTCGGAGTGGATTTTACCTGCTGCCTGGGGAGCTTTTGTGCCGTTGGTGATTGTCCACGCTCTTACCTCGGGAGTGCCTGCTGTGAGGTAAGAGATAAGGCCGAGAAGAGCATAGCTTCTCTGAATGAGCAAATCAAGTCCGCCCTGCTCAACACCAAGCTCAGCCAAGAACATTTCTTTTTCATCCTTGCTCAGAGGTGCAATTTCAGCTTCAAGCTCTGCGCAGATGGGTAGCACCTGAGCGCCTTCATTTGCGGCAATTTCGCTTACCTTCTGATAGCCCACATTTGAGTCAATGCCGTTGGCAAAATCGTCTTCACTCATATTGCAGGCGTAGATAACGGGCTTTGATGTGAGAAGTGCAATTGAATCAAGAACTTCTTTTTCATCATCGTCACATTCAACATTTCTTGCGGGAACCTCGTTCATAAGCTCCTCTTTAAGACGCTTTAAGAATTCAACCTCTTTTGCAAGGCTCTTGTCACCCTTCATAGCTTTTGTGCTTCTGTCAAGGCGGCGTTCAACCATTTCCACATCAGAGAAAATAAGCTCAAGATTGATGGTTTCAATATCTCTTGCGGGGTCGATGCTTCCGTCAACGTGAATGATATCATCATTTTCAAAGCAACGCACAACGTGAATAATTGCGTCAACCTCACGGATATGAGAGAGGAATTTATTGCCGAGACCCTCGCCCTTTGATGCGCCCTTAACGAGACCGGCAATGTCAACAAATTCGATAACAGCGGGAGTTGTTTTGGCGGGGTTATACATTTCGGTGAGCTTATCAAGACGTGCATCGGGAACAGACACAACACCTACGTTGGGCTCAATGGTGCAGAAAGCATAGTTTGCTGACTGAGCACCTGCGTTTGTAATTGCGTTAAAAAGTGTGCTCTTGCCTACGTTTGGCAAGCCTACAATACCTAATTTCATAAATTAAGACATCCTTTTCCAATTTAATGGTATAAGTATATCACAAATCGGTAAAATTTCAACCGATAAACATTGAAATTTGTTCCGCGACAAGTTAAAATATAAAAGAAAGAGGTGTTCTTATGGTTAAATTTGCAGTTATCGGCACAGGCTGGATTGCCGAATCGTTTGTTGAAGGAACCAAGCTTGTTGACGGGCTTGAATTTTCTGCCGTTTATTCGCGAAGCAAAGAAAAGGGCGAGAGCTTTGCAAAGCCCTTTGGCGGTGCAGAGGTTTTTGATGATATAGATGACCTTGCAAAAAGCGATGTTGATGCGGTTTATATCGCAAGCCCTAATTCCCTCCATTATAAGCAAAGCAAGCTGATGCTCCAAAGCGGCAAGCATGTTATCTGCGAAAAGCCCATAACAGTTGAACCTGAAGAATTTGAAGAGCTCAGAGCTCTTGCACAAAGCAAAAATCTTGTTTATATGGAAGCAATTATGTATATGCATCTGCCGGCAAGAAAGGTGCTCAGAAATGCCGTGAAAAACCTTGGCGAAATAAGAACGGCTCATTTTGATTTCAGCCAGCTTTCGTCAAAATATCCTGCCCTTAAAAGAGGGGAGCTACCAAATATTTTTAACCCGGAGTTTGCCACGGGTTGTCTTATGGATTTAGGAATCTACTGTGTTTACCCTGCTCTTGATCTGTTCGGTGAGCCCCAAAAAATCACCTCAACCGCAGGCTTCCTTTCAACAGGTGCCGACGGATACGGCACAACGGTTTTTGACTATGATGATAAGCAGATTACTCTCACTTTTTCAAAGGTGGGTCAGAGCCGCTTCGGTTCACAGATTTTCGGCGACAACGGAACAATTGCAACACCGTCAATTTCAAAACTTACGGATATAAGATATTTTGATAACGACGGCAATGAAACCGTGCTCACAGGTGACACCGAAAAGCATGTGCTGATGTCTTATGAAGCACAGAGCTTTTATAATTACATCACCAATCCCGAAACAAGACAGGAGCTTGAAAGCATAAACGACCTCACCCTCGCCGTGAGTAAGACAATGAAAACAATCCGAGAAAAATCAGGAATAAGGTTTGAATAAAAATGTTTTATACGGCAAGGGCACCTATTCGGACGCAAGCTAAAAATGAACTTAGAACAAAGTAAGAAAAAATCACCTGCTTGGTGACGTATATTCCCGAAAAAGATTTATAATTTAATGGCGGAAAGGCTATGGCTTTTCCGCTATTTTTTTGTTTTAAAAACAATTCAGAAAAAATATTCTTTTTATGAAAATTTATCTGTAAATCCCTTGACAATTTGCATAAAAAAGTGGTAAAGTGTACTATAAGTATAAAAGGATAAATGGGGGTAGTGCGCCATTTGTGACGAGTGCATAGATATTTTGCACACAGAAGTGCACTTTCACCAATTCTTTTGCACATTCTTAATTTCAGGCAGAGAGGGTAGCTTATGGAACAGAAAAAATCCAACGGAACAGGAAGACTCAGACCGATCGAGCTTTCTTTCCAGCCGGTGTTTGATATTCACCTTAATATGGCAATTGATTATGAAATTTCCATGAGAATCAACGATAAAACCGTTGGTGTTATTCTGCCAGATATTTTCATTCCCATTGCAGAGAAGTCAAGTCAGATTTGTCAGCTTGATTTGTGGGCAATTGAGGAATGCTGTGAGGTTATCAAGCGTTGCGAAGCAAGAGAGGCTGACGTGAATTCCTTTATAGTATGGATTTCCGTTAAGCACATCTGCAAAAAGAACTTCGTGCCTCAGATTATGAAAATCCTCGACAAGCACGGCATTAAGCCCGACAGATTCTGCTTCAACATCACTCAGAGCATTCTTGAAGCTGACAAAGAACAGATTCTTGCAAACATCAAAGCTTGCCGCGAGCTTGGCTTCAAGGTTTCAATTGATGATCTGGGTCTTGAATATACATCATTGAGCAACCTCAGCCATTATGAAGTTGATTATATCGGCATTCACGCTTCATTGATTGAAGATATTATGGAAAGCGAACGCACACAGAATATGGTGCAGGGTCTTATCGATTTTGCAAAGAAGATTGAGGTTGAAACAAGGGTTGACGGCATTGACACCGCTGAAAAAGCAGAGCTTCTTAAAAAGCTTGGTGTTGACCAGCTTAAAGGTACGTTTTACGGCAAACCCGGAAACGAGAAATCAATCGTATAAGAAAGGAGCGGGTTGCATTGGCAAAGAAAAACAAAAAAGATGCACAGCCGGTATCTGCCACAAACGACAAGATGGGCAAATACACGGTCAAAACAAGCTCCAAAAAACTCAACAAGAGAGAAGCACTTATCAGAATTCTGACTATTATACTTATTATATTGTTGCTTTTCCTCTTTGGCTTGTTTGCTTGCACAACATATATAAACACAGGTAATTTTACCGTTACAACAAATGCAGACGCCTTCAACGCAGGTATCGCAATCAGCGAAACGCCGGATTTTGACAACCCTGCAAGGATTCTTGAAGGCAGCGTGTTTGAAAATATGAGAGAGGGTACATACCCGCTTCTTCCGGAAGATATAAATGATTATGACGGTTCTCATAATTTCCTCACAGAAGACGGAATGTACTACTTTACATATTCATTTTATGTTAAGAACACGGGCACCGAAAATGCAGGTTATACTGCAAAGCTCAATGTTAACAGCGTTACTCAGGGCGCAGATGAAGCAGTCCGCGTTATGGTAACACACAACGGCGAGTCAACGGTGTTTGCAAAGCCGGTTCTTGGCAGCACAAGCGTGCTTGAAGTGTACGCTGACAAAAACTTCGTTAGCAACAGGCAGGTAGCCGGATTTTCTAACGATAATTTCGAAGCAGGTTCAGTTGACCGTTACACGGTTGCGATCTGGTTCGAAGGAGATGATCCCGAGTGTGTTGATGATATTCTTGAGGGAGAGATCAAGTTTTCGATGGACTTAAAGCTCATTGAAACACTTGATGACAGCGGCGAGGCTGCGTAGGAGGAGTGAAAAGGAGCAACCTTTGACTTACCCTGGGCAAACACTTTTCCTTGATTCCGATTCAAAATTTTTCAACACACAGGATATAAATTAAACGAATGATTTGGCGACGGGTTAACGGTCGCCAAGGCATGCGAAATCTTTATGGAGGTAAAGATATGAAAAAGACAATCAAAAAACGTGCGTTTGTGTCAGCGATTGCTATGCTTATCGTTTCAGCTATCGTTCTCACATCTTCAACGTTCGCTTGGTTCTCCATGAGTAAAGAAGCTTCAGTTGATTCTATGGACCTCACAGTTTCATCTCCTGAAGGTATTCAGATTTCAGCTAACGCATCTGCATGGACAGCAAGCCTTTCCGTTGACGAAATTTTCGACACAGACCCCAACACAAAAGGTCGTTACGATGCTTATGAAGGTAACAACAACCTTTATCCCGCAGACCTTATCCCTGTTTCATCTGCTTTTGCAGGCGCTGATTCAGCAACAGGTTATGCAAACTTCTTTAAGGCATCTTTGAATGACGCAGCTAAAGCTACAATTACAGCTGTTACTCAGAGCAAAGAAAGTCAGGATGCAGCCGGAATCGTAGCTTTTGACCTTTTCTTCAAGGTCGCAGAGCCCCAGACTGTTAAATTCGGTGACTCAGTGTTTACTGACAAGAGTAATTCAAAAATCAACACAGCTCTCCGTGTGGCATTTACTCCTTTGGGAACAGTAGCTATCGGTACTGATGCGGCTACCGCACAGGCTCTTAATTCATTTGCAGCTGGCACAAAGAATGTTGTTTATGAAGTTGATTCTGTTAATCGTTCAGATGATGCCACAGCTCTTGGTATTGCTTCCGGTGCATTGCAGACAAAAGCTTTATACAGAGGTGCTGGCGCCAACAATCTTAACACAGTAAATGGTGTTATAAATGCTTCTGGTAACGAAGTTGCGCTCAATTGCAAACAGATTGCAGACACAGCTGATGCTTCAGCTAAGGCTTTTAGTCTCAGCGCCGGTATCACAAAAGTAAGAGTTTACATCTGGGTTGAAGGTCAGGACGTTGACTGCTTGAACTCAGTTTCAGGTGCATCTCTTACAGCAGCTCTTAAGTTCACAATCGACTAATCCTTACGGATTATACAGATCTGACTTAAACAAAACATAATCTAATTTAATTTCACGGCGGAGTAGTTGCTCTGCTCCGCCGGATCCTCGCCGTTTAAGGAACGGCGTCGTCGGAAGGCGCCGTTCCTCTTTTCCCTCCCTGAAAGAGCGATTTACAGATATTTGCAAAAATGCCTGTAAATGACTTTTTCAGTCAGCAATTAAAATATGAGGTGAATGTTAAATGGAACAGAAAGGTAAAAGTATTTTAGGCGTTATTTCAGACGTTTTGTTGGTTATTCTTATCGTTGTAGCTATCGCTATAACCGTAATGACCTTCACATCAAAGAGCTCAGGAACAGGTATCGGCAATGTAGCCGGCTACACTCCGTTCTCGGTTCAGACAGATTCAATGAGTCCCACAATCGGTAAAGGTGACCTTATCATCGCCAAGGAAGTGAAAGTTCCCCAGGAGGAGCTTAAAATCGGTGATGTTATCACCTTCTATACCCTTATGCAGGATGCGGCCGGTAACACAGTCAGGGGCTTCAATACCCATAGAATTCTTGATGTGCAGCTTTATAACGACGGCTCTGTTCACTACTATGTGACTAAGGGTGACGCTATGGAAACAGAGGATAACCAGAAGGTTTATCCCGACGATGTTGTTGCCAAGCAGATCGGCGCGGGTGTTGATGAAAGCGGAAATTATGTCAAAGGTCTCACAATCAGCGGCTTCGGCAATGCTCTTGATTTCCTTCAGAGCCAGCTCGGCTTTATGATTTGCGTAATTATCCCCTTGGCTCTCTTCTTCATCTGGCAGGTATATAAGCTTATTGCAATGTTTATGACAGCAAAGGCCGAGAAAATTTCTGATGACGTTAAGCGCCAGGCTATTGAAGAATACCTTGCTCAGCAGGAGGCTGAGAAAAAATCCGGCGGTTCAGATGACTAATTAACATTCACATATTCACATAAATCATAAGAGGGTGACCAAAAATGACAGTTACAACCTTTATATCTGAATTTCTGAATCAGTTCTTTGTTCAGGGCTTATTCGGCATTTTCAAGGGTATCGGAATGGGCATAGTAAATATGTTCAATGTTCCTGCCTACATAAACATTTTTAAGGCAAATTCAGCCGATTTCACTGCAGTAGATTGGATTATTGCAATTCTCACAGTTGTTGCAACTGTTGCAATTCTTGCAGTTATCGTTATTCTGATTGTTATTCTCGTTAAAAAATATGTCAGAGTACGCAAGACAATCGTTGACCAGGAAGAACTTCTTAATGAAGTGGGCAATCTTAACCGTGAAATCATCAAGCTTTCTTCCGAAAAAGAAAGAATTCTTGCTATGAAGGTTTCACAGCTTGGTCTCAAGCCCGGTGAAAGTCCCTATGAAGAATATGAAGAGAAGAAGAATGAAGAAAAGGAAGAGAAGTCTGACGAGGTTGACAAGACAGCCGATGACTACAGCCGTTTCTACAAATGTACACAGGTTGACATCGAGATTGAAAACTATGTTGCTCCCGATTTCGATAACGAAATCACTCTTCCCGAAATCGTTGACAGATTCCGTAATTTCGCTTGCTCACAGCTTCATCTTTATTATGAGCCCAAGCTTATCCGTCTTTTCCTTGCATCATTTGCAACCACAAGACTTATCATTCTTCAGGGTATTTCGGGTACAGGTAAAACCTCACTTGCTTACGCTTGGGGTAAATTCTTAAGAAACCCTGCAATCATTGCTTCAGTTCAGCCTTCATGGCGTGACCGTACTGAAATTTTCGGTTACTTCAACGAATTCACAAAGAGATTCAACGAAACCGAAGTTCTCAAGAAGATGTATGAAGCAACCTATAAAGAAGAAATCTACATCACCGTTCTCGACGAAATGAACATTGCCCGTGTTGAGTATTACTTCGCGGAGCTTCTTTCAATCCTCGAGATGCCTACCAGAGAAGAATGGGTTGTATCCCTTGTTCCCAGCGTATGGCCCACCGACCCCAAGCATCTTTTCGACGGTAAGCTCAAGCTTCCCGAAAATATGTGGTACATCGGCACAATCAACAACGACGACTCTACTTTCGCCGTTTCCGATAAGGTTTATGACCGTGCTATTCCCATTGACATCAACAGTAAGGGTAAAGCATTTGATGCTCCTTACACAGAATGGCTTCCCCTCAGCTACAAGCATCTTGAAGCTATGTTTAAAGAATGTCAGGAAATCCATAAGGTTTCAGACGAAAACCTCCGTAAGATTGAAGAGCTTGATGACTATGTTATCGAACATTTCCGTCTTGCTTTCGGTAACCGTATCGTTAAGCAGCTCAAGGAATTTGTTCCTGCTTATGTTGGCTGCGGCGGAACTGAAATCGATGGCATCGACTTCGTTCTTTGCCACAAGATTCTCCGTAAGTTTGAAAGCTTGAACCTTTCATTCATCCGCGATGAAATTGACGGACTTATCACTTACCTCAACAAGCATTTCGGTAAGTCAAATATGATGGAATCTAAGGAATATCTTCTCAGACTCCAGAAGCTTATGTAAAAGCCTTAGTAAATTAACCGCAAAGGGGCAAAAGGTCAGATGGATAAATCATATCTTGAATTATTTTTGGAATATAAAGAGAGTATGGATGCCCTTACCACAGATAATCAGTTCTATGAAACAATGGATGACATTATTGACCGTGGTAAGACCAGCTACTCCCTGTTTAACAGATATTTCGAAAAGAAAATAGATTTAACATGGGTTGAAGAAATTGAGGCCTGTATTATTCCTCTTGACAATATCATCCGTGTTCCCCGTAAGTTTATCGTTCAGGAAGAGGAAATTGTTCCCATAGAAAGAGCGAGAAAAATTACGGCAGAATCTGTACGCCATCTTGCCCAGCATACAAATATGATTGCAAAGGTTGAGGGTGACACAGTTACCCCCAACGAAATTCTCAATGTTTTCCGTGAAGAAAGCTTTGAGGTTTATGAAAACCGATTTGTTTACACCCTTATGCAGAACCTTATCAGGTTCATCGACATCCGTTATGATGCTCTTTTCTCTCTTGCCGACGATGAAAATATGGCATCGCTTAAAATGGAAAGCGATGTTGTTCGCGGCAAAGAAAAAATCCACTATCAGCTTGAGGTTTCTGCTCAGTCAGGCGGAAACGACCTTGAGGATACAGCAACAATCGACGGTGAAAACGCTTCGGCTTTCCAGAGAATTGAAAGAATTAAAAAGGTTATCAATGAATATGCCCATTCAGGCTTTATGAAGGAGCTTCGCGGTTGTGCACCTGTTCGTCCTCCCATTATGAGAACGAACGCTATTCAGAAAAACCCCAACTTCCGTGCTTGCCTCAAATTGTGGCAGTTCATTCAGTCATACCGTGATGTAGGTTATGAGATCATTGCTCATGAATCCAACGAAATGGTAAGTGATGAATACAAGGATCATCTTAATAAGATGATTTCAACCAACTATATGCTCCTCAAAAACAACACAGTTTCTCAGGATGCTTTGGCTAAAAAGGCTAAGCAGAGAAAAATCAAGCCCAAGCTTCTCAAGAGATTGGCAGAAGAGCTTGTTCTTGATTACGATATGAACGAAATCGAAATCAAGAGAATTTTTGTGGATGAGGTTAAGCGTATCAGCCGCAAGAAGATTGCCGGTGAAAACAGAATCAAAGAGGCTATCGACCGTGCATTGGCTCAGGAAAATGCACGCAAGAAGGCTATCGAAGATAAAATCAAGGCAAAAATTGCTCACGAAAAGGAAATGGAGCGCCGCAGAATTGCAAGAGAAAAAGCAAGGATTGCCCGCGAAAAAGCCAAGGAAAAAGAGCGTCTTGCCAAAGAAAAGGCTCGTCTCAAGGCTCAGAAAGAGAAAGAGGCTGCCCTTGCCAAAGAACGTGCCCGCAAAGAAAAAGAAAAGGCACGCCTTGCCAAAGAACGCGAAGAGCGTCTTGCCATACTTGCCAAAGAAAAAGAGCAGGCTCGTATCGCAAGGGAGCAGGAGAGAGCACGCATTGCCAAGGAAAAGGCAGAGCAGCTTGAACGCGCCCGCAAGGAAAAGGAAAAAGCTAAGCGCGAAAAAGCAAAACAGCTTGAAAAAGATCGCATAGCCAAAGAGAAGGCAAAAGAAAAAGAGCGCATCGCTCGTGAAAAAGCCGTTCAGGCCGAAAAGGAGCGAATTGCCAAAGAAAAAGCCAAGGAAAAGGAACGTCTTGCCCGCGAAAAGGCAAAAGCGCTTGAGCTTGAACGCCTTGAAAAAGAAAAGGCAAAAGAAAAAGAACGCATCGCTCGTGAAAAGGCCGCTCAGGCCGAAAAGGAGCGAATTGCCAAAGAAAAAGCCAAGGAAAAGGAACGTCTTGCTCGTGAAAAGGCAAAGGCACTTGAGCTTGAACGCGCTGAAAAGGCAAAGGCAAAAGAGAAAGAACGCCTTGCCAGAGAGAAGGAGCTTCAGGCTGAAAAAGACAGAATTTCCAAAGAAAAGGCTAAAGAGCGCGAAAAAATTGCCCGTGAAAAGGCAAAGATGCTTGAAAAAGAGCGCATAGAAAAGGCAAAAGCCAAGGAAAAAGAGCGCATTGCCCGTGAGAAGGCAAAGCAGCTTGAAAAAGAACGCATTGCCAGAGAAAAGGCTAAGGAAAAGGAAAGAATAGCTCGCGAAAAAGCAAAAATGCTTGAAAAAGAGCGTATTGCAAAAGCCAAGGCCAAGGAAAAAGAAAAAATCGCAAGAGAAAAGGCTGCAAAGCAAGCCAAAGATAAGGCAAATAAAGCCTGAAGCATTATCTGATTGAGCAACAGTAATCAGAAATGATTTGAATCATCATGGAGGTTAGTTTGATGAAAAGAAAAGTAACAGAAAGGGTACTGGTATTGATACTGAGTATAGCGGTATTGCTGTCCTCAACAGGTATCTATACGGTTTTCGCTACACAAGAGAATACCGCCGGTTCACAGTCTGTTACCGATTCATCAACTGTTGCAGATGAAAACAAGACTCAGCCGGATACACAGGAAAATATTGTTGAAGACGGCGGAGCTATTGATGTTCACACTCTTCAGGGCGAGGGAACTGCTGACAGACCCTACAAAATTGCCGATGCCGATGATTTGTTCCTTATGCAGGAAATTATCAATGACTCAACGAAGCAGGATAAAAACTTCAGCCTCGTTGCCGACATTGACCTTTCAGGTGTAACCGCATCTGACCTTGCAAAGAATGACGTAACACCCGGCACAATTATTTCACTCAACAAAACTCTCAGTGGTGCAACTCCCAAGAGTGTTTGGTTCAACCTCAATGGTTGCGGTTACAGAATCTATGGCCTCAAGGTTGCATCTGCCGAGTTTGAGAATGTGGCACTTTTTGGCTACATCAGCAAAAATTCAACAGTTAAAAACCTTGTGGTTGAAAACTTTGATGTAACCGTTAAAAACGAAAATACATCAAGTGTTTCTGCCTTTGCCCTTTTCAATGACGGTACTGTCAGAAATTCAACCTTCAACAACATAACACTCAACGTTAAATCTGCTGCTTCAGATGGTGTTGCAGGCGGTATCATTGCTGTTAACAACGGTCGTGTTGCTGATCTCACAATAAATAACATCAAGGTTAATGTGGCTTGTGCAATTAATGTTGCAGGTGGTATTGCAGGCAACAACAACGGAGCAATCAGTGCTGTTAAGGCAACTGCCGTCAGCGTTGTAACATCAGAAAGCAAAGCAACCTTCTCAATCGGTGCGGTTGCCGGTGTAAACAATTCTCAGATTAAGGATTGTGCCGTTTCAATTGCTTCAGTAGCATATGCCAAGCAGTCAGGCGGAATTTCCGGTATCAATGCCGGTGAAATCAACAATTGCAGCGTCAACGGAGCATATGACGGCAAGAGTGCCGTTTCAGAATCAAACGCAGTTATCGTAAGTGGCGGCACATCAGGTGCAGTTGCAGGCACAAATAACGGCAAAATCATCTCATGCTCTGCAAACGAGGTTTCAGCCTTTGTTGACGGTGGTGTTTACGGCGGAATCGCAGGCTTCAGCGCAAAAGATTCAACTATCAACAGTTGCGTGGCAACAGGTGCTGCAGGCGGCAAGGGTATTGCCGGCGGAATTGCAGGCCGTTCAGAAGAAGGCGCAACAATCGCAAACAACGCAACATTTGTTTCTCTTCCTGCTGATACAGCTCGTGGAGCTGTAATCGGTGAGGGTGAAGCATCTGTTGAAAGCAACCTCTGGTCAAGTGAAATCAGCGGAAGGTTTGTTGCATATAAGTCAGGCGCAAAGCAGGGTGAAATGACAGCTCCTCTCCGAGTTATCACAATCAACGCAGGTGACAACAAGAAGCTGAGCCTTTCAGCCTTTGGCGGTGAATGGGGCGCAGTTTCCTCAGCAGTAACCGATGTTGCTTCTGTTTCACTTTCAGGTTCAGGAGTTGAAATGACCAAGGGCGAAAATGCTGTTGTTCTTAAGGCTCTTTCAGCCAACAAAACAGCAAAGCTTACATACACAGCTAAGTTCACAGTTAAGTCAGGCTACAACAATGCAACTGTTGTAACCCGCGATATGTCAGTTGCACTCATTACCCTTGAAAAAGATGCACAGGGTAACGGTCTCAGCGCAGAAAGCCCGATTACAATTTCAAACGCAACAGAGCTGGAATTCATCAAAGCCGCACCTTTTGCATACTTTGAGCTTGCCGGTGATGTTACCGTGCCCGAAAATTGGAGCGCATTCCCGTTCAGCGGCCACCTCAACGGTGCAGGATTTGCTCTTTCAACTGACGCTCCCTTGTTCAGCGGTGTTTCGGGTGAAATAAGCAACCTCACAGTTAGACTGTGCGGTGAAATCAAAACTGCAATTTTCGGTGACGCAAATTCAGCTCAGTTCAGCAACGTTCGTCTTGTTAAGGGCGAGCTTCCTGAAGGAAGCGAAGAGGTTATCCGTCTCGTTGCAGAAAAATCTTCTGTTGCTCCTTTCCTCAACAAGGTTATGGGCGCCACAGTTATTGATTCCTGCTATGCTGAAATTCCCGTTCACATTGCAGATGAAGAAGTGTCAAACGTTGCAGGTCTTATTGCAGCTGTTGACGCAAATGGCGCAAAAATCACTTCAAGTGGTGCAAGCGTTTCAATTACATCAGATTATGAAAATAAGGTTGCCGACAGTGCAGCATTCATCGGCAAGGTGATTGCTAACACAGACGGTGAAATCAGCTCATGCTTCGGCACAGTTGATTCCTCTGTTGTTGATTATGCACTTATCGGCGCAGGAAATAAAGATAATTTCACAGTTACCAATAGCTTCATCAGCTCGCACAATGAAAATGCAGCTCCTGCTGAGCTTGAAAATGTTGTTGCAGGCAGATGGTTGTTTGATGCAGGTGAGCAGGGCTTCATCGCGGGCAAGGGCAGTGTTGTTTCAATTACCCTTCCCAAGGATGTTGCATTGTTCGGCTCAGTTTGTGCTGATGAATTCACAGCCCTTTATAATGCTGAAGAGCTTAACGTTAACGTCAGCGGAATCACAGTTAAAGACGGAGTTCTCTACCTCCCTGTTGAAGCAACCGATGATGTTATAACTGTTCTCAACAGCAAGGTAACTCTTCTTCACAAGCCCACAGGTCTCAGCGCAACAATCGGTGTTTCCAACGGACTTAAAAAGGATGCAGACGGCAACTACATCATTTATTACGCAGTTGACATCGCATTCATCAGCGACAACATTGAAAAATTCAACGGTGAAAGCTTTAAACTTGCCAATGATATAGATATGTCTTCTCTCGCGGGCTTCAAGCCTGTGGGCGGAACTGCTGTTGCTTTCAGTGGTGTGTTTGACGGTTGCGGCCACACAATCAGCGGCCTCACAGTTGGCGGCACATCCAAGGCTGCTTTGTTCGGTGCGCTTGAAAATGCAACAGTTAAAAATCTTGTTATCAACGGTGCCGACATTTCTGCCGCAGGCTCTTATGCAGGTGTTGTGGCAGGTCAGCTCAATTCGGATACAGTTGTAAGCAACATCACCGTTATCAACAGCAAAGTTTCTGCACAGGAAAGCTTTGCAGGTGCTCTTGCAGGTAGCGTAAACGGTGAAAATGTTACCGTTGCAAACATTAAAATTGAAAATACAAGCGTATCTGCTCTCAACAATGCCGGCGGTGTCGTTGGTCTTGTTGAAGGCAAGTGTGCAGTTAAAAACGCAGAGGTTAAGGCTGTATCAGTTGAAGCCACCAACAATGCCGGCGGTGTTGCAGGTAGCGCAAATGCTGCACAGCTCACCTCGGTTAAAGTAATTGATTCAGAAATTACTGCCGACAAAAATGTTGGCGGTGTTGCAGGCACCTTTGCAGGCAGAATTGAAGCTTGTCAGGTTGACGCAACCGTAAGCGGTGATGTTGCAGGCGGTTTCATCGGTGCAACAATTTCCGGAACAAAGGCAGTTATTGCCGACAGCAAGGTGAATGCCAAGGTTGTTCCCATTGAAGGAGCAGTTTCAGCAGGCGGATTTGTTGCAAGTGTCGTTAAGGACTCTGCGCTTTCAATTGAACACTGTGTTGCAGACGGAGGCTCTTCAATCGGCTCTTCGATGGCAAGCGGCGGTTTCATCGGTGACGCTCAGGGCAAGGTAGCGGTTGTGGATTCCACATCCTATGCAACAGTTGAAGGCTACAAGGCTTCAACCAAGGTCAGCGTAGGTGCCGGTGGTGTTATCGGTAAGGTGAGCTGTGCTGACTTCAGCGATGTAACTGTTAAAAATGTAAACATTGGCGGTAAGGTAACCGCTTATGACTACGCAGGCGGTATTATCGGTAACGTGCTTAGTGAAAAATCAAGCGGTGTTGCTGTTTCGGGCTGTGTTGTAGCTGCAGAAGTTATTTCGACTCAGGCTGAAAATTCAGGCATTGTTATCGGTGCCGTAAGTGAAGAAAACTCCGCTTCTGTTGAAAAGGTGGTGTTCTCCTCTTACTCATCAAAGCTTGGCGCCTACGGTTCAGCCAAGGGTGAGGGTACATACACAGACCTTGATAAATTCCAGACATCATCACTTGAGGGTGTAATCACAACCTCAGACAAAATCACAGTTAATGTGGTAAATTCAAAGGCTCAGGAGCTTGGCTTTGTGTTTAATTCAGGCACAGGCTGGAGATCTGAAGCCGCAGACAGAGTTGCTGTGATTTCAGGCAATGAAAATTCAGTTATTATTGTTGCCGACAAGTCTGCAGATTGCGCAGTTGTTGCAACTTATGCTCTTGCTTCCGACAGCAGAATTTCTCTCGATGTTCATTTTGAGGTCGAGTCAGACATTGTTCTCACTCTGAACGGTGCAGGCACAGAAGAAGATCCTTACAGGATTTCTGACGCTGATGAGCTTGACGCAGTTAGAGATTATATGGGCGAGGGTGTTTACTTCGTTCTCACAAACGACATAATCTTCTCCGAAGCTGATTTTGACTTCGGCGGAAGCTTCTATAACAAGGGTGCAGGATTTGTTCCCTTTGGCACAGATGATGCTCCCTTCACAGGCACATTTGACGGTGCCGGCTACACAATCAGCGGTCTTGAAGTGAATGCTGACGAGGCTTCACTTTTCGGCACGGTGAAAAATGCCGTAATCAAAAATGTTGAATTGAACATCAGCGCAACCGGCTCAGCTCTTGCCGCAGGTGTTGCCACCAAGGCTATCAATTCTTCAATCATCAATGTTTTCGTTTCAGGCAATATCAGCGCAACCGGTGAAAACGCGGCTGTTGCCGGTGTGGTTGCTTATGCAAATGCAAGCACAATTTCTGCCGTAAGCGCAGAAAAGCTTGTGATTTCAACAGCCGACACAGCAGGTGACAACGGTGTGGTTTATGCTGCAGGTGTTGTTGCAAGAGCAGTTGACTCAACTGTTTCCGGTGTTGCTCTGGGCAATGGTGTCAGCGTTAAGTCAGCGGCTTACGCAGGTGCAGTTGTGGGCTATGGTGATAATACCATTGTTTCAGATACAAAATCATTTGCTGATGTAAGCGGTGAATCTGCAGGTGTGATTTTTGCAAATATCGGCTCCAAGGCAGAGGTTAATAACGCTGTTGCAGGCGGAAAAGTCAACGGCAACGTTGCCGCAGGCATTGTTGCAGTGGCTAATGGTGCTATCAAAGCCGAGGATGTTGTTGTTTCTGCCGTAATCAGCGGTGAAATTTCAGGTGTGGCAGCAGGTGTTGCCGCAGAAGAAATTTATGCAAATGAAAACTCCGATATCAAGTTTGAAAACATTATATACTCAGGCTATCAAAACAGCGCCGAGATGTTCGGTGAAGCAGAGCTTAATTCATATCAGCTTGCAAACTGTGCAGATGCTTTCACAGATGTTAATAACATCGTGCCTGTAAAGGGCGAATTTGTTGCAGTTGGCAAAGAGCCTGTTATGGTTAAGGATGCCGTTGAGCTTGTGTTCAACGCTCAGGGTGATGCTTCGGCATTCTCAGTTAACGGCATTGAGTTTGTTCTCGAAAATGCAACATCACAGCCTGATGGCCTTGTTGCTTTCAGTGAAGGTGCGGTTGTTGCAACCGAAACTGCTTTTGAGGGTGCTCAGCTTGTTATGACATATTCCTGTGGAATTGAAACAGCTGTTGATATGCTCAGCATTAAGGGTATGACAGGTGACGGCAGTGCCGAAGCACCTTACGAAATCAGCAATGAAGACACATTGAAGCTTCTCGGCATTTATCCGTCAGATCACTTCATTGTTGTGGATGACATCACACTTTCCGAGCCTTGGGATGCTGTTGACAGCTTCAGCGGGGTTCTCAACGGCAACGGCTTTGCCGTAAACGGACTTGAAGTAACAGCCGAAAATGCAGGCTTGTTTGAAACAGTTGCAGACGGTGCTGTTGTTACTGACATCACATTTAATTCAGCCAACATTTCAGGCACAAAGAGTGCAGGTGTTGTGGCAGCTATGGTTTGCGGTGACGCAGTGATTTCTGATGTTTCAATCAATGATTCAACCGTTAAGGCAGATGAATATGCAGGCGCAGTTGCAGGCATTGCAAATTCAAACAGCGGTGAAATCAGCGGTTGCTCAATCAGCGGTTGCAGCGTTGAAGCTCAGAATGCCGCAGGTATTGTTGCTGTTGCAGACGGTGATTCACTTACAATCAGCGGTTGTTCAGTTGCTGCAGATATCAATGGTGAAAATGCCGCATCTGTTGTGGCAGTTGCCGAGAGTGAAATTACAGTAACCGAATGTGTTGCAAGCGGTTCAGTTAAGGGCTCATACGCAGAAGGCGGAATCATTGCAGTTGTTAACGGTGAACTCAGCGGAAAGATGAAGGTTGCAGGAAACACTGTTTCTGCTCAGCTTTCACATGAAGCACAGCACAGCGCAAGCGTTGTTGGTGTGTTTGAGATTCTTCCCGAAGATAATGAAGCATTCTCTCAGATGTTCAACTCCAACACCGTGACAAACGGAACTTCTTCCTTCCAGCGCGAGGTTATGCAGTATCAGAACTTCGACGGTGTTGAAATTGCTCCTGAAACCGAAATAACCTTCAAGGGTGAGGGCACAGATGCTTCTCCCTATGAAATTTATAATATTGCAGAGCTTAACGCTATCCCCGACGGCAGTGATGCACACTTTGTTATTATGAATAACATTGTTATCACCGCAGAGGATTACGGAATTTCTACCGATGAAAACGGCAACACAGTTTACGGTGCACTTCACGGCGGATATACTCCCGTTAAGGATTTTGCAGGTGTCTTTGACGGCAACGGATATGTTATCAGCGGACTTTATATTGAAAGCGAAGCTGACTATATCGGCTTGTTTGCCAACATCAAGGCAAGTGGTAAGGTTAAGAATGTTCACCTTGAAATTCTTGAAGAAACACAGGGCTTCGGCTTTGGCGGCATCACAGGCTCCGCTTTTGTGGGCGGTATTGCAGGCTATTGTGAAGCCGTTGACGGAATCTTCAACTGCTCTGTTGAGGGCGGCGTGATTTCCGGTGAAAGAGCTGTTGGCGCAATTGTTGGTGAGCTTGCATCATCCAAGCTTGACGGATGTGTGGCAACAAGCGTTGTTAAGGCCACTCAGTCAGTAGGCGGTCTTGTTGGTGTTGTTAAGGGTAACAGCGTTATTAAGAATTCTGTTTCTGCAACAACTGTTGACGCAGCAGGCGGAACAATCGTTGGCACCAACGAGGGCAACCTTGCAATCAGCGATGTTCTTTCAACAGGTTCATCAAAGGGCGGCGACAGCATTGCTGTTGGCACCAATGACGGTGAGCTTACAATAGAAAAAGCAATCATCGGCGGAACAAACGCAGGCGCAAACGAAAATGCGGTTTCTGCTGACGAAATAAATCATGTTTACAGTGATGTAACTGCTCTCGGAACAAGTGACAAATATGTAGCCGCTGTTTCGGCAGGCAACCTTATGGCATCCGTTCCCGAAGGTCTTGACGGCTGGGTTATGAGTCAGGGTTGTTATCCTGCCCCTGTAATGGCAGATACTTATGCATCAGAGCTTGTGCGTCTTGCTTCAGTTCCCGTTGTGGCAGATGTTAAAGAAGGCGCAGAAGTAATCAACGGCTTTGCATATCCCGTTTCAATCGGTGCAGAGGGCGTGAGTGTAACATCATCCACTCTCAGCGGTGAAGCTGACCTTCTCATCGACGGTAACAAGGTTTATAACGATTCATTCACAGGCAAAACACCATATGCTGTTATCCGTTCAGGAGAAATGAGCAGAGTTGCAGTTCTTCCTCAGCGTTATGATGAAAACACACTCTATGTTTCACACGCAAAGCAGCTCATTGGTCTTACAAATCCTGTGGGCAAATATGAGGGTCTTAACAAATACCTCAACAACGCAAAGGCTGAGATTATCCTCACAGCGGATATCGACTTTGGTGCAGATGCTTTGAGCAAGGATAATGCAGCAGCCCCCATTGAAAACTTCACAGGCTCCTTCAATGGTAACTCATACACTATCGGCAACCTCAGAATTGACGCTGTTAACGGTGAAGCTGGCTTGTTTGCAACAATTGGCGGCGATGCAGAAAATGTTGCACAGTTCAGCAACATCACATTTGATAATGTATATATCACAGGCCGCGGCAAGGCCGGTGCTCTTGCCGGTGCTGCAGGTGAATTCACCGAAATCAGCAATGTAAGCGTTAAGAACAGCGGCTCAGCCGGATATGTCTCAGGCGCAGTTGTAGGTGCAGTTGTGGGCTCAATGGCAGGCGGTACTGTCACAGGAGCTTACTCCGATGTTTCAGTTGACGGCGGCTATGCTGCAGGTGGTCTTGTTGGTGTTATGAACGGTGGAGCAATCCATTCAAGCTCATCTCTTGCGGATGTTACCGTTGCCGGCATGAAAATTGCCGAGGGTAAGGACGCAGTTTATGGTGTGGGCGGCCTTGTTGGTGTGGCTCACGGTGAAATCAAGCATAGCTTCAGCGCAGGCACAGTTAAGGTAACAGATGCTCAGGTAGTTGGCGGCAAATCCGTAATCGGCATCGGCGGCCTTGTCGGTGTGGCTTACGGCAAGACAGAGAGTGTTTACTCAGCTTCTGCTGTTTCGGTTGATGTTATCGGTGGCACAGAGGATGAAGCTGTCAGAGCCGCAGGCGGACTTATCGGTGTGGCTTATGGTGATGTAAGTGATGCCTACGCTTCCGGCGGTGTAAGTGTAACAAAAGCAGGCGCCAAACTTTATGGCAGTGATTGCTTCGCAGGCGGTGTAATCGGCTACGCTTTGGGTGACACTTATGAAAACCTCTGGTTCGATAAATATATGAACAACGATGCAAATCTCACCGCTGTTTCAAATATAATTAACAATACTATGGGCAGACTCACAACAGAAGAGCTGATTGCAGGTGCAGACCTTTCTTCTGCTTTTGCAACAGGTGAGGGTACATATCCTTATCTTAAAGCAATGCTCAACACTGCCGACGGCAAATTGAGCACAGCGCTCAGCGTGGTTGTGACACAAATTGCTGAAGACGACCTTTCAGCCATCAACGGCTCAGGTGCTTCAAAGGCAGTTACATTGCCCGCTGAACTTGTGGTTGGTAAGGACACCTTTGCTCTTGAATGGCTGGCAAGTGACAGTGCAATTGTTGAAGGTCAGTCCGCTCAGCTCAACAGAACAAAGGCTTGTGGCAACTACATGTCACTCACGCTCACAATCAACGGTGTGTCAAGGTCTTATGACCGACTTTACACCGACGCAGGCACAGCGGAAGCAACCTTGGGCAATACCGATGTTGAATACAAGCTGGTCAATGAATCGGGCGATGAGTATATGAACCGTGCGCTTGTCGGACTTCTTGTCAAGTCAAGATTAGAAGATAACAGTGTTGTAACGCTTGACTCCTTCGCATCCTGCGACACTTCCGCGGCACGAATGAACAAGCTTCTTGTAACATCAGGTGGCTTCTATGTTGATTCAGTTCTTCCGTCGGGCTACGATATTGTCGTAACCGCCAAGGACGGTGCGGGCAACGAAATCACCGTTACTGATGCAGGGGCACAGGGCGTGTTTGTTGAAAACAGAAACGCACAGTCCGTTGTTCTTGAAATCACAGTAGTTAAAAAAGACATCCCATGGGGTCTTACCGCCCTGTGGGAGAGCCTTGTAAGATAAAATCCGTAAAATCTGAGGGTTGAAAGTAATGAAAAATAATTTCAGCACAATTAAAAATTTAATATTGCTCATCGCTTCCGCCCTTACCCTGGTGGCAGTTACCTTTGCTTGGTATGCTGTTACAAATCAGGGCTCCTTGTCTGTTTTTACGGGTAAGGTTGACGGCTCCACCTTGTCGGTAACTTATTATGAATCTTCCGACAACGGTGCCAGCTACAATGCTCTTACAGGGGATCTTGAAATGAACAATATGGTTGAAGGTCAGAAAAAGATGTACAGAATTGACGTCAAAACCTTCCCCGATGTGCCTGTTAAGCTGGTAATGTCATTTGACAATCTTGTTTCAACCAATGATTTGTTGCCCTATGTTTATTTTGATTATAAAATAGTCTGCAACACAACAGATGTTGAGCTTGACAGCAGAACGGCACTCAAAATGTCAGAATATACCGTTTCCAATGTTTTTGCTCAGGATGTTTCCACATATCAGAATGAAGGCAACAATGATTATAGCATCTATTATGATGTTTATGTAATGACAGGAGACGAGGCTGTTTCAGGCTCGGCAGAGCTTGGTGAAGTTAAAATTCAGGGACAACAAGTAGGCTGATATGAAGATTAAAAAAATTATTTCCGCAGTGGTTGCCGGATTCACGGCGTTGGTTTTTTTGCTCGGATTTGCTGTGTTTGTGTCAGTGCTCAAAGCAGATGCCGACGAGGTGCCGTCAGTTCTCGGATTCAGCGTTTTGAAAATCCAGACAGGCTCAATGGAGCCTGAATATATGACGGGCAGTGTGATTATCACCCGTGAGATTTCTGCCGACAAGCTTGAAAAAGGTGATGTAATCAGCTTTTATTCAACAGGCGGTCAGATTGCAAATCAGGTCAACACCCACCGAATTGAAGAAATCTACTACCTTAAGGGCGGCGAAAGGCAGTTTGTCACCAAGGGTGACGCTAACGATACTGTGGACGAATTCCCCGTTTATGAAAGAAGGATTATAGGCAAGGTTATCTTCAACCTTGGCATTTTTTCAGGCTCGGTTATCGGATTTTTGCAAAACCCCAACATAATTTTATTTTTCATTGTGATACCTCTTGTTATCATAACCTTTTTAGAAGCATTGAACTTAGTTAATATGATTGTCAACAGAAATGACGACGACGCGGAGGACGAACAGACAGATGAACCCAAACGTAAGCGCAAAGCAAAAGCTGAAAATTCTGATTAGTTCGGTTGCGTGTTGTCTGCTCGCATTTTTGATGATGATTGTTTTCATCCCCAGGTTTGCAGGGTATGAAACATATTATATTCAGACGGGTAGTATGAGCCCCGTCATCCCCGAGGGTAGCCTCGTTTTTGTGAAAAAAATTGAGTTTGCCGATGTTAAGACCGGCGATATAATGACCTTTCACAACGATGATGAAACAGAGTTTTTTACCCACAGAGTTATAGAAATTGATAAAAACAATCAGATGTTCACCACCAAGGGTGATGCCAATAAGGAGGAAGACCCGTCCCCCACAAGCTATTATTTTGCCAAGGGCAGGGTTGATTTTTCAATTCCGCTGGTTGGTTACATTGCGGAGTTTCTTAATTCCGTTGTGGGCAAGGTGGTTATCTGTGCGGCATATCTTGCCTGGATAGCCGTTGAGATTGAACTGTTTATTATGAAAAGAAAAGCTTCGCAGGAGGAGGACTGATTATGACAAAAAGAATAATTGCACTCGTTGCCTCCCTTGCGGTGGTGCTTGGTCTTATGGCAAGCCACAGCTCTTATGCGTGGTTTGTTACAGCCGTTAAAAGAGCCCAGAGAATCACAATCGGTGTTGTAAGCTATGACAGCTCAATGGCTGTTTCTCTCGACACTCTTGAAGAAGATTTTTACGGCAACGCATGTATCTATCCCGGTCAGAATCTTGTTATGCTTGAGGGCGACGATGCTTCTATTTCAATGTATAACAGTTCCACCGTAGATTCTCAGATAAGAGTCAGAATTGAATACACCTCCTTTGCAAGCGGAAACGCAAAGAATGTTGTTTATTCCGGCGATGAAAAAGAAGATCTGGAGGTGGTTTTCTCCAACCCGGATCAGTGGCTGCCTTATGACAACGGAATGGACGGCACCTGCTATTATTATGTCGGTCCTGATTACGGCAGCTCAAAGCTTACCGACATTGACGATGTTTATACAATCACTCCCGATATTGCCGATGTTAAAATTATTGAAAGCATCCGCTATAAGGAAAGTATTGATGCCAACCTCTATTCAGGCAATGAGGTTATGGTTAATGTAATTTTTGAAGCAAAGCAGGCAGACTATGTTGGTTGGAGCAGCCTTGGTGAATATCAGGTTGCTACGGATGTTGAATAATATGAAGCTGAAACCCGGTAACATCTTATTCAATATGCTTGCCATTGTAACTGTTGCGGCTGTGCTGTTTGTCGGTTTCAACATTTTTTCGGGGGCAAGGGGTTACGCTGTTGTGACCGACAGTATGGCACCCACTCTCAACCGCGGTGACGTGGTTTTTGTGAAGCAAACGGATTTTGAAAGCCTTAATGAGGGCGATGTTGTAACAGTTCGGTTTGCTGACGGCTCAGGATATTTCACACACAAAATTGTTTCCATAGATTATTTTGCAGGTGCAATCCGCACCAAGGGTGATGCAAATGAAAGCGAAGACCCGCAGGCAACTATGAGCGAACAGATTATGGGTAGAATGTGGTATTCTGTTCCGTATCTCGGATATTTTTCAATAGCCGTTAATGAAATGAATATTATAACAATAAGCGTTATTTTAGCTGTTGTGTTAATTATAATCACAGGCGCTTCGGTGCTTGTTTCAAAATCAGGAAAGAAAAGAGGTGGCAAAAATGAGTAAGCTCAAAAAATTCACTGCTGTATGTATGGCTTTGGTGCTTGTTATGTGCGGTAGCTATTTCTCATTGATGTCACCAACAACCGCCTGGTCTTATCAGAGCCAGAACATCAGCGGAACAGGCAACACCTTTGTTTTTGCCGATTTTGATGTTGACGGTGAATATACCATTTCGGATGCTATCCGTTTCAAGGGTGCAACTGCTTTTGAGGATGAAGGCGAAACAATGTTTGACTCTGTGGTTGAGGTCACTGAGGTTGCTGTTACCAACGACGGCGGACTTCCTGCCAGAGTTTATGCAACGGTGACTAATCGATACGACACAAAAGGACTCCGCTATTTTTACTTTACCGATGATATGTTGGTTGACGGCAGCATCAGAGCCACAATGAAAAAAGCTCTCAACGGTGAAATTAATGACGATGCGCTCAACAAGCATAATGTTGGCGAAGACGGAAATTCAGGCTACTATGTGAGCCTTAATCCCGGTGAAACCAAAAAGGTTAAAATTGCTTTCTGGGTTGAGTATGACGAATGCGGAATTGACCTTGCTTTTTCGGAATCCGCCTGGGCAACAATTGATTATAAGATCAAAATCACAATGACCGCAACCCAGGATATGGATGGTGCGCTTGTAAGATAATTTTATGAAAGGGTGGGGCTGACATCATGAAAAACAGCAGAAGAAAAATAGCCGCTTTGATTATTTGCCTTGTTGCGGTTGTTGCCATAGTTTCGGGCTCGTTGGCATGGTATTCCAGCACCAACTCTGTCACTCAGTATGCTTCACTTGCAGGCTTCACAACCAAGGCTCAGGTTTATCGCGTTAATGATGAAGGCAAGCAGGTTTCTCTCAAGGCAGATGAAAAAGGTCTTTATACCTTGTCATCCAATCCTGAGGACGATAATTTTATCGGCAACCTAAAAATCAAGGTTGTTCATCGCGGTTATGCAAACTCTTATGTAAGAGTTAAAATGAGCATTCAGTGGACTATGCCCGACGGCACCGTAACCCAGAATGTTATTATGCCTTTTGAATTTGCCGAAAAGTGGTATGATAACCGCGAAAATGACTATTGCGTTTATTACACAGAGGATACCGGCCTTTTTGAAAGCCACGACAAGTCGATTATCACAGGCTTTGATGTTGAAAAATTCAACGAAAAGACTATGACCAAAGATGCAGTTGCAAAGGTCGCTGTAATTGTTGAGGCTGTTCAGGCAAACCGTTATCAGCAGATTTGGGGCATTGAAACCTTGCCTTGGAAATAAGGTGGAACAATGAGCAAAAAAAATAAAACCAAAGCTAAGCCTGCGGTAGGTTCGCCTGCCGCAGGCAGTAATAATAAAAGAGAAAAATCAAATCAGCCAAAGCCCCCCAAGCAGCCTGTTTATCCCGAAAAGGCCGCCAAACACGCAAAACCCGTTAAAGAAAAACAGGCTCCGAAAGAAAAAACCGTTAAGGAGAAAAAGCCCAAACAGGAAAGAATTGCGAAAGAAAAGCAGTTTAATCCGAAGGCGGTTGTCATTGTGGCAGCTTCGGTTGTTATTGCGGCTCTTGTTGTGCTGATTGCGATGGTTGCTTTTGGCAATCCGTCTTTACCTGACAATGTTAAAAATGCGGAGTTCAAGGGACGACTGGAGCCGGACAGCGTAGCTGTGGAAACAAGACTTTCCGAGGCTCAGCAAGAGAAGCTTTCGAAATCCGTCAAAGCCAAGGGAAATACGGGTGCATTCGATTTTTATGTTAATGATAAGATTTCTGTTCAGGAACATACCGACCCCGTTTTACTTGAATTTGGCAGCAACAGCTCCAATGATTGTGTTCTTGTTGCATTTCTTCTTGATGAAAACGGTGAAGTGATATACCGTTCTCTCGGTGTTGAGCCTGGTGAGGAAATTCGTTCGGTTATGCTTTTTGACGGGGTATCCTACGGCACGCAGGATGTTACCCTTGCCGTTAACGGCTATGATGCCGACACTTATAAAAAAATCGGCACACAAACGGTTAAAATCAAGCTTGAAATAGGTGTTGATACTGTTGAAAAATAAAAAACTAACAATTCCCGCCGCGGTAGTTGCACTGCTTGTTGTGTTTGTGGTGGCGGTGGAATGCTTTACCCCCGGAGTGATGTGGCTTTTAACGCCCAAAGCAAAAGGGGAGGAGGGCAAGCTCCCCGGCTATGAGCAGATTGAAAATGTGCCCGAGGGAGAAATCCGCTTTTTAATCAACGACAACGTTGTTTTTAAAAATGACGGCAAAAAGGGATCATTTATGTTTCAGAATCCCGAAAGCTGTCAATATTCAATTCAGTTTGCGGTGTATGAAATCATCGGTGATGGTGAAACTGAAAATCTGATTTACACCTCACCAATGCTTGCACCGGGTCAGTTTGTTGCGGAAGATAAGTTGCCGAAAAAACTCGGCAAAGGAACATACGATTGTGTTTATTATGCAAGAGCTTATCTCAACGGAGAATATAAAGGAGAGCGCCACGGCAGAATGACGGTCAATGTGCTTGATTAGTGTGTTGATTTTTCAACGCTCTTTTTAAATCAAGACGATAATTGACAAGAGCAAGCGCCTGTCTTCTTTGCTCGGCAGGTGTTGAACAAGGATTTTTGATTTCCTTTTCGAGGTCTTTAATCCGCGAGGTCAGATATTGAATTTCTGTCATATAATCACCGATAATATTTTTTGCGGTGAAAAGTTAAAAATCAAAGGAAGTTTCGGGTCAGTCGATATGAATTTGGATTTGCAGAAAAAAATTGAAAAATTTCTTTTGGACGAGGGAGCCTGCGATGTAGGCTTTGCAAAGCTACCTGACGGACCGTTTGGCGAAAACTCCTATGGGGTGAGCTTTGTGGTCAGGCTGTCTGAATCGGTTGTGGAAGAAATCAACGGCGCGCCGACCCACACTTATTTTCACCATTACAGAACAGTGAATGCCTTTATCGACAGCCTTGCTCTTAGAGTGGGCAATCTTATTCAGAACAGCGGATTCAGATATATCCCCGTTGGTGCTTCCCAGAGCATCAATAAAGACGGTTGGAATTATTGCGGACGCTATTCTCACAAAAAGGCGGCTTCGCTTGCGGGTCTTGGTGGAATAGGCAAAAACTCGCTTTTTCTTCACAAAAAATTCGGCGCAGACGTAAGGTTGGGTACAATTCTTACAGATTGCCCATTTGAAATAAAAGAAAATGATTATGTTTCACCCTGCGTTGAGTGTGACGCTTGTGTCACCGCGTGTCCCTCCGGGGCAATCAACGGCAGGTTGTGGCAGCCTGGGCTTGAACGAAAAGATGTTTTTGACCCCGAAAAATGCAGTGAATATATGAAAAAAGAGTTTAAACATATCGGCAGAGGTGCAGTTTGCGGAATTTGTATGAGCGTCTGCCCGGTAGGAAAGGGTAATAAAAATGGAACAGAAGAAAATTGACAGAATAAATGAGCTTGCCCGCAAGGCAAAGGCAGAAGGTCTCACAGATGCAGAGCTCGCAGAACAGAAAGAGCTGCGTGCCGAATACATTGCAGCTTATCGCAGAAGTCTGCGTGCACAGCTCGAAAACATGGTGCTCGTAGATG
>JAZQYU010000056.1:0-10129 GCA_045633685.1 Acutalibacteraceae bacterium | reverse complement strand
ACTTATTACCTCTTACTTCTTCACTCTTACCTAAATTTGCATTTAGGATTTTTTGGAAAGTAATAAGTAATAGGTAAGAAGTAATAAGTTTTTTTGCAAGGCTTTGCCTTGCATTTTTTTATTTTAAAGTGATATAGTTTTATCAGAAGGGTGGTAATGTTATGGCAGACAGTCCGTTGATTACAAAATCAAAAGAATTTGCTTTACAGATAATTAAAGTTTGTAATTTTGTAAAACAAAATAAAAAGGAAACTGTACTTACCAATCAGCTTATCCGTTCAGGAACATCTGTTGGTGCAAATATCCGTGAAGCTTTTTAGGGACACGGAACTGCTGATTTTATTGCCAAGCGTACTATCGCAAGAAAGACGAATAGCACCAGTGAGTTTGGTTCTAAATTGGATACATTAGCGGATATTACATTGGTTGCAACATCTCTTATTAAATTTTTGCCAACAATTCATATCCCTTTATGGTTATGGATATGGAGCGGCATAATTACAATCATCAAAATTGCCAATATAATATGGGGCTATATTTACGAAAAACAGTTCACATCTCTACATACTATAATGAATAAAGTTACAGGATTCTTATTATTTCTGTTACCTTTGACAATGTCTTTAGTGGATCGGAATTGCAATTTAGTAGTTGTTTGCTGTTTTGCTACATTCTCTGCCATTCAAGAAGGGCTTTATGTTATAAAAAACAGTAAGAACAGGTAAAACAATTTCCGATTTGTCGAACTGCAGTTCTGAAACAAGCTGTACTGCCAAAAATCCGTTCTCTGACGAGAACGGATTTTTCACTAATTGCCCAAAACTTTTCACTCAAAAGTTTTTGGGAGGTAATAAGTTGAAATAATGGTAAAGAAGTCTTGGCGTTACACCCGTACACAATTGTAATTTCTTCTCCGACGTGATATAATCGGGTTGATATAAAATTTTGAAAGGAAGATTATATGCTTCTTAAGCTGATATCATTCATTGCTTCGATTCTGTTATTGTTCACTTCGTCCTCAATAACTCCCCCGGCTTCCGATGTGATTGTTGAAGCTCTTGATAATCTGAGTGAAAGCAGAACTGCAGACGAGATCAACGGAGCAAACGGAACACACTTTTATATTCAGCGCCCAAAAGCTGAAAAGCTGACAGAGATCAATGCCTCTGATTTCGGTCTTTCGGAAGAAAATGAAGATAATTTTTCTGCCTTTCAGAGTGCCCTTGAATATTGCTCACAGCATCCCCAGACAAAGCTTATTGTTGACAAGGGTACATATTATTTCAGGAGCGAAAACGGTCTTGATGCCAACAATTGTGTTGATTTGCTGATTGACGGAAACGACGCAACCTTTGTCTTTTCCTCAACAGGGTATAAGTTCTTTGTCAGAAACAGTGACTGCGTTGAAATCCGCAACCTCAACCTTGACTGGAACTGGGACGAAAGCCCGCTGGCTTCGGTTGTTACTGTTCAGAATAGCAATACTGACACCAACACTCTTGACCTTGTTTTCAAAAATCCCGAATACTGCAACGAAAACAACCGCCTTTGGGCAATTACACAATGTGACCCGGAAGCTTATACCTTTGGCGCAGAATATTCTTCAAAAGAGAGTTATCTTTATCAGGATGCCACAAGTATAAAATCCGTTCAGAAAATTTCTGATGACACTTTGAGGGTAACACATAACGGATGTTTAAACAGCTTTGAAAACGGAGAAACATATATACTCAGGCACTATGTTTATGACGGAACAATTTTCAGCATCAGAGATTACAGCAAAAACATAACCTTTGATAATGTAAGCATTTACGGAAGTGCCGGTATGGCCTATATATGTGAGGGAAACTGCTCACATTTTCAGATTATTAACAGTTTTATAGGCATTAATCCTGAGCACAAAAGCAAGCGGTGCGTTTCTTTAACAGCAGACGCTATTCATATTGTCAACACAAACGGTTGCTTCAATATTTCAGACTGTGACATCAGCGGAATGGGTGACGATTGCATTAATGTTCACGACGTTCTCGGTTATGTTTCTGCAGTAAACGGCAATACCCTTACGCTGATTGCCTCCGCAATGAGACTTGAGGTCGGTGATACTCTTGCTTTTAAAAATGACAAATTTGAAGACACTGGATCAACATCAAAAATTGTTAGTGTGAAAGCAATGGAAGGCATAGCGAAAGAGGTTATTGTTGAAAATCTGCCTGATTGCGTAGCGGCAGGATGGACCGCATTCAACACTGAATGTGACAGCGGCAACTATGTTATCAGGGACAACTATTTCCACGAAAACAGAGCAAGGGGGTTGCTTCTTCAATCTTCAAACGGACTTTGCGAAAACAACCGATTCTACAAAACAATGGCTCAGGCAGTTAAGGTTGTTATGGATATTGAGCCCACTCTCTGGCAGGAGGGCACGGGCGTTGACAACCTTGTTATCCGCAACAATTATTTTGAAAAGTGTAACTTCAGCGATTGGGGTTCGGTTATTGAAATCGGCACCAACATTGCAGGAAGGTCGGCGGAAACTGCCGTTTTCACAAATATAGAAATCAGTTGCAACAGTTTCAAGGATATACCGTCAGCGCTTATGAGAACTAACAACGTTAACGGGCTTGTTTTTGCAGGAAACACTATTGATTCAGGTGATTTCTTTGACAAAAATTCAGCTCAGGCAACGCTTCGGTTCGGCAAACATTGCGCAAACATATCCTACACGAGCAATACATTTGTCAACAGCGGCTTCCTGCAACACAAAGAAATTGCAAAATCAGACAGCGCTTTGGTCTGGGCTCAGGTAAATTCACAGCTTTGAACGTAACCTGATAACATCAGAAATTACGGCATAAATCAATCCTCCGGGAAGTAATTCGGCTTCACGGAGGATTTCGTTTTAACAAATTTTACTCTTCTGTTGTAGTTGTTGCGTTCACAATAGTGAAAAAAGTTTCGTTTTTTAACGCTTCGAGCATTATTGTTGCGCTGTTTACATTTGTTGCAAGGGGGATTTTCTGAACATCACCAAGACGGAGGAGCGCCGAAACATCGGGCTCATGAGGCTGTGCGGTCAACGGGTCACGCAGGAAAATAATCAGGTCAAGCTCACCGTTTGCAAGCATAGCACCAATCTGCTGGTCACCGCCTTTGGGGCCGCTTTTCATTCTTGTGATGTTAAGCCCTGTTTCACCCATAATAAGAGTTCCGGTTGTGCCGGTGGCAAACAGCTCATATTTTGCAAGGACATCCTTATATTTCTTTGCAAGCTTAATAATTTCATTTTTCTTTTTATCATGAGCAATTAATGCAATTTTCATATTTTTACCTCATTTAATTTGTTTTACGCGATTATACCATACATACGACAAAAAATCTATATCTTCTCTGAAGCTGCCGACATTTTTCACCAAACATCATCCTAATGCAATTTTAAAGCAAATCGGCAAATCCTTGCTGAATTTATTTTTTACCTTTATTGTAAGAGCTTCTTCATCTCTTACATAATCAAGCTTTTCATCACTTCCGAGGAGTTCAATGCCTTCAATAAGATAATCGTGAGGATTATGCTTTCTGAGAGTTCTGATTCTGACCTCTTGTGACGGTCGCATCTGAAAAGCATAAAGATATCCGTTTTTATATGTAAATCTGAAATCTTCATTTGTGAAAGCTTTTTCATCACCGTCTTTAAAGAAGCCTTCCTCCGCGTTGACCTCACCCTCACCGAATTGCTTCCAATAGGTTGTGCCGTAGATTCCCTCACCGTTGACACTGAGCCATTCACCAATATCAAGAAGCACCTTTGTTTCTTCAGCGGTGATTGTTCCGTCAGCCTTGGGACCGATATTTATAAGCAGATTTCCGTTTTTGGAAACAATATCAACAAGATCGCAGATAACCTGACGGGAGGATTTATATTCATTATCTGCCCTGTAGCCCCAGGAACATTTGCCGATTGCGGTGTCTGTCTGCCAATAAACGGGAGAAATGCCAGTCAGCGCTCCGCGCTCAACATCAAAGGTGGCAACCGTTGGAGGAAAAGCCTCGTGCTTGTAGTTGATTGTAACCTCCCTGCCCCATTCTTCGGCGCGGTTATAATAATATGCCGCAAGCTTTTTTAAATAAGGCTTAAAGGAATGGTTGTGAATCCACCAATCAAAATAAAGCACAGACGGCTGATATCTGTCAACAAGCTCACAGGTGCGCACAAGCCAATCCTCAAGCCACTCCTTGCTCGCTCCCATTGAATATGTGTCGGCAGTTGTGATATGAATTATCTTCGGGTCAAATTCCTCACAATAAACAGCGGGGCCGTAAAAGTCGGCATAGCGTTCATCATTTACGTCACTGTCACAAAGTCTGCCGGGGTTCATAAAGAAATAATGCTCGGCACGGTGAGATGAGGCACAGAAAACAAGGCCTTGTTTTTCGCACTCAGCCTTCAATTCCCCCACAACGTCTCTGCAAGGACCCATAAGGGTTGAATTCCAGCGGTTAAAATCGGTGTTATACATTGCGAAGCCGTCGTGATGCTCAGCAACGGGCATAACATATTTCATACCTGCTTTTTTAAAAAGTGAAACCCATTGGGCTGCATCAAAACTTTCAGCTTTGAACATCGGAATAAAATCCTTGTAACCAAAAATGCTCTGATCACCATAGGTGTTTTTGTGATGCTCAAATTCTCTTTCATTTTGGTCATACATACCGCGCGAGTACCACTCATTGCCAAAGGCAGGCACGCTGTAAACACCCCAATGAATAAACACACCTATTTTATCGTGCATATACCACTCGGGCACTTTGTGATGAGCAAGAGACTGCCAATCTGCGTGATATTTTCCGTTTTTGTTCACTTCATCAATCTGTTTCAGATATTCGGCTGTTGTCATTTCAATCCGCTCCGTTGCATATAATTTGAATTTATGGTAACACACAAACAAGAAAAAATCAACAAAACACATCTGCATTTTTAAACACATCAAAAAGGTTGTTCACGATTCCCGCTCGGTTTTAGTTTTATTGAAATATTGAAATTATTGTGCTATAATCGGGGTATCTTATAACTGTGAGGGATACAGTATGAAAAAATATGACATTGCCGCTTTCGTGTGGCCGTCCTACACCGGCGACGAACCGCGCACACGCATTTTCTGGCCCGAGGGTAATGGTGAATGGCAAACAGTGAAAGCAATGACAAACAAAGGCTATAAGGGTTGCCGCTGGCCCCGCGTTCCCACCTGGGGTTATGTCAATGAAGCAGACAGTCGTGTTATGCAGATGCAGATTGACTGCGCCGTCCGTCACGGAGTGAATGTTTTTATTTATGACTGGTATTGGTATGATAACCGCCCATTTCTTGAAAACTGCCTTAACGACGGGTTTCTTAAGGCTGATAACAACGAAAAAATGAAATTCTGCCTTATGTGGGCAAACCATAACGCCACCCACCTTTGGGACAAGCGCAACTCCGACCGCGACCTTGATACAGTTATATGGAGCGGTGTGGTTACTCCGCAGATTTTTTCTGAAATCTGTGACAGAACAATTGAAAAATATTTTAAGAAAAACAATTATTATTGCATAGACGGCTGCCCTGTTTATATGATTTTTGATATCGACAATTTTATCCGCTCCTTCGGCACAAGTGACGAGTGCAAAAAGGGGCTTGATGATTTCAGAAGAAAAACAATTGAAGCCGGTTTCAATGGCTTGCATTTTCAGGTTGTTCATTGGCGCAACCGTGTATTTGATTGGTTGAAAGATACCGACCCCAACAAGGGTGTAACTTCAGCCGAAATGTACCGTTACCTTGGTGTTGACTCGGTAACAAGCTATAACTGGGGATGCTCGACAGACCTTGACGGTGACTTTAACTACATTTGTGACGAATATATTGAAGCAATCAAGAAAGAAGAAACTGCTCTCCCCTGCCCGTTTTACCCTAATATATCCGTTGGTTGGGACAATAATGTGAGATTCAACGACTTCGTGCCGGGTGTTATGTATAACAACACTCCCGAAAATGTTAAAGCTACCTGCAAAAAAATAAAGGCATTTGCAGATGCTTCTATGGAAAAAGGCATTATGAAGGCTCCGTTTATCACCGTAAACAGCTGGAATGAATGGACAGAAACAAGCTACCTGCAGCCTGACGACCTTTACGGCTACGGTTATCTTGAAGCAATTAAAGAAGTTTTTACAGAGGAATGAGTATGACTGTTTTAAAAGATGTTTCCTACGGAAGTCACGAAAGGCATAAGGCTGATATTTATATTCCTGAAAATCCTGTTTCAGAATCCGGGGTAATTTTGTTTATCCACGGCGGTGGCTGGACAAGCGGAAGCAAAGAGGTGCACACACCTGACGCTGAGCATTTTGCCAACCTCGGTTATATCTGCGCCACAATCAACTATCGTTACGCTTCTGAAAGCATTCACATTGAGCATGAGCTCGACGATGTTTCAGCCGCGCTTGAAGCAATAAAGAAAACTTGCGCTGAACACGGCCTGAATGTTAACAAATTGATTTTATCCGGCGGCTCTGCCGGAGCACATCTTGCGCTGATTTATGCCTACACAAGAAAAGATAGCTCACCTCTGCCGCCTGTTGCAATATGCGCTTACTGCCCTCCCTCTGACTGCACAAAGGAAGATTTTCTTATGGGTATCAAGGGTGAATTTGAAAGCTGGAAATACGAAATTCTTTCTATGGTGTGCAACACCAGGGTCGATAAAAAAACATTTTCAAACGAGGATTCTCAAAAAGCATTGCAACGGATTTCACCCATTAGCTACGTTGACGAAAATTGCATACCCACAGCAATTTTTTACGGCAAGGTTGACGAACTGATTCCCGTGGGTCACATTGAGGAATTTGACCGTAGACTTACCGAAGCAGGGGTTAAACATGATTTGGTGCTTTTTGAAAACTCAAATCACGCCCTTGACAAAGACCCTGACGCTTCCGCGCAGGCAAAAAACATTATAAAACAATATGCTGAGATGTATTTATAAAAAAATTACGGCTTGCTGACGCAAGCCGTTTATTTTTTACATACCCAAAAGATGAGTTATACCTAAAATATACACAACAAAGGCAACACCGAAAATTGCCATAAGTCCCCAGACAATGTCGCGGATAACTTCTTTTTCATCTGCACCCATTATGTAACGAAGCACCGACCAGAAGTTTTTGCCGAACAAATCGAAATATCCGATAGTATATGTTGAGAATTTTGTGGGGTCACTTTCTTCAATTTCAAACACACGCACACCACGGGTAATCTCTTTGCCGTAGCTTCTGAATGAAGCACCGGGAGTCTGAATTATGTTAACACCGTGAAGCTCACTTGTGAAGCAATTGATATGGTCGTGACCAAAAACAAGTGCACATACATCTCCCTTTTCGCGGAGTGCATCGAGCTGACCGAAGTCTTTTTCGGTGGTTTCGGCATATTCAAGAGCATAACCGTTGGCACGGGTGGTGTCAAGCTTGTAATACTTCTTATCGTGGCCGTTATACACAGCGCACTTGTCGTCCTTGTCACACTCAACAAAAAGCTCCTTGGTTTCGGGCACGGGGATGTGCTGGAACATAAGTGAAGGAACGGGCTCGCCGCCGTTAGCAGCTGTAAGCTCATCACTCTTGCGCTTATACCATTCAATGGCCTCGGCTTTAACATATTCAAATCCGTTGCCGTTGCCATCATCCTTGCCTGCTGAGTCCATAAGCCAAAGGTTGTAAATCACCTTTTCGCCCTTGGAATCGTAAATAGGAACATTATATGTGTCACAGTCAAGCTGAGGCTCATCGGAATTGAGACCGAAGAAATATTCATAATCTTTGTAGCAATCAGCCTGCTCCTGCTTTGAAAGAGCATTGCGATCATCGTGATTGCCGTAAACCATACAGAACGGAATCTTGCGCTTTTCAACAGGCTTGAGAATGTGAGCAAGAGCCTTTCTGATACGCTTTTCTGTGATTTCACGTTTCTTGTTTTTCATAGGTCCGATGATAGCGTCATCAACATGATTGCCGAGAATGTTATCACCTGTGAAAACAATCAAATCGGGCTTAACCTTGTCATAAGCTGCGTTGAGCATTTTAACCATTGCGCTGCGGACAATATGCATATCCTGCGGGTCGCTGACCTGCATAATGGTGAGCTTACCGCTTTTGGGGAACTGAATTTTTCTTTCTACTTGCATTTTATGTACCCTCCTGACCTTTTAATTATATCACCAAAAAGGTGGATATTCAAGGCTTTAGACCATAAGAGAGCAAATTAAGTTGCTCAATTCTGTGGGATTTTCAACAGGCATTCCGCCGATAAGCCTTGCGGAAGAATAAAGAATTTTTGCATAGTCGGCAATTTTTTCTTTATCGGTTTCGTAAAGTAATTTCAGCTTGGAGGCAACAGGATGTTCAGAGTTGATTTCGAGCACAATTCTGGCTTTAATCTGACTGTCTTCACCGGGAATTGAGCTGAGCACCTTTTCCATTTCAATTGAAACGTCACCCTCACTTGTGAGACAAACCGGATGATTTTTGAGCTTGTTGGTAAAACGGACAGCTTCAACGCTGTCACCGAGAGCCTCACTCATATAATCAAGCAAATCTTTTGCAGATTCATTCTCCTGCTTGATTGCCTCTTTTTCCTCCTGAGTGTCGAGATCAATATCATCGGCACATATGTTGGCAAAGCTCTTTTCACCGTAGGTCTGGAGCATTTTGAGCACAAATTCATCAATGCCTTCGGTGAGGTAAAGCACCTCATAGCCTTTATCCTTGAGAGAATCTGCCTGAGGAAGCATATCGATTTTGTCGGTTGTTTCACCGCAGGCATAGAGAATTGAGGTCTGCTCAGCGGGCATACGGTCAACATATTCCTGCAAGGTTACAAGTCGCTTTTCGGTTGAAGACCAGAACATCAGAAGCTCTTTGAGCTCAGCGGCATATCTGCCGAAATCGGCATAAACACCAAGCTTGATCTGTGAGCCGAAAGCATTAAAAAATGTGATGTATTTTTCTCTGTCGTTACGGAGCATTCTGGTAAGCTCGGATTTAATCTTTTTCTCAATATTTTTGGCAATGAGCTTGAGCTGATAATCGTGCTGAAGCATCTCTCGGGAAATATTGAGAGAAAGGTCAGGGCTGTCTACAATACCCTTCACAAAGCCGAAATAATCAGGAAGAAGGTCGGGGCATTTGTCCATAATCATAACACCGTTGGAATAAAGCTGAAGACCTTTTTCAAAGTCTTTGGAATAAAAATCCCATGGTGTTTTTTCAGGAATGAAAAGCATTGCATCATAAGACACCTGACCCTCAGTTTTGGAGTGGATGATGTGCAATGGTGCGGTGTAATCATGGAACTTATCCATATAAAATGACTTGTATTCGTCATCGGTGATTTCATTTTTGTTTTTTCGCCACAAGGGAACCATACTGTTGAGCTGCTTTGGCTCAAGCACGGTTTCGTATTCATCCTCACTATCCTCTTTGAGCTTGCGGGTTTCAACATCGAGCATAATGGGATAGCGGATGTAATCGGAATATTTTTTTACAAGTGACTGAATTGTGTAGGTTTCAAGATACTGATTATATGACTCTTCCTCTGTGTTGTCTTTGATGTGAAGCACGATTTCTGTGCCCACTTCTGCCTTGTCACATTCAGTGATTGTGTATCCGTCTGCCCCCTGTGAAACCCATTGCCAGCCTGTTTCGCTGCCTGCGGTTTTTGTTCTGACGGTTACCTCGTCACTTACCATAAACGCGGAATAAAAGCCAACGCCGAACTGACCGATGATTTCAACATCATCCTGCTTTTCGTTGTTTGATTTGAAATCAAGTGAGCCGCTTTTGGCAATTGTACCAAGGTGTGATTCAAGCTCTTCGGCTGTCATACCGCAACCGTTATCAACTATAGTGAGGGTTTTGGCATCTTTATTGATAAAAAGCTGGATTTTATAATCCTCCCTTGAAAGACCGAGAGCACTGTCGGCAAGAGAATGATAATATCTTTTATCGATTGCATCGCTTGCGTTTGAAATAAGCTCGCGAAGAAAAATCTCTTTATGAGTGTAAATTGAGTTTATCATCATATCGAGAAGCTTTTTTGATTCTG
>JAZQYU010000055.1:0-16407 GCA_045633685.1 Acutalibacteraceae bacterium | reverse complement strand
CACCCTTACAGATGCCCAGAAGAAGGCAATGAACCTCGACAACGACACAAGAAAGCGTGTCAACGCAAACGACTATACAATTCTTCAGGAATCTGTATCAAGCGGTAAACCCATCAACCAGGTTAACCCCGCTCTTTAATCCTTATTCAATCAAGACCGTCCTTCGGGACGGTCTTTTTTTGCATAAAATCTTGACGAGTGTTGCTGTGATATGTTAAAGTATAACATGGAATATTATAAAAGAGGGTTGTATTATGATTGATTTGTTTAATAAAATTCTGAACAAAGAAGAAAAAATTTCTCTTATCGGTCTCGGCTATGTGGGTATGCCTATAGCAGTTGCTTTTTCAAAAAAAGCTGAAGTTGTCGGATTTGACCTCAACGAAAAAAAGATTGAGCTGTATAAGCAGGGCAAGGATCCCACCTGTGAGGTCGGAGATGAAGCCATAGCCGCTTGTACTGTTGATTTCACCTCAGACCCCAAAAGGCTCAGGGAGGCAAAATTTCATATCGTAGCTGTGCCTACCCCTGTAAATCAGGATCATACTCCCGATCTTACTCCTGTTGAGAGTGCAAGCAGAATTCTTGGTCAGAATCTCACAAAGGGCAGCGTTGTTGTGTTTGAATCAACTGTTTATCCCGGCGTTACTGAAGATGTGTGCGTACCCATTCTTGAAAAAGAGTCAGGACTTAAATGCGGTATTGACTTTAAGGTCGGATATTCTCCCGAAAGAATTAATCCCGGTGACAAGGTTCACCGCCTTGAAACTATCGTTAAAATTGTTTCGGGTATGGATGAAGAAACTCTCGACACGGTGGCCAAGGTGTATGAGTTGGTTGTTGAAGCCGGTGTTCACAGAGCTGAATCAATCAAGGTTGCCGAAGCTGCAAAGGTTATTGAAAACAGCCAGCGTGACGTAAATATTGCTTTTATGAATGAGCTTTCAATCATCTTCAACAAAATGGGCATTGACACAAAATCGGTGCTGGAGGCCGCAGGAACAAAGTGGAATTTTCTCAAATTCTTCCCCGGTCTTGTTGGCGGTCATTGTATAGGAGTTGACCCTTATTATCTCACCTACAAAGCGGAGCAGCTTGGATATCACAGCCAGGTGATTCTTTCGGGTCGCCGTATAAATGACGATATGGGCAAATATGTTGCTGAAAATACGGTTAAAAATCTTATTAAAGCAGGCGCGAATGTGTCTGGTGCAAGAGTTGGTATTCTCGGCTTCACTTTCAAAGAAAATTGCCCTGATACCCGTAACACAAGGGTTATTGATATTTACAATGAGCTTCTTGAATATGGCATCACTCCTGTTGTGGCCGACCCTGTTGCCGACAGTGACGAGGCAATGCACGAATATGGCATAAGCTTTGTTGATATGAGTGAAATTCGCAATATGGATGCAATTATTATTGCTGTTGCTCATTCTGAATTCGGTGGCATCAACATTGAAAAGCTCAATGAAATGTTTGTTTCCGGATGCAACAAAAAAGTGCTTGTGGATGTCAAAGGTGTTCTTAACAGAAAAGATTTTGCCGATACTGATTATATTTATTGGAGATTGTAATTTTAAATGAGCTATTGTGTTTATCCGCAACTGTTTTTTATTGTGGCGGCAAGCATTGTGTATATTTTTCTGCGTCTGAGATCAAAGGCTGAAAATGAGCCTCGCAGATTTGCAAACACCTGCGGGCTTTTGCTTGTTGTGTATGCTTCTGCTTTGTTGTATCTTGCACTTATGGGGCGCAACACCGAGATCAGAAGCGTTTTCAACACACCCTTCTGGTCGTATCACAGAGTGCTGACAGAATATAACACCTTCGACATTTTGTCGTTGATTTTTGAAAATATACTTGTGTTTGTTCCGCTGGGAATTTTGTTCCCCGAAGCGTTGAATCTCAGAGGTAAGCGGGGAGCTGTTCCGCTCACAATCGGCGCAGGGGCATTGCTGAGCTTTGTGATTGAGCTTGGGCAATATACCTATGCTATTGGTTGCACAGAGTTTGATGATTTTTTCAACAACACTCTCGGCTGTGTTGTTGGTTGCGGAATTTACTGCTTTGCGGGCAGAATCAGTTCGGATGAAAACGGACTTCGGATTGAAAAACGCGCATGGAGAAGTCTTTTGCCTGCTGCATTGACATCTTGCGGAGCGGTTGCGATAATTTTATACAGAGAAATTATTCTTTATTAAAATCAAGGTCGGTTATCCGACCTTTTTAATTGGAGGAAATTATGGGATATCAGAATATAACTTTTCCTGAAAACAGTGTTTTTCTTGTAACCGGCGGTGCCGGATTCATCGGTTCAAACCTTTGTGAGGCTATTCTTAAAAAGGGCTACAAGGTGCGCTGCCTTGACGACCTTTCAACAGGAAAATACAAAAATGTTGAGCTTTTTCTCAATAATCCCGACTATACCTTTATTCAGGGTGATATTAAGGATTACGATACCTGCCTCAAGGCCACCGAGGGCGTGGATTATGTGCTTAATCAGGCGGCTTGGGGAAGTGTGCCCCGCAGTATTGAAATGCCGCTTTTTTATGAAAAAAACAATATTATGGGCACTCTCAATATGATGGAGGCTTCAAGGCAGAACGGTGTTAAAAAGTTTGTTTATGCAAGTTCTTCTTCGGTTTACGGTGATGAGCCTAATCTTCCAAAAAAAGAGGGAAGAGAAGGAAGACTACTTTCACCCTATGCTTTAACAAAAGCTGTTGACGAGCTTTATGGCAGGATTTATTCTGACCTCTATGGTCTTGATACATACGGCCTTCGTTATTTCAATGTGTTCGGTCGTCGTCAGGATCCGGAGGGAGCCTATGCGGCAGTTATTCCGAAATTTATCCGTCAGCTTATGATAGGGGAGGTTCCCACAATCAATGGTGACGGCAAGCAAAGCCGCGATTTCACTTACATTGAAAATGTCATTGAGGCAAACCTTAAGGCTTGTCTTGCCCCTCATGAATGCGCGGGTGAAGCCTTCAATATTGCCTACGGCGGCAGAGAATATCTCATTGATATTTACTATGCTCTCACTTCTGCGTTGGGCAAGGATGTCGAGCCGAATTTCGGCCCCGACAGAAAAGGTGATATCAAGCACAGCAACGCTGACATTTCAAAGGCAAAAGAAATGCTCGGCTATGACCCTGATTATAACTTCGAACGCGGCCTTAATGAGGCCATTGAATGGTATAAAGAAAATCTTTGATGAGGTGAAACGATGGAACTGGATTTAACTCGCGGAAAGCCGATGTCATTGATTCTGCGATTTTGCCTGCCGTTGTTTGCAGGCAACCTGTTTCAGCAATTATACAATCTTGTTGACACGATTATCGTAGGTCAGTTCGTCGGTAAAACTGCCCTTTCTGCTGTTGGCTCGGTGGGGTCACTCAGCTTTATGGTTATCGGCACAATCATCGGCCTTTGCTCGGGGTTTGCAATTCCTGTGGCACAGGCTTTTGGTGCGGAGGATCGACCGCGCATGAGACGGATAATGGCGCATATCACCTATCTTGCAGTGGGGTTGGGCGTTGTTCTCACGGTTGCAACGGTGCTTTGTACAGATTTGTTTCTTGAAGAAATGAACACCCCCGAGGATATCTACAAGGATGCTCACGATTATATAATTATTATTTTTGGCGGCATACCGGCAACCCTGCTTTACAACATCACTGCAGGAGTTGTGCGCTCGGTTGGTGACAGCAAAACTCCGCTGTATTTTCTTATTTTGTCTTCATTGATGAATATTGCTCTGGATTTGCTGTTTGTGCTCAGATTCAATATGGGCGTCAGCGGTGTGGCAATTGCAACGGTGATTTCGCAGGCCGTTTCAGGCTTTCTTTGTTTGCTTGTAATCAAAAAAAGATTTAAGCTTCTGCACTTTTCAAAAGAAGATATGCCGTTTGATTTTAAAATCTGCAAAAACCTTCTCGCTCTCGGTGTGCCTATGGCCTTGCAGTTTTCAATCACTGCGGCGGGTGTAATTATGGTGCAGGCTTGTGTAAATGTTCTCGGCTCTGATGTTATCACAGCGGTGACGGTGGGCTCCAAGGTGGTCAATCTCATCGGTGTGCCGTCAGAAACCATCGGAATCACAATGGCAACCTATTGCGGTCAGAATCTGGGTGCCGGCAAAATTGACAGAATACGCAAGGGCATAAAATGTGCTGTTTTGCTCGGAACAATTTATTCCTTCGTTGCATTTTTTATTTCCAAATATGGCGGACCATATGCTTCGTTGATGTTCCTTGACAAAGGTGAGACGGAAATCCTTTCCACTGTGTCGGAATATTTCGGTATCTGTGCGTGGTACTATCTTGCGCTGACGCTTATCTTCATTTTTCGTAACGCTTTGCAGGGAATGGGATACAGCGTGGTTGCGATGAGTGGCGGAATTTTTGAACTTGTGGCAAGGGCAATTGTGTCTTACGGGTTTATAACACAATTCGGGTTTATTGCCGCCTGCTATTCAAATCCTATTGCGTGGATTGCGGCAGATGTGCTTCTTCTGCCTGCGTATTTTTACATAATAAACAGGTTAAACAAAAAACAGCAGCTATCCGGGAGATAGCTGCTGAAATTTTATTTATTCATAATGTATTCGTCAATTGACTGGGCGGCAACCTTGCCTGCACCCATTGCGGAAATTACGGTTGCGGCACCCGTTACAGCATCGCCGCCGGCGTAAACGCCCTCTTTAGTGGTGGCACCTGTTGATTCTTCAACAATAATGCCGCCTCTTGCATTCACGTCAAGTCCTTCGGTTGTGGACTTGATGAGGGGGTTGGGAGAAGTGCCGATGGAGATAATTACCGTATCAACATCAAGGGTGAATTCACTACCCTCAACTGCCTGCGGTCTGCGACGACCTTTTTCGTCAGGCTCGCCAAGCTCCATTTTAACACATTTGATTCCTGTAACAAATCCGTTCTTCGGGTCGCGTCTGTCATCCGGGTTGTTATATCCGAGGATTTCAACAGGATTGTTCAGAAGTCTGAAATCAACGCCCTCTTCAATGGCATGCTCAACCTCTTCCTTTCGTGCGGGAAGCTCATCCATGGAACGACGATAAACAACATAAACATTTTCTGCCCCTAAACGCAGAGCTGTTCTTGCAGCGTCCATTGCCACATTGCCGCCACCCACAACTGCCACATTACCACCCTTCATAATGGGGGTAACAGGAGAAGATTTGAAAGCCTTCATAAGATTGGAACGGGTGAGAAATTCGTTTGCGGAATAAACACCCTTGTAAGACTCACCGGGGATACCCATAAAGTTGGGAAGACCTGCGCCTGTGCCGATAAACACAGCCTCATAGCCGTCCTCTATCAGCTCGTCAACGGTGAGGGTTTTGCCGATTATGATGTTTGTTTCAAAATCAACACCCATTGCTCTGAGGTTATCAACCTCTTTTTTAACAATCTTTTTGGGCAAACGGAATTCGGGAATTCCGTAAACAAGAACTCCGCCGGGGGTGTGAAGTGCTTCAAAAACAGTAACCTTATAGCCCTTCTTGGCAAGGTCTCCTGCACAGGTGAGACTTGAGGGGCCGGAGCCCACAACAGCAACCTTGTGTCCGTTTGGCTCAGCTATGGGTGGAGTCTGGTGGGAGTGAGCGTTGTGCCAATCGGCAACAAAGCGTTCAAGTCTGCCGATGCCTACGGGCTCACCCTTGATTCCTCTCACACATTTTGATTCGCACTGATGCTCCTGAGGGCAAACACGTCCGCAAACGGCAGGCAGGGAGGATGTGCGGTGAATGATTTCGTAAGCACCCTCGAAATTACCCTCTTTGATTTTGGAAATGAATTCGGGAATGTGAATGTTGACAGGGCAACCTGTTACACACAAAGGATTTTTACAATTAAGACAACGGAGAGCTTCATCAACAGCAGTTGCTTCATCATATCCGAGGTCAACCTCATCAAAGTTCCGTGCTCTTACCTTCGGTTCCTGGGAGGGCATCGGATTTTTTGTGAGCTTCATATTATTCTGAGGCATATTATTCAGCCTCCTTTTTAAAAAGATTGCAGGCGTCTTCATATGCATGACGCTCAAAGTCAGCGTACATCGTGCTTCTCATCATCACTTCTTCAAAGTCAACCTCGTAGCCGTTGAAATCGGGGCCGTCAACGCAGGCAAATTTGGTCACCTTTTTGCCGTTTTGATTAAGCGAGAGTCTGCAACCGCCGCACATACCGGTGCCGTCAATCATAATCGGGTTCATTGAAACAGTGCAGGGGATGCCTGTGGGTCTTGTGGCATCAACAACGAATTTCATCATAATCATAGGGCCGATAGTGATAACCTCATCAAAGATTTCACCGCGTTCAAAAAGCTCATTGAGTGGCTGGCAGACATTTCCCTGTCTGCCGTAAGAACCGTCATCAGTCATAACAAAAAGCTCTTTTGAAACGGCTCTGAATTCATCTTCGAGAATGAGCAGGTCTGATGAACGGAAGCCGATGATCGATGTGACCTCACAGCCTCTTTTGTGAAGTTCCTTAGCAATTGGCAAAGCAATTGCACAACCGACACCGCCGCCGATGATGCACACCTTTTTAAGACCGTCAATTCTGGTAGGGACACCTAACGGGCCTGCAAAGTCTTCAATATAATCGCCTTCGTTTTTTTGGCTTAATTTTAAAGTGGTAGCACCTACGGCTCTGAAGATAATTGTGATGATGCCCTTTTCTCTGTCATAGTCGGAAATTGTCAGGGGGATTCTCTCGCCGTCTTCGTCAACGCGGAGAATAACAAACTGACCGGGCTGAGCCTTTCTTGCTACGAAAGGGGCTTCAACTTCCATAAGAACAACACTTGTGTTGAGAACCTCTTTCTTTACTATTTTATACATCTTTCTCGCCTCTTTAAAAAGAAGAATTACTTTATATTATACCGCTTTTTGTGGTGGTTTTCATATACTCAAAATCAATAATGTTTTATCGATTTAAAGTGGGTTTTTGTAACAATATACAAAATGATATATATTTATTTATATTTGTTTCCAAAACAGACTATTGGTAACTTTAACACAAAAAAGTGTTTGCGGCAATGAACTTTTTTCACCTTGACAACGAAGAAGGGGTATGATATAATACAACAAATTTAATCAAAGGCTGTGAAAAGAAGCAGTAGCAGGGTTTCCCCTTAAAGAAAGTTGCCGGTTGATGAGAGGCGCAAGGAAGGAGCTTTGTGAATTCATCTTGGAGCTGCGCACTGAACGGGCAACCCAGTAGGCTGCGACGGAGGCACACCGTAATTGGTGCAGGGGTATCGCTTCGGCCGTACTTCATAAGGCCGTTGATGTGAGTCAGCGGTGAATAAAGGTGGTAACACGGGTTCAACTCGTCCTTTTGGCAACAATAGGGCGAGTTTTTTTGTTTTATTTTGTCAGTTATTCAATATTATATAAGGAGTGTTAAAATGGAAAATCGAATCAGCGAATTAAAAGCTCAGATTGAATCCGAAGCTGCTGCAATCGCAAGCCTCGACGAGCTTAAAGAAGTAAGATTCAAATACCTGAGCAAAAACGGCGCAATCCCTGCTCTTATGAAGCAGTTGGGCTCACTTTCAAAAGAAGAGCGTCCCGCCGCAGGTAAAATCATTAACGAATTCAAGGTGTGGGCAACCGAGCTTTTTGATGAAAGTGAAAAAGACCTTGCCGGCAAAGCTCTTCTTAAGAGATATGAGGATGAAGCCATTGACGTTACAATGCCCTCCAAAACCCGCAAGGCAGGTCATCTTCACCCCGTTACGCTTGTTCGCAATGAGCTTATTGATGCGTTTACAGGTATGGGCTTCACAATTTTTGAAGGCCCCGAAATTGACGATGACTTCCACAATTTTACAGCCCTCAACGTTTCTGCAGACCACCCTGCAAGAGACAAGCAGGACACATTCTACATCAACGATGATCTTCTTCTGAGAACACATACCTCAACAGGTCAGATCCGTGCTCTCGAAACAATGGAGCCGCCCTTCAAAATCATCTCTCCCGGCAGAGTTTTCCGTTGTGACGATGACGGCACCCACGCTCCTATGTTCCACCAGATGGAGGGTCTTGTTATTGACAAGAATCTTTCACTCTGCGACCTTCAGGGTCTTCTTGATACTCTTGCCAAAACTGTTTTTGACAAGGATACCAAAACACGCTTCCGCCCATCATTCTTTCCCTTCACCGAGCCCAGCGTTGAGGTTGACGTAACTTGCTGTGAATGTCACGGTGCAGGCTGCAGCCTTTGCAAGGGAACAGGTTGGATTGAAATTCTCGGCGGCGGTGTTGTTAACCGCAAGGTTATTGAAAACTGCGGTCTTGATGCAGATGTTTATTCAGGTCTTGCATTTGGTACAGGTCTTGACCGAATTGCAATGCTCAAATACGGTGTAAACAACATTCACCTTCTTTATGACGGTGATGTAAGAATTTCCGACCAGTTCAGAAAGTGAGAGAGGTGATTTGTAATGTATTTACCAATGAGTTGGTTAAAAGAAATGGTAGATTTGCAGGGGATAGATGCTGAAACTATCGAAGAAAGTCTTTTCTCCTGTGGTCTTGAAGTTGAAGAAAGAAAACCCATTGCTCCCGATGTCAGCGGAATTAAGGTAGGCGTTATTAAAGAAATCACTCCTCACCCCGATTCAGACCATATGGTAATCTGCATTGTGGACTGCGGTGAATTCGGCACCGACATTCAGATTGTTACAGGTGCTTCAAATGTTAACGTTGGTGACCACGTGCCCGCAGCCCTCCCCGGTGCAACTGTTTATGCCCGCAAAAAGGGTGATGACAACGGCGCTTATGAGGTTATGACAATCAAAAAGGGTAAGCTCCGCGGTGTTGAATCTGACGGTATGCTTTGCTCAGGTGAAGAACTTGGCATTGATGATGACTGGTATGACGGTGCTTCTGTTTACGGCATTATGATGCTTGGTGAAGATGCACTTCCCGGTATGGATGTTAAGGAATATCTCCAGCTTGATGATGAGGTTATGGATATTTCTGTAACAGCCAACCTTCCTCATTGTCAGTATGTTTACGGTGTTGCAAGAGAGCTTGCTGCCCTTCTTAACAGAAAGCTCAATGCTCCCGACTTCACATACAACGCAAAGGAAGAAGCCAACAACAATAACATCACTGTTGAAGTCAAGGCTCCCGACCTTTGCCCCAGATATGTTGCCCATTATGTAAAGGACGTTAAAATTGAGCGTTCACCCTTGTGGATGCGCCGCCGTCTTAAAATGTGCGGAATCAACTCAATCAGCACATTTGTTGACATCACAAACTACGTTCTTGTTGAAATGGGTCAGCCTATGCACGCATTTGATATGTCAAATGTTGCAGGTGAAAAGATTGTTGTAAGACGCGCAGAAAACGGTGAAAAAATCGTTACTCTCGACGAAAAAGAGTTCACTCTCAATAGTGAAAATCTTGTAATCTGCGACGGTGAAAAGGCTGTTGCTCTTGCAGGTATTATGGGTGGTCTCAACTCAGAAATCAAAGACACAACCAAGGATGTTCTTTTTGAATCTGCAAAGTTTGAAAGAGGCAATATCCGCCGCTCATCAAGAGCTCTCGGTCAGAGCAGCGATTCATCTCATCGCTTTGAAAAGGGTGTTGACGAATTCACAACAGGTCTTGCTATGGACAGAGCCCTTCATCTTGTTGAAGAGCTTGGCTGCGGAACGGTTTCTGCAACTCATATCGATGCTGACGCAAACCCCGAAAGAGAAAGCCAGAAGGTTGTCACAACCTTCAGCGCAGTTAATGCAGTTCTCGGCATTGAGGTTCCAACAGACACAATTGTTGATATTCTTTCCCGTCAGAATTATACCCTTGAGGTTGACGGTGATAATCTTACCGCAATTGCTCCTGCTTACAGAACAGACCTTGACGGAACAGCAGCCGACCTTGCTGAGGACGTTATCAAGGTTTATGGTTATGACAATATCGTGCCCAAGTTTATGACAAACGCTGTTATCACCAGCGGTGGTCTCAACAAAAAGCAGAAGGCACTTAACAAATTCAAAGAGTGTCTTGTTGCGCAGGGCTTCAATGAACTTATCAACTATTCTTTCTATTCTCCCGCTGAGCTTGATTTGCTCAGACTTCCTGAGGATGCGCCCGAAAGAAATTATGTTAAAATCAGCAACCCCTTGAGCGAAAATTATTCAATTATGCGTTCAATGATCACTCCCTCCGTTGTTAAAATTGTGGCTCACAATATGAAACGCGGAAACGAGGCTGCGAGGGTGTTCGAAATTGCAAATGTTTTCATCCCCAATGAACAGCCTGTTGTTACTATTCCCACCGAAAATCAGCGTTTTGCCTTTGGTCTTTATGGCGATGATGAAGATTTCTTCACCGCAAAGGGTATGCTTGACGCTGTTGCAGAAGATTTTGGTGTAAGCTTTGATTATGAAAAGGCAACAAAGCCCTTCCTTCATCCCGGTGTGAGTGCCGCGGTTAAATGTGGCGGTAAGGTTATCGGTTGGTTGGGTCAGCTTTCTTATGAAGTTGCAGAGGATGCTGAAATCACCAAAAAGTGCTACTTCGGTGAAATTGACTATGATGCACTTATGGCTCTTGCTGCAGAGAGCTGCAAATACGCTCCTGTTTCACCTTTCAGAAGTGTTAAGCGTGACCTTGCTCTTGTGGCAGAGGAAGCAACCACCTGCGGTGAAATTGAAGCTGTTATCCGCGACGCCTGCAAGGCTGTTACCGATATCAGACTTTTTGATGTTTACAGAAGTGAAGCTATCGGTGCAGGCAAAAAGAGTATGGCATTTGCCCTCACATTTGCGGCAGGCAACGCCGAGCTTATGCCCGAGGACTGTGACAAATATGTCAACAAAATCCTCAAAGCTCTTGAATACAAAATCGGAATCAAGCTCAGATAATTACGGGTCGGCTCACCGCTTGCGGTGGGTCGGCTTTTTGCAATGCTGCTTTTGGGTATGAGTGACGACATTTTGGGGTTAAATGTCGCTTGAAATAATTGCGATTTGTAGTATAATACAAACTGTATAGTAGGGTACTAAGGCTATGTTTTGAGTGTGGCCCGATTTTGTCAGGAATAGGAAGTGCAATTTATGTTTAAAAGAGTTATGTCGGCACTTGTTTTGCTGGTTATTGTTGCGGTTTGTTTCGTTGCCTCAAAGGCTTCGGCAATGCTGCTTGTTGCTGCTTTCGGTCTTCTGAGCTGTCACGAAATGGGCAATGCCCTCAAAAAGCTCGGTCGCAATGTGATAACACCGTTGCCAATGGCTTTTATTGCTGTGGCAACGCTGATGATTTATTTTAAATTGGATATGCTTTATCTTATAGCATGTGTCGGTTTGATTTTCATTGTGGATTTTGTTGTGTGTATGAAAAGTAAAAAGCACACATCGCAGGATGCCCTTGCAACATTAAGTACCCTTGCTTATCCCGCTATTCCTTTTGTGGGCGTTATCTATGTCTGCTCACTTCCTGCCCCCGATTGGATTGTAATTTTCTTAACAGGCTTCCTCAGTGCAATCGGATGTGACACCTTTGCGCTTTTCGGCGGTATGCTTTTCGGCAAGCATAAGCTTGCGCCTGCTGTCAGCCCCAACAAAACTATTGAAGGCTCAATTTCGGGTACAGTTGTTACCACCGCAATCTGCGCAGGGCTCTGGTTCCTGCTTAAGGATTATATCGGCTATGAGCTGTGGGCGGTTATTGTTACAGTTGCTGTTTGCACAATTGTTGGTCAGATTGGTGACCTTTGCGCATCATTTATCAAAAGAGAAGCAGGAATCAAGGATTTCGGAAATCTTATTCCCGGTCACGGCGGAGCGCTGGACAGAATTGACAGCCTTATGTTCTCCGTGCCTACCGCATACATACTTTTAACCTTATTTGAACGTGCCTGATGCCAGGCGAGAAAGGGAAATTTATGAGAAAAATACTTTTGGTTTACAACCCTGTATCAGGTAAAGACTCTGAAAGAAAAGACCCTGACCACATCGTTCGTGTTTTTGGCAGACACGGTTTTGAAGTGACCAAAACCGTTACAACCTGCTCGGGCGATGCAACCCGCCTTGTTAAAGAAAATCTTGCAGACCATGAGGCTGTTATCTGTTGCGGCGGAGACGGCACCTTCAGCGAAACAGTAAACGGTGTTATGGCTACAGGTGAAAAGAAGCCGATTATGTATCTTCCTTCAGGTTCAACCAATGACTTTGCCGCAACTGTGGGCGCTTCAAGAAGTGTAGAAAAGCAGATTGACCTTTACAAAAAAGGTTATTTCAACAACTATGATATCGGAAGATTCAATGACGATTATTTTTCATATATCGCATCATTCGGTATTGCAAGTGACTCAGCATACGTAACCTCTCAAAAATTCAAAAACCTTCTCGGTCACACAGCCTACGTTCTTGAATGCTTTATTTTCAGACTTCCTCATTATATCAAGACTCTGCGCGCCTACGATATGAAAATTGAGTATGATGGCGGCGTGATTGAAGATGGATTTTATTTTGGCGCAGTTTCAAACACAAATCGTGTAGGCGGATTTTTCGGCTACGACAAAATGGGCATCAAGCTCAACGACGGTGAATTTGAATGCCTTTTTGTAAGAGGTGTCAAGAGCGTTCCCGATGTGTTCTATCTTGTTAAGAAAATCAGAGATCAGAACTATGACGGCGGTCAGATCATTACATTCAAAACCAAGCATCTCAAAATCACCTGCAACGATGAGGTCGCATGGACCTTTGACGGTGAATTCGGCGGCAACCACACCAATGTTGACATCGATGTGCTTCCCAGTGCAATCAACATTGTTTCTCCTCCCAGTGATTTCTTTGTGACCGACAAAGAGCCTTATGACCTGGAGGGCAAGGTTTTTGATGATGAAATCAAAAAGAAAAAGCACGAGTTCAAAAAAAAGAAAGACGAAAACAAAGAAGATAAAGTCGCAGAATAACCTGCGACTTTTATTATTGACGAAAAAGCAACTAAATGATAAAATACTTTGGCAAGGAGTGATTTTATGTACGAACCGTTGGCGCAAAAAATAAGACCGCAGAGCCTCGATGAGGTTGTGGGTCAGAAGCATATTATCGGCGAGGGTAAGCCCCTGCGCAATATAATTGAATCAGGTGAACTGCCCAACCTTGTTTTTTACGGCCCCTCAGGTGTGGGCAAAACAACTGTTGCCAACATCATTGCCAAGGCAACCAACCGCAAATTCTGCAAGCTCAACGGCACAACAGCCGGCACAGCCGACATCAAGGCCATTGTGGCTCAGCTTGACACCTTTGAAGCTATCAACGGTGTGCTCCTATATCTTGATGAAATTCAGTATTTTAACAAAAAGCAGCAGCAGACCCTTCTTGAATACATAGAAAGCGGAAAAATCACTCTCATCGCATCCACAACGGAGAATCCCTATTTTTATGTTTATAACGCAATCCTCAGCCGCTCAACGGTGTTTGAGTTCAAAACCGTTTCTCCGGAAGAAATTGAAAATGCCGTCAGACGCGCTTTTGACATTTCTTCCAAAGAGAGAAATTGTGAAATAACCGTTGACGATGAAACTCTGAAATATATTTCAACAGCTTGTGGCGGTGACGTGCGCAAGGCTATGAATGCTGTTGAGCTGTGTGTGCTTTCTACGCGGGAAAAAGACGGAAGAATTGCTATTGACATTGAAACAGCGAAGCAGCTCACTCAGCGCAGCGCAATGAAATATGACAAAGACGGTGACGAGCATTATGACATAATTTCGGCTTTTCAGAAGTCGATGCGTGGTTCGGACCCCGATGCGGCTATCCACTACCTTGCCCGTTTGCTTGAAGCAGGGGATTTGCCTTCCGCTTGTCGAAGGCTGCTTGTGTGCGCCTGCGAGGATGTGGGTCTTGCGTACCCGATGATTATTCCCATTGTCAAGGCTGCTGTTGATACTGCTCTTATGGTGGGTCTGCCCGAGGCGAGAATTCCGCTTGCGGATGCTGTTATCCTTGTGTGCAATTCACCAAAATCCGCATCAGGCCACGATGCAATCAATGCCGCAATGGCTGATGTTGCAAGGGGCAAAAGCGGCCCCATACCGAGAACCTTGCAAAACAAACACTTTGACGGTGACGATGTTGCCGTTAAGGGTCAGTTTTATGAATATCCCCATGCGTACCCCAACCATTGGGTAAAGCAGCAATACCTGCCTGATTGTCTCAAAGATGCGAAATATTACGAATTCGGTGACAACAAAAACGAGCAGGCAGCAAAAGAATATTGGAAAAGAGTTAAAGGTGAAAATGATTAAGCTCATAGCGTGTGATATAGACGGAACATTGATAAACGACGGAACGAAGCACGAAAGGGAGGAAAAGCCGTCTGCCGAGGCAATTCAGATGATAAAGGATCTGAAAGCGGCAGGCTACACCTTCTGCATTTCAACAGGCAGGCAGTATCCCGGGGTTAAATATTTTCTTGGCGAAGATGTGGCAGAAGATGTGATTTTTAACTGCGAAAACGGAGCTTACGTTATCCGCAATGAAAAACTGATTTCTCGCGTACTTCTTGAAAAAAGCGTTGCCAGGGGAATAGTGGAGGATATCCTTGCAACTCCCGAAGCCCAGCCTATGATTTCGGGCGCGACGGTGTGTTATCTTATCAATCCCACCGAGGAGTTTTACAAAATTGTTACAGAGCTTTTGCAAAACAGAGCTGTTGTTGTAAATTGCTTTGACGATATTCCTGAAGAAATTCAGAAAATTGCGGTGTGCAAAATCAGCGGAATTGCCGACGTTGCCCCCGAATTTATTTCCCGTTGGGGAGATAAGCTCAATGTTGCCGTTGCAGGTGATATGTGGCTTGATTTCACAATCAGCGACAAGGGTACAGGCATTGAGGCAATTTCAAAAGCAACAGGAATCCCCAAAAGTGAAATTGCCGCCTTTGGTGATAATTATAACGATGTGCCTATGTTCAGGGAAGCGGGTCTTTCCTTTGCAATGAGCATTGCAACCGACGAGGTTAAGAGCCATGCAGACCGGGTGTGCACAAGTGTGCCCGAAACCTGCAAGGAGCTGTTTTTGAAATGAGGACTGACAATGGCTGAGAAAAACATTCACAGCGGACACAGAAAAAGAATGAGAGAATCTTTTTTGAAAAGAGATTTCAACTCCCTGCATGACCACGAGATTCTTGAAATTCTGCTTTTTTATGCGCATCCGCGAAATGATACAAATGACCTCGCTCACAGGCTGATCAATACCTTCGGGAGCCTTGAGGGTGTAATTTCGGCACCGTACGAGGAGCTGATGAAAATCGACGGCGTGGGTGAAAGCGCCGCCGTGCTGATGGTTTTGTTTTCGCGCCTTGCGGTGAGATATGTGGCTTCGGTAGGCAATGGTGAGGATTACCTGACAGATGACGAAATTATAAAAAAGATTATTGTCAGGCTGTCAAATGAGCCCAAAGAAAAGATTATTGCCGTTCTGCTTGATAAAAAGAAAAAGATTATCAACATTGCCGAAATTGCTTCGGGTGGAATTGATGACGCCACTTTTAAGGTGAGGGCACTTCTTGAGCCTGTTATCAGATGCGGAGCAACAAGAATTGTGTTGGCACACAATCATCCTCAGGGGTTTGCGGTGCCGTCAATGGCAGATGTTGACGCAACAATAAACATCAGAAAAGCACTTTATCCCATTGAGGTTTCATTGGCGGATCATATTATTGTGGCAGGCAAAGAATGGTATTCGATGAAAAGCAACAAGAAATATTCAGATATTTTTGATGAATGATATGCATATAAAAAATAAAAGAGCAGATACCGAAGTATCTGCTATTTTTGGCGCGCTGCAAGGGATACACCTGCTACGCAGGTTGCGTCTTCGGCGACCGTTGCGTTGCAACAATACCCGCCTCAGACTTCAGAGCTAAAAACAATTCACTGAATTGTTTTCTTAACGCTCCTCACCCCCTCGGGGTTCGAATCCTTTACATCACGCAAAATAAAAAACAGAGCAAACTCAAACGAGTTTACTCTGTTCTGGCGCGCTGCAAGGGATTCGAACCCCTGACCTTTTGGTTCGTAGCCAAACACTCTATCCAACTGAGCTACCGGCGCTAATTTGGTGACCCGGACGGGAATCGAACCCGTGTTACCGCCGTGAAAGGGCGGTGTCTTAACCGCTTGACCACCGGGCCATATATGTTAACCGTCTTACGACGGGAAACTTGTAAAATGGTAGCTGCGATTGGATTCGAACCAACGACACTTCGGGTATGAACCGAATGCTCTAGCCAACTGAGCTATGCCGCCACATATTCCACTCGCGCGGAACACGATGTATTATAACAGTGGTATTTGGATTTGTCAATCATTTTTTTCCAGATTCCAATTTTTTTCCCAAGTAATATAA